>NZ_JBEYCG010000001.1:280754-953837 GCF_040632645.1 Nocardia sp. NPDC019219 | reverse complement strand
CCCCAAAACCCGCAGCGGCAAAATCATGCGCCGCCTCCTGCGCGACGTCGCCGAAGGACGCGAACTCGGCGACACCTCCACCCTCGTCGACCCGAGCGTCTTCGAGGCGATCCGGGCGGGCAAGGGCTGACCCGCAGCGCCGGACGCGGCCGGTGACGGGCTCCGTCATCGGCCGCACCCGTTAAGATTGCGTGAGGTGTGCCGGGAAGTCTGGTCGGCGCGCGGCCGTGTACCCGTTGAGCCGGCTCCGGTGGGTGTGCCGCCGCAGTGCCCGCACGCCGCCCGAAAGGTTTCCCGTGATCACGCAAGTGCGCTCGGAACTGTCCCGCTACCTCCGCACGGAAACCGTCGGCGGCGCATTGCTTCTGATCGCGGCGGCGATCGCGTTGCTCTGGGTGAACTCGCCGTGGGGCGCGAGCTATCTGACGATGACCGAGACGGTCGTCGCCATCCCGCCGCTGCACCTGGAACTGACCCTGGCGGACTGGACCGCGGACGGTCTGCTCGCGGTGTTCTTCTTCGTCGCCGGTCTGGAACTCAAACGCGAGCTGGTGGTCGGCGAACTCGCCGATCGCAGACGCGCCACGTTGCCGGTCATCGCTGCGATCGGTGGCGTGGTAACCCCCGCGCTGATCGCGGCGATCGTCGGCTTCGGCCTGCCCGGCATGGAGCGCGGCTGGGCCATCCCCGTCGCCACCGACATCGCGTTCGCGCTCGCCGTGCTCGCCATGACCGGTTCGCGCATCCCCACGGGCGCGCGCGTCTTCCTGCTCAGTCTCGCCGTGGTCGACGACCTCATGGCGATCGTCCTGATCGCGGTGTTGTTCACGGCGGGGGTGTCGCTGCTGTGGTTGCTCGTAGCCGCGGCGTGCTTCGCCGGGTGGGCGCTGGGGCAACGCGCGCGCATCGGCACGCCGTTGCTGTACGTCCCGCTGGCGTTGCTGTCCTGGTACGCGCTGCACGAAGCAGGCATCCATCCCACCCTGGCCGGCGTCGCGCTCGGCCTGCTCACCCGGGTGCGCCCGGATCCCGGTGAGCGAGACGCGCCCGCCACCCGGCTCGAGCACCTTTTCCAGCCGGTCTCCGCCGGATTGTGCGTCCCGCTGTTCGCCCTGTTCGCCGCCGGAGTTCCGTTGAATCTCACAGTGTTCGGCGAGTTGGCCACCGACCGGCTCGCGCTCGCCGTGATTCTCGGCCTCCTGGTGGGCAAACCTCTCGGCATTTTCGGGATGAGCTGGGTGGCAATCCGGTTGGGCGTGGCGACGCGCCCGAGCGAACTCGGCTGGCGGGACATGTTCGCCCTGTCGGTGCTCGGCGCGATCGGCTTCACGGTTAGCCTTCTCGTGGCGGAACTCGCGCTCGCCGATGTCGCGGACGGGTCGGCCGTCGAGTTGGCGAAGGCCGCCGTGTTGGTCACATCAATGGCGGCGTCGCTCGCCGGTTCGGCGCTACTGTTGCGGCGTGGGCGTGTCCACCAGGCTCGGCGGGACGCCCGTGCGCTAGAACGTGAACAACATGGCGGCGCGAGCGATCCGCCCGGAGGCGGTAGCCTGCGTGACCACGGAGGGCACCGGGAGCGCCGCCGATCGAACGGGAGTTGAAGCAGTGCCGGGACAGGGAGAAGGGTCGACCAAGTGAGTTTCAACCACGGCGGTAACGGGAGCGACGCGGAGCGCGGTCGTACGGTCACCTCCATTCCCCTCACGGACGCCGATCCGCTCGGCTCGGCGAGCTTCGGGACCCTGGTCCGCGACGCCGCCGAGCAGATGTCCACCCTGGTCCGCGCCGAGGTCGAACTGGCCAAGGCCGAGGTCACCGGGGAGATCAAGAAGGGCCTGCAGGGCAGCGTCTACTTCATCCTCGCGCTCACCGTGCTGCTGTTCAGCACCTTCTTCTTTTTCTTCTTCCTCGGCGAACTGCTCGACGTGTGGCTGGCCCGCTGGGCCGCCTTCCTGATCGTCTTCCTGCTGATGGTCGTGGCCACCGCGGTGCTGGCGTTCCTCGGCTACCGGCGAGTGAAGAAACTGCGCGCGCCGGAGAAGACGATCGACTCGCTCAAGCAGGCGCGCACGGTACTGCCGCACGGCTTGGGCCCGGCCGCGCACGAGGACCGTCCCGCGCTGCAGAAGCCGGCTTCCTAGGCGCGCCTGCGCGCGCCGGTACGGCGGCTACTAGGCTCGATCGGCGTGTCGGCGAACTTGCTTCCGGATCCGTCCAGCGTCCGTTACGACGGACCGTGGACACATCGGGACGTGCACGCCAACGGCATTCGATTCCACGTCGTGGACGCGGCGCCGGAGCGGTCCGATGCGCCGCTGGTCGTGCTGCTGCACGGCTTCGCGGACTTCTGGTGGTCCTGGCGGCACCAACTGACCGGCCTGGCCGAACTCGGCTACCGCGCCGTGGCTGTCGACCTGCGCGGCTACGGCGACAGCGACAAGCCGCCGCGCGGTTACGACGGCTGGACGCTCGCCGGTGACGTCGCCGGGCTCATCCGGGCGCTCGGCTACACCGAGGCGACGCTGGCGGGGCACGCCGAAGGCGGACTGGTCTGCTGGACCACCGCGGTGCTGCATCCACGACTGGTTCGTTCCATCGCCCTGGTCGGCTCGCCGCATCCGTCGGCGCTGAAGAGTTCCGTGCTGCGCAACCGCCGCCAGCGCGCGGCCTGGCTGCCGAACTTCCTCCGCTACCAGCCCCCCTGGTACGGCGAGCACTTGCTGACTACCGCCGACGGCTTCGAAGTCGAACGGCTGTTGCGCCGGCGGGTGAGCGCGGGATGGGCGGGCACCGCCGAATTCGTCGACACCGCACAGCGGATGCGTTCGGCGATCCGGATCCCCGGCGCCGCGCATTGTGCGCTGGAGTACCAGCGCTGGGCCTTCCGCAGTCAGTGGCGCCCGGACGGTCGCCGGTTCATGGCGACCATGCGCGAACCCGTGCACATCCCGGTACTGGCCATGCGCGGCGAACTGGACCCCTACGTGCTGCCGGGGACCTTTCGCCGCGACCCGCATCTGTCGCCGGAACGGCGGCTGGCCGGCATCCCGGCGGCCGGGCACTTCGCACACCAGGAGAACCCGGACGCCGTGACGAAGGAACTGTCCAAGCTGCTCGCCTGAGTGCCCCGGCCACGCAGTCGCGTGACCGGGGCGTCGCGCTGTTCCCGACAAGCACGCGCCGGATCAGCTGAGTACGCACGCTCCTGTGGCCACCGGAGCGTCGGAACGCTGCGAGGCGGCGAGTTCGGAACGGACTTCGTTGAGCGTGAGGACATAACCGGTGTCGTTGTCGGTCACCGCCGCACCGAAGACCACTCCGAGTACCTGCCCCTGGGTATCCACCAGTGGCCCACCGGAATTGCCCGCTTGGACGAGCCCGCGCACCGTGTACACCTCACGCTTCACCGTGCCGTCACGATAGATGTTGGGTCCGGTCAGATCCAGGGTCTCGCGTATGCGAGCCGCGCTCGCGGTGTACCGGCCGCCCCCCGGGTAGCCGAGCACGATGGCGCTCTCACCGGTACGGGCAGGCGCCGGCGCCTGCGGAACGACCGGAGCGGTGAGTCCGGGCACCGCGAGCACCGCGACATCCGTGAACGGGTCGAAGAGCACCACCGAGGCAGGCAGCGAACCGCTGGCCGTGTCCACATCGACGCTCGTTGTGCCCGCTACGACGTGGGCGTTGGTCATCACGCGCTCCGGCGCGATCACGAAACCCGAGCCCTCCAGCGCACGCTGGCAACTCGGCGCGACACCGCGGATGCGCAGCACACTCTGTTGCAACGAGGCGGCGACCGGGCTGGCCAGCACGCTCGCATCCGGAGGCTCCACGGCCGCGATCGGCGCCCGCCCGAACGGCCCGATCACGTCCGGCAGGCCGGAGGTGTTCAGCAGTTTGGAGAACTCGTTGGGCAGCTTGCGTAGCCAGTTCGGCGCGACGTCGTTGACGTCGGCGAGCACCCGTGAGCCGTTGATCGCGGTCGCGATGGCCGGCTGCGAGGAGGTGGCCAGCGGCAGCGCCAGCAGCCACGCGGTGACCAGCACGGCGACCGCCTGCAACACCGCGCCCACCGCACTGTCCACACTCCGCGTGAACGGATGACGCATGCCGCTGCGGGCGGCGCGCCCCAGCACCATGCCCGCGACTTCGCCGACGATCACCAGCATCACGATGAGCAGCACGCCGGTGAGCACCCGGGTGCGGCCCTCGTCGACGTGCACCAGGATGTGCGGCGCGATCAGGATGCCCGCGACCGCGCCGAGCACCACGCCGAGGAAGGCCAGCGCGGAGGCCACCGCGCCCTGCCGCCACCCGGAGGAGGCGGCCAGCAGCGCCAGTAGCACGACGGCGATGTCGAGCCAGGCCGACGAGCTCATAACGTCATCCCCACGGCGGCGAGCGCGGTCTCCAGGTCACGGACGTCTTCGTGATCCCACTCGCGATCCCAGCCGGAGGCCTTGCTGATCCCGGCGAGAATGCCTGCGGTGAGGCCCCAGACCAACATCCCGTCCACTTGGAACGCCGGGCTCTGATACCCCAGGTGACTGCGGACCACGAAGCGGTTGGCCGGATCCAGCAGCTGCGCGAGCGGTACGCGCACGACCCGCTCGGTCTCGCTCTCGTCGACTACCCGCACCGCGCCGGGCGTGCGCCAGTACGCGAGAACCGGCGTCACGTCGAAACGGGACACCGGCACGAACATTTCCGGCAGCACCGCGAACGGTTCCACGCCGGAACGATCGAGGCCGGTCTCTTCGCACGCCTCCCGCAGCGCGGTATCGATCGGACCGGCGTCGCCCGGATCCATCGCGCCGCCGGGGAAAGCCACTTGGCCACGATGCTGGCGCATGGTGGAGGCACGCTGGGTCAGCAGCACCTCCGCGTCGGCGGGCAGTCCGCCGGGCGCAGCCGGATCCGGCTGAGGTGAGCCGCCGAACAGCACGAGCACCGCCGCTTGCCGCGGCTTGGAGGTCACGGTCATGGCGCGCCGCAACGCACGCGCCCTGGTCAGGGTGTCGGCGCTGTCGGTGGCCGGTTCGGCCGAGCGGGTCAGCCAACCCGGGATGTCGGGCGGCATCTCGATGGTCATCGCGCACCTCCCCCGCGCATTCGCCCACCGACCCGCGTGCACGCCCGCACCGTCACCTCCACCATCGAATCATCCACCCGCATTGTCACTCGGCCACTCCGAGCTTGCCCGCGACGGTATCCGCGATGTCATCCACCCCGTCGAATGCTCGCACCACGACATCGGCGATCGAGCCGTCGGCGCGCACCAGCACCGAGATCGGCAGCACCGCCGGGGCGCCGACCGCCGCGCGCACTCGCGCGTCGGCGTCGAGCACGCCGGGCAACCGCACATCCAGTCCACGCAGCCGGGACAGTGCTTTGGCTTCATCAGGGTCGCTGTGCACGGTCAGCACGGTAATCGCGTTCCCGGCGCGTTGGGCGTATTGCTGCAAATACGGCAACTCCTGGGCGCACGGTGCGCACCAGTAGGCCCACAGGTTCAGCAGGGCGGGTTTGCCCGCCAGCGCGGCGGCCAGATCCACCGAACGGCCGTTCGCCAGGCATTCCACGGTTATCCCGGCCAGCGGGCCGTTCCCGTTCGCGGCGCCGGCCGGGCAATCCGGCAAACGTGCGGCAGCGCGCAGGTCATCGGAAACACCGGAGGCGATGGGAGAAGACCGCGGCGCCTGCGGCTCGTCCTCCCCGCGCGGCCACACCGCGACGGCCAGCGCCACCACCACGATCAGACCGGCAAGCGCCCAGCGCCACGCATTTCCCGCACTCCTTCGGCCCGAGGGCTCCGAACTCACCGGCCCACCAGCTCGAGCAGGTGGTCCCGCTCCGGCCCCTTCACCAGCTTGGCCGCCGCCTCCGGATCGGTGGGCCCGATCCCGAACGACGGGCAGTCTTTGACCAGGACGCACGCGCCGCACGCGGGCTTGCGGGAATGGCAGACGCGCCGTCCGTGGAAGATCACCCGGTGCGAGAGCATCGTCCATTCCTTGCGCTCGATCAGCGCGCCGACGATGTGCTCGACCTTGACCGGGTCTTCCTCGTCGGTCCAGCCCCAGCGGCGCACCAGACGGCCGAAATGGGTGTCGACCGTGATGCCGGGCACGCCGAACGCGTTGCCGAGGATGACGTTGGCGGTCTTGCGCCCGATGCCGGGCAATTGCACGAGTTCGGTCAGGGTGTGAGGCAACTCACCGTCGTGACGTTCCAGCAACGCCTGGCCGAGCCCGATCAGCGAGGATGCTTTGTTCCGGAAGAAGCCGGTCGGCCGGATGTATTCCTCCAGCTCCGCGCGGTTTGCCTCGGCATAGGCGCGGGCGTCCGGGTACCGGGCGAACAGAGCAGGCGTGGTGAGATTCACCCGCTCGTCGGTGCACTGCGCCGAAAGTATTGTCGCCACCGCCAATTCGAGCGGTGTGGTGAAATCCAGCTCACAGTGCGCGTCGGGGAAGGCGGTCGCCAGTTCCCGGTTCATCCGGCGCGCACGGCGGACCAGCCCGAGCCGGGTTTCCGCCTGTCGCGCCCTGGTTTTCCGTTGCGGAGCCGCGGCGGCGGTCTGCGGCGTTTCAGAGGGCTCGGAGCCGGGCGGAAGCCCGTTCCCGGAGGCGGTGGAGGGGGAGACGCGCACGCGTCCACCATACGGAACCGGCAGACAACGTTGCCCTTCCAGTTCAGTTGCCGTGTTCCATCTGAGACCTCGACGGTGTTTACTGCTCGTCATGCAAGGACTCGCTGTGGTGCTCTTCCCAGTGGTGCTGATGCTGTTCGCACTGGGCATGGAGCGGGTCGAGAATCGGCTCCGCAAGCTTCTCGAACCCGACGAAGAGGTTCAGCAGTACCTGGACAAGGCAAGTAACGCCGAGGTGAAAGAGCTGACGAAGCTCGGTCTGCCCGCTGCCGTGGCCCGGATGCGCAGGCGCCGCTCTCGCGGCGAGGAGATGGACGTGGCCCGCGCGAGCTGACCCGGCGCGAGCGCCGCGCAATCCACCCGTTACGTGGTGTCCGTCACTACGCTGTAGTGACGCCGCGTAGACTGCGCTGTTGGCCGAGTCGCTTCGGTCCGGTACAGAGCCATTTCCCATAAGGAGCACATTCGTGGACGAGGCCCTCGCCAGAGCAGGCATCTTCCAGGGCGTCGAGCCCACTGCGGTGGCCGCCCTCGCCAAACAACTTCAGCCGGTGGATTTCCCGCGCGGTCACGTCATCTTCAACGAGGGTGAGCCGGGCGACCGGCTGTACATCATCACGTCCGGCAAGGTGAAGATCGGACGCCGCTCGCCCGACGGCCGCGAGAATCTGCTGACCATCATGGGCCCGTCCGACATGTTCGGCGAGCTGTCGATCTTCGACCCGGGTCCGCGCACCTCCACCGCTACCACGGTGACCGAGGTGCGTGCGGTGACGATGGACCGCGACGCCCTCAAGACCTGGATCGACCAGCGGCCGGAGATCGCCGAGCAGTTGCTGCGCGTTCTCGCCCGCCGCTTGCGCCGGACCAACAACAACCTGGCCGACCTGATCTTCACCGACGTCCCCGGCCGGGTCGCCAAGGCGCTGCTGCAACTCGCCCAGCGCTTCGGCACCCAGGAGGCGGGCGCGCTGCGGGTCACCCACGACCTGACCCAGGAGGAGATCGCCCAGCTGGTCGGCGCCTCCCGCGAGACCGTGAACAAGGCCCTCGCCGACTTCGCGCATCGCGGCTGGCTGCGGCTGGAGGGCAAGAGCGTGCTCATCTCCGACTCCGAGCGCCTGGCCCGCCGCGCCCGGTAACCTCTCATACGGCAGAACGCCGGGTTCAGCGCTCCACTGAACCCGGCGTTCCGGCTAACCGTGCACGCGCAGATAGTCCAGCTGCGCCTGCACCGAACTGCGCGCCGCGGGCCACAGCCGCTTGTCCACATCGGCGTACACGCGGCGCACGACCGA
The DNA here is from genome assembly GCF_040632645.1 of Nocardia sp. NPDC019219. Classification (NCBI taxonomy): domain Bacteria; kingdom Bacillati; phylum Actinomycetota; class Actinomycetes; order Mycobacteriales; family Nocardiaceae; genus Nocardia; species Nocardia sp. NPDC019219. Next base: position 945,887 of record NZ_JBEYCG010000001.1, on the reverse strand, counting down.
CATCGCGCCCGCGTCCGGGCCGAGCGCCCGCAACGCCTCGCGCACCTGATCGAGGCGCTCGTGCCGATGCGCGATGTAGTAACGGGCGACCGGCTCCAGATCCGGGTGATCCGGGCCGTGCGCGGGCAGCAGCGCCTTTCCCTTGCCGACCTCCACCAGCCGGTCCAGCGAGGAGAGGTAGTCGGCCAGCGTGCCGTCGCTGGAATCCAGCACAGTGGTGCCCGCACCGAGGATGGTGTCGCCGGTCAGCACCGCGTCGTCGAGGACGAAACTCAGCGAGTCACCGGTATGACCCGGCGTGTCCAGCACGGTGATCCGCAGGCCCGCAGCCTCGATCACCTCGCCGTCGGCCAGCGGGGCGTCCGCACCGCGCAGGAAGCCGGCCTCCTTGGCGCGCACCGGCGTCCCGGTCTGCTCGACCAGCCGATCGATGCCCCCGGTGTGATCGTGATGGCGGTGGGTGATCAAGGTGAGAGCGATCCGGCCGCCGGTGGCCTCGGCGATCGCGGCCGTATGCGCCTTGTCCTTCGGCCCCGGGTCCACCACCACACAGTCCGCTGCTCCCGGCGCGCGCAGGATCCAAGTGTTGGTTCCCTCCAAGGTCATCTGTCCCGGATTGTCGGCGAGCAGCACCGCCGCCGTCTCGGTGACCTGCCGGAGCTGCCCGTAGGCGGGGTGTGTCAACGTCATCGCAAACCTCGGATAGAAACGGAGCCGACAGTTCCGGTCTAGCGCACCTCGGCGATCAGTTCGACTTCGACGGGCGTATTCCGGGGAAGTTCGGAGACGCCGACAGCCGAGCGCGCGTGCTTGCCCGCGTCACCGAAGACCCGGCCGAGGAACTCCGACGCGCCGTTGATCACCACCGGCTGATCACCGAATCCCGGTGCCGAGGCGACGAACCCGACCACCTTCACGATCCGCACCACCGCGTCGAGCCCGACCAGATCGTGCACCGCGGCCAGCGCGTTCAGCGCACACAGCCGGGCAGCCTCCTTGGCCTCCTCGACGGAGACCTCCGCGCCGACCTTGCCGACCGCGGACAACTCACCGTCCACGAACGGCAGCTGACCGGAGGTGTAGACGAACGACCCGGTGCGGATCGCGGGAACGTAGGCCGCGACCGGGGGCACGACCGGGGGCAGTGTGATTCCGAGCTCGGCGAGGTTCTTCTCCCACTGGGTCACTACGTCGCCCTCCTTCTACTTGCGCCGCTTGAGATAGGCGACGTGCTGCTCGCCGGTCGGGCCGGGCAGCACGGAGACCAGCTCCCAGCCGTCGGCTCCCCACTGGTCGAGAATCTGCTTCGTCGCGTGCGTCAGCAGCGGCACGGTGGCGTACTCCCACACGGTCGTATCACTCGTCTCACTCATGTGCGAGAGCGTAGCTGTGTTTAATTGCCGCGACTTCGTCGCGGCGTGTTCGCGGCTGTGTTGGTTTTCCAGCGCCTGCGGCGCTGGGTGTTCGCGGCCCCCTTGTGGCTCGGGCCGCGAACGGCGGATGCTCGGTCTCGCTTCGCTCGAAACTGGGGGTCGAGGTGCGCTGGGCGCGTGAGGTGCGTAGTCGCATCGGACGGGGTGCGCCGTTGTTGCGGGCACGGCCGGAAAGGGCGCTCGCCTCGAACGCGACAGCCCGCACATTCGAACCACGTCGCCAACGGCGCAAGACAGCCTCCTCCCTCCAAAACCCGAGTTCAGATGCGCTCAGCACGCCGAGGGCGCAACCGCATCGGGTGGGGTGCGCCGTGGTTTCGCGCGGTGTGACGCGCATCCGTCTGGTACGGCCGGTGCCCCGGGATCGCGGACCAGTTATAGGCTCGCGAGCGTGGGAGTACCAACAGCAGTGCCGCTTTCGGCGGAGCCGGGATCGGACACAAGGTGGCCGAAGCGCGCTGAACAGGCCCGCTTGCACTATGTCTCCGGCAAGGGAGGCACCGGCAAGTCGACGGTCGCCGCGGCGCTGGCCCTCGCGCTCGCCGCGGGCGGGCGCCGGGTGCTGCTGGTCGAGGTGGAGAGCAGGCAATCGATCGCGCAGCTGTTCGACCTGCCGCCGCTGCCGCCGACCGAGACACGGATCGCCACGGCCGACGGCGGCGGCGAGGTGGTCGCGCTGGCGTTGGACATCGAGCACGCCTTCCTCGAATACCTCGACATGTTCTACAACCTCGGCTTCGCCGGCCGCGCGATGCGCAGGATGGGCGCCATCGAGTTCGTCACCACGATCGCGCCCGGTCTGCGCGACGTCATCCTCACCGGCAAGATCAAGGAATGCGCGGTTCGCGTGGACAAGTCCGGCAAGCGGGTCTATGACGAGATCGTGGTCGACGCACCGCCCACCGGCCGGATCGCCGGCTTCCTCGACGTCACCAAAGCGATGGCGGAGGTGGCCAAGGGCGGGCCGATCGCCTCGCAGGCCGAGGGTGTATCCCAGCTGCTGCACTCGGACCAGACCATGATCCATCTGGTCACGCTGCTGGAGGCGCTGCCGGTGCAGGAAACCGCCGACGCCGTCGCCGAGCTCACCGCCGCGGACCTGCGCATCGGCACCGTGATCGTGAACCGGGCGGCCGAAGGCCAGCTCCCGCCCGAACTGCGCGCCCGGGCCGCCACCGGTGATCTGGACGCCGACGCCATCCGCGCGGGCCTGGACTCCGCCGGGATCACGCTCCCCGACAGCGACTTCCAGGGCCTGCTCACCGAAACGATCGAACACTCGGCCACGCTGCAAGCACAGGACGACAGCGCCGAGGAATTGGCCAAGGTCGATATCTCGCGGCTCTACCTGCCCGCCCTCGCCGACGGAATGGACCTGGGCGGACTGTACGAACTAGCCGAACACCTCACCGCCCAGGGAGTCCGATGAGCACGCCGACCCACCCCGCGGCTGCCCCGCTGGACATATCGCGGATCATCGCCGACCAGTCCGCCCGCGTAGTGGTCTGCTGCGGCTCCGGCGGCGTCGGCAAGACGACCACCGCCGCCGCCATCGCGCTGCGCGCCGCCGAGCAGGGCCGCAAGGTCGTGGTGCTGACCATCGACCCCGCGCGCAGGCTGGCTCAGTCACTCGGCGTCGCCGACCTCGGCAACAATCCGCAGCGGGTGGCGCTGGGTCCCGAGGCCAAGGGCGAGCTGTACGCGATGATGCTCAATATGCGTCGCACGTTCGACGACATGGTGCTCGAGCACACCAGCGCGGAGAAAGCGCAGCAGATCTTCGCCAACCCCTTCTATCAGACGGTCGCCTCTTCCTTCGGCGGGACGCAGGAGTACATGGCGATGGAGAAGCTGGGCCAGCTGGCCCACCGGGGCGAGTGGGACCTCATCGTGGTCGATACCCCGCCTTCGCGCAATGCCCTCGACTTCCTCGACGCACCCAAGCGGCTGGGCAACTTCCTCAACGGCCGCATGATCCGCGTCATCATGGCGCCCGGCCGCGGCGTGACCCGGCTCGTGACCGGCGCGATGAGCCTGGCGGTACGCGGGGTGTCCACCGTCGTCGGAGGGCAGATGCTCAAGGACGCGTCGAATTTCCTGCAGTCCTTGGAGTCGCTGTTCGGCGGCTTCCAGGAGCGCGCCGAGCGAACCTTCGCGATGCTGTCCAAGCCGGGCACACACTTCCTGGTGGTGGCGGCGCCGGAACCGGACGCGCTGCGGGAAGCCTCGTTCTTCGTCGACCGCCTCTCCACCGAGCGCATGCCGCTGGCGGGGCTGGTGCTCAACCGCACCCATCCGGTGCTGAGCTCGCTGTCGGCCGATCACGCCCTCACCGCCGCCGACCAGGTGGCGGACTCCGATCCGCTGACCGCGGCGGTGTTGCGGGTGCACGCCCGCCGAGTCGCCACCGACAAACGGGAACAGCACCTGCTGCATCGGTTCACGGGCGCGCATCCGCGAGTGCCGATCGTCTCGGTCACCGCGCTGCCGTTCGAGGTGTCCGACCTCGACGCGCTGCGTGTCGTCGGCGATCAGCTCGCGGGCACGGTGCGCGCCACCGCCTGATACTTAGGCGTATCCGCTATCGCTCCGGACGGAAATATCCGTCCTGAAACGAAACTGAGCCCGCTTGCGCGGGCTCCGTTTCGATTTGGCGGGACTACATAGCCACTTGATGCTGACGCTGGGCCTGGAAGAAATCGGCCCACGAGGTCACTTCCGGATGCTGCTTCAACAAGGCGCGGCGCTGCCGTTCGGTCATGCCGCCCCACACACCGAACTCCACCCGGTTGTCGAGCGCGTCGGCGCCGCACTGCATGAGCACGGGACAGTGCCTGCAGATCGTCGCGGCTTTGCGCTGGGCCGCGCCGCGCACGAACAACTGATCGGGGTCCACTTCCTTGCATCGGGCCTGGGCTACCCAGGCGATCCTTGCTTCGGCCTGCTCCACGTCCAATCGAGCGATGGGGGTTGTCATGTGCATTTGGTGTGCCCCTTTGCAGTCCGAACACCGGTCAACGGCGCTCCAGAATCGCGTTGTCACCACGCAGCACCCAAACCCCGCTGCGAAGTGCACCACATTCCACTTTGAGTGTTAGCTCTATCACACTGGGTTCTCAATCTAGGTAAAGGTATGGCGCTTGCGCAAGACCACCTCGAGATTTTTTGGTACGTCCGTCCCTGCAAGTCCGGGCGCGCACTGGACGGGCAGGCAGATTGCGTGCGCGCCCTCCGGCGACACGCCGGGTGCGATCGCGCGACACGCCCATTCCGGTTCGCGAACAACCAGTTCCGGGCTCCGGACAAATGCCGCCAAGAAGGCTCGGATGGCACCCCGTAGTCTTGATTCGTGCCGATCACACATACGCTCGCGCGGCTGGCCGGCAGCTGCGTGCTGGCCTCCGTGCTCGTCGCCGGGTTGTTGTTCCCGCTCGCCGGCGGCTTCGGGTTCGTCTCCAACCGTGCCGCCGACGCCGTCGACAACGTCTCCGCGGAGCTGGTCGAGGGAACGGTCCCCGCGGTCTCGACCATGGTCGACGCGGCGGGCAATCCGATCGCCTGGCTGTACGAGCAGCGCCGATTCGAGGTGCCCAGCGACCGGATCTCCAACGACATGAAACTGGCGATCGTGTCCATCGAGGACCGTCGCTTCGCCGAGCACGAGGGCGTCGACTGGCAGGGCACGCTACGCGCGTTCCTCACCAACAGCGCCAGCGGCGAGGTCCAGCAGGGCGCGTCGACGCTGGATCAGCAGTACGTGAAGAACTTCCAGCTGCTGGTGGTCGCCAAGACCGACGCCGAGCGCCGCGCCGCCATCGAGACCACTCCCGCCCGCAAGATCCGGGAGATCCGGATGGCGCTGACGCTGGACCGGGAGCTCACCAAGGACGAGATCCTCACCAGATACCTCAACCTCGTCCCGTTCGGTAACTCCTCCTACGGCATCCAGGACGCCGCGAAGACCTACTTCGGCGTCGACGCGGCCGAACTGAACGTCTCGCAGGCCGCGATGCTCGCGGGCATGGTGCAGAGCTCGTCCAAGCTGAACCCCTACACCAACCCCGACGGCGTGCTGGCCAGGCGCAACACGGTGCTGGACACCATGATCCAGAACATCCCCAGCCGCGCCGAGGAGTTCCGGGAGGCGAAGACCAAGCCGCTGGGCGTGCTGCCGGAACCCAAGGGCCTGCCGCGCGGCTGCATCGCCGCCAACGACCGCGGCTTCTTCTGCGACTACGCGCTGCAGTACCTGGCCAACGCGGGCATCAGCCGCGAACAGATCGAGAAGGGCGGCTACCTGATCCGGACCACCCTGGATCCGGCCGTGCAGGACTCGGTGAAACGCGCGGTGACCGAAGCGGCGAACCCGAACCTGGACAACATCGCGGAGGTCATGTCCGTCGTCGCGCCGGGGCAGGACACGCATCCGGTGCTCGCGATGGCCAGCAGCCGCACCTACGGCCTGAACCGGGACGCGAGCGAGACCGTGCAGCCGCAGCCGTACTCGATGGTCGGCGACGGCGCGGGCTCCATCTTCAAGGTCTTCACCACGGCCGCGGCCATGGAGAAAGGTCTCGGCATCAACGCCCAGCTCGACGTGCCAGGGCGGTTCGAGGCCAAAGGCATGGGTAACGGTGGCGCCCGCGGGTGCCCGGCCGCCACCTATTGCGTCGAGAACGCGGGCCGGTACAAATCACCCATGTCGGTGACGGAGGCGCTGGCCACCTCCCCGAACACCGCGTTCGTGAAGCTGATCCAGGCCGTCGGGGTCACCCCGACCGTCGACATGGCGGTTCGGCTCGGCATGCGCTCGTTCACCGAAGCGGGCACTTCGGGCCACGGCAACCAGAGCCTGGCCGACATGATCAAGGGGCAGAACCTCGGCTCGTTCACGCTGGGACCGGTGGCGATCAACCCGTTGGAGCTGTCCAACGTCGCGGCGACGCTGGCTTCGGGCGGCCGGTGGTGCCCGCCGAACCCGATCAAAGAGGTCATCGACCGCCAGGGCAAGCAGGTCCCGCTGACCCAGCAGGCTTGCGAGCAGGTCGTCGAGCCGGGCCTGGCCAACACCTTGGCCAACGCGATGAGCAAGGACGACACGGCGGGCACGGCGGCGGGCGCGGCCCAGTCGGCGGGCTGGAACCTCCCGATGTCGGGCAAGACCGGCACCACCGAGAGTCACCGCTCCTCGGCCTTCCTCGGCTTCACCAATGCGCTGGCCGCCGCGGTCTACGTCTACGGCGACAGCCCGACGCCCGGCGAGATCTGCTCGTTCCCGCTCCGCAACTGCGGCGACGGCAATCTGTTCGGTGGTAACGAGCCCGCGCGGACCTGGTTCAACGCGATCAAACCCGTGATACCGCTGTTCCCGCCGCCGGGCCTGCCCCCGCTGGACGACAAGTATGTGCGCGGCGCGAACAACGCCCAGGTACCCGACGTGGTCGGCATGCCCCAGGGCGAGGCGACCGCCAAGCTGGTAGCGGCGGGCTTCCAGGTGTCGCCGGTCACGGGCGCGGGCGATCGCCCCAAAGGCACCGTGATGGGCACAGCGCCGAACGGGTCGGCCATCCCCGGCTCAGTGATCACGCTGTACATCAGCGACGGCACCGTCCGGGCTGCGCCGCCGCCCGGCCCGGCCGCGCCGCCGCCGGGCATCCCGGGACTGCCGCCACCGCCGCTGCTGCCACCGATCCCTATCCCGATCCCGATCCCGCGCTGACAAGAGAAAGGGGCCGCGAACCATATGGTTCGCGGCCCCTTTCTCGTCGCTGCCCTACAACCGCGCCTTCACGGCCGCCGAGATGCGCGAGCCGTCGGCCTTGCCCGCGGCGAGTCCGGTGGCGATCTTCATGACCTGTCCCATCTGGCGCATCCCGGGACGCTCGCCGATGTCCTCGGCGACCTGCGCGATGGCGGTGTCGGCGAGATCGGCGACCTCGGCGTCGGTCAGCTGGGTCGGCAGGTACTCCTCGATGATGCGCGCCTCGGCGTGCTCGTTCGCCGCCAGTTCGCCGCGCCCGGCCTGCGTGTAGACCTCGGCGGATTCGTTGCGCTTCTTCGCTTCCTTCTGCAACACGGAGACGACCTCGGCGTCGGTGAGCTCACGGGCCTCCGAGCCGGCGACCTCCGCGGTCTGGATCGCCGACAGCAGCATCCGCACTGTGGAAAGGCGCAGCGTGTCCTTGGCTTTCATCGCGGCGGTGAGATCCGCGCGCAGCTGCGATTTGAGTTCCGACATGCCGCTCACGGTAGCCGCTGCGGCGCGGCGGTCCCACTACATTTGCCGCGCGGCCCGATTTCCCGCCGGAAAAACGGGCGCTTGTGCGGAAACACACTCGGCGCTCCTGCGCGAGGTCACCTATGCTGGGCAAATGCCCGTGATCTCGACCTCTGCTGTACGCACGACCGCGCTGGGAGCCGCCGGGGCCGCGGTGGCCGGAATCGGCTACGCCTCGCTGGTCGAACGCAACGCCTTCGTCCTACGGGAGGCGACCATGCCCGTGCTGGCGCCGGGGTCGTCGTCGCTGCGGGTGCTCCACCTCAGTGACCTGCACATGACGCCGGGGCAGAAGCTCAAGCAGCAGTGGCTGCGGGAACTGGACCGGCTGGAGCCCGACCTGGTGATCAACACCGGCGACAACCTCTCGCACCAGAAGTCGGTGCCCGCGGTGGTTCAGGCCCTCGGCGGATTGCTCTCCCGCCCGGGCCTTTTCGTTTTCGGCAGCAACGATTACTTCGCGCCGGTGGCGAAGAACCCGCTGAAGTACTTCAAGAAGGACCACCGCCGCACCTTCGGCGCTCCGCTGCCGTGGAAGGACCTGCGCGCGGCCTTCACCGAGCGCGGCTGGCTCGACCTGACGCACGTGCGCCGTGACCTCGAGGTCGCCGGGATCCGCATCGCCACCGCCGGTGTCGACGATCCGCACCTGCAACGCGACCGGTACGACACGGTCGCCGGCGCCCCGAACCCGCTGGCCGACCTGCGGCTCGGCCTCACCCACTCCCCCGAGCCCCGCGTGCTGGACCGCTTCGCCGAGGACGGGTACGACCTGGTGCTCGCCGGGCACACCCACGGCGGCCAGTTGTGCCTGCCCGGCTACGGCGCCCTGGTCACCAACTGCGGGATCGACCGGTCCCGGGTCAAGGGTCCGTCGAAGTGGGGTGAGCACACCCGCTTGCACGTCTCCGCGGGGGTCGGCACCTCTCCGTGGGCGCCGTACCGATTCTGCTGCCGTCCGGAGGCGACGCTGTTGACGCTGGTCGCCGCGCCGCCGAAGCGGCCCGCAGCCGACACGGGCCACGGAGTGTCGGCATCGGAGGCGATCGCCCGCTAAGGTCCCCTGCCGAGACGTGTGTCAGGTAGGGGACAACTGTGAGTGGATTCGACGACCGGCGCGACGACCCGACGATTCTGGGACGGCCCGCCGGGCCGCCGGTTCCTCGGCAACAGCCCACCCCCGCACCGCGTTCCGCGTTCCCTCCGGCAAGAGACGACTTCGCCGCTCGCCCGCCGGACGACGGAGCGCATCCGCCGCAATCCGGCGCACCGCAACAGCCGTCGCAGGGGCAGTCCGGCGGGTACGACCAACCAGTCCAGCCCGGTATCACGCCATGGCAGCGCGGCCGAGAACAATCCTCGGGTCATCCGGAGCAGTGGCAACCCAGCTCACAAGAACACGCCCCCACGTCTCCGTGGCAACCGGGAGCCGCACCGACCGACGGTGGCGGACCGCCGCACCCGTGGCCGGCCGACCCCGCCACCCATTGGCAGCCGGGTCAAGAGCCCGCACCCACACTCCAGTGGCAACCCGCCTGGCCGGGCGATCCCGCCTTGTCATGGGCGCCGGACACACCCGCGCAGGCCGATCCGACCATGCCCGCCCAGTCGCCGGGTGGCCCGCAGCCAGGAGGACAGGACCGAAACGATCCGACGATCCTGGCTCGACCCGCCGGGCAATGGCCGCCGCAGTCCGACCCGGATCCCGCCCACGGGCGCAACGATCCAACCATGCTCGGGCAACCACTCGGGGCGCTCGACCAGTCCGGCCCGGTCCGCAACCGAAGGCTCGCCGCCGTGCCCGACCTTGCCGACTCGACGCCGACCCAGCTCGGCTATCCGGTCGAGGTCGGCCACCCGGCACAAGGTGGGCATTGGCAACCCGCGGGCGGCCCCAGACCATACGGCACAACGCCCGATGGCCCGTATCAACCCGGCTACGGTCCGCAGGGCGGCTTCGGGGGACCGCCACCGAACGGTCCGAATGCCCGCGACCGGGGAATGCTCGTCCTGACGATCGGCTTGGCGGTGCTGCTCGTGGGCGGTCTGGTAGCCGGGGCAGTGGCCCTGACGAAGACCGACAAGGACGACGCCGCGCAGGATGCGACGCCGTCGATGGTGGACGCGCTCACCACGACCACCGAGCCCGCGCCCGCGCGGACCACCGCCACATCCGCCCCCACGACAACCGCCCGGGGTTCCGGCGACAAGAACCCCGTCATCCCCGGGTTCCAAGTCGTCAGAGCGCCCGACAGCGGCGCGGCCTACGACGTACCCGCCGACTGGACGATCGCGCCGCAAGGCACCATCGGCGGCTTCGGCGAGCCACCGAACGCCGTCGCGGGTAAAGGCTTGGCCAGCGAGGGCAAGGGCTACTGCCCCGGTTCCACCCGGACCGTCGCTTTCCTCACCGGCTCGAACACCTCCGATCCGGGAAAGGCGGCCACCGAACTCGGCACGAGAACCGCCACGCTCGCCTACAAGGCGACGCCCGGCGGCACGCCCGGACTGCCCATGCCGTTGGCGTCGCTCGACGGTTCCCAGCACGGCATGTTCGTGGAGACCAAAGGCACCGTCGCCGACGCCAAGCCCGGCTGCGCGAAGGCGTACTCCGTCTACACCGCCGCGTTCCCCAACGACGAGGGAAACTTCGTCATGGTGATCGCCGCCGACACGGGCGTCCCGCACGCCCTCGACGCCGAGACCGCCAAGCGCATCTTCACCAGCATCCGCCCCCTCGCAGGGTGACTGACCTGCCGGTTTAACGTCTCGCGCCACCCTGTTGTAAGCTACTCCAGGTTCGCTTCACGGGGTGTGGCGCAGCTTGGTAGCGCGCTTCGTTCGGGACGAAGAGGTCGCAGGTTCAAATCCTGTCACCCCGACTCGTGGTTGAGACGACGGGAAGGCCCCTGACCGGTATACGGTCAGGGGCCTTCTCCGTTGCCCGGGACAGCCGGAGCGACGCCGATGCCGGTAAGCAGCATCAGCCCGGAATCAGCTCCCAATCCCCACCCGCCGGGAACAGCGGCAACGAATGCAGCCGCGCCGCTCCAGGCAGGATCAATGACGATCTCGTACTCAGTGCTGTCGAACGCGTCCAGCTGTACCACGGTGGTACCGCTCTCGTCGGTCGCGACGATCCGGCCGTCGATCATCTGATCCACACCGTCGGCGAACTGTTGGATTCCGTTCCAATCGAATGCCACTGCCCCAGTGGCCACCCTCTCCCGGAACTGGGCCCAGGTGATGCCAGTGGGTGATCGTCCGAAAACCCCGTCGAAGTCCTCCACCGTCCACCGCCAGTTGTTCGGCGGGAACAACTGAAGCACATCGCGTAGGGACACCAGCGTTCGCTGGGAGGTCCACATGGGAATCATTTCGGTGATCATTCGAGGTGTCCTCAGCGGTAAGTGCTGGTAGGCCTGTCGCATGGTGTCGGATCGGGCTGTGGCCGTGTGTCAGATCTCGATCCGCCGTTTCCACCATGGGAGATCGGGCGGGGCGAACGGATCGTTGACCGTCCGGGCGATGATGCGATCGTCGAGCGGTCCGAGCTCTCTCCGCAGTTCTCGTCGGGCCCGGGGCCGGAGAGACCAGGCGGTCCGCTCCAGCAGCGTCCTGACGTGGTAATCGCCGCTGCGCAGGTCCGAGTCGTCAGGTCCGTAGACGGGTGACGGGTCTCGAGGTGAACGTCGGCCCGTATAGGCCCATCGCCGGAAGGCGTGGGCGACGGACCCGGGGCGCAGGCCGTGGGCGCGTTCGAAATCAGCGATCTGGCGATTCGCACCGGCCGAGAGCCGTCGTATGACAGGAGGTCGCCGGTAGATAGCTGGAGGTCTGGCGCGTGCGGTGCGTAGCGGTAGCCGTGACCTGATCTCGCCCGGTGATCGACGAGGCATGGGAACTTCCAGGGGACAGGTACTGATGGGTTCCCCGCTGAACCTAGCAGCACGTAGCTGCTGGCCTCAATGGCACGCGGTCGCCGGATGAATGCCCCGTTTGGAGGGGTGGCAGCCCGTTCGAGCCGGGCCGAGTCCGAGGGGAGTCCACTCGATGTGGGCTCCCTTATGCCTCAGGGTTTACGACCATCTCGCCCGCTACGACAGGGAAGCCGCAGTGATGCGATGGGTAGCGACAAGGTAGCGACCGGAAGCGGGCGCGAATCCTCGCGGCGGTGGCGCCCGAACCGCCCCCGGTTCCACCGAACGCCGGTTAGCCTCGGAACAAGATCGACCGAATCCGAAGGGCAGCACCGGCTATGCACGGACCCACTTCCCCATCCGCGCCGAACGAGGGTCTGCTCGCGGGCAAGACCGCGGTGATCACCGGAGCCAGCCGTGGCATCGGCCTGGCGATCGCGATCAGGTTCGCGGCGGAGGGCGCGAACGTCGCCATGATCGCCCGCACCCAGGAGCCGCATCCCAAACTGCCCGGCACCATCCACACCGCGGCCGCTCGCGCCGAAGCCGCGGGCGGGGCGGTGCTGCCGCTGGTGGCGGACGTCCGCGACGACAGGGCGCTGGCCGACGCCGTCGAGCGGATCGTCGAGCGTTTCGGCGGCATCGACATCCTGGTCAACAATGCCGGATCGGTCGATCTCACCGGCGCGGAGCAGATCGGCATGCAGCGCTACGACCACATGCAGGCGGTCAACCTCCGCGCCCCGTTCCTGCTGTCCAAGCTGACGCTCCCGTACCTGCGCACCTCGGCCCGAGCCGGGCGCAATCCGCACATCCTCACGCTCTCCCCACCCCTCAACATGAACCCCGGGCAGGTCGGCAACGGCGTCGCCTACACCGTCTCCAAATACGGTGTCAGCATCGCCACGGTCGGTCTGGCGCACGAATTCCGGTCCTACGGCATCGCCGTGAATTCGCTGTGGCCGCGGACGAAGATCGACACCGCCGCGGTCCGCAACCTGCTCGGCGGTGCGGAAGCCGTCGCCGCGTCCCGCACCGCCGACATCTGCGCCGACGCCGCCCTGCTCGTGGTGACCAGCCCTGCCGCGACAAACACCGGTCGGCTGCTGCTCGACGAAGAAGTGCTCGCCGCCAACGGAATCACCGACCTGGACCGCTATCGCGTCGTTCCCGGTGACGGCGCGCTGGCCAACGACCTGTTCATCGACGCGTAATGAGACCGCTCGCGCACCGCGCGAATTCGCGGGTCTCCCAGGCCCTTTCACGACCCAGGCCGATCATGGTACGTGGCCTCGGCATGTGCTTGCCCGTTACAGTGTGGCGATCGGGGTCGTCACCGGCTCGACGCGAGAGACCGCTTCTACGCGTGCGCGCGACCGGACTCGGGCATTTGTTCCACGCTGCCGGTTCCGCGGCCGCTGCGAACACTCGCCATCGCCGGTACACCCGACACGGGGCGGACGGCCGATTCTTCGTAGGTTGTTCCGGCCGGATGCGGGAATATCATCGCTGGAACCTTATTTCCGCAATCGACGAAAGGTCGGCAGATGAGCAAGCCCGTCGATAGCGTGCCCGCGGACAAACCGCTGTCCGGGAAGACCGCGCTGGTCACGGCGGCCTACACCGGGATCGGCAGGTCGATCGCGAAAACGCTTGGCACGCATGGTGCACGGGTCGTGGTGCACCATCCGCACTTCCCCGAGCCCGCCGCCGACGTGGTAAAGGAGATCACCGAGGCCGGCGGCGCCGCGCTGGCGCTCGCGGCCGATATCGCCGATCGCGGCGAGTACGAGGAGCTGGTGCAGGCGCTGCTGGAGGAATGCGGCGGGTGGCATCTGCTGGTCAACACCGCGGCGGTGCCGGAATCCGAGCCGTTCCCGAAGCTCAGCTCCGAGGCGTTCGACAGCGCGTTCGCGGCGACGGTGAAGGGCGTCTTCCACGGCCTGCAACTGGCTTTGCAGCACTTGGCCGACGAGGGCCGGATCATCTCCGTCTGCGATCCCGCCGCCCCGGGCAGCGCGGTGCACGACGCGACGCGCGGCGCGGTCGAGCAGCTCGGCCAGGCCGTGGCGCCGGATTTCGTAGCGCGGCGGATCACGGTCAACACGGTCAGCTATGGCGTCGGCACGACGGACAACGCGGAACTCGAGACCGCCCTCGCCGCGATGCGGCCGACCGAGCCGAGCGCGGTGGTCGCCTATCTCGCCGGTGACGCCGCGAGCACGGTCAACGCACAGGTCATCCGGCTCAACGGCACAAGCGGCCGGTAACGGTGCGATTCCCGACCGGCGCGCCCGTCCCGCAACGGGCGCGCCGCCGGACGATCACGCGACGACCGTGCCGCCGTAGGAAGTGAATCCCCGGCCCAGCGCCTGACAGGTGAAGCTGCCGTGGAAGCCGACCTGGCACGACGCGCCCGCGTGCTCGACGATGGGACCCCACTGCCCCGAACCGGTCCGCACGTCGTAGATGCTGGGATTGCCGCCCGGCAGGGTGTAGGGCGTGGCCGGGTCGAAGGTGGGATGCGCGGGCAACCACGGCTGGTCGATCGCGATCTCGTCGACCGGCACCGGCACCGGGACGTAGGTGTCGCCGACGTAGTAGCTCAACCGCAGTGGAGCGGCGAAATCACATCCGAGCGAGCCGTCCGCGAAGATGGCGCAGTTCATGCTGCCCACCGAGAAGTAGACCGTGCCCGGGTCGGCCTGGGCGGAACCAGCCGCTAGGATCGGCGCCACCGCTACGGCGGCGACTGCTCCGGCGAACTTCGTGCTGCGCTTCATACCGTCTCCTTGATGCTCACTGATGGACAACCGACTCGATGAGTCTGTCGGCCCGGCGCGGGATTCCGTTTCGTCCCCGCTGTCGGACCGGTCGGCGGGGCACAGCGTCGCGACCGGCGCGGTGAGCAGACGCTAACGCGGCGATAACTTACGGACACTCCACCGAAATGGGAGGTCAATAGCGTATACAGGCATGTCGACACGGATAGCGACCCTGGCGGACGCGGCGGGCAAACCGCTGCGCGACGTGGTGTACGCGGCGCTGCGCAGCGAGCTCATGAACGGAGACATCAAGTTCGGCGAACGGCTGACCGAACCGAAACTCTCCGCGCGCTTCGGCATCTCGCGCACGCCGATCCGCGAAGCGCTGACCGTCCTGTGCTCGGATGGATTGCTGCAACGCGAAGAATACGGCTTCAGCCCGGTACGGCCGAGCATCCCACTGATCCGTGACCTGTACGAGCTGCGAATCACGCTGGAGCTGGGCGGTTTACAGCGCGCGATGACCAATCCCGCCGTCACGCACGACCGGGAACTCCTCGAATGCGAGCGCGCCGCCTGGCTGGAGCTGCGCGCCGACCCGCCGGAACAAGAACCCGGTTTCGTGGTGCGCGACGAGGAATTCCACGTCACCCTGCTCACCGCGGCGGGCAACACGGAGATGGTGCGGGCACTGAAGGCGGTGAATTCTCGCATCCGCCACGTACGGATGTACGACTTCATGGTCAACAACCGGATCGAGACCACCATCGCCGAGCATCTCGGAATTCTCGACGCCGTGCTGGCCGACGACCTCCCGCTCGCGTATCGGCTGCTGCACACGCACATCGGTGAATCGCTGGACGTGGTGCTCGAACGAGTCACCCGCGCGATCGCGGCGATGTCGCTGGCTACGGATTAGCAGGGAGCGGTAGTGAGTCTGGAATTCGATACGGTGCTCGTCGCCAATCGCGGCGAGATCGCCTGCCGCATCGTGCGGACGGCCCGGGCACTGGGGCTGAAGACGGTCGCCGTGTACTCCGATGCCGATGTGAGCGCCGCGCACGTCGAGATGGCGGACGTCGCCGTGCGGCTGGGACCGGGCCCGGCGGCGGAGTCGTATCTGCGGGCCGACCTGGTGGTCGAGGCGGCGCTGACCGCCGGAGCCGGAGCCATTCATCCCGGCTACGGCTTTCTCTCGGAGAACGCCGATTTCGCCACCGCGGTCGAGCAGGCGGGCATCGCGTTCGTCGGGCCGACCCCCGAGCAGCTGCGCGTCTTCGGGGACAAGCACACCGCGCGCACAGCGGCGCGCGCGGTGGGCGTACCGCTCATCCCGGGCAGCGACCTGCTCGAATCGGCCGATCACGCGGTCGCGGAGGCGGAGCGGATCGGTTTTCCCGTGATGCTGAAGGCGGTCGGCGGCGGTGGCGGCATCGGCATGCAGGCCTGCTTCGGCCCGGACAAGGTGCGCGCGGCCTACGAGCGTGTGCAGCGCATCGCGGCGGCGAACTTCGGGTCGGCGGGCGTCTTCCTGGAACGTTTCGTCGCGCGCGCCAGGCACGTCGAGGTGCAACTGTTCGGCGACGGCCACGGCCGCGTGGTCAGCCTCGGCACCAGAGACTGCTCGCTGCAACGCCGCAATCAGAAGGTGATCGAGGAGGCGCCCGCCCCGGGTCTCGGCGCGGAGCTGTCGGAGCGTCTGCTCGCCGCGTCCCGGGAACTCGCCCGTTCGGTCGGATACCGCTCGGCCGGGACGGTGGAGTTCGTCTACGACGCCGACAGCGGCGCCGCGTCATTCCTGGAGATGAACACCCGGCTGCAGGTCGAGCATCCGGTCACCGAGGCGGTCACCGGCGTCGACCTGGTGGAATGGATGCTGCGCCTCGCCGGCGGCGACACCTCGATGGTCGATGAGCAGCCCGAGCGGGGGCCGGCGATCACCGGTCACGCGGTGGAGGCGCGGGTCTACGCGGAAGATCCCGGCCACGACTACCGCCCGAGCGCGGGTCTGATCACGGCCGCGCACTTCCCGGACGACGTCCGGGTGGACACGTGGGTCGCCACCGGCTCGGAGGTCAGCCCGTATTACGACCCGCTGCTGGCCAAGGTGATCAGCACCGGGGAGAGCCGAACGGACGCCTTCGCCGCACTGCGCACCGCACTCGCCGAGACCCGGATCTACGGCGTCCAGACGAATCTGCCGCAAGTGCGCCGAGCCGCGGCGGACGGCCGGGTGCTGCGCACCGAGCACACCACCACCACGCTGGCCGAGATCCGCCCGGTCGGCCGCCGCATCGACGTGCTGCGCGGCGGCACCATGACCACCGTGCAGGACTACCCCGGCCGGATCGGCCTGTGGGAGGTCGGCATTCCGCCGTCCGGCCCGATGGACGACCTCTCCTTCACCCTGGCCAACACCGCGGTCGGCAACCCGGTCGGCGTCCCCGCGCTCGAATGCACCTTGCAGGGCCCGCAATTGCGCTTCTCCGACACCACCGTCGTGTGCGTGACCGGTGCGCCCGCGCCGGTGACGGTGGACGGCCGCCCGGTGGCGATGTGGGAGCCGGTCACCGTGGCCGCGGGCGCGTTGCTGGACATCGGCGCACCCGCCGACACCGGCCTGCGCACCTATCTGGCGGTGCGCGGCGGCATCGATGCGCCGCTCTACCACGGCAGCGCGGCCACCTTCACCCTCGGCGGATTCGGCGGTGTGACCGGAAAGGCGGTGGCGACCGGCGACGTGCTCGGCATCGCCTCGGTGGACGCAGGCGCACTCGGCGCACCCGCCGCGGTGCCGGCGGGAGACCGGCCGACGTTCACCCACGACTGGCAGCTCGCGGTCGGCGTCGGTCCGCAGACCGCGCCCGCGTACTTCACCGACGCCGACATGACCCAGTTCTGCACACACCCGTGGCGGGTCGGCAGCCACGCCAACCGCACCGGCATCCGGCTGGAGGGCCCGAAACCGGCTTGGTCGCGCAGCGACGGCGGCGAGGCCGGGCTGCACCCGTCCAACCTGCACGACAACCCCTACAGCGTGGGCGCGTTGAACGTCTCCGGTGACACGCCCATCCTGCTCGGGCCCGACGGCCCCAGCCTCGGCGGCTTCGCCTGCCCGCTCACCGTGGTGTCCGCGCATCGCTGGCGGATGGGTCAGTTGCGTCCCGGCGACACCGTGCGGTTCGTGCCGGTCGACGACGACAAGGCGGCCGCGCTGCGCGCGTCCAACGGCAGCCGCGTGCCGGATCTGCCCACCGGTTCTCCCGCCGCGCTGCGGGATCGCGGCGTCCTCGGCGGAATCGAGGCGTCACCGGACCGGCCGCGGGTGCGATACCTGCGCGGCGGCGACGACAACGTCCTGGTCGAGTACGGCGAGATGGTGCTGGACCTCGGGCTGCGCATGCGGGTGCACGCGCTGTCCGAAGCCCTCGCGGGCGTCCGGCTGCCCGGCATCCTCGACGTCACCCCTGGCGTCCGCTCCCTGCACATCCACTTCGATCCCGAAGTGCTGCC
Source organism: Nocardia sp. NPDC019219 (assembly GCF_040632645.1). Taxonomy (NCBI): domain Bacteria; kingdom Bacillati; phylum Actinomycetota; class Actinomycetes; order Mycobacteriales; family Nocardiaceae; genus Nocardia; species Nocardia sp. NPDC019219. Next base: position 927,979 of record NZ_JBEYCG010000001.1, on the reverse strand, counting down.
GCACTATCGACTGCTCGGCACGTTGGCCGAACTCGAAGCCGAGCTGCCCGCCACGACCGATCTGGTGGTGCCGAGCCGCACCATCCGGTTGCCGCTGTCGTTCGACGACCCGTCCATCGCCGAAGCGATCGACCGTTACCGCAGCGGTGTGCGCGACACCGCGCCGTGGCTGCCGTCGAACACCGAGTTCATCCGCCGCATCAACGGGCTCGACAGCGTCGACGACGTGCGCGCCACGGTCTTCGACGCCGAGTATCTGGTACTGGGGCTCGGTGACGTGTATCTCGGTGCGCCGCTGGCGGTTCCGCTCGATCCGCGGCACCGCCTGGTCACCACCAAATACAACCCGGCGCGTACCTGGACCCCGTCGGATGCCGTCGGCATCGGAGGCAAGTACCTGTGCGTCTACGGGATGGCCTCGCCAGGCGGTTACCAGCTGATCGGCCGAACGGTGCCGATCTGGTCCAGCTATCGGCAGTCCGCGCCGTTCGAGGCGGGCACGCCCTGGCTGTTCCGGTTCTTCGATCGCATCGTCTGGGAACCGGTCGGCGCGGAGCAGTTGCTCGAATACCGCGCCGCGGCCGCTGCGGGCAGGTTCGACGCGGAGGTGAGCGAGGGCAGTTTCGCGCTCGCCGACCATCTGCGGTTGCTGCGCACCGAGGCAGGCGCGATCGCCGAGTTCGAGGCCAGGCAGGCCGCCGCGTTCGAGGCGGAGAAGGACGCGTGGCGGGCGGCGGGCGAGTTCGAACGCGGCGCCGTCGCGCCCGCCGCCGCACCCATCCACGACCCGCTGGCAGGGCTGCCCGCCGACGCGACCGTCGTCACCGCGCCGATGATCGGCAATGTCTGGCGGGTGGAAGTCGAGCCCGGGCAGCGGGTCACGGCGGGTGCGGCGGTGGCCGTCCTGGAGGCGATGAAGCTCGAACTACCTGTGCACAGCCCGGCCGCGGGCACCGTGCTGAAGGTCCTGACCACGTCCGGCGCCAAGGTGGAGCCGGGAACGCCCCTAGTAGTGATCGGAGCCGACTGAATGCCCCCAGGCGTCCTAGGCAACACCGCAGTCGACCCCATCGCACGCGTCGCGGCCGCCTATCGGCGAATCGCCGAAGTCGATCGGCCGGAGGTGTGGATCACCCTGCGACCCGAATCCGAGGTCGCCGCTGAAGCGGCCGCGCTCGCACGGCGGCTCGCCGCCGGAGAGGCCCTGCCGCTGGCCGGAGTGCTGGTGGCGGTGAAGGACAACATCGACGTGGCGGGCCTGCCGACCACCGCGGCCTGCCCGGAATTCGCCTATCAACCGGAGGCGACCGCGGCGGCGGTCGAGCGATTGCTCGCGGCGGGCGCGCTGGTGCTGGGCAAGACGAACCTCGACCAGTTCGCCACCGGGCTGGTCGGGACGCGCAGCCCGTACGGCGCGGTGCGCAACGCCCTCGATCCGGAGTTGGTGTCGGGCGGGTCGAGTTCCGGTTCCGCCGCGGCGGTGGCGCTCGGCATCGCGGATATCGGAATCGGCACCGACACAGCGGGTTCCGGCCGCGTGCCCGCGGCATTGCACGGGATCGTCGGCCTCAAAGCCACCTTGGGTGTGATCCCGGCGCACGGAACCGTGCCCGCCTGTGTGGATTACGACGCCGTGACGGTCTTCGCCGCCGACCTCGACTCGGCGGTCGCCGCGGCCGCGGTGATGGCGGGCCCGGAGCCGCGCGACCCGCGTAGCCGGACTTGGCCCGCCGACGTCCGGCTGGCCGCAGCGCTCACGCCGCGCATCGCCGTGCCGCGTTCCGAGGATCTGGCCCCGCTCAGCGAGCCATATCGAGAGTCGTTCGCGCGCACCGTCGCCGCTGTCGCCGACACCGGCGCGAAAACCGAGGAAATCGACGTCTCCGTCCTCCTCGACGCCGCACTGCTGCTCTACGACGGCGCGATCGTCGCCGAACGCTATGCCGCGGTGGGCGCGTTCCTGGACACCGCTCCAGCGGGCGCCGACCCGACGGTCGCCGCCATCATCGGGGCGGCGCGGGAGAAGTCCGGCCCGGCGTTCGCCGCCGATCTCGACACGCTGACCCGCGCGAAGGCAGCGGCCGCCGACCTGCTGCGCGGTTTCGACGCACTGCTGCTGCCGACCACCACCGAACATCCGAGCATCGCCGCCGTACAAGCCGATCCGATCGGCATCAACCGGCGGATGGGCACCTACACCAACTTCTGCAACCTGCTGGACATGGCCGCCGTCGCCGTCCCGGGCGCACCCACCACCGATGGCGCTCCGTTCGGGGTCATGCTGGTCACCCCCGCCTTCGCCGATCAGGTGGCCGTCGACATCGCCGCCCGCCTGCTCGGCCTGGCGAGTGCGCCGCTGCTCGTCGACCAGGGTGTCGACCTGGCGGTCTTCGGAGCGCATCTGCGCGGGCAGCCGTTGCACTGGCAGCTGGAAAACCTCGGCGCCCGCTTCCTGGGCCCGGTGCGGACCACCGACGCCTACCGCTTGACCGCGCTCGACACCACTCCGCCCAAGCCGGGACTGGTGCGGCACGGACCGGGCCGCGGCGCTCCGATCGAGGGTGAGCTGTTCCGGGTCTCCGCGGCCGGATTGGGCGCCTTCCTCGCCGAGCTTCCCGCTCCTATGGCCCTGACCAGCATCGAACTCGCCGACGGGCGCGATGTCGTCGGATTCACCTGCACCCACGATGCCGCGGCGGCCGCCACCGACATCACCCATCACGCCAGCTGGCGGACGTACCTGCGGCATCGTTCCTAGCTCCTGCTTCGCACCGGTGGCCCATGGCCGCGAGTGTTCCTCGCCGCCATGGGCCATTTCTCATGCCAGCGCATTAGACATTTGTGCTAGACATCCGTGCCAGACTCGTGTTAGACATATGTCTAAGACATTTGGTCAACCCAGCGGGAGTCGAGGAAAGTCATGAACCCCAAGTCCGCAAGCAGCCAGCTCCGCGTGCTCGTCGCCGGCGGCGGCATCGGCGGCAATGCCGTTGCGCTGCAACTGCTCCGGTCCGGCATCCGGGCCACCGTGGTGGAGCGCGCGGCGGCGCCGCGACCCGGCGGGCAGGCCGTCGACCTGCGCGGACCCAGCCGCGAGGTGGCCGAGCGGATGGGCATGATGCCGGGTATCCGGCAATACCAGCTCGACGAGCGCGGCATGAAGTACGTCGACGACGCGGGCCGCGAAATCCTCCGCATGCCCGCCGAGCTCTTCGACGGCAAGGGCGCGGTCGCCGAAATCGAGATCACCCGGGGCGATCTCAACCAGGTGCTACTCGACCTGCTCGCCGCCGAGGGCGGCGTCGATTACCGGTACGGGGAATGGATCACCGACATTCGTCAGGACGACGCCGGCGTCGAGGTCACCTTCGCCTCCGGCGCGGCAGAGCGATTCGACCTGGTGATCGGCGCGGATGGTCTGCATTCCGCCACGCGCCGGATGGCGTTCGGCCCGGAGGAGCAGTTCGCGACGTATCTGGGCGGCTACATGTCGTTCTTCACGCTGGAGCGACCGGAAGACCTGGAGCCGCACTGGTTCACGATGCACTCGCTGGTCGGAGCGACCGGGCTGGGCATGCGTCCGGACGCGGACCCGGCCACCTGCAAGGCGCTCGTGGTGATCCGCGCGGCGGCGGATCCCGCGCTGCGCCGGGATGTCTCGGCGCAGCAGCAGTTCATCCGCGACCGGCTGGCCGGCGGCGGCTGGGAATCCGCCCGCATCGCGGCGGCGATGTCCGAGGCGCCGGACTTCTATTTCGACGAGCTGGCCCGGATCGACATGCCGAGCTGGGTCCAGGGCCGGGTGGTCCTGCTCGGCGACGCGGGGTACTGCGGTTCACCGCTCACCGGGCAGGGAACCGCGATGGCACTGGTGGGCGCGTACGTCCTCGCCGGTGAACTCGCCGCGCACGCCGACAACCCCGCAGCGGCCCTGGCTCGTTACGAAGAGGTGCTGCGCCCCTTCGTGAAGACGGCCCAGCAGTTGCAGCCCGGCGGCCTGAGCGCCATGACGCCGAAGTCCCGCTTCGGCATTCGCGCGGGCCACGCCGTCAGCAAGGTGATGATGTCGAAGGCGATGCGACCGGTGATGATGCGGATGTTGAGCAAGACCGAGACCTATGACCTGCCCGACTACTCGACGGCGACCGTCTGAGCCGTGCGCCGTCGGCTCGCGCCTCGACCGGAGTTCCGCGCGGCTCCGGTCGACGGCGTGCCGTTGTCAGCCGATCACGGTTCGGTCGTCGAGCAGGAACGGAAGCACGAAGTCTCGCAGCATCGCTCGTTCCTCGTCTTCGCCGGCGCCGGGCAACGTCAGCAACGACACCATCGCCCGCACCACCCACCGACCGACGCGCTCGGCCGCGCGGGCGGGCAGTCCGGGGCGGAACCCGGCGACGAAGTCCGTGGCGAGCGCATCGACCACACCCGCCGAATTCGCCAGTTCGGCGACGATGCCCGCGTTGGACGGTTCGAACCAGACCGCCAGATGCGGCGTTTTCCGCACTTCCGCCAGCAGCGCGGTCAGCGTGTCGAGCAGCTGCTCCCCCGGCTCCGCGCTCGCGGGCGCCCCCCGATCCCGCCAGACGCGCTCGACCAGCTGCCTCGCCTCCCGTCCCGCGAAGGCCACGTAGAGCGCCTGCCGATTCTCGAAGTAGCGATACAGCGTCGCCCTGGAACAGCCCGCGGCGTCGGCGACTTCGGCCATGCCGACTCCGATGACGCCCTTGTCGATGAACAGCGCGCGCACCGCGTCGAGGATGCGCTCACCGGCCAGCTCGGCGCGACCGTCGGCCAGCCAATCGCCACTCATGCCCTGTCCTTTCCTACCGTGCCCCGCACCGCCCGACCCGGCCGCTCAGCCCCTGCACCGGAACGGCACAGTAGTCGGCCTGCGAACATACGGCCCGTTCGCGTACTCGACCGCGTCGATGTCGACCACATACTCGGGAAACCGATCGAGCAACTCCTCGAGCGCGACCCGGGCCTGCATCCGCGCGGCCGCCGCACCGAGACAGTGGTGCGGCCCGTGCCCGAAGGTCAGGATCCGCTGCGGATTTCGATCGATGTCCAGCTCGGCGGCGTCGGCGCCGAAAACCCGTTCGTCCCGATTGGCGGATCCGAACACCAGCAGCACCTTCCGCCCGGCGGGCACGGTCTTCCCGGCCAGTTCGACGTCGCGCGTCGCGGTCCGCGCCAATCCCTGCACCGGCGAGGTGAGGCGGGCGAACTCCTCCACCGCGACGCGGATCCGGTCCGGTTCCGCGGCGAGCGCGGCGCGCTGGTCCGGGTGCTGTTGCAGTAGTTGCACCGCGCCGCCCAGCAAGCCCGTCGTGGTGTCGTTGCCACCGGCGACCATGGTCCAGGTGTAGGCGAGAATCTGGATCAGCCCGCGCACGTCCGTGTCGTCGGCCGCCATGCCGGCCTGGACCAGCAGGGACACCGTGTCGTCGCCGGGATCGACGCGCCTGCGTTTGATCAAGTCCGCGAAGTACCCCATCATCTCCGCCGACGCCGCGTGCGCCTTGGCGTTCGTCCGATCGATGCTGCCCGCGACGACGGCGTCGGTCCAGCCGTCGAACCGAGCCCGGTCCTGCTCCGGAACCCCGAGGTAGTACGCCACCACCATGCTCGGCAGTGGTTTGAACAGCTGCTCGACGATGTCACCGCCGCCCTGGGCGGCGATGCCGTCGAGCCGGTCGCGCACGAACCGGCGGACCACCGGCTCCACGTCCTCGACTTGGCGCGGGGTGAACCCGCGCGCGACCAGCCTGCGAAAGTCGGTGTGCTGCGGGGGATCCTGCATCACCAGCGGGGGATTGTCGGTCAAGCCGAGTTCGTCGAGTTCGCCGTATTCCACCGTCAGCCCGTCGCGCGAGGAATACGTTTCACTGTCCCGCGCCGCGGCGTAGACGTGCTCGTGCCGGGTGAGCACCCAGTAGTCGTTCTCCGGACGGGCGTCCGGCACGACGTGCGCCACCGGATCGTGCTCGCGCAACGCCGCGTACATCTGCCACGGCGACGCCCAGGTGGGGCCGGAACGGAGTTGGAACACCGGAGCCGCCCGATACGCAACGTTCACCATGTATCGACGGTAAGACAAAACCATCCAACTGTCTAGAACACGTTTCAGATAGATAGGTGGGCCGATCACCCACACGACCGGCCCAGCCGCACCCATCCTCTCGAACCCGGAGCCGCACCTGTCGGTTACCTTCGGCAGCGGCAACAACAACTGGTTGCCGGTCAGCGCCAGGAAGAGCCTGCGCGAGCGACCGCTCCGCGTTCCGCGTCCGCCGGGCCGGCCACCCCTCGTAGACCGGCCCGGCGGACACCACCCCCGAGGTCCGACCTGTCACCCCTCGAGACAGGTCGGTCCCCGGTTCGCACCTTCGGTGCTGGGCTTGTCCCTCCCTTGCGACAAACAATGCAGGCCCGGGCTTGGCGCGGACTTAAGAACACCTTGCAAGATCAAAAACGCAGGTGAGCGCGGCGTTACCGAGTGGTGCCCGGCGAGCTCCTACCGCCCGGCCGCGGATCGCGGGATGATGGTGGTGAGTGCGCCAACGAGATCGGGAGCGACGATGGAAACCGTGGTGGTCTGGATTCTGGCCAGCCTGCTCTATTGGTGGGGCCTGCTGTAGGTGTCCGAACCTGGCCGACCAACCGGCCAGGTCTACTACAGTTCGTCGTTCAGCCTTCGCGATCCCACGTATACGAACTGCGAACGGACCGCGCAACCATGAGCGCACGAGAATTCGCACGTGCCGATGGGCGCGTCCGGCTGCACTCAACTCGCCCCCTACGCGGTGCGCACCCGACTATCGCGGTGACGGAATCCGTCGTATCCACCGCATCGCGTGTCGGATCCCGGCGTATCCCCCGGCAGCGCGGGCCATGCCCCGCCACGACGCTCGATACTCGATCCCGGTTGGTTCCGAGAAGGAGTGCAGATGCTTACTGTCCTGCCCATCAGGTACGTCGCCGATGTGGAAGCGTGCCGGACGTTCTATGCCGGGCTCGGGCTGGCGCTCGATCCGAACGCGAGTCTCGATGTGTGGGCGCAACTTTCGGCAGACGCGGGCGCGGTCGGGTTGCACGATTTCCGGGTGTCGAAGGGGCGCCCGGCCGGAGCGGTCGAACTCGGGTTCGCGACCGACGAGAAGCTGGAAGTGGTCGCGGACCGGCTGCGCAAGCGCGGCTACGACTACGAGATCCATGACGAGGACTTCGGTCGCAGCTTGCGGGTCGTCGATCCGGACGGCGTGACACTCCAGATCCAGGAGATCGACATGACTATCGCCAAGGCGTCCGAGTCCGCCTTGGGGTCACCGTAGACCGTTTACCGCCACCTTCGTCACTTCCGCCAGCAGGTCGTTGTTCGCCTCGGCGTCCGCGTCGGACTTGCGGGTCAGGATCGCGATCACCACCGGCGCCCGGCCGCCCTCCGGCCAGACGATCGCGACGTCGTTGGCGCAACCGTAGGAGCCGGTGCCCGTCTTGTCGCCGGTGACCCACTTCGCGGGCAATCCCGCGCGAATGCGTTTGTCACCGGTGGTATTGGCCTTCAGCCAGGCGACCAGCTGGTCGCGCTCGCGTGCGCCGAGCGCGTCGCCCAGCGCCGCGGCACGGTAGTCCGCGGCCAGCGCGGCCGCGGTGGTGGTGTCCCGTTCGTCACCGGGAATCGCGGTGTTGAGTTCCGTTTCCCAGCGGTCGAGCCTGCTGGTCGGATCGCCGAGCGTGCGCAGGAACGCCGTGAGTCCCTCGGGGCCGCCGATCTCGCGCAGCAACAGGTTGCCCGCGGTGTTGTCGCTTCGGGTGATCGCGGCCTCGGCCACTTGCGCCAGCGTCATCCCCTCGGCCACCGCGGCGCTGGTCACCGGGGAGTTCGCCACCAGATCCGCCTCGTGGAAGCGAACCACCCGATCGAAGTATCCCGTGTCGAGCGGACGCGAACGCAGCAGCGCGGCCGCCGCCAGGGTCTTGAAGGTGGACAGGAACGGGAAACGCTCGTCGGCGCGATGGGTGACCGTCCGGCCGGTGCCGGTATCCACGGCGAACAACCCGACCTGGGCACCGTAGCGGACCTCCAGATCCACCACGCCCGCGGTCGCGGCGGGGCCCGCCTGCACGCTCGATGTGATCGAACCCGGCTGGGCCACCTCGGTTTCGGCACCGCAACCGGCCAGCAGCGCCAAGGCGGCGGCCAGCGCCACCCGATAGTCACGTGTCAGCCGAGGCATGCCAACACTCTGACACCCCCGGCACCTACCGGGCAAACAGGATCGGCCGGACACGCCGGAGGCAGCCGCGCGTCCTCGAACGCGCAGTTGCCTCCGGCGTGGATGTCAGCTCCGCGCGCCGCCGTCCAGCCCGGCGCGCACGCCCTCCTCGACCCGCTTGCCGAGGTCGGCGTCCACGTTCTTCCAGTACTCGAAGACCCTGCTCAGCACCGGTTCCCGCACACCGCCGAGCACGTGGCCGACGATGTTGCGCACCAAACGCTCGCGCTGCGCGTCGTCGAGCACCTCGCGCACCAGCGTGCCCGCCTGGGTGAAGTCACCGTCCTCGGCGTGCTGGATGTAGCCGGCCCGCACGATGGTCGGGTCGAAATCCCAGATGCCGCCGTCGGGGGCCTGCCGGGGGTCGGCGTGCGGGCCGCCGAACGAATTCGGCGCGTACACCGGCACATTCGGCTCGTTGTAGTGGTACCGCATGGCGCCCTCCTTGGAGTAGGAGTTCACCTCCGCGGCCCTCGCCTGGTTCGGCGGCAGCTGCGCGTAGTTGGTGCCGATGCGATAGCGGTGCGCGTCCGCGTAGGCGAAGACGCGGCCGAGCAGCATCTTGTCCGGCGAGAAACCGATGCCTGGAACGACATTCGACGGCTCGAACGCGGCCTGCTCGATGTCGACGAAGTAGTTGCGCGGGTTGCGGTTCAGCGTCCACTTGCCGACCTCGATCAGCGGGTAGTCCTTGTGCGACCACACTTTGGTCAGGTCGAACGGGTTGAATCGGTAACCCTCGGCCTCCGCGACCGGCATCACCTGCACATAGACCGTCCAGCTCGGGAACTCGCCGCGCTCGATCGCCTCCCACAGGTCCTTGCGGTGGTAGTCGGCGTCCTCGCCCGCGATCCGGTCGGCGTCGGCCTGGGTCAGGTATTCGATGCCCTGGTCGGTCTTGAAGTGGTACTTGACCCAGAAGCGCTCGCCCGCGGCGTTGATCCACTGGTAGGTGTGCGAACCGTAGCCGTTCATGTGCCGGTAGGTCTTCGGGATACCGCGATCGCCCATCAGCCAGGTCACCTGGTGCGCGGTCTCCGGACGCAGCGTCCAGAAATCCCACTGCATGTTGTGGTCGCGAAGACCGTTGCCGGGCAGGCGCTTCTGCGACCGGATGAAGTCCGGGAACTTGATCGGGTCCTTGATGAAGAAGATCGGCGTGTTGTTGCCGACCAGGTCGTAGTTGCCGTCCTCGGTGTAGAACTTCACCGCGAATCCGCGCGGGTCACGCCAGGTGTCCGGGCTGCCCTGCTCGCCGGCCACGGTGGAGAACCGCGCCAGCGACTCCGTGCGCGCACCGGGCTGGAACAGCTTCGCCTTGGTGTACTTGCTGACGTCGTGGGTCACGACCAGCTCACCGTAAGCGCCCGCGCCCTTGGCGTGCACGATGCGTTCCGGCACCCGTTCGCGGTTGAACTGGGCCAGCTTCTCGATGAGGTAGTGATCGTGCAGCAGGATCGGGCCCTGCGTGCCCGCGGTGAGCGATTCGTTGTCGCTTTCGACCGGGATACCGGTGTTCGTCGTTGTCGGCTTGGTCATAGGTGACTCCTCGGCTGGTGAACATCAGTCCCGGGAGGGGCTGCCCCGGGCGGCAAGGTGTGGACCGCTACTCGGAACGGCAGGACGAGCACATTCCCCAGAAGACGACCTCGGCTTCATCGACCACGAATCCGTGCGCATCCGAAGGGTCCAGACAGGGGGCATGGCCCACGGCGCAGTCGACGTCCGCGACCGCACCGCAGCTTCGGCACACCAGATGGTGGTGGTTGTCACCGATCCGGGTCTCGTACCGCGCGGACGAGCCGGCGGGCTCGATCCGCCGCAGGATCCCGGCGCGCACGCAGGCGTGCAGCACGTCGTAGACGGCCTGGGTGGACACCGAGCCCAGCGTTTCGCGGACCGCGGCGGCCACCGCGTCGGCATCCGAGTGCGGCCGCGCGGACACCGCGTCGAGCACCGCGAGCCGCGGGGCGGTGATCCGCAAACCCGCTGCTCGTAGCCACTCTCGTGGGGTGGTGCCGTTGGTGTGCATGCTTCGATTCTGACCGTTTTCTGGAATAAGTCAAGAAAATGATCTGGAATCAGTCAAGAAAACATGCGCGGCTGGCGCGTGCCGACCAGTCGCGACGCAAGGTTCTCGACCACCGGAGGGGGCCTGCGATAGACGTGGCGAGCGTCACGAATTCGTGGCGGAATAGCTTCCGAGGACACGTGGTTGAAACCCCTGTCGGCGTCCGGACAGCCCCGGGCCGCACCCTTCGTCGCTACGAGCGACCACCCGCCGAGAGGCGCTTGTGGGACGTCGACACCCACCGTCGGCGTCCGGACAGCCCCGGGCCGCACCCTTCGTCGCTACGAGCGACCACCCGCCGAGAGGCGCTTGTGGGACGTCGACCACGGTCGGGACACCGCATGGTGTCCGAGCTCGCGGCGCCGCCGGGTTCCCCTCGAACCCGGCGGCGCTGTCGTTTGATATCGGACGTCCAGTTTCTCGCCACACGCCCGGTCTGTTGGGGCTCTGAACCGGCAGGGGGACGCTAGCCTTTTGCGTATGGGGCGTTTCGGTGGTTTTCTGGCGGGAATCGCGGCACTTTCCCTGGTGGCGGGCCATCTCTTCGCCGGGAGCGCGGCCGCCGCGCCAGGCGATCAGATGCGGTGCGCGGTCACCTCGGGGCGCGATCTGGAACGGGCGGCACCGGAACAGGTCGGATTGGACTCCGCGAAGCTGCGCGAAGCGCTGGCCTTCGCGGCCGGTCGGAACCGATTCAACGTGCAGGTGTTCCGGCACAACTGCCTCATCGGCGAGGGCCCGACGAACGAGCAGACCGGCAACGTGGCGTGGAACATCTGGAGCTCCACCAAGAGCGTCGTCTCCTTGCTCGCCGGAATCGCATGGGACCAGGGGAAATTGGACCTCGACGCGCCGATCGACCGCTACCTGCCCGCAGGGCTCGGTGATGCGGCGCACCGATCGATCACCGTGGAGAATCTGCTCACCGAGACCTCGGGCATGCGGGTGGGTGTGCTGACCGAGGGCGTCACCGGGGTGATCCCGGTCGATCCGGACAGCGCGGTGCAGGCGCTGGGTGTGCCGCTGGACAACCCGCCGGGCACCGTCTTCACCTACAGCCAGCGCAATGTCGACCTGCTGGCCTACGTGCTGGAGCTGGCCGTCGGCGAACCTCTGCAACGGTTCGCCCAGCGCGAGTTGTTCGATCCGCTCGGGATCCTGCGCAGCGACTACTACTGGGCTCGGGACCGCTCCGGGCACACGTACGGCTACGCGCACCTGATGATCCCGCCGAACGACTTCGCGAAGCTCGGACTGCTGGTGAGCAATGACGGGCGCTGGGGCGAACAGCAGCTGGTCTCCCTCGGCTACCTGCGCAAGGCGCGCACGCCCTCGCCGACGAACGCCTGCTACGGCTACTTGTTCTGGCTCGGGAGCGGGTGCGCCGAGATCGCCGACTTCCTGCCCGACGACGTGTACGCGATGGCGGGACTCGGGTTGCAGAACGTCTTCGTCATCCCGAGCCTCGACCTCACGGTGGTGTGGACCGGCGTCTTCGGCAACGTGAGCAGCCAGGGTGTGTCCGGGGTCGTGCAGAACACCCAGGAGTTGCCCTACGAGTTCTTCCGCAGAGTGTTCGATGCGTTCGACACCCGGCCGGTGCCCGACCCGGGCCCATACGTCGAGCCGCCGCTGCGACTGGACCCCCGCCGCTTCGTCGACACGGACATCCTGATCGCGGTGTTCGGGCTCGGCCCGGCCGCCTATCCGGGGTGCAACGTCTTCGCCTGCTTGAACCGCCCGCTGGACCCGCCGTTCGCGGACACCGCGCCGGGTTGCGCCATCCTGGCCTGCCTCGGACCCGACCCGCGCACCCCGGGCATCCGCTGAACGACCTCGCGACGCTATCCGGCCGCGGACAGATCCGTGACCCAGCCGTGCACCTCATCGGTGCGCAAGGCCGCGTGGTGACGTTTGCGCAGGGCATGGGAGATCGGGCCGGGAACGCCGTCGGCGACCAGGCGGCCGTCGACCTCCACGACCGGCGCTGCCCCGGACGACGTTCCGGTGACGAACACTTCGTCGGCGATGTACAGCTCGGTGAGATCGACGGTGCGTTCCACCACCGGGATGCCGTCTTCGGCCGCCAAGGTCAGCACGGTCCTGCGGTTGATGCCGTCGAGGATGTCGCAGGAGACGTCGGGCGTGATCAGGGTGCCGTTGCGGACCAGGAAGACATTCGCCGCGCTGAGTTCGCAGACGTGTCCGTTGCCGTCGAGGAAGACGCAGTCGTCGTACCCGCTGTCGATGGCGTCCTGCTTGGCCAGCACCGAATTCACATAGGCTCCGTTGACTTTCGCGCGAGACGGAATCGCGTTGTCCGGAATGCGCCGCCACGGGCTGGACTTCAGGCGCATGCCGTCCTGCGGGACGATCGGCACCGCGTCGTAGACGAACATGCTGACCTGAATCGCGCAGCCGCGCACCCTGGTGCCCGGAATCGACTCGACCACGTGCACTGTCGCGCGGACGAAAACATCTTCGCGCGGAGCGTTCGCGGCGATCAATTCCACGACGGTCGCCCGGAAACGCGCGAAATCCCATTCCGCCGCGAATCGATCGATGCCGATGATCTTGCAGGATTCCTCGAGCCGGCGGAAATGGTCGTCCAACCGGAATGCCGTCCGCGCTGCCCCATCCACGTGCACCGGGAACACGGTGTAGACGCTGAGTCCGTACAACACCGCCGACGACGCGACGCCCACCGTGGCAGCGTCAGCCGCAACGATCCGGTCGCCGAGATACACATGAGGATGAGGATTCGCCATCGGCGCAGGCTAACAGCCGCGCCCGGCGACGAGCGAGACCTTTTCGGCACTCAGCCCGCGGCCAGGCGGGCGAAGCGGGCGGTGTCCATATAGTCGCGGAACAGCACCACTCGGCCGTCGCGCACGTGGACGACGTTGACGGAAGTGCGCACTCGGGCGCGGCCGGATCCGGGGACGGTCATGTCGACTTCGTTCTCCACGAGCAGCACTTCGGGATCATCGGTTTCGTAGACCTGGGGATGAATCGCGTGCACTTCGATTCCGGAAAGTCCCGACCAGCGCTGTGCCAGATGCTCACGGATGGCCTCCCGGCCTTCCAAGCGGGTCGGGAACCCGGGAACCGTGAAAGGGATTTCGAAGATCGCGTCAGGGGCGAGCAGCGCGACGAACGCGTCGGCGTCGCGCGCGGGCAAGCCGCCGAACAACCGCTCGACCAATTCGCGCGGATCTCGCACGGACGAACCAGCAGCCATCACATACCTCCCATTAAGCGGAACGCAAGACCCGCTTATGATCCGGAACGTACGCCCCGCTTGTCAACAGTAGACTCGGTCCCCGTGACCGAAGCCGAGCGCCGACCGCTGCGCGCCGACGCCCGCCGCAACCGCGAGCGGGTCCTGGCAGCCGCGCAGGAAGCGTTCGCCGCGGAAGGGCTCGCGGTGCCGCTGGACGAGATCGCCCGGCGGGCCGGTGTCGGCGCGGGTACCGTCTACCGGCACTTTCCCACCAAAGAAGCGCTGTTCGAGGCGGCGATCGTGGATCGGGTGGACCGCATCATCGCGCTGGCGAGGGAACTGGCCGACGCCGCGCAACCGGTGACCGCGTTCTTCGATTTCCTGGCCCGGCTCGTGGCGGAGGGCAGCGTCAAGCGCGATCTCGCCGACGCCGTGGGCGGCCCGGACGCGCCGGAGTATCTTCGGCCGGTGCACGAGCTCAACGCGGCCATCGGCACGCTGCTCACCCGCGCGCAGCAGGCGGGTGGCGTGCGCACCGACATCGAGGTCGAGGACCTGATGCGTGTCATCAAGGGCGCCTTCCTGGCCACCCACGGCACCGCCGCCACTCCCGAACAGCGCGAGCGCACCTTCGCCATCGTCTTCGACGGACTGCGTGCCCGCTGATCCGTTCCAAAGTGCCCGCCATCAGCGGCGGCCCGGTCGGCAACCAGGGCAACACAGTAACGCGGATGCGGGAAACGACGAACGGGCCGCGGAAAACCCCACGGCCCGTTCGATCGAGAAACGACTCAGCGGTGGCCGATCAGCACCTCGGCGATCTGGATGGTGTTGAGTGCGGCGCCTTTTCGCAGATTGTCGCCGGAGATGAACAGCGCGAGCCCGCGCCCGTCCGGCACACCCGGGTCCTGGCGGATGCGGCCGACGAGCGAATCGTCGATGCCCGCCGCGGCGAGCGGAGTGGGCACGTCGACCAGCTTCACGCCGGGGGCCTTGGCCAGGATCTCCTTGGCGTGCTCCACCGAGAGCGGCTCGGCGAACTCGGCGTTCACCGAGAGCGAGTGACCGGTGAAGACCGGCACGCGCACACAGGTGCCGCTCACGGCCAGATCCGGGATGCCGAGGATCTTGCGGCTCTCGTTGCGCAGCTTCTGGTCCTCGTCCGTCTCGCCGGAGCCGTCGTCGACCAGCGAACCGGCCAGGGGAAGCACGTTGAACGCGATCGGCGCGACGTACTTGTTCGGCGCGGGGAAGTCGACGGCGCGGCCGTCGTGCGTGAGCTGCTCGGCTTCGCCGATCACCGCGCGGGCCTGGCTCGCCAGCTCTTCCACGCCGGCCAGGCCGCTACCGGAGACCGCCTGGTAGCTGGACACGATCAGGCGGCGCAGACCGGCGATGTCGTGCAGCGGCTTGAGCACCGGCATGGCCGCCATCGTGGTGCAGTTCGGGTTGGCGATGATGCCCTTGACCAGGTTGCGGGTCTGCTCCGGGTTGACCTCGCTGACCACCAGCGGGACTTCGGGGTCCTTGCGCCACGCCGAGGAATTGTCGATCACCGTGACACCCGCCGCGGCGAAGCGCGGCGCCTGCACCCGCGACATGGTGGCGCCCGCCGAGAACAACGCGATGTCCAAGCCGGACGGATCCGCGGTCTCGGTGTCCTCGACGACGATCTCGCGACCGCGCCAGGGCAGTGTCTTGCCCGCCGACCGGGCGGAGGCGAAGAATCGCACCTCGTCGGCCGGGAAGTTGCGCTCGTCCAGCAGCTTGCGCATGACGGCGCCGACCTGCCCGGTCGCGCCGACGACTCCTACGCGTACTCCCATGATCTATCGCCCCGTTCCCGCGTGAACCACCGCGACCTCGTCGCCACCCAGGTCGAACGCCTTGTGCAGCACCTTGACCGCCTCGTCCAGCTCGGTGTCCTTGACCAGCACGGAGATCCGGATCTCGGAGGTGGAGATGAGATCGATGTTCACGCCCGCCTTGGCCAGCGCCTCACAGAAGGTGGCGGTGACGCCCGGGTGGCTCTTCATGCCCGCGCCCACGAGCGAGACCTTGCCGATGTGGTCGTCGTAGAGCACCTGCGAGAAGCCGATGTCGGACTGGCGCTTGGTGAGCATCTCGACCGCGCGGGCGCCCTCGGACTTCGGCAGCGTGAAGGTGATGTCGGTCTTGCCGGTCTCGATCTTCGAGATGTTCTGCAGGACCATGTCGATGTTGATCTCGGCGTCGGCGACGGCACGGAACACCTTGGCGGCGTAGCCCGGCTCGTCCGGCAGCCCGACCACGGTCACCTTGGCCTCGCTGCGGTCGTGCGCGACGCCGGTGAGGATTGCTTGCTCCAAGGGGATGTCCTCCATCGATCCGTAAACGTAGGTGCCCTGCTTGTCGGTGTAGGACGAGCGCACATGCACGGGCACGTTGTAGCGGCGGGCGTATTCGACGCAGCGCAGCATCAGCACCTTGGCCCCGCAGGCCGCCAGCTCTAGCATCTCCTCGTAGGAGACCTGCTCGAGCCGCTGCGCGTCGGGCACGATCCGCGGGTCGGCGGTGAAGACGCCGTCCACGTCGGTGTAGATCTCGCAGACGTCGGCCTGTAGCGCGGCCGCCAGCGCGACGGCGGTGGTGTCCGAGCCGCCGCGGCCCAGCGTGGTGACGTCCCTGCTGTCCTGGCTCACGCCCTGGAAACCGGCGACCAGCACGACGAGGCCCTCGTCGAGCGCGTCGCGGACGCGACCGGGGGTCACGTCGATGATCTTCGCGTTGCCGTGCGCGCCGGTGGTGATCACACCCGCCTGCGAGCCGGTGAACGAGCGGGCCTCCGCGCCGAGGGAGTGGATGGCCATGGCGACCAGCGCGTTGGAGATGCGCTCCCCCGAGGTGAGCAGCATGTCCATCTCGCGGGCGGGCGGCGACGGGGCCACCTGCTGCGCGAGGTCCAGCAGCTCGTCGGTGGTGTCACCCATGGCGGAGCAGACGACCACCACATCGTGGCCCTGCTTCTTGGTCTCCACGATCCGTTCAGCGACGCGCCGGATACGCTCGGCGGTCGCTACCGAGGATCCTCCGTACTTCTGAACCACGAGAGCCACGACAGGGTCCTCCAAGATCGACAACAAACTGGTAACAGTCATTCAGGGTACCGGCCGGGGCCAGCGGTTTTGCCGCTACCTACCCGGCTTGTGGAAAAACCCACAACAGCATCACATCCCGATCACCCGGCGCGGCCCCGCGCGCATGAGGGACGATGTGCGCATGAAGAGCACGCTGCTCGAGGTGCAGACCGGCCACACCGAGGTGGTACAGGACATCACGCCGCAGTGCGCGGCCTTCGTGCGCTCGGCGGGCGGCGACGGGCTGCTGCACGTCTTCGTGCCGCACGCCACCGCGGGCATCGCGATCATGGAACTCGGTGCGCGCAGCGACGACGATCTGCTGGCCGCGCTGCGCGATCTGCTCCCCGCCGACGACCGGTGGCGGCACGCGCACGGCTCGCGCGGGCACGGGCGCTCGCACGTCATGCCCGCCCTGATCGCGCCGTACGCGACCGTCCCGGTGCTCGGCGGGGAGCTCGCCCTGGGCACCTGGCAGTCGATCGCGCTGGTCGATCTCAATGTCGACAACCCGGACCGCCAGGTGCGGCTGTCCTTCCTCACCGACGCGGGCTGAGCCGGGCCGTGCCGGGGTGACCTTCCCCCGAAGACCGGCCGTGCCGGTCAGGCCCGGGTGAACCAGCTGACCTGTACGCCGTTGCCGAAGGCCAGGCGCTCGGTCGGCTGGAACAACGTCGGGCGGAAGTCACCCGTGAAGCTCGCCACCCCGGCTCCCGCCACGACCGGATAGCTCTTGATCACGAGTTCATCGATCTCCTCCAGCAGCGCGGCCGCGAACTTGCCGCCGCCCGCGAGCCAGATGTCCAAGCCGTCCCGCCGCTTCAGTTCGCGGACCAGTTCCACCGGATCGTGTTCGACCAATTCGACCGTGGGGTCATCGATATGACCGAGCGTGCGGGATGCCACGTACTGCTTCATGTGGGCGTACGGGCTGGTCACACCGATGGCCAGGGCCGGTTCGTAGGTGCCGCGGCCCATGATCAGCGTGTCGAACTTCTGATTGGGCGCGTCCACAGCGAGGCCGAAGTGCGGCCGTGCGTGCGTGGGCAGCGTCTCGGGGTACTCCGAGCGCAGCCAATCCGCCATGTCCTCGGCCACGGGATAGAAGTCGATCTCCCCATTCGGCCCGGCGATATAGCCGTCGAGGGAAACGCCGACGAAATAGACAAGCTTCCGCATACCGCCCCAATCAATTCACTCCAACTGTAGCGGTTTGAACGTAGTACTACATTCGGAGTGGTGTCAAGGCGCGCGAATCGGAACGGCAACAGGATCGTGCCGATGCCGGAGCGGGAGTCCGACCAGCGCGGATGGGCGACACGGATGCCGCACACGTTCCGAAGCGGTTGTGACGCGCACCACTGACGTTCGATAATGGGGCGATGATCGCACATGTAGGAGATCGACTCTGCGTGCACGGACACGTGGTGGGAGAAGTGGATCACCTGGCCGAGATCATCGAGGTCCGCGGACCGGACGGGACGCCGCCCTACGTGGTGCGCTTCTCCGACGGTCACGAGTCGCTGGTGTATCCAGGGCCCGACGCGATCGTCGAGCCCGCTACGTCGGAATGAACGTCGCGCCGGGCCGGGCGCTGGACGGCCTCGCCTCCGCTCGGCCCGGCGCGCGCCGATGAA
This sequence comes from Nocardia sp. NPDC019219, assembly GCF_040632645.1. Lineage (NCBI taxonomy): Bacteria > Bacillati > Actinomycetota > Actinomycetes > Mycobacteriales > Nocardiaceae > Nocardia > Nocardia sp. NPDC019219. Next base: position 909,653 of record NZ_JBEYCG010000001.1, on the reverse strand, counting down.
GAACTCCGTCCACCGCGCCGGTCAGGCGCGTCGCTCGATGCAGCGGGTCAGCGCGAAGGCCAGGATTCCCGCGATCAGCACCTTGCCCGCCGTCTCGATGATCGCGTTGACGTCCACGGCCGGGTGCCAGGTCAGCCGACCGTCGCGAAGCACGTAAGCGCCGACCGGCTTGGCGCCTACGCCGAACGCCACGCCTTCACCGGAGCCCTCCCCGTCGGCGCCGTTCCCGGCACCACCACCTCCGCCACCGCCGCCCCCGACCGAGGCGGCGGGAATGACAATCGCTCCCCCGGATTCGTACGGGTCGCCGTACACCCGGCGCACCGTGATCGCGTCCCGCGCCTGCGCCAGCAGTTCAGCGTATTTCATGACATCCTCCCGCCCGTACCGACGGCGCCGGATACCGGCGCCCATTCGGATCCGATGGTAGGCGCGCGGACCGCGGCCGAGCCCATCCTTCCGGACGGAAGTTGTTCCCGCGGTTGCCGATCGCCGATCTCGAGCAGATAACGGCACGTTGTCCGGGTAACCGAGATATGGTCTGGCACAGTCAGGTTGACGAATCGGACAAAACGCGGAGACAATCGGCCGACTTGTCCATCCGGGGGTCGGAGGTATGCCATGCGCACCAAAACGGATATCCGATTCTTCGTCGATACCGATCCCGATCAGGTCATGGACGCTCTGACGGACGTCGAATCGCTTCCGGAATGGTCGTCCTCCTACAGCGACGTCCGGGTCGCGACCCGCGACGCACGGCGCAGGCCGCGACGGGTGTTCCTCAAGGCGGAGCTGCTCGGCAGTTCGGATTTGCAAGTGCTGGAATACGATTGGACCGACGACCGATCTTCCTGGACCGTCGCCGACAGCACCAGGGGCGTGCGGGGCGGCGGGTTCTTCGAGGTGTCCGACAGCGTCGACGGCACGCACGTCTGGTACCACGTCGAGCTCTATCTGCCCCTCCCGGTTCCCGGATTTCTGCTCAAACGCACTTTCCGCAAGGCCAACGAGGTGGTCGTGGAGTGCTTCATAGATTTCGCCGAGCGGTTCCCCGAAACGGAGACCTATCAACCCGTATAGCCGGACGGCTGCGCTCTGCGCGAAATCGGCCGCCGGGCGAAGCAGCGAACCGGCGCGGTATCGATCGGGGTGCGACGATGGGCGCATGATCGGTTCCAAACGGGTGCGGTTCCAGCCGATGGCCGAGGGCGCGTCGGTGACCCAGCTCGAGCTGTTCTTCGACCTGGTGCTCGTCTTCGCGTTCACCATGGTCGCCGGCTTGGCGGCAGGGGAAACCAGCGCCAAGAACATGCTGCGCGCGCTGCTGGTGCTCGCGGTGATGTGGTGGTTGTGGATCGCCTATTCGTGGCTGGGCAACGTGGTCCGCGCCGACGAAGGCATCGCGCGGGTGGGGATGTTCGCCGCCATGGGCGGCGCTTTCCTCGCCGCGCTGACCATCCCGGAGGCATTCGAGGACGGACCGGGCGGATGGTTCGGCCCGCTGGTGTTCGCCATCGCCTACCTGATCGTGCGATTGGTGCACCTGGGGATGTTCTGGCTGGCCAGTTCCGAGGATCCGCAATTGCGCGGCCAGCTGCTGCGCTGGGCGCTCGGTTCGATCACCCTCGGCACCTCGCTGCTGGTGGTCGCCGCGCTGACCACCGGTCGGGTGCAGATCGCGCTGTGGATCGCGGCGATCGCGGGCGACTATCTCTGGACGCTGTTCGCGGGCACGGATTGGCGATTGAACTCGGCCACCCATTTCGTCGAGCGATACGGGCTGATCATCATCGTCGCGCTCGGTGAGTCGATCGTCTCGATCGGGATCGGGGTGGCCGGCCTGCCGATCTCCTGGCCGATCGCGCTCGGCTCGCTGCTCGGCCTCGCCATTTCCGGCCTGCTGTGGTGGGCGTATTTCGACGTCGCCGCCCTGGCGGTGGAGCACGAACTCGTCCACGCCGAGGGCAAGCGGCAGATCAAGATCGCGCAGGCTTGCTACACGTTCTGGCATTTCCCGATGATCGTCGGGATCATCGCGCTGTCGCTGGGGCTGAAGAAGGTGCTCTACTACGTCGGGGACTCCTCCCACCACACCCTGAAGGACGCGTTGTACGGGATTCCGCTCTACGCCCTCTACGGCGGCGTCGTGCTGTATCTGATCGCCCTGGTGGGGTTCAAGCACTACGCCACGCGCACCGTCACGGTGCCCCGCGTGGTCGCCGTGGCGGTGCTGCTGGCGCTGATCCCGGTGGCCTGCGCCCTGCCCGCACTCGCCTCGCTGGCCCTGCTGTGCGGCGTCTTGATCGCGCTGATCGCTTGGGAGACCGTGCGTTTGGCGCAGCCGCGGGACGCCATCAGGCACGCGGTTCCCGAGTGATGCGATGCCGCACGCAGTCCTCGTCGGCGGTGGGCCCGTACGCCGACGGCGGCACCCGGACGCCGTCGCGGACCGCGTCGCGGATCTGATCGATGTTCTCCCGCAGCACGTCGGCGACGAGCTCGTCGGTGCGCGGATCCTCCAGCACCTGGAACACGATGCGGAACGTGGTGTCGGCGATCAGCCGGATGATCTCGTCGTGGAACGGGATGTAGCGCACCCGGCCCGCCTGCGGGTCCTTCTTGATCAGCTCCAGGATCATCTCGTCCAGCTCGGCGCGGTTCTCCTCCAGGGCGGCCGCGATGTTGCGGGTGTAGTGCCCGGTGCGCAGCACCTCCGCCACCTCGTCCATCACCGCGATGGTCATCGGGCGGCGGATGGTGTCCACGATGGTCGCCACGAACCGGTTCACCACCGCGGCCGTCACCCGGTCGCCGAATACGCGATCGGCCACCCGGGCGAGCCGGACGCCGATCACCACGATCCGCAGTAACCGGAAACCGCGGAAGAACGGGCTGGTCACCGGGATCATGCCGAGGACCTCGTACCAGTAGACGAACGGGAACGTCCACGGCCAGCCCGCGCGGCGCCAGCGCCACAGGAACTCGACCGCGAACACTCCGCACAACGTCCAGTCGACGACCACGACCACGTGATAGGTGTGCCCGGACACCGGGAAGAAGGTGATCCACGCGACCAGCGCAACAGAGACGACGGCCAGCGCCAGCATCACGAAATCGGTCCACAGCATCGGCGGCTTGCGCGGATAATCCTGTTGCTCCGGCGTTTCCCGCAGGCCGTAGCGCTCGACGGCGGAATTCTCGATGCCCGAGTGGGGAGTGGGAGCGGACACTGCGGATCCCTTCGACGCCGAACGGTGCCGCCGACATTAGTACGCGGAAAGCACGCTCGGCACAGTTGGCGATACCCCCGGAACCGCACCGGACGGACGAACGCTCCGTCCGGCGCGGGCGTGCTCAGCGACCGCCGCGAACGATCGCCTCGATATTGCGTTCGGCCAGCGCGGCGATGGTCAGCGAGGGATTCACCGTTCCGGTGCTGCCCGGTATCGCCGCGCCGTCCATCACGTAGAGGCCGGGGTGACCGTGCACCCGGCCGTAGCCGTCGGTCGCCCGCCCCAGCACCGCTCCACCCAGCGGATGCGCGGTGAACAGCGCGTTCGCGTCGTAGCCGAGGGCGCCGTACTCGACCAGCGCGTCCGCTCGTTCGGCGATCCGGTGGTCGACCGCGCGGGCCGCCGCCACCGTGTCATCCCGGTTCTTGACCGACCAGGTAAGCCCGACCTGGTTGGTCGCCCGGTCGTAGCCGAACCGGGTGCGGGTCGGGTCGAGCACCATGCCGAGCGAGGCGAGCGCGCCGGTCTCGAACGGGATGCCCGGGATGTACCAGCTCTCCAGGGTCAGCGGCACGTCGGACTCGTGGAAGATCCGGCTCGCGCTCGGCACGCCTTGGCCGTGACCGGCCAGCGCGCTGGCGCCGCGGGCGAGCACCACGTCGCCGTTGGTGCCCCAGCCGTCGCCGACGTGTTCGTTCAGGTTCGGCAGCGCACCGGTGGCCTGCGCCCGGACCAGCAGTTCAGAGGTGCCGATCGACCCCGCGCCGAGGAAGAGCCGATCACAGGTGAGGGTGCGGGTGGCCAGCGCGTCACCGGTCGGCGAAAGCTTCGTCACGGCGACCGCGTAGCGGCCGCCGGATTCCTGCGCGATGGCCTCGACCCGGTGACCGGGGAAGATCCCGCACCGGCCGGTGCCCTGCGCGTACGCCAGGTAATTCTGGTTCAGGTCGAACTTGGCGCCGTTCGAGTTGCCCAGATTGCTGCGGGCCGCCGTGGCGGAAGCCCTGCTGGCGCCCGCGAGTTCGGCGCGCAGGATGTCCCAGTTGAAGATCGAGTCGTTCGCCTGGGGCTCGTAGCCGGCTTTGCGCACCTGATCGTCCCAGGCGCGCGAGTGCGCGAACGGCGAGGAGTTGTAGATGTCCGCGGGCATCGGGCTCAACCGCAGCATCTCCCGCACGCGCGGGTAGTAGACGCGCTCCATCTCGCCGTAGTCGACGGTGCCGCCGAAGACGTGATCGAAGAAGCGGCGCTGCGGGGCGATCATGGTTCCGCTGAAGATCACCGAGCCGCCGCCGACCGCGGCCGCGCGCCAGACGTCGATGCCCGGATATTCGGTGCAGTCCAGCACGCCGCCGAAACTGGCGAAACGCATGGGCACCTTGGTGACGCCGGTGAAATGCGTGCGGTGCCAGAAGCCGCGGCCGTCGGGCAGGTCGTCGCCGGTGAAGATCTCCCGCCACGGGTCGTTCGGCCAGCGGGAGCCGCGTTCCAGCACGGTGGTGGGGATTCCGGCTTCCGCCAAGCGCAATGCGGACACCGCGGCGCCGAAGCCGGAGCCGACGACGATCGCGGGCGAATGCTCCGGCGGGTCGGGAATGGGGGCGAAGATCTCCGGCACCCAAGCGCGGAACAGGGCCTCCCACATCGGGTCGGCGGACGCCACACTCGTCCCCGCCATCGTCCCCGCAGCACCGAGCAGGGCGGCCGTGCCCGCCGCCTTGAACAAGGCACGTCTACGCACCGGTCACCTTCCATCATCAGGCTTAGCGTGCGCAGATTACCGGTATTCCCGATTTGTGAACAGATATCCGTTTTCGCTATCGACCGAACGGCAGCTCGTCGAGGCGGCACGTCGCCCCGGGGGCCGGTAGCTGCAGGTCGACGAGATAACGCTCGCGCAGCTTCCGGGTGCATTCACCGAGCGGGGTGTGCCCGTACCCGTCCTCGACGACGACCAGCCGGGCGTTCACCAGTTCCTGCTGCGCCCGGCGCGCGGCGCCGAGCGGGGTGACCGGGTCGAATCGGTTGTTCACCAACAGAGCCGGGGTATCCGACCGCAGGATCCACGGCCCGGTGTACCGCTGCGCATACCCCTCGGGCGGTGCGGGCCAGAAGGCGCACGGTTGGTGCAGCGCCAACCAGAACGCGCCGTAAGTGGGGCTGATGCCCGCGAGATCCTTTGCCATGGCGGCCCATTGACCGGGATCGCGTGGAAAGGCGTTGTCGGCACAGGAGATCGCTGTATAGGAGTCGAGAAAGTCGTCCGGTTGCGCGGTGGCCGAGAAGATCTCACCCACCGCGTCAGGGTTGCCCGCCGGTCCGCGCTCCAGTTCGGCCAGCAGTTGGGCCAGGGCGGGCCAGCCCCGTTCGGGGTCGTACAGCAACAGCGCATGCGACGACAGCACCTCGGCGTAGGTGGCCGTCCGCGTCCGGTCCCCGGACCCCACCACCAGGGGCGCCTCGCGAAGACGTTGCAGCACAGCGTCATTGCGCGCGCGGAGATCGGCGGGGCGGGCGGGTTCGCCCGCGCCTGCGCCCAGGACGGCGTCGCTCCGCGCCGCGAAGGCGCAGCGTTCCGGGCCGGCGTCCGCGCACAGCCGCAGGAATTCACCGAGTACCTCCTCGGTGCCCGCCGCGGTGTCCGCGACGGCGCTTCGCGTGTCGTTGGTGTACGCGTCCGGGTCGATCATCGACGCCAAATGCAACGCGCGCACCCGGTCGCCGAACAGCGCGCCGTACACCTGACCCAGGTAGCTCGCGTAGGAACCGCCTTCGTAGGTGAGCTGCGCATCGCCGACAGCTCGGCGCAGCAGGTCCAGGTCGCGCGCCGCGTCGACGGTAGTCAGGTGTCCGAGCAGCGCGCCGCCGTGCGCCGCGCAACCCGCGGCGAGCTCGCGACTCGCCGCGTCGGCCGCGCGCTCCTGTTCAGGATTCGCCGGTGCCAGCCACGTGCCGGACCAGAACCGGCGCTGCTGCTCGGTGTCCGCGAAGCACCGCACCTGCCCGCTGCGGCCGACGCCGCGCTGGTCGAAGGTGATCACGTCGAAGCGGCGTGCCAGTTCGCCGCCGAGCAGTTCTCCCTCCGCCGCCCAGCGCAGTCCCGACCCGCCGGGACCACCGACGGCGGAGAAGAGGGTGCCGATTCTCCGTTGCGCGTCGGTGGCCTGCTGACGCACCACCGCCAGCCCGAGGGTCGGCCCGTCGGGGCGCGCGTAGTCCACGGGGACCTGCGCGGTGGCGCACTGGAATCGGCTCAGCCCCGGGTCCGCGCACGGGGCCCAGTCCAGCCGCGGTGTCGGCGCGGCGTCGGCCTGTGCGACCAGCTCCGCGACCGCGGACTCGTGTCGGCTCGGCGGTCCGCCGCAGCCGCTCAGCACGGGCAGCAACGCAACGGCGATGACGATCTTCCAGCTGGGCACGGCACTCATCCTGCGGCCCGCGCGGGGCCGCCGTCGTCACCCTGAGGATTGACATCCGACCCTGAGATCGCCCGCAGCACTACCCCGGCACCCGGTGCGGGCGCGCCGTCGATTCCCCGCCGCGGTTCGGGCAGACGCCGCGCGACTCGGCGTCGCACCGAGCGCGGAAGGCGCACTCGTGGCCGCGGATCCGAGCCGGGCCGTCGGCGGCGCCACAGCGCTCGCGCCTCATGCGCATCTCCAGGGCCACTCGCCGGCTATCTAGGACGTCACCAAGCGGATCACCGCGATCAGGCCGACAACGACGATGACCGCGCGCAACAGGGTGGGCGGCATCCGCCTGCCCAACCGTGCGCCGAGCTGCCCGCCGATGATCGAGCCGAGCGCGATCAGCACGACGGCGCGCCAGTCCACGTCCGCCACGACGATGAAGATCACCGCGGACACCGCGTTCACGATCAGGGCGAGCGCGTTCTTCGCCCCATTGAGGCGCTGGATGTCGTCGTGCACGAAAACGCCGAGCAACCCGATCAGCAGCACGCCTTGCGCGGCGCCGAAGTACCCGCCGTAGACGCCGGCGGCGTACACCGCGGCGAACAGGATGGGTCCGCCGTGCGCGGGCGCCGGGGCGCCGTCGTTCTCCCGGCGGCGTTTGACCCAGCTCGCCAGCCTCGGCTGCACGACGACCAGCACCAAGGCCACGAGAATCAACACCGGCACGATCGCCTTGAACGCACCGGCGGGCAACACGAGCAGCAGCACCGCCCCGGTGATGCCGCCGAGCAGCGACGCCGTGCCCAGGCGGAGCAGCCGGTCGCGCTGGCCCGCGAGTTCGCGGCGATACCCGTGCACGCCGCTGATCGAGCCCGGGACCAGGCCGATGGTGTTGGACACATTCGCCGTCACCGGCGGGAGGCCGAACGCGAGGAGAACGGGGAAGGTGATGAGCGTGCCGGAGCCGACGATCGTGTTGATGCCGCCCGCCGCGATGCCCGCACCGAAGACGGCCAGTTGCTCCAGCCAGGTCATAGCGAATCCTTCGACGTGTCCACTGCCGGACCGAACGGTAGCGTTGTCGTCGGATGACCCGACGAAGGGACCTCCCTTTCCGGCCTACTCGCGGCACGGTAAACTCGCGGACATCATGCAGCGGGCACTTCTTCTCGACCGCCGCGACGGGGTCTGATCGGACCGGCTCCCGTCGCGGGGTATTGCCGCGCCGGTCGACCCAGCCCATTGGGAAAAACGACATCCTCGGGAGAACCGCCCATGTCCCCTGCTGACGCATTCGTATCCGGCGCGCGCACGATCACCGCGCCGAGCAAACCCGCCCCCGCCGACCAGCCCGGCTGGAACAGGCAGAAGAACTCCTCGATGCCGACCTTCCGTTACCGGCCGTTCGCCGAGGAGGTCGAGCCGATCACGCTGCCCGACCGCACCTGGCCGGACAAAGTCATCGACCGGGCCCCCGGCTGGTGCGCGGTGGACCTGCGCGACGGCAACCAAGCGCTGATCGATCCGATGAGCCCGGCTCGCAAGCGCCGCATGTTCGACCTGCTGGTGCGGATGGGTTACAAGGAGATCGAGGTCGGCTTCCCGTCCGCGAGCCAGACCGATTACGACTTCGTCCGCGAGATCATCGAGGACGGCGCGATCCCCGACGACGTGACCATCCAGGTGCTGACCCAGTGCCGCCCGGAGTTGATCGAACGCACATTCGAAGCTTGTGCCGGCGCGCAGAACGTCATCGTGCACTTCTACAACTCGACCTCCATCCTGCAGCGGAAGGTGGTGTTCCGCGCCGACCGCGAAGCGGTGAAGAAGATCGCCACCGACGCCGCCGCGCTGTGCCTGGAGATCGAGCAGCGTTACCCGGACACCAACTGGCGTTACGAGTACAGCCCGGAGTCCTACACCGGCACCGAGCTGGAATACGCCAAGGACGTGTGCGACGCGGTGTCGGCGATCATCGCCCCGACGCCGGAGAAGCCGCTGATCATCAACTTGCCCGCCACCGTGGAGATGGCCACCCCGAACGTCTACGCCGATTCGATCGAGTGGATGAGCCGCAACCTGGCTCGCCGGGAGTCGATCGTGCTGTCATTGCACCCGCACAACGACCGCGGCACCGCCGTGGCCGCCGCGGAGCTGGGCTACCAGGCCGGCGCCGACCGCATCGAGGGCTGTCTGTTCGGCAACGGCGAGCGCACCGGCAACGTCTGCCTGGTGACGCTGGGGATGAACCTGTTCTCCCGCGGCATCGATCCGCAGATCAACTTCTCCGACATCGATGAGGTCCGCCGCACCGTCGAGTACTGCAACCAGTTGCCGGTGCACGAGCGGCACCCGTACGGCGGCGACCTGGTCTACACCGCGTTCTCCGGCAGCCACCAGGACGCCATCAACAAGGGCCTGGACGCGATGAAGACCGCGGCCGACGCCGCCGGGGCGGACGTCGACGACATCGTCTGGGAGGTGCCCTACCTGCCGATCGATCCGAAGGACGTCGGTCGCACCTACGAGGCGGTCATCCGGGTCAACTCGCAGTCCGGCAAGGGCGGCGTCGCCTACATCATGAAGACCGACCACGGACTGGCGTTGCCGCGGCGGTTGCAGATCGAGTTCTCCCAGGCGATCCAGAAGATCACCGACGGCGAGGGCGGCGAGGTGACGCCCAAGGAGATGTGGGACGTCTTCCACGAGGAGTACCTGAGCCCGATCCGTCCGCTGGAGCGGATGCGCCAGAAGGTCACCGCGTCGGAGACCGACGGCGGAGTCGACTCCATCGTGGCGGTGGTGAAGGTCGACGGCGTGGAGCAGGAGATCACCGGCAAGGGCAACGGCCCGCTCGCGGCGTTCGTCGACGCGATCGCCGCGGTCGGCTTCGACGTCGAGGTGCTGGACTACTCCGAGCACGCCATGTCCGCGGGCGACGACGCGCAGGCCGCCGCCTACGTGGAGTGCGCGATCGGCGACCGAGTGGTGTGGGGCGTCGGCATCGCCACCTCGATCACGACCGCGTCGCTGCGCGCGGTGGTGTCGGCGGTGAACCGGGCGCACTGACCGGGCATTCCGGCAGGATTCGATCGGGCGTCGCGACGGTTCCACCGCGCGGCGCCCGATCTCGCTGGGGCAGACGGGTTGTGGCGGCGTACCGCTCCCAGGTGCGGCATGCCTACCGCGACACGGCGTAGCGAACCCCGTGCTAGCGTGGGATTCGCACTCCAAGCGCCGAGCTCTCTGCTCGAACTCCCGAGCAGATGGGGGAACCGTGACAACTAACGACCACAATCCGACCTCTCCGCCCTGGCTGCAGAGTCATTCCGTGGATACGGCCGAAGTCAGCGACGCGGAGTCAGCGGCCATCGACCCGTCGGCCGAGCCGATCGGCGGCGCGGAAGCGAAGGAAACCGACGTGACGGATGGGCCTGCCCAGCCCGACGCACAGCCCGAACAGCCGGAGCCGCAAGGTTCGTCGGAGCAGACCACGGCCTACCCCCAAGCCGCCGCACCGGCACAGGCTTGGGCGCCCCCGCAGGCCGGACCGGCCGAGCCCTACGGCTCGTACGCCCCGCCGAGTCCGGGTGCGTATCCCCCGCCCTCGCCTTTTCCGGGTGAGCCGTTCCCTACCGGCGCATTTCAGCCGCCGTCGAGTCACAGCGGTAGCCATCCCATAGCCACACCGCCGGACGGACCCCATCCCGGTTACGGGGAGTACCGCCAGGAGATCGGCGGCGACGGCTTGGTCCGGCGAGTGCCCGTGGATTCCGCGCAGTCCGAAGCCGCTGCGCCGCAACCTGATCAGCCCAGCGGACCCATCTACAGCTGGGCGCCGCCACCCCCGCCGGTGACCCATCAGCCTCCGCCTCCCCCTTACCAACCGCCGCCTCCGCCGCCGATCGGGCAACCGCAGGTGCCGAGCTGGCAGGGCGGTCCGCCGCATCAGTCCGCGCCGCCGTTCCAACCGCAGCATGTGCCGCAGCCCGGCCAGCCGGGGCATTCGGTCAACGACCTGAATCTGCTCCGGCGGGCTCGCAGGGCGCCGCGCAGCGGTTGGCGCCGTGCGGTGCACAAGGCGTCCGGCGGCATGATCAACCCGGGCGAGTCGGCGGCCGACATCGTCTACCAGGACCTCGTCGACCGGGTGAACCAGCCGGTGCGCGGGGATTACCGGATCGCGATCCTCTCGCTCAAGGGCGGCGTCGGGAAGACCACCACCACGGTCGGTCTCGGCTCCACCTTCGCCTCGCAGCGCGGCGACCGGGTCATCGCGATCGATGCCAATCCCGACCTCGGCACGCTCGCCCACCGGGTGCCGCGGCAGACCCGCTCCACGGTGCGCAACCTGCTCGAGGATCAGCACATCACCAGGTACTCCGACGTGCGGGCGCACACCTCGCAGGCGCCGAGCCGCTTGGAAGTGCTTGCCAGTGAGCAGGACCCGGCGGTCTCCGAGGCGTTCAGCGAAGCGGACTACCGCAAGGCGATCGGCATCCTGCAGTCGTTCTACAACATCATCCTGACCGACTGCGGCACCGGCCTGATGCACTCCGCGATGGCGGGCGTGCTGGATATGGCCAGCTCACTGGTGCTGGTCACCTCGCCCGCGATCGACGGCGCACGCAGCGCCTCGGCCACGCTGGACTGGCTCGACCACCACGGCTACGGCAAGCTCGTGGAGCGAACGGTCGTGGTGGTGAACGCTTCCCGGCGCGGCGCGTCCACCGTCGACCTCGACCAGCTGCGCAAACTGTTTCTCGATCGCACCCGCGCGGTGCAGGTGGTGCCGTTCGACGACCACCTCGCCGAGGGCGCGGAGATCGATCTGGAACTGGTGAGCAAGCCGACGCGGCGGGCGCTGCTCGAACTGGCGGCCATGGTCGCCGACGACTTCGGCTACGTCAGCTCGCAGGCTCAGCATCCCTACCGGCATCAGCCGCCGCCGGGATTCTGATCGGTCCTCGATTCGGTACCGCCGTCCGGAGTTATGCCCGTGCGGCGGTGCCCTTTCCGTGCGCCGTCCCGGAATCGGCTGCCACCAGCGCCGCGGCGGATTCGAACGCCGTGAGCACGGCCGCTATCGCCGGACGGGCATCGGGGCGGGGCCGGGTGGCCAGCTCGTACATCCGGGCGGCCCGCACGCCGGACAACCGCAGCACCGCCAGGTCTGGGTGGGCCACCGCGTAACGCGGCATGAGCGCGACGCCGTAGCCGGTGGCGACCAACGTCTCGATGACGCGGAAATCGTTGAGGCGCTGGGCTATCCGCGGCTGCACGCCGGTCACGGTGGCGATCGAGCGCAGCACGTCGTCGACGGGAAAACCGCCCCGCACGCTCAGCCAGGTCTCGTCGGCCAATTCCTCCGGGGCGACGGCCGAGCGGCCGGCCAGCCGGTGCGTCGGCGCCGCGACGACGTCGATAGGCTCCCGCATGAGCACCCGGGTGGCGACGCGCGGGTCGGTGATCGGCGCGGCGCGCTCGTCGCGATGAGTGAGGACCACATCGTAATCGGCGAGTAGTCGCGCCACTTCCGACGGAGGCACGTCCTCGTCCCGTGCGACCACGTCGACTCCGCTGTCCACCATGCCCGGCAGCACATGCGGCAGCAATAGCGCGCCGCCCGAGGGGAACACCGCGACGCGGACCCGCCCGCGCGGCGAGCCGCGATAGTGCGCCATCTCGGCGACCGCGCGATCCATGGCGGCGAGCACTTCGTCGGCGCGCACCACCAAGGCGCGTCCCGCGTCGGTGAGCCGGACCCGCCTGCCGTCCGGTTCCAGCAGGGCCACGCCCGCCTCCCTGGCCAACACCTTGAGCTGCTGGGAGACGGCGGAAGGCGTCATCGACAGCGCCGCGGCGACGGCGGCCACAGTGCCGCGATCGGCCAGTTCACGCAGCACGCGCAGCCGCTCCAACGCCATCGGGGAGCCGGGGGCGACGGGGACGAAATCCATTAAGCAAATCTACATTGTTGATCCACAATTATTCGATTGTTCTGATGGTTAGCAAGCCGCACGATGAATGACGTGACCAACCGCGACCGCCTGCTCGGCCTCACCGTCGTCCTGCTCTGGGGCTTGAACTTCCTTGCCATCCGGATCGGGCTCGACCACTTCCCCCCGTTCTTCTTCGCGGCGCTGCGATTCGCGGTGCTCGCGGTGCCCGCGCTGCTGTTCGTCCCGCGTCCTGCGGTACGGATGCGCTGGATCCTGCTGTACGGCACCGGTTTCGGCATCTTGCAGTTCGCGTTCCTGTTCACCGCGATGCGGGTGGGCATGCCGACCGGGCTCGCCTCGCTGGTGTTGCAGTCCTCCGCGCCGTTCACCGTGCTGCTCGGCACGCTGCTGCTGGGTGAGCGGATGCGTCCGGTCCAGGTCGGGGGCCTTGCCGTCGCGGTGGCGGGCATGGCGGTGATCGGATGGGACCGGCTGGCCCACGCCGCCCTGTTGCCGGTGCTGCTGACCCTGGCGGGCGGCCTCGGCTGGGCGTTCGGCAACATCGGCGCGCGGCTGGCCGGCACCGAGACTCCCGGCGTCAATCCGCTGCACCTGATGCTGTGGACCACCGCTATTCCGCCGGTGCCGCTGTTCGCGTTGTCCGTGGTCGCCGAGGGGCCGACGACGGGCGCTCGCGCCTTGGCCGAGTCGTTCACAACCGAGGGTTTGCCCGCACTGCTGGCCCTCGCCTATATCGCCGTCCTTGCCACCGTGGTCGGCACGGGACTGTGGACCTATCTGCTCGGACGCTATCCCGCGGGATCGGTCGCCCCGTTCTCGTTGCTCGTTCCGGTCGTCGGAATCGCCGCCGCCTGGGCCGTCCTCGACGAGACACCGACCCCGATGTCCCTGGTCGGTGGCCTCGTGGTGCTGGCGGGCGCGTTCGCCGCCACGTCGAGCAGGCCACGTGCGGTGACGGCGGACATTCGCACCGGGACACCGAGCGCCCCCGCACTGGCCGACGCCGGCCGCCCGGCCTGACCAGGCGGTCATGCCCGGATCCGGCCACCGCCGACGGCGAGGATGCCGCTCTGCGCAACCAGATGGGGCCGACCGACCGGACGCCGAAGCGCTCGCCCGCGCGTGTGCTCGCCCGCACGGATTCCGCACGACGCCCCGATGGCTTTGCGGGGTGGGTGCGAGATCCCCGAATTGCCGCCTTACAGTAGTGCCCGGCGTGGAAGTTGGTCCCGGTTCTAGGCGGCAGAGCGGCGCATGGCAGAAAATCGATGGACCGTATCGCGAAGAGCACTGCTTCGTAACACGGTCGCGGCGGGGGTGGCAGCGGGGGCGCTGACGGCAGGTGCGTTGCGACCGACGCGGGCCGCGGCGAATCCCGGCGGAAGACGGGTCGCGGTACTGGGCGGCGGTGTCGCCGGTCTCACCGCCGCGCACGAGCTCGCGGAACGCGGATTCCAGGTCACCGTCTACGAAAAGCGCGCGTGGGGCGGCAAAGCGCGCAGCGTCGGCGTGCCCGGCACCGGAACGGGAGGACGACCGGACCTGCCCGGCGAACACGGCTTCCGCTTCTTCCCCGGCTTCTACCAGCACGTGCCGGACACCATGCGCCGAATCCCGTTCCCCGGCAATGCGAACGGCGTATGGGACAACCTGGTCGCGGTGCCGGAAGCGCGCTTCGCCCGGCGCGGCGGCGACGACTTCCGCGTTCCGCTCGGTCCGCGCTCCCGCGCCGAATTCTCCGCAGCCAGTTTCCGCGAGACGCTCGGCGCGGCGCTGTCCACCGCGCTGAAGATGCCCCCGAACGAGGGGATCTACTTCGCCGAGCGCCTGCTGGTCTTCAACACCAGCTGCGACGCCCGCCGCCTCGGCCAGTGGGAGCGCACCTCCTGGCACGAGTTCGTCGGCGGTCACGCGCGCTCGCATGAGTTCCGCGCCCTGCTCTCGCGCACGCTGACCAGCATCATGGTCGCCGCGAAGGAGAACGTGGCGAGCGTGCGCACCATCGGCACGATGGGCGAGCAGTTCCTCGGCAACCCGATGGGGATCGGCAACGACGGCGGCCTGGACCGCGTGCTGAACGGCCCCACCAACGCGGTCTGGATCGAGCCGTGGTTGCGGCGGATCCGCGAACTCGGGGCGGACTTCGTGCTGGGCGCCGAAGTGCGCGAACTGGAGGTGCGCGACCGCAGGATCGTCGCGGCGCGCGTGGTGGACGAGACCGGCGCGCAGCGCACCGTCGAGGCGGACTATTTCGTCGTCGCGCTGCCCGCCGAACGGGCGCGTGCCCTGTGGTCGCCGCAGGTGCTCGACGTCCAGCCCGAATTGGCGGGGATGGACCACCTCGTCACCGACTGGATGAACGGCATTCAGTTCTATCTGCGCAGGCAGGCCGACATCTCACGCGGCCATACCGCCTATATCGACGCGCCGTGGTCGCTCACTTCGATCAGCCAGAACCAGTTGTGGCGGCGCAAGCTGCCCGAGTTCGGCGACGGCGGTGTGCAGGACTGCCTGTCGGTGGACATCTCCGACTGGAACACCCCGGGCATCCTGTTCGGCAAGCCGGCCAAGGAGTGCACCCACGAGGAGATCGCACGCGAAGCGTGGGCGCAGATCCGGGCGCACCTGGACGATCGCGGCGAGGTGCTGGGTGACGCCGACCTGCACTCCTGGTTCCTCGACCCGGGCATCACCTGGCAGGAGGGCCGGCGGCGCAACGCCAACGCCGACCCGCTGCTGATCAACACCGCGGGGTCGTGGGACTACCGCCCGCAGGCGCACGGCGCGCTGGAGAACCTCTTCCTGGCGGGCGATTACGTGCGCACGAACGTCGATCTGGCCACCATGGAGGGCGCCAACGAGTCCGCGCGCGCCGCGGTGAACGCACTGCTGGACGTAGCCGGCTCGAACGCGGAGCGCTGCCGGATGTACACCCTGTACCGCGCGCCCGAGCTGGAACCGCTGCGCCAGGCCGACGCCGACCGCTACGCGGCCGGGCAGCCGAATATGTTCGACGTCCCGGCCTGAATCGCGATCAGTAGACGCCGACCGGTGAGAGGTCTATCGACACGGGGCTCCGATATTTGTTGCGCCGCCATCATCGAGGCGATAGTCTCTGCCTATGCGCGGGGAAGAGGGGGAATTGATAACGCGGGGGAAAATCTGGCGATGGAACAGCAAACGCGCGACAGGGATCGTCGAGTCGGCCACTGGAGATCACATCTGGTTCGGGTTGGACTCGTTACGCGGGCGGGATTTCGACGCCATCTCGATAGGCGACAACGTCGAGGTCGAGTATGAATTCGCCCAACAAGACACCCATACTCTACGCGCGGTAAGAATAGACTGGTTGTAAATTACGCCATTCCTGGGGGGGATAATGAAATATCTGCTCGCGGCCACATTCGTCGCTATTGCAGTTCTATGCATGCCGAACTCAGCCGCTGCGGAACCCAATCCAGCCGACCTAGAGTTCACAGCGAGTTCCGCATATCGCGAATACCAGAACAACATCGCAAAATTCACGGGCCAGGTGAGCTACAGTTCGAACATGTTCGCATGGTCGTTGAAGCTACTGCCTGCGACTCAGAGCGTTGTGTACGGCGACATGAATTGCCGTACAACCATAGGCGGTATAGCTGGCTACTCCGACGATCATCCGAACATTCCGCGCGACTACCTCCTCCATTCGAGCGTCAAGATCGATCGAGGAAGATGGTACAAGCTGCGTAGTCGATGTGATTTCAAAGTGCTGACCGATGCTGGAATGCAGCCGGGAAATGTGGAAACGGCCGTGGACTTCATCGCGAGGTAACCGAAACTCCTGCCATCATCGGAGGTCTGCAACGGAGCGACGAACAGGACCACCTGTTCGACGCCCCTGTCTGAACGCATGTGACCGATCTCCCATCGCCAGAACAGAATTCGATCGCTATCCCCGGCGAACGGTGCTTGAATCGAACTATGCGCGAGAGCACCGCCTCCGATGAGATCACCGACCCGGCGGATCTGCGAGCGTTGCTCGGCGAGGTGGCGCCCCGCGTCGCCACCAAGGAGCGCCCCGCGCTGCACGCCCGGGACCGGGAGTGGATCGCGACCTCACCGTTCCTGGTGATGAGCACCAGCGACGCGCACGGCAACTGCGACGCCTCCCCGAAGGGTGATCCGGCGGGTTTCGTGCGGGTGCTCGACGACACCACCCTCGCCATCCCGGAGCGCCCCGGTAACCGGCGCGCCGACGGCTACCTCAACATCCTGGCCAATCCGCACGTCGGCCTGTTGTTCGTGATCCCGGGCCGCCGCGAGACACTGCGGATCAACGGCCGCGCCCGGCTGGTGCGCGACGCGCCGTACTTCGACGACATGGTGGTGCGCGGGCATCGCCCGATCCTCGCCGTCGAGGTGGACATCGACCAGATCTTCTTCCACTGCGCCAAGGCGTTCATGCGCAGTCACCTCTGGGAGCCCGACCAGTGGCCGGAGGACACCTTGCCGAGCGCTGCCCGCCTGGTCAAAGAGGTGCAGACGAACGTCACCGAGACGGTGGAGGAACTCGAGCGCTACTACGCGCCGGAGAACTACGCGGCCAAGCTCTACCAGGGGTGAGCCGCGTGGCCCACGCCACCCGACCGCGACGCGCCGCCATCGCGGCGCGAACATAGACTCGCGACGTGGCAGACATATCGGTGCGCGGACGGCTCGCGCTGGCGGCGGCGGCCGCGGCGTCCTGGGCCTCGCAGAAGGCGGGCCGCGGCAAGGGCTCGATGATCGGCGGCCTGATCGCGTTGAAGATCGATCCGACCGTCATGGATCAGCTGGGACGGCAGCGGCGCACCGTGCTGGTGACCGGTACGAACGGCAAGTCCACCACCACGCGGATGACCACCGCGGCGCTCAGCACACTGGGCACGGTCGCGACCCAGGCCGACGGCGCGAACATGGACGCGGGCATCGTCGCCGCGCTCAACGCGCACCGGCGCGCGCCGCTGGCCGCGATCGAGGTCGACGAATTGCACCTGCCGCACGTCACCGATTCGCTGAACCCCTCGGCGGTGGTGCTGCTGAACCTCAGCCGCGACCAGCTCGACCGGGTCGGCGAGATCAACATGATCGAGCGCAAGCTGCGCGCGGGCCTGGCGAAGCACCCGGCCACCGTCGTGGTCGCCAACTGCGACGACGTACTGGTCACCTCGATCGCCTACGACCACCCCAACGTGGTGTGGGTGGCCGCGGGCAGCGGCTGGGCGATGGACGCGACCAGCTGCCCGCGCAGCGGTGAGCCGATCGTCTGGGAGGGCGCGCACTGGCGCAGCACCGGTGCGGACTTCCAGCGTCCGGAACCGGACTGGTGGCTCGACGGCGACGATCTGGTCGGCCCGGAGGGCAAGCGTTTCCCGCTGCGGCTCGCGCTGCCGGGCCGGGCCAATCGCGGCAATGCCGCACAAGCGGTGGCCGCCGCCGTCGCGCTCGGCGCCGACGCGCAGCAGGCCGTCGCGGCCGCGGGGACGGTCCGCGAGATCGCGGGTCGCTACCGCACCGTGCAGGTCGGGGAGCACGACGCGCGGCTGCTGCTGGCGAAGAATCCGGCCGGATGGCAGGAGGCGCTGTCGATGATCGAGCCGACCTCCGCGGGGCTGGTGATCGCCGTGAACGGCCAAGTGCCCGACGGCGAGGACCTGTCCTGGCTGTGGGACGTGCGGTTCGAGCACTTCGAAGGCGTGCAGGTGGTGGCCGCGGGTGAGCGCGCCACCGACCTGGCCGTGCGGCTGACCTACGCGGGCGTGGAACACACATTGGTGCCCGATCCGGTGCGCGCCATCGCGTCGTGCCCCGCGGGCCACGTGGAAGTGCTGGCGAACTACACCGCGTTCCGTGATCTCAACCGTGACCTGGAGGAACGGGCATCATGAGCGAG
Organism: Nocardia sp. NPDC019219; assembly: GCF_040632645.1. Taxonomy (NCBI): domain Bacteria; kingdom Bacillati; phylum Actinomycetota; class Actinomycetes; order Mycobacteriales; family Nocardiaceae; genus Nocardia; species Nocardia sp. NPDC019219. Next base: position 891,130 of record NZ_JBEYCG010000001.1, on the reverse strand, counting down.
TCGACCTTCCGCATCGGCCTGGTGCTGCCGGACGTGATGGGCACCTACGGCGACGGCGGCAACGCCCTCGTGCTGCGCCAGCGGCTGCGCATGCGCGGTTACGACGCCGAGATCGTCGAGATCACCCTGTCCGAGCCGGTGCCGGACTCCCTGGACGTCTACACCCTCGGCGGCGCCGAGGACTCCGCCCAGCGTCTGGCCACCCGGCACCTGCAGCGCTACCCCGGCTTGCAACGCGCCGCGGGCAGAGGCGCCCCGGTGCTGGCGATCTGCGCGGCCATCCAGGTGCTCGGCCAGTGGTACGAGACCTCGGCGGGCGAGCGGGTCGACGGCGTCGGCCTGCTCGACGTCACCACGTCGCCGCAGCAGAAACGCGCCATCGGCGAGGTGACCACCACACCCCTGCTCGACGGGCTCACCGCGGCGCTCACCGGCTTCGAAAATCACCGGGGCGGAACGAAACTCGGTGGCGAGGCACACGGCCTTGCCCGCGTCACCCGTGGCGTCGGCAACGGCGTCGGCGACGGATTGGAAGGCGTCGTCCAGGGTTCGGTGATCGGCACCTACATGCACGGCCCGGCGCTGGCCCGCAACCCCGAACTCGCCGACTTGCTGCTGATGCGCGCCCTCGGCGTCACCGAGCTGGCCCCTCTCGACCTTCCCGAGGTCGACCAACTCCGACGGGAGCGGCTGCGCGCCTGATCCCGGCCGAGCGCATCTCCTCCGAGCCCGGCTGTGCGCACGCGGTGGGCGCGCGCGACGGCGACGATCTACGTCGCGGCGCCCTCCTTCGTCCGCACGCGCGAAAACGACTGCTCCGGCAGGTCTTTGATCTGCTTCCAGCCCCCGCACTCCCGGAGAGCCTCCACCTGCATGCCATCCAACGGTTCGCACCCCCATGACATCCGAGCGGTCGTCTTCGATTGGCGCGGCACACTCGTCTCGGAACTCTCCCCGCAGCAGTGGGCTCGGGAAGCGCTGCGGCGGACAGGCCGCAGACATGACGACGATTCCGCCCGCGCGCTCCTGTGGAAGATCCGGACAGCCGCCGGCGAACCGAACCGGCTGCAATCACCGCAGGGCAACACCAGCGCCGCCCGGCACAGGGAAACGTTCTACGCGGTGTTCGCGGATGCCGGACTCGACACCGACCTCGCCGACGAACTTTTCGCAGTGGATTCCGATCCGGCCTACAACCATTTCGCCGCCGATGCGGCGGCCACTCTCACCGCCCTGCGCGAAAGCGGTTACCAGATCGGCGTTCTCAGCAACATTCACTTCGACATCCGCCCCTGTTTCGCCGAAGCGCGGCTGTTGCCTCTGATCGACGCCTTCGTCCTGTCCAACGAGCACGGCATCCAGAAACCCGACCCCGCCATATTCCGACTGGCGCTCGCGGAACTCGGCACCCGCGCTGAGCAAACCCTCATGGTCGGAGACCGGCCCGCACGCGACGGGGCGGCCGTAGCGGTCGGAATGCCGACCCTGCTCGTTCCTTCGCTGACCGATCCCCGGCACTGCCAACTGCACCTCGTCACGAACGCCGTCGGCGCGGGTTCGCGACCGCCGGCCCGAAAGCGGAGCGCTGCGGTATCGGGCTTCGTCGAATCGGTTATACCTCGGTGACGTCGACCGAGACGGTGATCGTGCTGTCCTTGGCGTCGGTGTAGATGATGCCGCGCAGCGGGGGGACGTCGGCGTAGTCCCGGCCCCAGGCGGCGGTGATGTATCGCTCGTCGCCGAGCTGGTCGTTGGTGGGGTCGAGGTCGATCCACCGGCCGGTGCGGTCGTGTCCGTCCGCGCCGGGCACCCACACGGCCGCCCAGGCATGGGTGGCGTCGGCGCCGACCATCCGCTCCTTGCCCGGCGGCGGATCGGTGGCCAGGTAACCGGACACGTACCTGGCCGCCAGGCCGTGCGACCGCAGGCAGGCGACGGCCAGGCGGGCGAAATCCTGACAGACGCCCGCGCGAGCCGCGAACACGTCGGCCACCCGGGTGGACACCGTCGTGGCTCCGGACCGGTAGGCGAAATCGTTGTGGACGCGCGTGTTCAGCTCACCCACCGCATCCAGCAGCGGTCGGCCCGGCAGGAGGGATTCGGCCGTGTAGGCGACGATCGCCGGCGTGATCTCCGGTGGATGCAGGTCGAGGGCGAACTCCCCGGCCAACGGTCCGTTCGCGCTGGTCGGGCGCGCTTTCTCCCACGGCTCGGCGGCCGCTGCGCAGCGGCCGCGATTCGGAGCGTCGACCTCGACCAGCGATTCGCCGACGACGGTCAGCGCGCGGTGCTCGGTGGTGACGTGGAAATAGGAGGTGATGTTGCCGTACACGTCCGCGCCGACCGATCGATCCGACGGCGCTGGGTCGATCCGGATGTCGTGGGCGAGCAGTCGCTGGCCGGGTAAGTCGCGCGGCGTCAAATAGGCGCGCCCGTAGGAATTGGTGACCTCGCTCGAGTACGAGTACGTGGTGCGGTGCGCTACCCGATAGCGCCGCACCGCGGGGCCGGTCATCCGACGACCTGCGCGCTACCCCACAGCGGTTGGATGCCGACCGGCACCGACAGCGTGGTGTTCTCGAAGGATTCGGACATCTTGCGCAGGCGCGCGTGCACACCCTCCAGCAACTCCGCCAGTTCGGTGCGCCGGTCGTCCGCGTCGGTGACCGCCAAGTCGTCGGGATCCAGGCGACGCAGCATGCGGCGCGCGTCGGCGAGCAACCGCTGCGGACGCGAGGATCCGGACGCGCCGGGCAGCGCGTGGAAAGCGGTGTGCAACCGGTCCAGCTGATAGGCCAGCGAGCGCGGATTGGCGGTGTCGAACAGGAGGAGTTCGGCGACGTCCGCTATCCGGACCGATTCCTGATGCCGCCGCCGGTAACTCACCGAGGACTCGGTGGCGCGCAGCACCCATCCGGTGACCTCCCGCTCGGTCTGCTCCGGATACCGCTGGGTCAGCGCGGCCGACAGCAACGCGGTCAGAGCGAGACCGCGCTCGATCCGCTTGCCGATGTCCCTGACGTGCCACCCGGTGTCCCGGATCAGCGACTCCCCGTCGATGCCGGACAGCGCGAGCAGCCCGGCCAGACTGCGCGCGTGCACCTCCGAGAGCTCCGCCTCCTGGTTGTCCGCCGCCTCCGGATAGCTCGCCAGCGCACGGTCGACCGCGCCCAGGATCATCCAGGTGTCCACCGACAACTGGTCACGCACGGCGCGCGCGGCGTTGCCGTAGCGGTCGATCGCGAAGGCCAGCGAACCGGGCAACTCGCGGTCGATCGTCAGCGCGACGAGATAGTCGTGGCCCGAACGGGAACCGCCGGGCACCCGGTACGCCTCGGAGGTGGTGATCGGTGCCGCTGCCGTGTCGGCGCCGTCCGGTGGTTCCGCGACGGCCTCCACACCGGCCGTGATCGGTTGTTCCGCACCGGCGTGGGCCACGGCTTCGTTCCGGGACCCTGCGGTGGAGTGCTCCGACTGCCGCGAATCGTGCCCTCGCCATGAAGATTTCGGGAAGCGCGGCCCGGACGACTCGGCGGAAGGCACGTGTGTGGCGGTACCCCTGCCGGATTGCCGCCGCAGGTCCGGCGCTGGAGTCTCGGGCACAGACTCGCCCGGCCCCGGCCGCGCCGCACTCGGCCCGTCATCGGATTCCGCGATCGTTCCGGCCGGGGAGTGCGCTCGCTCGTCGCTGGACTGCGTGACGCCCCCGTCGACCTCGACGCCGTCCGGCGGCGCGAGCAGGCCGCGATCGGCCGCACTCTGTTGTGGTGCGAGGGCGCGCGCTTCGACACCCGACAGCCCCTCGGTCGGAGCGGCGGTGGCGGTGGTCCGGCCGAGAGCGGCCAGCAGGATCGGCAGCGCCTCGGCGCCTTCCAGCCAAGGGCGATAGCGGAACTCCTGGTAACGCTCGTGGGTGGCGATCAGGAGACGGGCCGTGTCCTCCGCGCGCTCCCCGTAGCGACCCATCCAGAACAGGTCGTTGAGCACACGGGGGGAGCTGATCGGCTCCACGATCGGCGCGGTGCGCCGTTCGCGGGACGGCTCGGTGCTGATCGCGGCGGCGGTCGTCGGCGCGGCCCGCACCCAGACGTCTTTGGCGGCCACTGTGCGCGCGGCGCGGTCGGCAGTGCGCTGACGCAGTTGACCGAGGCCGCCGGACAGCACGGTATAGCCGCCCCGGTGGGCGAGGGAGAACAAGCGCATGCCGACCGGAGCCGCGCCGAGGTTCTCGTGATCGCGGATCGCGGGCGCCACGGAGAATTGGGCCGGTTCCCGGCCCACCCACTGCCACCCATGCGCCTCGATCCTCGCCTTCGTCTCCGCGCGCTGCTCCCGGCTCAGCTCGGGGCCGACCAGCGTGGTGCCGTCGATCGCGGAGCGCAGGATCAGCTTGTCCAAGTGCGCGATCAGATGCTTGCGCTCCCGCTCGCGACCGCCCCAGTACGACGGCGCGTTCTCCAGCAGCAGATCCTCGCCCAGCAGCGCGCGTGCGAGAGCGGGCAGGAAACCGGCCAGCGCGGGATTCTCCAGCAGACCGCTGCCCAACGTGTTCACCACCGTCACCGCGCCGCGCCGGAGCACCTCGACCAGGCCGGCCACACCCAGGCGCGAATCCGGCCGCAGGTCGAGTGGATCGGACAACTCGGCGTCCACCCGGCGCAGCACCACGTCGACCCGTTTCAGCGTGCCGAGCGACCGCATCCACAGCGCGCCGTCGCGCACCACCAGATCCGCGCTCTCCACCAACGGAAAGCCGAGCGTGGAGGCGAGATAGGCCTGATCGAACGCGGTCTCGGAATGCACGCCTGGGCTGAGCACCACGACGACCGGCTCGTCGTCGTCGGTCGGCGCCGATTCGATCAGCATCAGGCGCATCGCCCTGGCGAAGGGCGTCAGCGGACGTGGATTGGCATGCTCGAACGACTCCGGGATCGCGGTCGCCACGACCCTGCGATCGGCCAGCGCGTATCCCGCGCCGGAAGGCGCTTGCGTCCAGTCCGCGAGCACCCGGAACCGCCCGTCGGCCCAACGGCTCAGATCGCAGGCGTGCAGGAAGAGCTGATGCCGCCCCGGCACGGTGATGCCGTGCGCTGCCCGGACGTAGCCACGGTTACCGAAGACGACTTCGGGCGCCAGCAGCCCCGAGACGATCGTCCTGCGCGGCCCGTAGACATCGGTGAGCACCTCGTCGAATACCCGGGAGCGCTGTTCCAACCCGGCCTCCAGCCGGGTCCAGTCGTCCGCGGCGACCAGCAAAGGAATCGGATCGAGGCGCCAGGGCGCCGTGGCGTCGGCCGAGGCGCCGACCTCGTGGTAGGCGATCCCGTCGTCATCGATCAGCCTGCGCACCCGGCTGTCCAGCCTGCGCAGCCCGTCCCCGCCGAGTCGGCCGAAGTCGGCCGACAGCTCCGACCAGGTCCGGCGCACCGTGCCGTCCACGTCGGCCAGTTCGTCGTAGTAGCCCGCCACGGGCGCGCCACATTCGTCGTAGGCGGCCGTTTCGGCGCCCTCCGCGCGGTAGCGCGTGAACTGTTCGCGCACAACGACGCCGGTGACGGTCTCCCGCCGCTCCTCACGCAACGTCACCGCGCCGACCTCACTTCCGCCGCCATCCTCGACCAATGGTCGCCGAACGTTCTCTGAACGGTCACGACCCGAACCGTTCTACCGTGTCGAACACAACGCACCGTTCGGATTCGTGGCCATTTTCGCATGTCGCAGCGTCGATATCGGACGAACCAACAGGATGCCCCGCAGTCGTCATGCTCAGTTGCCACGCAGTTGCCTTCACATCGAACAGGCGACACGCGGGCCAGGTCCCACCGCGACGGCCGGGCCGGTGGTATCACCGAACCACGACAACGATCTCGCCAGGAGGTCATATGCGTACAACCGATTGCTCATCGTGCGAGTCCGCGTTCGACCACTGCCACGGAACCCTGATCGTGCACGCGAGCCGGATCGCCGAATGCACCGACGAGCACTGCCTGGAACTCAGCCACGCCCGGCACGCCTTCGTCCTCGATTGCCGAGACCTCGCGGGCGGCTGCCGGTGCACCGACGAAGACACGGTTCGCCGCCGCGCCTGAACGGTTCCGTACCCTGGCCCGGGTGAGCTATGACCACGTGTTGCTGCCGTCCGGTGTCGCGTCGTCGATCCCGGAGGTCGACGCCTACCTGAGCACCCAGCAGGGCGTCCCCGAGGCCGGGGCGGTCGCGCAGATCGCGGCCGAACTGAACAGACGCAACGCGGAACTGCCCGAGGAGGACAGCTTTCTCAGTACCGCCCCGGTCGGCGGGGCCGCCACCGGCGCGGTGCTGCACGTGCCGTGTCCCTACGACGCGATCGGCTTCGTCCGCCACTTGCTGTTCGAACTGGCCACACCACTGAACTACGCCATTTACGACCCGCAGCTGGCCTGGCTGATCGATCCCGCCGGGCGCGTCGAGGCCATCGTCACCCACGGCGGCGCGGGCGAGTTCCCCTACCTGACCGAAACGCTCGTCCATCAGTGGGTTCCGGAGCTGAGTGCGCCGAACCCGTATCTCGTCGTCGAACGCGGCGAGGAGTTCTACATCCAGACCTATCGCGGGAACACCGGCGCGTACACCGTCGAATACCGGGACGGCTCATCCGACAAGCATTTCGGCACCACCGTCTCCGACCCCGCCACGGTGGCCGCTCTCATCTGGGGCTGGGCCAACGACGACCGCAGCCGCTTTCCCGGCCTCCCCTGGACCCGCGTCGACCTCTGAACCCGGTCACTGGTTCTGGGCGGCCAACCGGCCGGCCAGCGCCAGGAACGAGGCGCCGAAGACCCGGCGCGTCCAGGTCACCACGGCGGGCCGGGACACGACCTGGTCGCGCACAGCGGCGGCGCACGCGCCGTACACCGCGAACACCACCAAGGTGGCGAGCATGAAGATGCCGCTCAATGCGAGCATGCGCGTCAGCGCATTCGGCGCCGCGCTGGGGACGAACTGCGGCAGGAACGCGAAGAAGAAGATGGTCAGCTTGGGGTTGAGGAGGTTGAGCAGCACCGCCGAGGTGATCACTTTCCGCGCCGAGGGCGCGCTGTGCCCGATGTGCTCCGGCACGGCGAGCGCGCCTTTGTCCCGGAACGTGGTCCAGGCCATGTACACCAGATAGGCGACGCCCAGGTACTTCAGCGTCTGGAACGCGACCGCGCTGGCATTCAGCAGCGCGGCCAGACCAGTGATCGCCGCGATCAGGTGCGGGACGGTGCCGAGCGTACAGCCGAAGGCCGCGATCACCGCGGCTCGCGCTCCCCGGGACAGTCCGGCCGCCAGCGTGAACAGCACCCCGGTGCCGGGGGTGGCGACGATGACGAGCGTCGTCAGCACGAATTCGATGCTCATCCCCGACACGGTAACCCACGCGCGGCGGGCGCGATCGTGCTCGTGGAAAACGATTTCGCCGCTTACAGCGCGCGCCGCCCCGACAGCGCGCGGCCGAGGGTCAGCTCGTCGGCGAACTCCAGGTCGCCACCCATCGGCAGGCCCGAGGCCAGCCTGGTCACGCTCAGGCCGGGGAAGTCGCGCAGCATCCGGACCAGGTAGGTGGCGGTGGCCTCGCCCTCGGTGTTCGGGTCGGTCGCGATGATCACCTCGCTGACGTCGACGCCGTCCTCCTGATTCCCGATGCGCGCCAGCAGTTCCCGGATCCGCAGCTGATCGGGACCGATCCCGCTGAGCGGGTCCAGCGCGCCGCCGAGCACGTGGTAGCGACCGCGGAACTCCCGGGTGCGCTCGATCGCCTGCACGTCCTTGGGTTCCTCGACCACGCAGATCATGGTCCGGTCCCGGCGCGGATCGGCGCAGATGCGGCACATCTCGCCGTCGGAGACCGTCCCGCACGTGACGCAGAACTGCACACCGTCGCGCACCTTCTGCAGCGCGGCCTGCAACCGATCGATCTCCGGCGGCTCCACCTGCAACAAGTGGAAGGCGATGCGCTGCGCGCTCTTCGGACCGACGCCGGGCAGCTTGCCCAACTCGTCGATCAGATCCTGGACCGGACCCTCGTACACCCGCTGCCTCGGCTCAGAAACCGGGCAGCGAACCGCCGCCGAGGCCGCCGGACAGCGGTCCGAGCCGTTCGGCGGCGACGCGCTGCGCGTTGGCCATCGCGTCGTTGACCGCGCCGATGACCAGGTCCTGCAAGGTCTCGACGTCGTCGGGATCCACGGCCTTGGGATCGATGGTCAGCGACAGCACCTCACCGCTGGCCTTGATGGTGACCTTGACCAGGCCACCGCCCGCCGCGCCCTCCACCTCGGTCGCCGCGATCTCGGCCTGGGCTTCCATCACCGCCTGCTGCATCTGCTGCGCCTGGGCGAGCAACTGTTGCATGTCGAACTGGCCACCTGGCTGCACGGGAGGGTCCTCTCTGGAGAAGGTGTCACCGGCCAGCCTAGTCCTGCCGCACCATGTCGCTGGCGCGGCCCGACGGTCGGCGATCACCGCGGCGCATGGTGGATAACAGGTTGGGTAGTTCCGGTGGAGACCGACCGAGCTCCCCTTACCATCGACACCGGGTCGGCGACCGGTGTGCAAATCTGGAGACAAAGATGATCGCAGTTCGTGCACGTTTTCTGAGCAGTCTGGTGCTCACGATTGGTGTTCCCAGCATCTTTCTCGGCGCGGCGGGTCCCGCGGCGTCGGCGGACACGGAGATCATCGATGCGTCCCAGGTGATCGATGTCCAAGAGGGCATCGAGGTCGAACCCACCCCGGCGGTAGCCGACTACGGCGGCGGCTGCGTCCTCTACCCCGGCGACAAGGCCGCGACGCTCGATTCGCTGCGCTTCCGGTGTTCGGCGGAACAACAGGACGCCATCTTCCGCGCCGCGCCGCTCGGCGCCGTTCCGACCGGTGTGACGTCGGGCTGGGTCACTCGCCCGCCGGTCATGCAGGCCGTCGCGCCTCCGCTGTGGATCGGCAAGACCTTCTACACCGGCCCGGACGGCGGCTACCTGATGAACCGCCTCACCGGCGCGGGCGTCGAGGGCTGGCGCGCCGACGTCTACGCGGCGCCTGCCCTGACCGACGGGCAGCCGGCCTGGGCGCTCGATTACGCGCCTTCGCCGACGCCGCCGGTCTACGACGAGATCCGAGAGGTCACTCCCGGCGTGTGGTTCGGCTACTCCTGGTGGCGCGGCGCCTTCCAGACCACCCTGCTGTTGACCTTCGCACTCGCCTGACCGACGAGTGTCGTTTGACCCTCCCGTCACTGGAGGGTGTTGGCTGATGCCATGACGGCAACCGTCCCCATCGGGGAATTCTCCAGGCTGAGCAATCTCAGCGTGAAGACGTTGCGCTACTACCACGAGATCGGCCTGCTCGCTCCGGTCGGCATAGACGCGAGTTCGGGCTATCGGCGGTACGCGACGGCGCAGGTCTCGCAGGCGCAGTTGATCCGCCGGTTGCGCGAGCTGGACATGCCGGTCCCGGAGATCCGCGCGGTGCTCGCCGCGCCGGACGAGAACGCCCGCGACGCCACGCTGCGTGCGCATCTGGAGCGCATGGAGGCCGAGTTGGCCCGTACCCGCGCGGTTGTGGCCTCGTTACGCGCGCTGCTGACGCCCTCGGCTCCGATCACCGTGGAGTACCGCACTGTCGCGGCGTTCCCGGCGGCGGCGATCGGCGCGACGGTGGCGCGCGAACGCATCGGCGAGTGGTGCGCTTCGACGTTCCAGGCGTTGTACGAGGCGCTGGCCGCCGCGGACATCACGCCCGCGGGCGTCGGCGGCGCCACCTACGGCACCGATTTCTTCGAACAGGACGAGGGCGCGGTCGTCGCGTTCGTCCCGCTCACCGACGCCGATGTCGCACTGCCCGCGGGGCTTTCGGCGATCGAGCTACCTCCACGCCGTTTCGCCGTCGCCGTGCACGAGGGCCCGTTCGAGGATTTCGACCGAACCTACGGCGCGCTGGGCAGTCATGTCGCCGAACACGACGTCGCGCTATCGGAGCCGATCCGCGAGATGTACCTGGTCGGACCGGACGTGTCCGACGATCCCACCACTTACCGGACCGAAGTGTGCTGGCCCATCGCCCAGCCTTGAAAAGGAGATATCCATGACGCTCTCGATCGCCCACGTCACCATCGATTGCGAGAATGCGGGCGCCCTGGCCGAATTCTGGTCACGGTTGCTGGAGACGCCCGTCGATCCCGACCCCACCCCGGAATTCGCCACCGTCGGCCGGACCGCGGGTGCGGCGACCGTGCTGATGTTCACTCGGGTGCCCGACAAGAACCCTGGCAAGAACGTGATCCACCTGGACCTGCAAGCATCGGACCGGGACGAGGTCGCACGCGCGATCGATCTCGGCGCGAAGCACGTCGGCGACTTCGACGAGTGGGGCCTGAAGTGGACGACACTGGCCGATCCGGAGGGGAACCTCTTCGACATCGCGCCCGAGTAGACCCCGCGTAGACGCGACGGCGGCCCGAACGGACCGTCGTCGCGTCCGCTGGATCAGGCCAGCTCGCGCTGCAGATTCCCGAGCACCTCGGCCTGGATCTTCTTCAGGCCCAGCGGTGCGAAGATGCCCTCGAAGATGCCCGCGATGCCGCCCGCGCCCTTCCAGGTGGTGCGCAGCGTGACCCGCGCGCCCGCGCCCTCGGGAGTGACGGTCCAGGTGTTCACCAGCGTCGAATTCGAGTCGCGCTCGGTGACAATCGAATCGGACACCGAGACGACCGCGTGCACGTTCCGCGAGCGCTTCTCGGTGGCCTGCAACGTCCATTCCGCGACGGTGCCCGCGCCTTTGCCGCCTTCGACCACCTTGTAGTCGCGGTAGTGCGACGAGAGAATGCGCGGACGTACCGTGTCGTAGTCGGCGATGGCCTCCAGCGCGCGCTGCGGATCCGCCGCCACGTCGATCGAACTACTGGCGCTGACCTGTCCCACAATGAGCTCCTTGTCCGGATGCGGTGTCTCGACCGGTCTCCATCCTGCCCTGCCTGCGCCGGAGCGGAGCGCCGGGGTTCGGCGAACCACTCCAGACAATTCGGTATTCCACTTCGCAACATGTGCGTGACATTTCTCCGCCACCGTGGCCGTGCGGTAGCCGAGCCGTGGGGTCCGTACTAGCGTCGAGGGGTGGCAGTGAGTCTGTTGGGGAAGGCCGGACACGCACCGGCCGCACGCGAATCAGGATTTGCCGCGCATCGAGCGGGCGTGGAGCGCCTATTGGCGAGCTACCGCGCGATACCCGAGCACGCCAACGTCCGGTTGGCGAAGAAGACCTCGAACCTTTTCCGAGCCAGGGCCAAGAACACCGCACCCGGACTCGACGTCTCCGGGCTGACCCGGGTCATCGCGGTGGACCCGGCCGCCAAGACCGCCGACGTCGCCGGCATGACCACCTACGAGGAGCTGGTCGCCGCCACCCTCCCGTACGGCCTCGCGCCGCTGGTCGTGCCGCAGCTCAAGACGATCACGCTGGGCGGCGCGGTCACCGGCCTCGGCATCGAGTCCACGTCCTTCCGCAACGGTCTGCCGCACGAGTCGGTGCTGGAGATGGACGTGCTGACCGGTGCGGGCGAGATCCTCACCGCCACGCCGGACAACGAACACGCCGATCTGTTCCGCGGCTTCCCGAACTCCTACGGCACGCTGGGCTATACGGTCCGGCTGAAGATCGAGCTGGAGGAAGTGCAGCCGTACGTGGCGCTGCGGCACGTGCGTTTCCGTGACGTGCGCGAGCTGGAGACCACCCTCGCCGCGATCGTCACCGACCGGGTCTATCAGGGCGAAACCGTCGACTACCTCGACGGCGTCGTGTTCTCCGCCGAGGAGAGCTACCTGACGCTGGGCCGGCGGACCGGCGAGCCGGGCCCGGTGAGCGACTACACCGGCATGGATGTCTACTACCGGTCCCTGCAGCACGAGGGCGCCACGCCCAAGCGCGACCGCCTGACCATCCACGACTACCTGTGGCGCTGGGACACCGACTGGTTCTGGTGCTCGCGCGCGTTCGGCACGCAGAACCCGAGGATCCGCCGCTTCTGGCCGAAACGCTACCGGCGCAGCAGCTTCTACTGGAAGCTCGTCGCGCTGGACCACAAGTACGCCATCGGCGACAAGCTGGAGGCCCGCAAGGGCAATCCCCCGCGCGAGCGGGTCGTGCAGGACATCGAGGTGCCTGTGGAACGCACCGCCGACTTCGTGGAATGGTTCCTGCGCGAGATCCCGATCGAGCCGATCTGGCTGTGCCCGCTGCGCTTGCGCGAGACCGGCGGCCAGGATCGGCCGGGCGAACGCGCCTGGCCGCTGTATCCCCTGGAGCCGGACCGGACCTACGTCAATGTCGGGTTCTGGTCGGCCGTGCCCACCACCCCTGGGCAGCAAGAGGGCGCGGCCAACCGCGCCATCGAGCGCACGGTGACCGAGTTCGACGGTCATAAGTCGCTGTACTCGGATTCCTTCTACGACAAGGATGAATTCGCCGCGCTCTACGGCGGAAACACTTATACCGAACTCAAGAAACGCTACGACCCGGACCAGCGCCTGCTGGATCTGTATTCGAAGGCGGTGCAACGTAAGTGACGACATTCAAGGACCGTTCCGATGTCTTCAACGATCTCGGAACCAAACTCAGCATTGCCGAAATCTTCGAGACCCTCGTCGAGGGGGAAGTCCCGATCCGGCTGACGGCCTACGACGGCAGCGCGACCGGACCGCAGGATTCGGAGTTCGCGCTGGACATCCGGACCCCGCGCGGCATCAATTATCTGGCGACGGCCCCCGGGGACCTGGGCATGGCCCGCGCCTACATCGCCGGCGACATGACCGCCAGCGGCGTGCACCCCGGTGATCCGTACGCGATCCTGAAGGCGATGGACCGGTTGAAGTTCCGCCGCCCGTCCGCGCTGGCCCTGGTGACCATCGCGCGCTCACTGGGCTGGGAGCGGCTCAAGCCGGTCGCCCCGCCGCCGCAGGAGACCTTGCCGCGCTGGCGGCGGATCGCCTTCGAGGGCCTGCGCCACTCCAAGACCCGCGACGCCGAAGCCATCCACCACCACTACGACGTCTCGAACACGTTCTACGAGTACGTGCTCGGCCCGTCGATGACCTACACCTGCGCGGCCTACGGCGACGAGAGCTGGACGCTGGAGCAGGCGCAGGAGAACAAATATCGCCTGGTATTCGAGAAGCTGCGGTTGAAGGAGGGCGACCGGCTGCTCGACATCGGCTGCGGATGGGGCGGCATGGTGCGCTACGCGGCCAAGCGCGGCGTCAAGGTGATCGGCGCGACGCTCTCGGCCGAGCAGGCGGACTGGGCGCAGCAGAAGATCGCCGAGGAAGGCCTCTCCGATCTCGCCGAAGTGCGCCATTCCGACTACCGCGACGTGCCGGAGGGCGAGTTCGACGCGGTCTCCTCGATCGGGCTCACCGAGCACATCGGGGTGCACAACTACCCGTTCTACTTCGAGTACATCAAGAACAAGCTGCGCGACGGCGGCCTGTTCCTGAATCACTGCATCACCCGCCCGGACAACACCCGCACCACCAAGGCGGGCGATTTCATCGACCGCTACGTGTTCCCCGACGGTGAGCTGATCGGCTCCGGCCGGATCATCTCCGAGATCCAGAACATCGGCCTCGAAGTGCTGCACGAGGAGAACCTGCGCGAGCACTACGCGCTGACCTTGCACGAGTGGTGCAAGAACCTGGTCGCCAACTGGGACGCCTGCGTCGCGGAGGTCGGCGAGGGCACCGCGAAGGTGTGGGGCCTCTACATGGCGGGCTGTCGGCTGGGCTTCCAGCGCAACGTGGTTCAGCTGCACCAGGTGCTCGGGGTCAAGCTGCCCCCGGACGGCGCCTGGACCGTGCCGCTGCGCCCGTGGTGGCAGCCCTGACCCGGTTCGTCAGTAGGCCCTGCTGCCCGCCCCGTTCAGAAGTTCGTCGAGGAACAGGGCGGGCAGTTCGATGTCGCCGACCTGCGCCGAGGCGGGCAGGTCGGTCCGCAGGACGCGGAGGATCCCGACCACGCCGGGACCCGCGTCCAGCAGCGGCCTGGTCCAGCCCAGACCGGCGCAGGTCGCGACGGCGGGCAGCAGCAGATTGGTGGCCTCGCCCACCCAGCCCGACGCGGCCAGGCATTCCGCGAGCAGTACCGCGGCGTCCAATTGGGCGCGCGGACGGTGCTTCTGCAGGGTGTGGTCGTACAGCGCGCGGGCGCGGCGCACCGCTCGGTCATCGGAGCCGGGCCGGTGTTCGGCCAGCAGCGCGCGGATCGCGGCGAGTTCCTCGGCCTCGGCGGTGAGCAAGGCGCCGCCGGTCAGCCGATGCGCCGCCTGCAACGGCGTGGATTCGCTGAGATCGGTGTACCGGCGTTCCCCCGGCTCCAGCGGCAGGCCCAGGCGGAGCCGTTCGGCTCGGATGTGCGCGGCCAACCGGGCCAGGCGGTTGTCGGCGGCGATGCGCGCGCCCTCGTCCAGCCGCGTGGCCGCGGTGAGCAGGTCTCCGCCGACCGCCTTGACCCGGGCGCCGACGACGAAAGTGGAGATCAGGAAGTCCACCGGCCCGACCCTGGTGACCAGCTCGTGACTCTCGTCGAGCAGCCGGTCGGCGGTTTCCAGATCGCCCCGGCGATAGCTCATCTCGCCGAGCAGCGCGGCGGCGACGCGCACCGCGTGCGAGCGTGGTCCGGAGCGCTCGCGCGCGGAGTCCCACGCCTGCTGGAAGCAACGCGTGGCGGTGGCGACGTCGAGTTGCTCGTAGGCGGCCGCGCCCTGGCCGCAGCGGCCGAACACCAGGCCGAGCGGATCCTTCGAGCGCTGGTGGTACTCCTCGGCCCACTCCTGCATATTCCTCGCGCCCTCGAAGTCGAACCCGCACAGGCGCACGAAGGTGGTCAGGTTCGCCGCGGTCGAGACGGTCCACGCCGGGAGGTCATCCGGCTCCCGCAGGCAGTCGGCGACCCGGTCCAGCACGCCTTCGGTGCGGTCGCGCGCGATCTGGTCCGAAGCGGCCAGCACCGCCGCCTGGCAGCGCTGCACGCGCACGTCGGCGTCGCTCGTGGAACCGCGGGCGAGGATGTTGGACAGCCTGCCGAGGGCGTTGCGCGCCGCGCCGGACTGCTGCAGGTTGACGTTCGCCCTGGCCACCGCCATCAGCAATTTGGAGCGCGACGCCACCTGCTGCATCGGCAGTTTCGACACGCTGCCCAGCAGGGTGGCCAGCCGGGAACCGTCGATGAGGTCCATGCCGCCGCCCTCGAGCAGGTCCAGCGCCATCTTCAGGTCGGTCGCGGCCAGTGCGTGGTCGACCGATTTGCGCAGCAGCTGGTGTTCGGCGTACCAGCGCGAAGCCTTGCGGTGCAGCGACTTCACCTTGCCCGGGTGGACGCGCTCGAGCCGGGTCCGCAGATGTTCGGCGAACAGCGGCTGCATCCGGAACCACTCCGGGTCGTGCTCGATGCGCCGCAGGAACAACTCGCGCTGCTCGGCCTGTTCGAGCAGCTGTTCGGCGTCCGACTCCTCGGACAGTGCAGCGGCGAGCGAGCCGCACACCCGCTCGGTCACCGCGATCGACATCAGGAACTCGAGCATCCTCGGTTCCAAGGTGTCGAGCACGTTCTCGGCGAGGTATTCGCGGATACCGTGGTTGCCCTCGGAGAGGGTGGCGATCAGCTGGGCCGGGTCGGCATTGCCACGCAGCGACAGTCCGACCAGCTGGATGGCCGCGGGCCAGCCGTCGGTGGCGGTGTGGATTTCGGTGACCTGCTCGGGAGTGAGGTCGAATCCGTTGCGCTCCACCAGGATCTGCCTGGTCTCCGCTTCGGTGAGGCGCAACGCGGCCGAGCCGATCTCGACCAGCTCGTCGTACACGCGCATGCGGCTGGTCGGCAGACCGGACTGCTCTCGGCTGGTCACGACGAAACGCAGGTGGTGGCAGCCGTTGTCGAGCAGGGCTTCCATCGCCCGATGCGCCCCCGCGTCGGTGATCCGCTGCCAGTCCTCGACGATCACCACGACCGTCTTGCCCGCCGTGTGGATCTCATCGATGAGGGTGGGGATCACGAACGCGGCGGCGTCGGCCGGCCGCTCCTCCAGCACCTGTTCCAGGCCCGCGCCGACGTCCGGGTGCACCCGGCGAATGGCCTGGATGAGGTGGGCCAGCAGCCAGATCTCGTTGTCGTCGTCGCGGTCGATCCCGATCCAGGCGACGGCGGCATCGCCTTCGGTGAGTGCGGCGCGCCACTGCGCGGCCAGCGTGCTCTTGCCGAATCCGGCGGGCGCGTGGATCACCGCGAGCCTGCGCCGACCGCCCCCGCGCAGGATGTCCAGCAGACGCGGCCGGGGTATCGGGTCCCGGGTGGGCGTGGGGGGACGGAATTTGGTCACGGCGGTCGGCGGTGTCGTCGTCGCGGACGCGGGATGCTGCGAGACGGCGGGGCGCAGCGTCAACGGCCAGCTGCGCCGGGCGGTGACCGCGGGACGCGAGCCGGTCCAGGCGACGGTCGGTTCGCCGATCGCGGTCGGCGCCGCCGCTTCCACCTCCGGCGTGGTGTCCAGCAGCGCCATCTCGTCCGGCAGCTGGTCATGGCTGCGCTGCACCGCGCGCAGCATCTCGCCGAACTCGTAGGCACTGGCCGGGCGATCCCGCGGACTGGGCGCCATCGCGTGTTCGATGACGGTGGCCACGTCCGGTGGAATGTCCTGTTCCCGTAGGTCGGGTATCGGCTGGGTGGTGATCCGCAGGAACTGCGCGACCACCCGCTCGCCCGCCTGCCGCTCGAAGGCCGCGTGCCCGGTGAGCAGGGCGAACAGCGTCGAGCCGAGGCCGTAGACGTCGGAGCGGATGGTCGGCTCGTCGCCTTTGAGCACCTCCGGCGCGGTGAACGCGGGCGAACCGGTGATCATGCTGCTCGAGGTGCGGAACCCGCCGGGAATGCGGGCGATGCCGAAATCCGTCAGCTGCGGCTCGCCGTAGCCGCTGAGCAGGACGTTGGCCGGTTTCACGTCGCGGTGCAGGATGCGGGCGCGGTGCGCGCTCTCGATGGCGCCCGCCAGCTTGACACCGGCGCGCAGCGAGTCCGCCCAAGTCAACGGGCCTTGATCGCGGATCAGCTTCTCCAGCGACCCATGGGTGCAGTACGGCATGACGATCAGCGGCATGCCGGTCGCCGTCACGTCCACCTGGAGGATGTCGACGATGTTCGGGTGACCGGACAGCCTGCCCATCGCCTGTTCCTCGCGTAGGAACCGCTCTCGGCTCTCCTCATCGATCTCCGAGGGCAGCACCTTCACCGCGACCACGCGATCCAAGGCGGTCTGGACGCAGCGGTAGACCACGCCGAACCCGCCGCGACCGATCTCCACCGCTCCGGACAGGCCCATCGCCTCCAGTTCGTCGGCGATGTCGATGGGCGTCTGCCGTTGCGTCTTCGTCTCGGCCGCAGTCGATTCGGGGCGCACCCGGCCCGAACGCGTCTGTGGATTCATGTGATCACCTCGAACTCACATCGAATCGGCGACATCGGCGACCAACTCCGCGCCGACACCCGGACGCCGTGTCCGATATGTCTGCGCATATTCCAACGTAGCGCGGTGCGGTATCACGCGGGTGACGTTTCCGGACAGGACAGGTGTGTCTCCAATCCGCGTGTTTCGCGCCGCGCAGCAGTGGGGATCGAGGGTCTGCACAGACGTCGCCTCGGCTCATGACCACACCGCCACATCGGGTCCACCACAACGGTTACCCCACGAGAATCGGGTCAAGCAGGCGTCGTGATAAGTTGCTTCTGCACGGAGTTTTCTTCTTTCGAGAAGCCTGTTTACATCGGCAGAAGTTGGACGTGGAGGAATTCGGTGTCAACGCCTGATCCCGACGAGGATTCCGCGGCACGCGGCCTACGACCGGACGCGGGTTCGGTCTATCGGCGCTACCTGAGCGCGGTCATGCTGCACGGACAAGCCGGCGCGCGGGCGGTCGACCTGGGCGCCACCGACCTCTACGCGCTCAACATCCTCGAACTGGCCGGACCGATGACGCCGGGCGAGCTCGGCGCACGCAGCGGACTGACGACCGGCCCGACCACGCGGCTGATCGATCGTCTGGAGGACGCCGGTTACGTCCGCCGCGCGCCGGTCCCGGGCGACCGGCGCAAGGTGATCGTCGAATTGATCGGCAAACCCGCCGATCTCGACGAGGTCCTCGCCCCCGCGCGGCAGCGCATCGGCGAGATCATCCGCGGCTACCCACCCGAACAGCGCGAGGTGCTGTTCGACTACTTCACCAGGGCGGCCGCCGCGTACCAGGCGGCCGCCGAGGAGTTGCGTCCCGCGGACTAGGCGATGGCCAGGGCGATGACCTGGGTGACCTGACGGCTGTCGAAATTGTCGTCGCTGACCAGGACGAGGGTCCGTTCGCCGGAAGGCAGGCGAGGACCCCAGGTCATGCCCTCCACGTTGTCGACGGCCGAGAGCACGACGTCGTCGAGGTCGATCAGCAGCCGCTTGCTCGCGGGGCGCGCGGCGCCGATCGGGGCGTCGAGGATGTTGGTCGCCGCACTCAGGTCCGCCTCGTAGACGCGGATCTTGTTGGGCGTGCCCGGCGAGTAGGACCGTTCCAGCACAAGGAGTTTCGTGGGATCCAGCGGATCGGCGGCGAGGATGGACGCGATCCCGGTCTCACCGCGGCCGGGCTCGGGCCGCGATTCGGCGAAGACCGGTTCCACCGGATACGCGTACTGGGCCAGCAGCGGACCCGATCGAGCCTGGATGGTGATGCGCGTGAGCGCTCCGCTGGTCGTGGTCGCCGCGGGGCCGTCGGGCAGGAGCGGCCCCTCCATCGAGGTCGCGAACAACGCGCCGGCGGCGAGGAAGGTCGCCCCCTCCAGCGTCGCGTTCCGCCGGGGGCCGGTGTCGGGGCGCATCCGTTCGTTGTCCGGGATCGGCAGCTCGCCGGCGTAGGAGCCGTCCGGGTGCGTGATCCGCACGGACGGGTCGTCCAGCACCATGCCGGTCCGCTCACCTTCTTGCGTCCAGTAGTAGTCGCCGGTCCACGGGTCCACCCGGATCTCTTCCGGGTCCACCGACATCGGTGGGTAGACAGCGCCCGTCGCGGTCGGCAACGGTCGCGTCCCGGTGAGCGTCACCGGTCCGACACCGCCTTCGCCGACCTCGATGCGCGCGGTGTAGTACCGCGCCGGGTTCTTGCTCGACCGGTCGTCGCTGATCAGCACGTATTCACCGGTGCGCGGCGAGTAGTCGATTCCGGAGAGGCCACCGACGACGGTGCCCTCGAAATCCGAGTTCGACGCGATCGTCTGCTCGCCGAGCAAGCGCACCGAGGGCACCGTCACCGGGTCGGCGGCCGCGACCGGGCCCGAAGCGAGCGCGAGGGCGCAACCGGCGATCAGAACATGGCGACTATGTCTCGGCACGGCTGCCAACCTATCCGGCCGAACGGACGCGAAGGTGAACGGGCCGGAAAACGGCGGAAGCCCGCCACCACGAAACGTGGTGGCGGGCTTCGCCGTTGCCTTCCGGCGCGAGACTACTTACGCAGCGAGGCCGGGACCTCGAAGCGCTCGCCGTAGGTCTTGGCGAGGTAGTCGGCACGCTCCACGAAAGCCTCCTGGCCACCCGGGTAACCGACGATGAACTGGTGCACACCACCGGTCCACGCCGGGAAGCCGATGCCGAAGATCGAGCCGATGTTGGCGTCGGCGGTGGAGGTGAGCACGCCCTCGTCGAAGCACTTCTGGGTCTCGATCGCCTCCGCGAACAGCATGCGGTCGATCAGATCCTGCAGCGGCACACCGAAGTCCGCCGTGGTCTTGAAGTGCTCACGCAGGCCCGGCCACAGACCGGTGCGCTTGCCGTTCTCGTCGTACTCGTAGAAGCCCGCCTTCTCCAGGCGGCCCGGACGACCCTCCGACACCATGTAGTCGATGACGTCCTGCGCCGGGTGCCGCTTGACGCCCAGGGTGGTGTCGCCCGCCTCGGCGGCTTCCAGGGTTTCCTTGGCGATCTTCTGCATGAGCTTCATGTTCAGCTCGTCCGACAGCTGCAGCGGCGCGGCCGGGTAGCCCGCCTGCAGACCGGCCTGCTCGATGGTGGCGGGCTCGATGCCCTCCTTGAGCATGGCGATCGCCTCGTTGACGAAGGTGCCGATCACGCGGGAGGTGAAGAAGCCGCGGCTGTCGTTGACGACGATCGGGGTCTTCTTGATCGCGAGGGTGTAGTCGAACACCCGGGCCAGCGCCTCGTCCGAGGTCTTCTCACCCTTGATGATCTCCACCAGCGGCATCTTGTCGACCGGCGAGAAGAAGTGGATGCCGATGAAGTCCTCCTGGCGCTTCACGCCGGTCGCCAGACCGGTGATCGGCAGCGTGGAGGTGTTCGAGCCGAGCAGCGCGTCGGGGGTGACGATGTCCTCGATCTCCTGGAACACCTTGTGCTTCAGCTCGGTGTTCTCGAAGACGGCCTCGATGACGAAGTCGACGCCGGCGAAGTCGGCCGCGTCCGCGGTCGGCTTGATCCGGTCCAGCAGCGCCTTGGACTTCTCCTCGGTGGTCTTGCCCCGGGACAGTGCCTTGGCCTCGATCTTCTCGGAGTAGTTCTTGCCGCGCTCGGCCGCCTCGATGGAGACGTCCTTCAGCACGACCTCGTAGCCCGCCTTGGCCGAGACGTAGGCGATGCCCGCGCCCATCATGCCCGCGCCGAGCACGCCGACCTTCTTGATCTCCTTCTTCGGCACGTCCTTCGGACGCGAACCGCCGTTGTTGATCGTCTGCAGGTCGAAGAAGAACGCCTGGATCATGTTCTTCGCGACCGGGCCGGTGAGCAGGTGCACGAAGTAGCGGGACTCGATCAGCGACGCGTTGTCGATGTCGACCTGCGACCCCTCGACCGCGGCGGACATGATCGCGCGCGGCGCGGGCATGTTCGCACCCTTGATCTGCTTGCGCAGGTTCGCCGGGAACGCGGGCAGGTTCGCCGCGAAGGCGGGCGAGGACGGGGTGCCGCCGGGGATCTTGAAGCCCTTCTTGTCCCAGGGCTGCACACCGGCTTCGGGGTTGGCCTTGATCCACGCCTTGGCGGCGGGGACCAGTTCCTCGATCGAACCGACGAGCTCGTCGATCAGGCCGATCTCCTTGGCCTTGGCCGGCTTGTTGCGCTGGCCCTGCAGCAGCACCTGCATCAGGGCGTTCTGCAGGCCCAGCATGCGCACGGTGCGGATGATGCCGCCGCCCGCAGGCAGCAGGCCGAGGGTGGCCTCCGGCAGACCGATCTGCGAACCCGGCACGTCCGCGGCGATGCGGTGGTGGGTGGCCAGCGCGATCTCCAGGCCGCCGCCGAGCGCGGCGCCGTTGATGGCCGCGACGACCGGCTTGCCCAGCTGCTCCAGGCGACGCAGGGCGCTCTTGATCTCGGTGAGCTCCTCCATCAGCGCCTGGGCGTCGTCCGGGCCGACCTTCATCATGTTCTTCAGGTCGCCGCCCGCGAAGAAGGTCTTCTTCGCGGAGGTCAGCACGACACCGGTGATGGTGTCCTTCTCCGCCTCGAGCCGGTCGACGGTGGCGGTCATCGACTTCTTGTACAGCTCGTTCATCGTGTTGGCGCCCTGGTTCGGGTCGTCCATCGTCAGCACGACGATGCCGTCCGAATCCTGCTCCCAACCGATCATGTTGGTTTCGCTCACAGCTCTGTGTCTCCTAAGTGAATTGGCGGCGTTCGCGGCCCTACGTGGTTACGCAGGCTGCCGCCTCCGGGCCTGACGCTCACGCCGCGTGAATTCTCAGCTGTCGGTTGGGGCTCAGACCCGCTCGATGATGGTGGCCACGCCCATGCCGCCGCCGATGCACAGCGTGATCAGCGCGTAGCGGCCGTTGCGACGCTCCAGCTCGTCGACCATGGTGCCGGTGATCATCGCGCCGGTCGCGCCCAGCGGGTGGCCCATCGCGATCGCGCCGCCGTTGACGTTCAGCTTCTCGTCCGGGACGTTCAGGTCCTTCTGGAACTTCAGCACCACGGAGGCGAACGCCTCGTTGATCTCGACCAGGTCGATGTCGTCGAGGGTCAGCCCCGCCTTGGCCAGCACCTTCTTGGCGGCCGGGGTGGGACCGGTGAGCATGATGGTGGAGTCGGCACCGCTGGTGGCGGTCGCGACGACGCGCGCACGCGGGGTCAGGCCGGAAGCCTTGCCCGCCTCTTCCGAGCCCACGAGCACGAGCGCCGCGCCGTCGACGATGCCCGAGCTGTTGCCGCCGTGGTGCACGTGGTTGATCTTCTCCACGAAGTGGAACTTCTGCAGCGCCACCGCGTCGAAGCCACCCATCTCACCGATCACGGCGAAGGACGGCTGCAGCTTGGCCAGGTCCTCGGCGGTGGTGCCGGGGCGCATGTGCTCGTCCTTGTCCAGCACGACGATGCCGTTCTGGTCCTTGACCGGGACGATCGACTTGGCGAAGTACCCGCCGGTGGTGGCCTTGGCGGCCAGCTCCTGCGAGCGCACCGCGTAGGCGTCGACATCGTCGCGGCTGAAGCCCTCGATGGTGGCGATCAGGTCGGCGGAGACGCCCTGCGGGACGAAGTAGGTGTCGTAGTTGGTGGCCGGGTCGAGCGCCCAAGCGCCGCCGTCGGAGCCCATTGGCACGCGCGACATGGACTCGACGCCACCGGCGATGACCAGGTCGTCGAAGCCGGAACGGACCTTCTGGGCCGCGAGGTTGACCGCCTCGAGGCCGGAGGCGCAGAAGCGGTTGAGCTGGAAGCCGCCGACGGTGTCGGGCAGGCCGGCCACGGTGACCGCGGTACGGGCGATATCCGCGCCCTGGTCGCCGACCGGCGCGACCACGCCGAGGATCAGGTCGGAGATCCGGTCCTCGTCGAGGTTCGGGAAGCGGCCGCGCAGCTCCTGGATCAGACCAACAGTCAGGTCGATCGGCTTGACCGAGTGCAGCGAGCCGTTCTTCTTGCCACGGCCGCGCGGAGTGCGGATGGCCTCGTAAATGTAGGCCTCTGTGGTCATGGAGTGTTCCTTCCTCAATGTGCTGCGGCCGGACGTATGTCCGTCCGAGCGCGGGTGTGCGGCGACACCGCGGGTGCGGCGTGGCTGCGGCTGACCTCGCCGACCGGCCTTGCGGCCGACCGTTCCTAACGCTGTACAAAACCAGGCAGGCGACAGCGGACGCACGACCCGGTCGCCCGTACGCCTGGGCATACCATAGAACGTCGGCGTACCGAAGCTCCCGGCTACCCGTCCATACTACCGTGGAGTGCGAACTCCGGTTAACTTAACGTCGTGAGAACGGTGGTTGTCAACCATCCAACCGTGTGGCACCCAGCTCACTCTTCAGCAATTCGATGGCGACCTCGTCCGGGTCGCGCCGGTCGCCGGGAGCCACCGGATCGGCAGCGGCGGCCATCATCTCCTGCTCCTCCTCCGGTGTCGAGGCCGGGACGACCCCGTCCCGGTCCCAGCCGCGCTCGGCCGGGGCGTCGTTCGCGCTCGGCCCGGCGTCGTGCGAGGGATAGTCCGCGGGGCCCGGGTCGTCGGGCAGGTCCGGGTAGTCGGGCGGCGGGATGTCGTCGTCCGCGGGATACGGACGCGGGTCCGCGCCGCCCGCGCGTGGACGTCCCGCGCTGCCCGCCTTGTCGGCGCTCGCGTTCCTCGCCTGGCTCGGGCGGGAGAACCGCGGCGGGGCAGTGGCGCCCGAAGCGCGTCCTGCCGCGTTGCCGGATTCACGTCCCGGCTGATTGCCCGCCTGCCCGCGGGTGCGGTTGCCCGCTCCGCCCGCCCGTGGCGCCGCCGCGGGCCGTGGCGCCGCGCCGCCGGCTTCCCAGCGCACCTCGTGGTCGCGTCCGAGCACCGCCCGCACCGCCGACCGCACCGCTTCCAGATTCCGCGGATCGGACAGGCGCTGGGCCAACGGCGCGTGCTGATGCGCGAAGACGATGACCTCGCCCTCCACCCGGGCGACCGACGCGCCGGCGAGCATCGCCTGCACGGCCGCGCCGAACTCCCGCACCTTGGCACGAATGTCCGTCCAAGCGGCTTCCACTTCGCGCAGCAGATCGTCGTTCGATACCGAGGAAGAACCGGCGGCGGGCTCCGGCGAGGATGTCTGCGCGTCCCGCGCCTCCTGACCGACGGCAGGACGTCGCGCGGCAGCAGAATCGGCGGCGCCCCGATCCTGGCCGACGGCGGATTCCCGCGCGGCACTCGATTCCCCGACCCCGCGCTCACGTCCGACAGCAGAATCTCGCGCGGCACCCGAGTCCGCAGCCGCGCGGCCGACAGCAGAGTCCCGGTTATCGCCCGAGTCCCCGACCCGGCGCTCACGTCCGACAGCAGAATCTCGCGCGGCACCCGAGTCCGCAGCCGCGCGGCCGACAGCAGAGTCCCGGTTATCGCCCGAGTCCCCGGCCCCGCGATCGGGCTCGACAGCAGAACCCCGCGCGACAGCCGACTCCGCAGCCCCGGGAGCGGGTCCGACAGCAGGACCCCGAGCAACAGCCGAAGTCGCAGCCCCGCGATCCTGGCCCGCAGCCGAGTCCCGCGCATCGCTCGAACCCCCGGCCCCACGCTCACGGCCGACAGCAGACTCCCGCGCAGTAGCCGGGTCCGTACCCCCCTGCTCGGGTCCCACAGCAGATTGCCGCGCGCCACTCGAGTCCGCGACTCCACGACCGCGATCGACGGCCGGATCGGCGCCGGGCAACACCGCGTGCGCGCCCGAAGGCCGAGAATTCGCCGCCTGCTCGGCCGGAACACGCCCGGGCGCTGACGCGACATCGTAAATACTTTGTGCGGCAGCGGGTTCGGAAGAAACGCGTCCCGCTCCGACGCCTCCACCCCGCACGGCGTCGCCAGCCGACCCGGATACGCCGGGCGTGGACCCGGACGCGTCGTCCGTCCCGATGTTCGGAGCACTCGTCGCTACGCTCGCGCTCGGCCCTCCCCCCGGCATCGTCCCCACAGAGCGACTGCCGGGCACAGCGGCGGAATCCGGTTCGGCTACCGGCGCAGACGGATCCGTGCCGCGTCCCGCAGGCGAAGCCATCGAGTCCCGGGACGACGCACCACCGGCGGGCCACGGCCGACGCTCCCCACTCGCGGATTCCCCACCGCCACGCGGCCCAGCGGTGGAGCCTGCCGCACCGGAAGACGGATCCGCTCCCGCACCGCTGCCTGCCTGCGGGCGCTCAACGATTCCGGCGTCATCGGACGCGCCTCGGGCGGGCGCCGCCCCCTCCCCGCCACCGGTCTGCGCCGAATCTCCTGCGGAAGCACCACCACCTGCGTCGGCAGCCGAGCGACCACCTCCGCGATTCTCCCGCATCGCGGCCAGCGCCTCGGCACCTCGGCGACGGGGCGGCCCGGCCGCGGCCGCGGGGGTGGAAGCAGGCGGCGCGGACGCGGCGGGAGCGGAACCGAGGGACCCACCGGCCAGGCCGCGCTCCAGCCGTTCCAACCGCTGCAACGTGGCGGATTCCGCGTCGGACACCGAAGGCAGCAGCATGCGCGCGCAGACCACTTCGAGCAGCAGCCGCGGCGCCGTGGCGCCGCGCATCTCCCCCAGCCCCTCGTGCAGCAGCTCGGCGTAACGGGTGAGGGTGGCCGAGCCCAAACGCGCCGCCTGGTCGCGCATCCGATCGAGCACGTCACCGGGGCCGGTGACCAGACCGCGTTCGGTGGCGTCGGGCACCGCCCGCAAAAGGATCAGGTCGCGGAAACGATCGAGCAGGTCGACGGCGAAACGCCGTGGGTCGTGGCCCGCCTCCATCACCCGGTCGACGGTGCCGAACAGCGCGGCGCCGTCGTCGGCGGCCAGCGCCTCGACCGCGTCATCGATCAGCGCCACGTCGGTGACGCCGAGCAGCGAGACCGCGCGGGCGTAGGTGACGCCCTCGGGGCCCGCGCCCGCCAGCAGCTGGTCGAGCACGCTGAGGCTGTCGCGCGGCGAACCGCCGCCCGCGCGAATCACCAAGGGGTACACCGCTTCTTCGACCTGCACATGCTCCTGCTCGCAGATCCGCCCGAGCAGTCCGCGCATCGTGGCGGGAGGCAGCAGCCGGAAGGGGTAGTGATGCGTACGCGACCGGATGGTGGGCAGCACCTTGTCCGGCTCCGTGGTCGCGAAGATGAAGATCAGGTGCGCGGGCGGCTCCTCGACGATCTTGAGCAGCGCGTTGAACCCGGCGGTGGTCACCATGTGCGCCTCGTCGACGATGAAGACCCGGTACCTGGACTCGGCGGGCGCGTAGAAGGCGCGGTCACGCAGTTCCCTGGTGTCGTCGACGCCGCCGTGGCTCGCGGCGTCGAGTTCGATGACGTCCAGATTGCCCGGACCGCCGGGCCCCAGCGCCACACAGGACGGGCAGGTGCCGCAGGGCGTCGAGGTGGGCCCCTCCACGCAGTTCAGCGAGCGGGCGAGGATGCGCGCGGACGACGTCTTCCCGCAGCCGCGCGGACCGGAGAACAGATAGGCATGACTGATCCGCCCCGTGTCGAGCGCGGTACTCAGCGGGTCGGTGACGTGCTCCTGACCCACCACCTCAGCGAACGTTGCCGGTCGGTACTTCCGGTACAGAGCCACGGCCAGAGGTTACCGGCGACCGCCGACAAAGGACATTCCCGCCTGCGGCCCCGGGAGGTGACCCAGACGAGCAGAATGATGTGATTCACATCACAACATGCGTACCGCCTTCTTCGGAGGCCGACCGGTACGTACGCGATAGCAACCTCAGAGCTATCGCTCATGCTGCACGAGCGAAGTCCGACTTGCCCACCGAAGCGTCCCGTCCGCGCCCGGAAAATATGGACTCCCACCCCGATTTACCACGACTTTTTGGAAATAACGAAACCGTCACCATGGGTGACAGCGACGCAATCCGCTGGCTAACGTGGCACTCGGCAACTTCGGTAGCCAAACCTTCATCAGGTTGGTGACCCCGGCCGGTCCCTCATCCCGACCGGGGCACAACCTACCGAACTGAGCCCACGGGTGACCAGCGCCAATCCCCACTTCCACCGGAGGACCGTCCACCGTGTCGTGTGACGACATCGCCGCCGCCTGGCTGTCCAGCACCGATTTCGCAGGCGACCGCTCCGCCGTCGCCCTCTTGAGCCGCGCCATCAGCCCCCAGGAGTTCGCGATCAAGCGCGACTCGCTGCCGGTGACCGCGGCCGCCGATCCGACCACCGCGGCGGCCATCCTCGAACTCCTCGAACGCGGCCAGGTGCCCACCATGGCCGCGATCCGCACCCTCACCGCGCAGAACGAGATGCGCCGCGAGGCCGAGCGCATCGAACGGCTCGGCCGCCGCGCCCAGCGCAGCATCGACGACTTCGGCCGGGTGCTCGCCAAACTGGCGGACGCGCACTGGACCGCGCACGGCTACGGCCCCACCCGCCGCGACGTGCTGTGCACCGAGCAGATCATGACGTTGATCCGCACTCGCGTCGGCAATATCGCGCCGTCGGCGGTCAAACACCTCTGGCTGATCGAGCGGGCCCAGCGCGCGGGGTGGATCGCCTCCAACGCCAATCCCCGTTCCTTGTGCGCCGCCCGGCGTTTCTACGCCGCCCAGTACGGCAACCGGGTCTCGTTGCGCCCCGTGAACACCATCGGCACCGCGATCGCGACCTATCTGGCGGATTACCAGGCCGAGCACGGCCGCCCGCCGCGCTGGTCGGTGGTCGCGCAAGAACTGCGCGACGACCGCGGGCGCAGGATCTTCCACAACACCGCCGATGCCCGCGCCCAGCAGCTCTGGTTGACCACCGCGGAGTGGGTGGAGATGCGCGACGACCTCCCCGTGCCCGGGCGACGCGGGTTGCGCGCCATGCGTAGATCTCGCGGCTGAAACGGAGTGGACCGTGCGGGCTCGACACCATAGGTTAACAGCGTTACTCTAACGCCGTTAACCAAGCGAGCGGAGCCGCGATGCTGACCCGGATAGCCCGATTCATCACCCGATCTCCGCGCGCGGTGCTGGCCGCGGCCCTGGTCATCGCCATTTTGTGCGGCGTTTTCGGCGCCACCGCGCCCGCGCACCTGAAGTCCGGCGGGTTCACGTCGAACGAGGCCGAGTCCGCCCGCGTCGCCGAGCTGATCGCCGACAACTTCGCCGGCGCAGCGCCCAATTTTGTCCTGCTGGTCGGCTCGGCCGCGGGGGCGGACGACCCGGCCACCAAGGCGGCGGGCATCGAGCTGGCCGATGCGCTGAAGAATCGCGGTGACGTGCAGGGCGTCCAGTCCTACTGGACCACCCCGCAGCCGCTGGCGAACGCGTTGCGCAGCACCGATGGCAAGAGCGCCCTTGTCGTCGCCTACATCGACGGCGACGAGACGCAGGTCCAGAAGACCGCGAGCGAATTGGAGCGGCAGTTCGCGGGCGTCTCCAACGGCATCACGGTCCGCCAAGGCGGCATCGCCGCGATCTACCACGACGTCACCGAGCAGACCACCCGCGACCTCACCCTGGCCGAGGGCGTCGCGGTGCCGTTGTCGATGATCGTGCTGGTTCTGGTGTTCGGCAGCCTGGTGGCCGCGGCCCTCCCGCTGACCATCGGCGTGTTCGCCATCCTGGCGACGCTGGCGCTGCTGCGCCTGTGCACGCTGTTCACCGACGTCTCGATCTACGCGCTGAACATGACGACGGCGATGGGTCTGGCGCTGGCCATCGACTCCAGTTTGTTCATCGTCAGCCGCTTCCGGGAGGAACTGGCGCGCGGCCTGGATCCGGCCGCCGCCACCATCCGGTCCGTGCAGACCGCGGGGCGCACCGTGTTGTTCTCCGCGCTCACCGTCGCGCTGTCGCTGGCCGTGCTCAGCGTGTTCGACCTGTACTTCCTGAAAAGTTTCGCCTACGCGGGTGTCGCGGTCGTCGCCGCTGCGGCGGCCGCGTCGATCGTGGTGCTGCCCGCCGCGCTGGTCCTGCTCGGGCACC
Organism: Nocardia sp. NPDC019219; assembly: GCF_040632645.1. Taxonomy (NCBI): domain Bacteria; kingdom Bacillati; phylum Actinomycetota; class Actinomycetes; order Mycobacteriales; family Nocardiaceae; genus Nocardia; species Nocardia sp. NPDC019219. The sequence goes on along the minus strand of NZ_JBEYCG010000001.1, from coordinate 862,185 downwards.
GGGTGAACTCCCTCGACCTGCGAGCTCCGTTGCGCCGCCTGTTCCGGCGCGACGCGCCCGCACCGGGCCCGCACGCGCCCGAGGACAGCGGTTGGTACCGGTTGGCCGGCGTGGTGATGCGGCACGCGGCTCCGGTCGCGATCGTGATCATCGCGCTGCTGCTGGCGCTCGGCGCACCGTTCCTGTCGGTGAAATTCGGTTATCCCGACGACCGGGTGCTGCCCGAGACCGCGTCCAGCCGCCAGGTAGGCGACGCCATGCGCACCCAGTTCCCCCAGGCCGACCCGGTCGCCAGCACCACCATCGTGCTGGACGGCTATCACGGCGACACCGCGGCGCTCGGCGGATACGCCGCCGAACTGTCCAAGGTGGAGGGCGTGCCCGCCGTCCTCTCCGCCGCCGGGATCTACGTGACGGGCGCGCGAGTCGCACCGGCGCCGCCCGGGATGAGCAACGACACCGGCACCTACCTGAGTGTCGCGACGAAGCTCGATCCGTTCTCACCCGCCGGTGACCGTCAGCTGAACGCGATCCGGGCGATCCCGGCGCCGGGCGAGGCGCTCTTCGGTGGCGCGGCGGCGGCCAACGCCGACTCGCTGCACGCGCTGGCCGCCCGGCTTCCGCTCGCGGCCGCCCTGATCGCCCTCACCACGTTCATCGTGTTGTTCCTGTTCACCGGCAGCGTCGTACTGCCGATCAAAGCGCTCGTGCTGAACACGCTGTCGCTGGCCGCCGCCTTCGGCGCGATGGTCTGGGTGTTCCAGGAAGGTCACCTGTCCGGGCTGCTCGGTTTCACCCCGGTCGGCTACTTGGTGCCGACCATGCCGATCCTGATGTTCTGCCTGGCCTTCGGCCTGTCCATGGACTACGAGGTGTTCTTGCTGTCGCGGGTGCGCGAGGAGTGGCTGGCCACCCACGACAACACCCGCGCGGTGGCGGTCGGCCTGGCACGCACGGGCCGGATCTTCACCGCGGCCGCCGTGCTGATGGCCATCGTGCTCGGCGCGCTGGTGACCGCGAAGGTGTCGTTCATGCAGCTGCTCGGGCTCGGCCTCACGCTGACCGTGCTCGCCGACGCCACGATCATCCGCGGCCTGCTCGCGCCCGCGCTCATGCGCCTGCTCGGTCCGCTCAACTGGTGGGCGCCCGCGCCGCTGGCCCGCCTGCACGCCAAGATCGGGCTGACCGAGGGCGAGGAGGACGCCGCCGCCCGCCCGCTGGAAACCGCAGGGCGGGCATGATCGGTGGCAGACGCCCTCGCTCGCCGCGCGGCTCGGGAGCTCAGCTGCGCGAGGAGATCCTGCGGGCCACGGCCGACCTGCTCACCAGGACCGGGCACGCGGACGCCGTCTCGATCCGGGCGGTGAGCAAGCTGGTGGGCGTGAGCGCGCCGTCGATCTACCGGCACTTCGCCGACAAGGACGAACTCATCGAGGCCGTGGTCGCCCAGGTCTTCGAAGACCTGGCCGACGCGATGCGGGCGGCCACCGACCCCGCGGCCTCCCCGGTGACGCAGTTGCACGAGCAAGGCATGGCCTACGTCCGCTTCGCCCTCGCGCATCCCGAGCAGTACCGGCTGGCGACCGCGCCCACCGAGACCGAAGGCGCGGTGGACCAGGTCCTCACCAGCGGGGCCTTCCAGCATTTCGCGGCCACGGTGCGCAAGTGCATGGACGACGGGACGATGGCACCGCGCGACCCGCGGCCGATCGTGCTGGAACTGTGGTCGGTCGCCCACGGCATCGCCTCCTTGCTGCTGGCCAAACCCTTCCTGCCCTGGGGCGACGCGGAAGCCGTCGCCTCGCGCGTGATGGGCGCGGCGTGCCTCGGCTACAGCGTGCTCGACCTGGTCGGCGCGGACCCGCCGACGCCGGACACGGTCACCACGTGGCTGCGCCGGGTCAGGAAGGGCTCGTCCCCGGCCTGACCGCGCTCGAGCCGATCGGCTGTCGACCCGCTAGCGACCGTTCGGTAACTTCCTTCCAGCGCACGCGCGCGGAAGGAGTGCACCGTGTCCCCAACCATCGATCCCGCGGCCACCGCCTGGCTGCTCGTCAGCACGGCCCTCGTCCTGCTCATGACCCCGGGCCTGGCCATTTTCTACGGCGGGATGGTGCGCTCGACCGGCGTGCTCAACATGTTGATGATGAACTTCATCGCGATCCCACTGGTAACCGTCACCTGGCTACTTCTCGGCTACAGTCTGGCGTTCGGCGCCGACGCGGGCGGCGGCCTGATCGGCGGCCTCGGTCACCTCGGCATGGCGGGCATCGACCCCGGCTCGGTGCGCGGCTCGGTACCCGAGTTGTTGTACGCGACGTTCCAGCTCACCTTCGCCGTCCTGACCGCCGCGCTGGTCAGCGGCGCCATCGCCGACCGCGCCAAGTTCTCCGCGTGGATGATCTTCGTGCCGCTGTGGGCGCTGGCGGTGTACGCGCCGATCGCCCACTGGGTGTGGGGCCCGGACGGTTGGCTCGCCTCGTTCGGCGCGCTGGATTACGCCGGCGGCCTGGTGGTGGAGATCGCCTCCGGCGCGTCCGCCCTGGCCCTCGCGCTGGTGCTCGGCCCGCGCATCGGGTTCCGCACCGACGCGATGCGACCGCACAATCTGCCCTTCGTGCTGCTCGGCGCGGGCCTGCTGTGGTTCGGCTGGTTCGGCTTCAACGCCGGTTCGGCGCTGGCGGCCAACGGCCTCGCCGCGGCCGTCTTCCTGAACACCCTGGTGGCAGGCTGCCTCGGCATGCTCGGCTGGCTCGCGGTGGAGCAGATCCGCGACGGCAGGCCCACCACCTTCGGCGCGGCGTCCGGCGTGGTGGCCGGACTGGTCGCCATCACTCCTTCCTGCGGGTCGGTCAACACCTTGGGCGCGCTGCTGGTCGGGCTCGCGGCGGGCGTGCTGTGCTCGTTCGCGGTGGGCTGGAAGTTCAAGGCGGGCTACGACGACTCCCTCGACGTGGTCGGCGTGCACTTCGTCGGCGGCATCGTCGGCACCGTGCTGATCGGTCTGCTCGCCACCGAGGTGATGACCGGCGGGGTCGAGGGCCTGCTGTTCGGCGGTGGGTTCACTCAGCTCGGCAAACAGCTGGTGGCGGTGCTCGTCGTCGCCGCCTACGCGTTCGGCGTCTCGTTCGCGCTCGGCAAGGGCATCGACCGGCTCATCGGATTCCGGGTCAGCAAGGAGGACGAGACCGCGGGTATCGACTTCGCCTTGCACGCCGAGACGGCGTACGCCGAAGGGGTGCACGGCCATACGCCGCGCCGCCTAGGCGAGGGTCACCTCGGGCGTCCGCACACCGATCGCCTGCTCGATGAGGATCGGGGCTGATCACCGCGACGGCGTCGGGGACAGTGCGCAAGCCGATTCCGGTCGCTGTGACCAGCCAGGGGCGAGCTCAGCGAGACAAATCCGTCCTGCGGCGGCGTTTCAGCTCACCGAGCTCGCCGACGCGGTGAACGTATTGCATTGGGCCGCACGATTGTTGTCCAAACCCGTCTCGAACCACTGCCCGCCGTTCTCCGCCGAGCCGTGGTCGCGCATGTCCCCGGCCTGGTCGCCGCGCCCGTAGGCGTCCTTGCGGGCCAGAGTGAGCTGCGGATCGGTCAGCGAACCGCCCCTCGACGACGAGGACAGGTACATGCCGTCGAAGCAGTTGGCCTGCAACTCGACTCGCCGCGACAGTTCCAGTCCCTTGGAGCTGCGCGGTCCCACGTCGGCGCGCTCGCTGTTGGCCTTGCGCAGGATGCCGGACATGGCCTGCACGTGGTGGCCGTACTCATGCGCGAAGACCGACAGATAGACGACCCAGTTGTCCTTGAAGTAGTCGGTCTGCAACTGGCTGATCGGCATGTAGATGGTCTTGTTCGCCGGGCAGTAGAACGCGGCGAAATTGCTGGTCGAGCCGGTACACGGGGTGGTGATACCCGTCGTGGTCGCGCTGACGTTCAGCGACGGCGGCTGAAACGGCAGATTCGCCTTGCGCAGCACGGGTTTCCACGCCGTCTCCAGGCACGACGCGGCGCTCTCGAAGAACTTGCGGGCGGCGTCCACCTGAGTGCCCCACGGCGAGTAATCGCACCGCGCCGGAATCAGCGTCGCGCTCGGATCCGTGAGCAGCGGGTTGTTGGCGGTTTCCGACGGCCCGGACGCACCGTCGGGCTGGGCGTCGAACGTGAAGCTCGGCTGCGGACCGGACGCGTCGTTGTCGCCACGCCCGACCGAGATCGCGTTGCGCACCAGCCCCGCCGCGACCACGAACACGACGACGACCAGCAGCACCACCCATCCGCCGCCACCCCGTTTGCGGGGCGGCGGGTACGGCGGCCGCCCGGGCGGACCATAGGGCATGGGCGGTGGCACCGGCGGGCCGTAACCCGGTGGCGGGCCGTAGGCAGGCGGGGCATATCCCGGCGCGGGCCGGTACCCCGGAGGGGGACCATAACCGGGGGGCGGGCCATAACCCGGTCGCGGGCCGTAGGGCGCACCGTAGCCGGGCGGCGGGATTGGACGCCCTCCATGCGGGACCGGTCCGTGTCCGTACGGTGGTTGTGTCACGCCCCCGTACCCCCTCGTCTCAGTGATCGCCGACAGCCGCTGACGCAGAATAGCAAGCTGTCTAGAGTAGGCGACCATGCTGACTTTTCGGGGGGCCGCCCTAGGCGCGCTGCTTCTCGCCATCGCGGGAATGTTCGCGACGGCCCCGGTCACCCAGGCCCAGCCCGAGCCGGGCGGCGTGGCCATCACCGCCGATCTGAAGCTGAACCGCGAGGGCATCCTCGAAGTGGTCGAGCAGGTTTCGGTGCCGCCGGAGGGCTCCTTCCGGATGGTGCTTCCGCTGCGGCTGAAGGTGAGCGACGACGCCGAACGCGTCTTCCGGGTCTCCGATGTGGACACCGAGGGCGCGGGCACCGCGACGGTCGCCAACGACCAGTTCACCATCGAGGCCCGACCCGGCGTCTCCACCTTCCGGTACTCGGTGCAGAACACCGTGAGCGACGCGCCGGGCACCCAGGTGTTCCATTGGCTCGGGGTGCTCAACACCGACATCGCGTCCATCAGCGCCTCGCTGATCAGTCCGAGTTTCGAAATGGGCATCGTCGACTGCAAACTCGGTCCGCCCGGCAACACCCGGCCCTGCGCCGACGTCAAGATCGAAAGCGACGGCGTCCTGTTCCTGGAGCAGACCGACCTGCACAAGGGAGACGCGATCGACCTGACGCTGCAGTTGCCGCCCGGCACCGTGCCGAGCAACGCCGACGTGCGCGGCAGCGGTGACGCGGGCCCCTTCGCGATCACCGCCCCGGTGCTCGTCGCGTTCGGCGTCCTGCTGCTCGCACTGGCGGCGCTGGTCGCCTTCGTGCTGCGCGCCCGCCGCCAGGACGCGGCGGTGGGCGGCGGTTCGGAGACGATCGACCCGCTGCTGCGCGAGGGGGACCGCGTGCAGTTCACCTCACCCGACGGCGCACTGCCCGGCGAGGCCGGGCTGCTGCTGGACGGGCATGTCGATCCGGTCGACGTCGCCGCCACGGTGGTGGACCTCGCGGTGCGCCGGTATCTCCGGATCACGCCGCTCAGCGACAGCGACTGGCGGATCAGCCGGGTGAACACGCCGGACGATCAGCTGCGCGCCTACGAGACGGCCGTCTACGAGGCGCTGCTGCCGGACGGCGCCGACGCGGTGACACTGGGCGAGTTGCGCAGGCCGGGGCGCGTGGCCTCCGGTCCGGTGCGCGCCGCCATGGTGGCCGATGCCGTCGCGCGGGGGAACTTCCTCGATCGCCGTCGCCCCGGCCTGGCGATGTGGCTCGGCGGGGCGCTGGTGCTCGCGGGCATCGTGGCGACCGTAGCCCTCGCGCTCACTTCCGGGCATGCCTTGGTCGGTGTCGCCATCGCGCTCGGTGGCGTGGCCTGCCTGCTCGCGCCACAGTATCTGCCGGCCCGGACGTCGCGCGGGCTGGAACTCGCCCGGCAGATCCGCGCGCTCCAGCGCGGCCTGGAAAACACTCGGCGCGAACAGATCCCGCCGATCGATCAGGAGACCGTGTTCTCCCGCGCGCTGCCGTTCATGGTGCTCGGCGCACGCGCCGACAACTGGATCCGCGCCTTCCGCGACCTCGATCCGTCGGCCGACGCGCAACCCGGCCTCTATTGGTTCGGCGGCTTCGAACGCGACCGCAACCTGCAGCGCTTCGCCGGGCACTTCCCGTTCTTCATCACCGCGCTGGAAGGGCTTTTCGCCGTCGCAGGAGATCCGCATCGCTAGCGTCACAGACGAAAGGACGACCGGCCAGTGCGGCCGGTCGTCCTTTTCGTCGTAGTGCTCAGTCGATCGACGCGGTTCGCCGGACCGCCGCCAGCGGGTCGGCGTAGAGGACGCTCAGCGAGGTCACCACCGCGGCGTATTCCTGGACCTTGCCGCCGAATCCGCTGATCCGGATATCGGTGGGCGGCAGCGTCGAACCCTGGTTGAACGCGCGCGCCACATGCGCGACCGCGGGCCGGTAGCCGGTGAATGCCTGCCCCCCGAGGATCACCCGATCGGGGTTGAGCATGTCGCGCACCATCGCCACGGTGTGGCCGAGGATGGTGGCCCGTTCGGCGAGCAGCTCCCGCGCGGACTCCGAACCGGCTTCCGCGGCCCGGTGCAGGTCGGCGATGGTCGACCCCGCGGTGCCGTTGTGCGCCGGGATGATGCCGCGGCCGACGGCCCTGGAGTGCAGCGACCGATCGCCGACGGTCACCTCCAAGCAGCCACGCCGTCCGCAGGGGCATTCGACGTCCGAGCCGGTGGGTAGATGCGCGATCGATCCGGGGCCGTTGCTCGGCGTGTGCACCCGTCCGTCCAGAGTCACTGCCACACCGGCGGTTTCACGCACGTAGAAGTACAGGCTGCTGCCCCGCTCGACGCGGGCTTGGTCCTTGGGCTCGCCCGTGGGCAGCAACAGCTCGGAACCGGCCATCGCCTCCACGTGCGGCGCGACCGAGACGGGCAGCTCCAGCACCTCGGCGAGAACCGAACCCACCTGCGCGCCACGCCATTCCAACTTCGGGTGGTCGACGACGCCGGTGAGCGGGTCGACCCGGCCGCCGATCGCGACACCGGCCCACAGCGCCTTGCGCCGGTGCCACCGCTGCAGGAACGCCTTCGCGCTGCGGGCCACGGTGGTGGTGGCGAATTCCTGGCCGGTCTGCGGGGTGGCGATGGCCAAACCGCCGAGGATGCGGCCGCGCAGGTCGGCGGCGACGATCTTGGTGACCGCGGCGCCGATGTGGATGCCGATGGTCAGGTAGGCCTCGTGATCGATCTCGAACGGGACCCGGGGGCGTCCGACCGCACCCGAGGCCGTCAGGTCGGGGCGCTCCCGCAGCAGGCCGGCCGCGAGCAGAGCGGAGACCTGGCGATTGACCGTGGCGATGCTCAAACCCGTTGTGCGCGCGGCATTGTCACGGGAAACGGGACCACCGGTGGCGGCCCGCAGGACCGCGGCCGCCGGGTTGTCGGCGATGCGCAGTTCGGGAGCGACAACCGGACGCTGGACGCGGGCACGGCCGGTAACCCTGGAGACGGAACGTTCAAGGGTGGGAAGGGACATTGTGCAGATCCTTGCTGAAGTCCCGCAAATCAACGGGACGTGCCTACATGGGCGGCGAGGCAGCAAACGAGCCGGAAAACCGGCTCAGCTGCAGCAAGAGAGGCGACACAGTTCGCGCGTCAACGGCAGCCGAAGACCCAGCGCGGCGGTCACGTAAGTGACGCGCAGGAGGTTCGATCGGCCGGCAGACATGTCATTTAAATTAACACCGATATCCATGACACACCAACCCTCGACGCGCCGTTGTGCGCACCCGCACATTGTTTCCCCAGGTCGCAAGCACACGAAAAGACCCCGTCCCGGCGGAGGTCCGCAGGGGCGGGGTCTTTTCACGCGGAAGCATTACTTCGGCGCGGCGAACGGCTGATTGACCGTCGTGAAGTACTGGATCGCCGCGCCGATCGCGACCGGAGCGGTGATCAGGATCTGCCCCGCGACAGTGCCGAGCGCGCCGACCGCCGCGATGCCGACGAGGCAGCCGACACCCGCCGCCGGGATGAACGGACCGAACAGGCCCGCGATGGTCCCCGCGGCGATGGTCGCGCCCGCGATGCCACCGAGCACGCAGCCGACCGCCGCGCCGCCGATGCCGCCGACGAGGGTGCCGATCGCGGCGCCCATGGTGATGGTGCTGGTCAGGCGCGTCCAGGCGGCGACTTCACGGTCGTATTCGCTCTTCCACGGCGCCTTGTCCTCGAACGGGAGCGCGACCGGCTTGTAGACCGCGTGCTCGCGGTCGAGCAGCGGCGTCAGCGTCGCGCTGCGGCCGGAGATCTGTGCGGCGATCGGGAATTCGAAGTCGTCCAGCTGAAACCGCAGCGGATGACCCGCGAGCACGGTACCGTTGGACGCCTTCACCTTGAACACGCCGTCCTCGACGACCAGCGATCCCGCGTCGGTTTCGATGATCGACTGGGTATCGGTCGCGTACGCGGTGAAATTGACCGCGTTTTCCACGCTTTCTTCCGCCGGTGCGGCGCCGGACGTACCCGCGGCCACTCCGGTCGCAATGGTGACCAGCGCCGCCACCACGGCGAGCTTCCTCATCCTCATGTCCTGCAATCCCTCATCTCAGGTGGAGCCTTCGAGGCAAAGCATCCGGGAGGAACTCCGGTGAAACGAGGAAAAAAAGCATGCAGATTTCAAATAGGCAACCGGCGAGTTACAGCTGCTGGACTACTTCGCTTTGGCCGCCGCTTTCGCCTGCTTCTTGAATTCCCTTACCTGCGCGAGGGATTCGGCGTCGGTGACGTCCGCGACCGAGCGGCGCGAGCCCTCGTCGCCGTAGGCGCCCGCCGCGGCCCGCCAGCCTTCCGGCCGGACGCCCCGCTGCTTGCCGAGCAGGGCCAGGAAGATCTTCGCCTTCTGCTCGCCATAGCCGGGCAGGTCCTTCAGGCGCCGCAGCACTTCGTTGCCGTCCGGGTCCCCCATGGTCCAGATGTTCTCCGCCTTGCCGTCGTAGTGCTCGATGACGTAGCGCGCCAGTTCCTGGGCACGCCGGGCCATGGACCGGCCGTAGCGGTGGATCGCGGGCGGCGTCGCGGCGAGTTCCTCGAACTCCTGCGGATCGGCCTCGGCGATGCGCTGGATGTCGAACCCGCCCATCCGGTCGGCGATCTTCTTCGGGCCGCGGAAGGCGTGCTCCATCGGGTACTGCTGGTCCAGGAGCATGCCGAGCAGCGTGGCGAAGTGGTCCTCGGTCAGTAGCCTGTCCGCCTCGGCGTCCTGCGCCAGGCACAGCGTGCGCGTCACTGTCCCGCCTCTCCGTAGATTCAGGCCGTACTGGTAGGTGCCGTGAGATCCGCGCTCCGGTCCTGCGTCGGTGCCACTTCTGTTCGAGCGTGCCCGACGAGTTACCCATGTACTCACGACAGCGCCCCGTTCATCAACCATAGTGACCCGCCTCACAGTGCCTACGCGCGGGTAGATGACCTGCCGCGTAGGCTCCAGGCCATGCCTCAGATGACGGCGACACCGACCAAGACGACGGCAACGGCCAGGGATGGACACGGGCCCATGAACACCTACGCATTGCGCCCCGATCGGTTCGACCGAGCAGGTCAAGACCAGCTGGTGGACGTGCGCGACCTCCAGGCCGCGCTGCCCGGCATCCGCCGCTTGCGCACCTGGGCGCACGAAGCGCTCGCGGTGCGGCCCGGTGAACACGCCGTGGACATCGGCTCCGGCACCGGCTCGGAGGTCATCACCTTCGCCGAGGCGGTGGGCCCGGACGGCAGCGCGTTCGGCGTCGAGCCGGACCCGCACCTGCTCGCCTCCGCCGAGCGCCGCGCCGCCCAGGCCGGCTCGACCGCCAAATTCCACTCCGGCGACGCCTACGGCGTGCCGTTCGGCGCGGACAGCTTCGACGCCGTCCTGTGCGAGCGCGTCTTCCAGCATCTGACCGCCCCCGCCCGCGCGGCCAACGAGATCGCGCGCGTGCTCCGCCCGGGCGGACGAGTCGTCGTGGTGGACAGCGATTGGGGCACCGCGATCATGCACCCCGGTGACCGGCAGGTCGTCCGCGAGGTGATCGACACCCTCGTGTCGGCGACCACCAATCCGCTGTCGGGTCGCAGGCTCCCCGGTCTGCTCACCAAGGCGGGGCTGGTGGTCGACGACATCGGCTCGCAGGCCCTGGTGCAGGATCGCAGCGTGGGCGCGGGCTCGCTGGTGACCAGGATCTCGGCGATGGCGGTAGCACGCGGCGCGATCACCGAGGCGCAACGTGAGCGACTGCTCGACGATCTGGAGCGGGCCGCGGCCACCGGCGACATCCATCTGTCGGTGACCATGTTCGCCGTCCTCGCGCACAAGCCGCACTGACCCGGCCGATGGCCGTCGACGTGCTGACCGACATCACGATCGACCGCTCCCGCGAGCTGGTCGCGGCGTACGCGGCCGATCCGGCGCACGCCCCGGCCTGGTACGCGCGCATCCACAGCGTCACCTGGGAGACCGAGCCGCCACTGCGCGCCGGTTCGCGGATGACCTTCGTCGCCCATTTCCTCGGCAACCGGCTGACCTACACCTACGAGGTGGTCGACTACGAGCCCGCCAGACGGTTGGTGATGCGCACCGCGCAGGGGCCGTTTCCGATGGAGACGACCTATACCTGGGCGGACACGCCGGAGGGCGGCACCCGCATGACGCTGCGCAACCGCGGCGAGCCGAGCGGCTTCGGGAAATTCGCCGCACCGCTGCTGGAGGCGGCGATCCGGCGGGCCAACCGCGGGGACCTGGCGCGGCTGAAGGAGCTGTTGGAAACCGGGTAGAGCCCGCCTTTCCCGGCCGGGCCCACTGCCCAGTACAGAGCTGATCGCCCGGCACGAGATTCGTGCCGGGCGATCATTCGTTTCCGGGTCCGCGTCTACTTGCCGAGCAGCTTCTCGGTGGCCGCCAGCAGCACGCAAGTGGCCAGGCCGTCCATCGCCTTCTCCAGCTCGGGCAGCTTGGGGAAGCTCGGCGCGATGCGAATGTTCTTGTCTTCCGGGTCGTTCCGGTAGGGGAAGGCCGAACCGGCCGCGGTGAGCGCGATGCCCGCTTCCTTCGCCAGCGCGATCACCCGCGCCGCGGTGCCTTCCAGCACGTCCAGGCTGATGAAGTAGCCGCCCTTGGGCTCGGTCCAGGACGCCACCTTGGACGCCCCGAGACGGTCCTCCAGGATCTTCAGCACCAGAGCGAACTTCGGCTCCAGGATCGCGCGATGCTTCTGCATGTGCGCACGCACGCCGTCGGCATCGCGGAAGAAACGCAAGTGGCGCAGCTGGTTGATCTTGTCCGGGCCGATGCTCTTCTTCGAGGCGTGGCTCAGGTACCACTCCAGGTTCGCGGTCGAACCGCCGATGAAGCTGACGCCCGCGCCCGCGAAGGTGATCTTCGAGGTCGAGGCGAATACCAACGGGCGGTTCGGGTTCCCGGCTGCCGCGGCGAGGCCGAGCACATCGATCACCGGGGCGGCGGTGTCGGTGAGCGGGTGCACCGCGTACGCGTTGTCCCAGAACAGCCGGAAGTCGGGCGCCGCGGCCGGCATCGAGACCAACTCCCGGACAACGTCTTCGGAGAAGACGACACCGGTCGGGTTGGAGTAGTTCGGCACGGCCCACAGACCCTTGATCTGCGGATCGTTCGCCAGCAGCTCGGCGATGGCGTGGGTGTCCGGGCCGTCGTGGCGCATCGGGATCGGGATCATCTCGAAGCCGAGCGCCTCGGTGATCGCGAAGTGCCGGTCGTAACCGGGCGCCGGACACAGGAACTCGAGGGTGTCCTCGGCGGCCCAGCGCCGCTCGGAATCATTGGTGCCGTACAGCATCGCGTAGCTGATCACGTCGTGCATCAGTTCCAGGCTGGCGTTGTTGCCCGCGAGCAGGTTGTCCACCGGGATGCCGAGCAGTTCGCCGAAGATCGCGCGCAGTTCCGGGAGACCGTGCAGGCCACCGTAGTTACGGCAGTCGGTGCCGGTGCCGTCGCGGAAATCGCCGTCGCCGGGCAGGTGCAGCAGCGCGGCGGACAGGTCGAGTTGCTCCGGCGAAGGTTTCCCCCGGGTCAGGTCCAGCGTGAGCTTCTCGGTCTTGAGCGTCGCGTAATTCGCGGACTGGGTCTCGTGCTCGAGCACGAGCTCCTCATGGCTCATCAAACCGATCTGCGTTTGCCGGGGCATCCTGGGCAGCCTTTCAAGCAGCGAGGGGACGGTGGTCTGGCCGGACCGATGGGCGGCGGCCGAACAGTTGTCCGTACAGACGCACGTGCATCCGCGGACGGTGTTCACGTTACCCGTGCGGTGGCCGGAATTGGAGGCGTTATCCGAGGGCGGGATGGGTGCCGACCGGACCCAGCCCATCCGCACCCCGCACCGGCCCGGCGGAGACGAGGCACCCGCGCGAGACCTTGAAAAAAGGGGACCCCGCGCACCCGGCAGAGCCCGTTGACCCTTGCTGCCTTCCGGCCCTGGGGGAGTTCACAGGATGCGCGCCGCGCGGGATCCGTCGGCCAGTGTAGCGTCTCCCGCCCGCAATCCCATCCTCCGGGGTCCATAAGAGTCCTCGACCAGGCACTTCATCCCTCCGGACGGCCCTATTTGGCGACGGGCCGGGGACTACCGGTATGCTGCTCCACGGAGGATTCGCCTAGTGGCCTATGGCGCTCGCCTGGAACGCGGGTTGGGTTAACGCCCTCAGGGGTTCAAATCCCCTATCCTCCGCCAGGGCAAACGCCTCTGACCGGACATTCGTGGCTGGTCAGAGGCGTTTGCTTCAAGTCCCCCCGGCCACACTCCTGGATCAAGTTCACCCCTTCAGCCCATCCAGGATGATGCGCAGGCCGGTGCGGAATTCTTCTTCGGGGTCGCTATCTGCTGCGGCGCGTGCGATCTCGATCAATTTGGCGAAGCGGTCGGGCGGCAGAGCCGCGACCCGGTCGGTGATCGCCGCGGGATCCGGGTCGCGGGCTACGGAGAGCGGTCCGGCGAGTTCAGCTTGCGCGAAGCCGGTGATGAATCCGGTGACCACACGGAAAGCGATCAGCAGGTCGGCCCCCGATCTACCGCTACGCGCAAGCGCCCGCAGCAGCGCTTCGGCGGTCACGAGAGTCGGCAAGTCGAGCGTGCGGCGGGTGAGGAGCAGGGGAATGGCGTGCGGATGGGAGCGGATGGCGCGCCACATGCCCTCGGCCACTGCGCGAGTTTCATCGGCCCAGTCGCCGGACGGTTCGACCGCCCACCGCGCCTCGGCCAGGACAGCTCCGGTGACAAGCCGCTCGAGCCCCTCTTTCCCGTCGACGTAGTTGTAGATCGTCATCGCCCCGGTGCCCAGCGCGGCCGCGAGATTGCGCATCGTCAACCCGGCCAGGCCCTGCTCGTCGACCAAGGCCAACGCTGCGATCTGGAGTTGATCGGTAGTGAATTTCTTCGGCGCGGGCATGAACCTCCCTTGTTTAAGTACGGCGTACGTGTTTAACTGACGGCGTTCACGTACAACGTACCTAAACGGAGGTGTCATGACTATTCGAACAAGTTTTCCGTCCGGTGACGACGAGTGCGCCGCATGGCTCACCCTGCCGGCCGGCCCGGCGCCGCATCCGGTCGTGGTGCTGGTGCACGGCGGCGGCGCGACCCACGAGATGATGCTGGGCCAGTACGAGAAGTGGTTCTCGGACGCGGGCTTCGCCGTGCTGGCTTTCGACTTCCGCCACCTCGGAGAATCCGGCGGCCAACCGCGCCAACTGGTGAGCCGGCGCCGTTACGCCGCCGATGTCGACGCCGCCCTGGCATTCGTCCACTCGCGTCCAGAACTCGACTCCGAACGGGTGGCGTTGTGGGGAACCTCGTTCGGAGCCAGCCACGTAGTCGCGGCGGCGGCTCGCCACCCGGAGATCAGCGCGGCGATCGTGCAGTGTCCGGTACTGAGCGGACGGGCGGTTGTCGCCCGGGCCGGGTTCCGGCATCTGCTGCGGTTCACCGGGCCGATCATCTCCGATCTGGTGCGCGCGACGTTGGGCTTGCCTCGCCGGTATGTCCAACTCGTCGGCCGCCCGGGTGAACTCGCCTTCGTCAATCAGCCCGGCGCGCTCGAAGGCTGGCTTTCGGTCTGCCCGGACGGGTATGAATTCGACAACCGCATCACCGCGGCCTCGGGTCTGGGCATGCTGTTCTACAACGCTGCGGCGCGCGCGTCACGGGTGCGGTGCCCGTTGCTGATCTGCGCCTGCGACTTCGAAAATCTCATCGCTCCCACCATCGTGGAGAAGGTCGAGGCCGATGCGCCGCGCGCCATCGTGGAGCACTACGACGCCGACCATTTCACGGTCTACCATCCGCCGATCGTGGAACGAGTCGTCGCCGATCAGATCGACTTCCTGACCGAACACCTCGCACCGACCGCGGCTCGAGGGAGAACTCGGTGACTCGCATCCACGACTGCCTGCGGAGGGCGGCTCAAGACGCGGGGCACCGAGTCGGCTGGACCAGCGACGGCGACGACATCGGTTTCGCCGCGATGGACGAACGTTCGGATCGGATAGCGGGAGGACTGCTGCGTGGCATGGCAAGATCGTCATGCGCGCCACCGGGACACCGGGACGAGCGAGGGCCGCAAGGAAACCGTGCCCGCCATCCTCCAATTGCTAAGTTCGCTTCGATGAAGCTGCTCGTTGTAAGTAGCGGCCCTACCACATGGTCGAGGCGCTGGTTCTTGTTGCGCTGCCACGTGTACTCCTGGTTCCGGTGTGTCTCCCGCGAGCCCGGCTATACCGGTGAGGGCCAGTGGCGTCCTCACCGTGAATACGGCGGTTGGGTCATCCGTCCGGCCAGCGGGTGGCGCCAGTTCCGCTGGATAACCCCGCCCCTGCACTACACGCGCGCCATCCCTGCCGACGACATGTACGCCCTCGGCACTTGGATGCTGGCGAAGCTGGAGATATAGACCAGAACACCGGATTACAGCGAATCTCGCCCCACCTCCGAACCAACGGAGGCGAGGCGCGTTACTCATAAGACAGGCTGAGCGACGCAGGTCACGACGTCGGCGTAACCCCGAGGCGGCGATGGCGATCACGGAAAACGCTCTCGCTTCCGCCGAAAAGGTAGCGTCAGTCCGGCCGCTGGCTCGCGTACAGCAGGTGGCACAACGTGTCGCCGGGATACCTGGCGGCGCCGAGCTCTGGTCACGCGCTCGAGCAGCCAGGGTGCCTATTCCGACGCGTTTGTAGAGCGGGCCACCCAGCGCCCGTATTCTTCTGGGTACCACTCGATCGGTTGGCCCACCAACTCCGGGTTGTCCCATGGATGCAGTTCTTTGATTCGTTCCGCGAGTTTGTCTCGCGTAGCGTCAGAGGTACGGAGTTCGACACGCCACTCATGTCCGTCGCCGAGTTCGCCGAGATGCCAGAACACCGACTTGATCGGGCCAGTGATGAACGCCCCTGCCGCCAACCGCTCGGACACCGTGGCGCGGGCGATCTCTTGGGCTGCTTCCTCGGTCGGGGTGGTCGTTGTCACGGACCACACACTCGGGATTGCCATCAAGCCAGCCTAGCGAGGGGCACGCGATGGGGCTTCATTATTCGATGCAAGTTCGACGCAGAGGACGAAATGGCAGGTACCAGCGCCGAGCCTCTACGCGGCTCGGCATCTGCGCCGGACCGTGTAACGAAGAAATCGGCGAAGGTGTACAACCGCACCGTAGGTTCGGCGCGGTCGTCGAATTGCGGGAGCGGATGCGGCCGCTGGTTGCCGCGACAGCATAGGAGCACATCTGCATGGTGCGGATCGGCGTCACCGGGCACATGAACATCACCGAGGCCACCGCGCCGTTGGTGTACGACGCGGTGCGTGCGCTGCTGGGCGAGCACGATCCGAGCGAATTGGTCGGAGTGAGTTGTATTGCGCGCGGTTCCGATTCGGTGTTCGCGCGGGCGGTGCTCGATGCGGGTGGGCGGCTCGAGGTGGTGTTGCCGTCCCGGAACTACCGCGAGCGGAAGGTGAAACCGGATCACGCCGAGCTGTTCGACGAGCTCGTGAAGAACGCGGCGGAGGTGCGGGTGATGGATTTCGACGACGCGGGCCGTGCAGCGTACGAAGCAGCCAACGATGCCGTGGTGGAGTCGGTCGATCGACTGATCGCCGTGTGGGATGGCGATGCCGGGCAGAAGGCGGGCACCGGGACGGTGGTCGAACTCGCGCGTGCACGTGGTGTGCCGGTCGATGTCGTGTGGCCGGAAGGCGCCGCACGGGACTGACCCCGGTCCGCCGTTCGGATTTCCTCCCGAGTAGCCGGACGAGCCGGATTCGCCCGATCTAGGCTGTGCGACTTCCCATTCCGATGGAATGATCGTCCCCGTGACTCAGTGGCTCCCGCTTTTCGGTTCTCTCGTCGTCGGCATTGCGGTCTTGGTCGGCGTGCTGGTCAACAACCGCGCCAACCGGGCGGCGGTCACCGCAGCGGACGAGCGGAACCGGGCCACCTTGGACGCGGCGCAGCGCAACGTGGAGCTGACGAACGCGGCGGCCGAGCGGCGCGAGCTCGACAAGTGGCGGCGGGAGTCGGTGCTGGCGGCGGTCTCGTCCGTGCTGGCCATCTCGAGCGACGTCCGCCAGCAGTTGTTGCACTGCGATCGCTGGGATGCGGAGGAACTGGATGAGCTCGACGCGGAGGTCCGGCAGGTGATCACCGGCTCGCGGGATTTCATCAGCACCTTGCGCGTGGTGGCGCACCGCAAGATCCCCAATCGCTGCGAGGACCTGATGCGGACGCTCACCGCGGCGCTGAACATCAGCTTGCAACGCCGCCGGATCGAGCTCGACGGCGAGGCCACCGCCGAAGAGATCACCGAGATCCAGGCGCTGTGGTCGCGGGCGATCGAGAACACCGTCGAGGAGGAGCGCTCGGTCATCAACGTCACCCGGCTGGAACTGGAGATCAAGATCTCCGCCGAGGTCCACCAGGCCACGCCCCAGCCCGCCCTCGCCCGTTCCTGATCGGCGGGCGAACGAGTGTCACGCCGGAGCGGAGCCGACCAGGGCGCGGTGCGCTTCCAGCAGCGCGGCGCGGAGGTGAGCGGCGTAGGCGTCGAGATCCGGTAGGACCTTCGGGTCGGCGTGCAGGGAGATGGTGACGGTGTCGCCGAGTCCGTGCACGCCGTGGGTGAGGTGCATGACGGAGCCGAGCGCCGGGAATCCGGCCGTGAACCGCACCCGCCCGCCACCGAAGGACAGATCGGCCGGCCCGCGGTCGACACTGGAGACGACAGTGTGTCCAGCTATCGAACCGGGAACGGTATCGAGGGGATAGCGGTCGACGTCCCGCCGCAACATGGGGGCGGGAATCGTCGCGGTGACCCGGTCCTGCGCCGACAGCAGCGGGTGCCGGGCGCGGGCGCGCCGGTCGGCGAGCGCCGCGGCGATCTTGTCGGCGCGCAGACTCGGATCGGGTTCATCGACGAAGAGGTCGACGCCGAGACTGCGATAGTTGTTGCGTGGACCGGTGTCCTCGGCCAGGGCCATCGGGACCTGCGCACCGAGCCGCTCCACCGGCTCACCCCGGTCGGCCAGGTAGCGGGCGAGCGCCAGCGACACCGCGGTCAGGACGACGACCGTGACCGTACGACCGGGCACCCGCAACTCTCCGGCCGGAAACACCAGCATCCGAGCTTCGTGTCGCGAGATCCCCTCCGCCGACGCATGGTTCAGCACAGTCGGCGGGAAACCCGGCCCCGGCGGCGGCAATTCGCCCGCCTCGGTCGACGCCGCGAGCCGCTGCTGAGCTCGGAACGCCTGGTAGCCGCGCACCGCGGTCGCGGCCAGCCGGGCCGGAACGCGCAGCAGACCGACAGCCGAAGCGACCAGCACTCTTGCCGGGAGCGCGCTCCCCCACATCGCATCCGCGAGGGTCCGCACACGCACTACCGTCGAGCCGACCCGCACTCGCACCGACGACCCGCTCGCCGACACCGAGTGCACCGCGGTCCGCTCACGGGCAACCGCGGTCCAGCCAACCGCGCATTCCTCTGGTACGGACAGTCCCGGAACCGATCGATCCGCGACCGGAGTCCTGTCACCCCAACTCTCGGTACCTGCGGCATCAGTGGCACTGTCGCCGGCCGGTCCCCCACCGGGGCCGGACGCTCCAGTACGGCTTTCGGGCTCGCCGGAATGGTTCCCCGCACCGCCGAACAGCGCACGCGCGATCGCCGACGCCCGCCGGCCGTCGGCCAGCGCGTGGGACATCTGGAGCACCACCACCAGCGCGGGCTCGCCCGTTTGCCCTGGCGCGTCGGCGATCGCACGGAACAGATGCAGCCGCCACGGGTGCACCGCGGCGTCGACACCGGTACCCAGCAACTCGCCGAGGGCCTCCAGCAGGCACGACCAATTACGTTCCCGCAGTTCGTGTTCCACGATTTGCTCGGCGGCGAATTCAGATCGTGTCCAGAACGGATAATCGATGTCCCCGGGCAGTTCGCGCAACCGGACCCGCAGGTCCGCGATCCGCGCACTGCGTTCGGCGACGGCGGCGCGCAGTTCCTCGGTGGGCAGTCCGCGATCGGCGAAGCAATACAGCAGAAAAAGGTCGTTGCGCGTGCGTTTGGACAGCCAATACATCGTCGCGTCCTGCGGTGCCATCGCGCTCACAGTAAAACGATATCGACTCGGATTCGATGGCGTCCGACGAGCCCGGGGCAATGTGAATGATCTTGTTCCACATATCGCCCGGAAAACGCCATCGATTCCGGCACCCAGCTCTGCTACCGTCTGTAGTAGAACGGATACCACTCACCCAGGCGGGGTGTCGGCCATGGCTATAGATCTAGCTCGCACAATTGCCAACCAAGCCGATGAGGCGGACGAACGGTACAAGGCCGCGGCGTTCGTGAAGCGGTCGATCAACAAGGTCTTCCCGACGCACTGGTCGTTCCTGCTCGGCGAGATCGCGCTCTACAGCTTCATCATCCTGCTGCTGTCGGGCGTGTACCTGACCCTTTTCTTCGACCCCTCCATGACGGAGGTCGTCTACAACGGCGCCTACCAGCCGCTGCGCGGCGTGACCATGTCACGGGCGTACGAGACGGCGCTGGATCTCTCCTTCGAAGTGCGCGGCGGCCTGTTCGTGCGGCAGGTGCACCACTGGGCGGCGCTGCTGTTCGCGGCGTCGATCATCGTGCACTTGTTCCGGATCTTCTTCACCGGTGCGTTCCGCAAGCCGCGGGAGGCGAACTGGGTGATCGGTTCGCTGCTGCTGATCCTGGCGATGTTCGAAGGGTTCTTCGGGTACTCGCTGCCCGACGACCTGCTCTCCGGCACCGGCCTGCGGGCGGCGTTCTCGGGTATCACGATCTCCATCCCGATCATCGGCACCTGGCTGCACTGGCTGATGTTCGGCGGCGACTTCCCGGGCGAGATCATCATTCCCCGCTTGTACGTGGCTCACGTCCTGCTGTTCCCCGGCATCATCCTGGCGCTGATCGCCGCGCACGTGGCCCTGGTGTGGTACCAGAAGCACACCCAGTTCCCCGGTCCGGGCCGCACGGAAAACAACGTGGTGGGCGCGCGGATCGTGCCGGTGTTCGCCGCCGATCAGGGCGCGTTCTTCGCCTTCACCCTCGGCATCGTGGGCATCATGGGCGGTCTCTTCCAGATCAACCCGATCTGGAACCTCGGTCCGTACAACCCCTCGCAGGTGTCGGCCGGTTCGCAGCCCGACATGTACATGATGTGGACCGACGGCATGGCCCGCCTGATGCCGCCGTGGGAGCTGTACCTGGGCCGCTACACCGTCCCCGCCGTATTCTGGGTCGCCATGCTGATGGGGCTGGTCTTCGTCGTCCTCATCGCCTACCCCTGGATCGAGAAGCGGCTGACCGGCGACCGAAGCGCGCACCACAACCTGCTGCAACGCCCCCGCGACGTGCCCGTTCGCACCGCGATCGGCGCGATGGCGATCGCGTTCTACGTCGTGCTGACGCTGTCGTGCGTCAACGACATCATCGCGTACAAGTTCGACATCTCACTGAACGCGACCACCTGGGCGGGCCGCATCGGCATCCTGCTCGCGCCCCCGCTCGCGTACTTCCTGGCCTACCGCATCTGCCTCGGACTGCAGCGCAGCGATCGCGCGGTGCTCGAGCACGGCGTGGAGACCGGCGTGATCAAGCGTCTGCCACACGGCGAGTACATCGAGGTGCACCAGCCGCTCGGCCCGGTGGACGCGCACGGTCACCCGCTTCCGCTGGAATACCAAGGCGCACCCGTGCCGAAGAAGATGAGCAAGCTGGGTGCGGCGGGCAAGCCGGGCACCGGCAGCTTCCTGCGCGCGGATCCGCGCGAGGAGAGTGTGCGGCACTTCGAGCTCGAGCACGAAGAAGAACGCAGGCAACTCACCGTGTTGCGCAGAATCCAGGAACGAGCGAACGGCCGCGGAAACGGCTCCGCCCATTGAGGATTCGCCGGCACACCCGTCCGGAGAACCGCGAAGGCCCCGAGTCCATACGACCCGGGGCCCGCTTTGCCTTGTTCAGGCCATTCCGGAGCGGTTCAGCCGCGCCGGAACTCTCCCGTCGAGACCCCCACTAGGAATGCATCCCACTCGCCCGGCGCAAACCCCAAGACCGGGCCACTTCCACTGTCCTTGGTGTCACGAACCGCGACATTGCCGTCGACGAGGAAAGCGACTTCCACGCAGTTCCCATCCGGACCGCTGTATGTGCTCTTGCGCCACACAGCGCCCGCCCAATCAACCTCCACGGCACTAGCTCCTTTGCTGCGTCGAGAGCGAGATTTCTCCTGACATCGTTCCAGCTAGCATCGGTACCCGACTGGAAAGCCGAATCCCGTGGTGCACCCCGCGCCGGAGCGCACTTTCCCGGTGCGTCGATATCGCACATCGAGAGTTCGAGAGGAAATTAACCTCGCGCGGGGCCTCTCCCCGCGCGGTAACCCTAGCAGGTCCTTCGAAAGTTTGCCCGGCTCTTGCCTATTCAATCATCGCAACCACACACGTTTGCGAAGCATGGAAGTTGCGGGAACATTGCCAGCTCCTGGCATTCATTCCACACACCGATGATCCACAATGTTTTTAACGGATGTGATTGCTCTGTTATCGGCCGACAATTCGCGCGCCCCCACGGCCCGCGTCGACGCGCGCGCAGGGACCGTGCATGATGGATCCTATGGTCGAACGCGCTCGCGACGACGCAGGTCGCGCCCGTAATGCCCGTCCGCGCGACCGCCTCGGGCGACCGCTGCCGCCCGGCAGCACCGGAGTTGCCCGAATTCCGGACGATCTCGAACTTCCACCCCAGCAAACCTTGACCTTCGCCCAGCAACTGCTGGACGATGGACTTGCATTCAATGCACACGAGGTTTTAGAGGCCGCGTGGAAGAACGGACCGTTCGCCGAGCGGATGCTGTGGCAGGCGCTGGCGCAGTTCGCTGTCGGACTAACCCACATACAACGAGGAAATCCCAAGGGGGCGCGTACACTGCTCGCCCGCGCGGTGTCGCGGTTGACGGCATACCGGCCGGAGGGCGGCCGGGCGCCCTACGGTATCGACCTCCCCGGATTGGTCGCCCATGCCGAAGCACTGCTCGCCACGCTGGAGGTCGGCGCCGAGCCGGCGGACGCCGACCTGCGGCCACGTCTGCGCGGCTGAGCGCGCCGCTCCTACCATGGCCGACGTGCGCACCTCATCGTCTACCAGCAGAGCCCGTGACTGAGCCGGGCGCGGGCCGGTACGCGCCGAGCCCGTCCGGGGACCTGCACTTGGGCAATCTCCGCACGGCACTGCTGGCGTGGGCGTTCGCTCGTTCCACCGGTCGGCGCTTCCTGCTGCGGATCGATGACCTGGACAGAGTGCGTCCCGGTGCGGAGCAGCGGCAAGTGGACGACCTCGCCGCGATCGGCGTGAACTGGGACGGGCCGGTGGTACGCCAGTCGGAACGGTTGCCGCAGTACGCAGCGGCCATCGAACGCCTCACCGCCGCCGGGCTGACCTATGAATGCTTCTGCACCCGAAGGGAAATACAGAAAGCCGCGACAGCACCGCACGGACCGATGGGCGCCTACCCCGGCACCTGCCGCGCGCTGAGCGCCGCCCAGCGCGACCGGCTGCGCGCCGAGGGGCGCCCGGCCGCCTTGCGCCTGCGCGCCATGGCCACCGAATTCGAGGTGCGCGACGAGCTGCACGGTCGCTACCGGGGCCCGGTCGATGACGTGGTGCTGCGACGCGGCGACGGCATCCCCGCCTACAACCTGGCCGTCGTGGTGGACGACGCGGACCAGGGCGTCGACCAAGTGGTGCGCGGCGACGACCTGCTGCCGTCGACGCCGCGGCAGGCATACCTGGCGACGCTGCTCGATCTGCCGGTGCCGCACTACGCCCACGTGCCGCTGGTGCTCAACACGCAGCGACGCCGACTGGCGAAACGGGATGGGGCGGTGACACTCCGCGAACGATTGGCGCTCGGCAACACGCCGGAGGACGTAGTCTCGGCACTGGCCGCTTCGCTCGGCTTCACCGCGACATCGTCGTCCGAGCTACTCGCGCGTTTCGACATCCGGCGGCTGCCCCGCGAACCGTGGATACTCGACGTTCATGGGTTGTTGCGAAGCAGCCCATGTCCGTAACGTACGCATCGTCCAACTACTGATCAATCGACGAGGACAAATAACTATGACAAGCGGTGGGTACGACCCCAACCAGTATCCGCAGGGCGGGCAGCCGTACGGGCAGCAGCCGTACCCGCAGGGGGGTGACCAGTACGGGCAGCAGCCTCAGTACGGCCAGCAGCAGCCCCAATACGGGCAGCAGCCGCAATACGGCCAGCAGCCCCAGTACGGGCAGCAGCCGCAATACGGCCAGCAGCAGCCCCAGTACGGGCAGGATCCCTACGGTCAGTACCCGCAGCAGCCCGGGTTCAACAACTACGGCGGCCAGCCGGGTGACCTCGGCACCCGCATCGGCGCCCGCGTCATCGACGCGATCATCCTGTACATCCCGTACTTCATCCTGTACGTCCTGGTCGACAACTCGCTGGGCCTGACCATCGGTCTCGGCCTGGTGTGGACCTTGGTCCAGCTCGGCTACTTCGTCGGCATGGAGACCTCGCAGGGCACCACGCTCGGCAAGAAGATCCTCGGCCTGAAGGTGCTCGCCCCGGGCGGCGCCGCCAAGATCGACCCGGTCACCTCGCTGAAGCGCAACATCTTCATCGCGGCGAGCATCATCCCCTGCGTCGGTGGCCTCATCTCGCTGATCCTGGCGATCTACATCATGGTCACCATCTCGCAGGACCCGAACAAGCAGGGCTGGCACGACAAGTTCGCCGGCGGCACCCAGGTCGTCAAGGCCTGATCGCCACCGCGGCACAAAACGCACAGGGGGCGCACCCGATTCGGGTGCGCCCCCTGTTGGTTCCCGGCCGTGCCGCTACGCGCTGGTCGCCCCCGCGATGATCACGACGACGAACCACAGGATGCCGAGCACGATCGCGCCGACACCGATCCAGATGCCCGCGAGCGCCATACCGCGCCCTTCCTGGCCACTCTGCTTGATCTGGTTGAGGGCGACCACGCCGAGGATGATGCCGACGATCGAGCCGAGCCCGCAGGTGACGAACCCGACCAGCGACGAGATCAGCGCACCGATCGCCATGCCGTTGGTGCCCTGCGCCGGGACTCCGTAGGGCTGGTAGGGAGTCTGATAGCCGTAGCTCGGCTGGGGATACGGCTGCTGTTGATAGGACGGGTACTGCGGCTGCGGAGGCGGCGTCATCGGCTGCGAGGGCGGCTGGACCGGGTATTGCGGCGCCGACGGGTAGCCCGACGGCTGCTGCTCCGGGCTCGGATACTGCGGAACCGAACTCTGGCCACCGGACTCCGGCGACACGCCTTGGCCGCCGTACTGCTTCCACCACTCGTCGGAATCGCCGGGATTCGTCATTGCTACAGCGTATTCCACAACCTGGTTGGATGATGCGGGTGAGTGAGTCGAAAACCACGCAAGAGCACGGCGGGCCTGGACGCCCCGCGGACCATGCGGCATTCGCCCAGGTCGCGCGGGGGTACTACGCACCGATCGTGGCCCTGTTCACTGCGACACTGATCATTTCCAACATCTGCGCCACCAAGGGGGTGGAGTTCTTCGGCGACCGGTCGGTGTCGCTGGGACCACTGCAAATCCTGCCGATCGCCACCGATGGCGCCTTCTTCCTGTTCCCGCTGGCCTACATCCTCGGCGACGTACTGAGCGAGGTGTACGGCTTCCGCGCCACCCGCCGCGCCATCTACTACGGCTTCGCCGCACTGCTGCTGACGGTGGTGTGCTTCGCCATCGCGATCCGGCTGCCCGCCGCGAGCTTCTACGAGAACCAGGAGGCGTTCCGCACCGTCCTCGGGACGACGCCGCGGCTCGTCATCGCGGGCCTGGCCGGCTACTTCGTCGGCCAGCTGCTGAATTCCGCGACGCTGGTGCTGATCAAGGAGCGGACGAAGGAAAAGTACCTGTGGGCCAGGCTCATCGGATCGACCATCGTCGGCGAGTTCGCCGACACGCTGATCTTCTGCTCGATCGCCGCGGGCGCCATCGGCATCGACACCTGGCAGCAGTTCGTCAACTACGTGATCGTCGGTTTCCTCTGGAAGACCCTCTGCGAGGTGATCGTGCTCCCGATCACCTACCGGGTGATCGCGTTGCTCAAGAAGCACGAACCCAGCTACGCGCCGACCGGAGCGGATCCGCTGCGCACCTGACGAATCCCAGCCGGCACCCCTGGAGGGCGCGAGCCACGCGAGACGACCGCGGAAGCAGTACAGCCACCGGTCATCCGCCCGGCCCGCGCCTTCCGTTGTGTCAGGCACCACTCCAGCGGCCCAATGTCTCGGCCTTGTGCTCGTCGAAGTAGCCGCCTTCGATGCTGTCCCGGATGCGATCGACCAGGCGGACCGTGAACCGCTCGTTGTGAATCGTGCACAGCGTGGCGGCGAGCATCTCCTTGGCCTTGAACAGGTGATGCAGGTAGGCGCGCGTGTAGTTGGCGCAGGTGTAGCAGTCGCAGTTCTCGTCGATCGGGGTGAAGTCGCGACGGAAGCGGCTGGTGTTGATGTTGAACCGGCCGGTGTCGACGTAGATGGCGGCGTTGCGCGCGACCCGGGACGGGTTCACGCAGTCGAAGGTGTCCGCGCCGTTCTCGATGGCGTTGAAGACGTCCTCCGGTTCGCTGATGCCGAGCATGTGCCGCGGCTTGTCCTCGGGCAGCTCGTCACAGCACCAGCCGACGATGGCGCCCAGGTTGTGCTTCTCCAGCGCGCCGCCGATGCCGTAGCCGTCGAATCCCGTTCCCGCGCTACCGCGAATCGATTCGAGCCCGCGACATGCCTTTCGGCGCAGGTCCTCGTACTGCGCGCCCTGGATGACGGCGAACAGCGCCTGGTACGGACGGTGCGTGCGGGCGGTGGTCAGCCGCTCGTGCTCGTCGATGCAGCGCTGCGCCCACTCATGCGTGCGCTGGACCGATCGCTCCTGGTAGGCGCGGGTATTGAGGAGCGTGGTGAGCTCGTCGAAGGCGAACATGATGTCGGCGCCGAGCTGGTGCTGGATGCCCATCGACACCTCGGGCGTGAACCGGTGCGTGGACCCGTCGAGGTGGGAGCGGAACGTGACGCCGTCGTCGTCCACGGTGGCCAGCCGCTCCTTACCGGGCGCGATCACGTCGTCGCTGCGCACGTCGACCGCCTCCATCGCCAGCACCTTCTTGAAGCCGACACCCAGTGACATCACCTGGAATCCGCCGCTGTCGGTGAAGGTCGGCCCGCGCCAGTTCATGAACGCGCCGAGCCCGCCAGCCTCGTCCACGATGTCCGCGCCGGGCTGCAGGTAGAGGTGGTAGGCGTTGGCCAGCAGCGCCTGGGCGCCGAGTTCCCGCATGGTCTCCGGCAGCACCGCCTTGACCGTCGCCTTGGTGCCCACCGGGATGAACGCGGGCGTGGCGATCGGCCCGTGCGGCGTGGCGATCACACCGGACCGGCCGTGCCGCCCGTCCAGGCGAGTACCGACGGTGAAGGAG
Organism: Nocardia sp. NPDC019219; assembly: GCF_040632645.1. NCBI lineage: Bacteria > Bacillati > Actinomycetota > Actinomycetes > Mycobacteriales > Nocardiaceae > Nocardia > Nocardia sp. NPDC019219. Next base: position 836,045 of record NZ_JBEYCG010000001.1, on the reverse strand, counting down.
AACGATTCGGGACCGGACACCCCGCTATCCTCGCAGTTCGGCAGCCACCGCCCGAACCAGGCCACCGCCTGCCGGCCCGTCAGCGCGGTCAGCCGGGTTTCCCGGCGCGCGACACCCGCTCGGTTTCCGCTTGGTGCACCGCCAGCGCGGTGCGCAAGAAGTCGAGCGCGATGCGCAGTTCGCCGGTATCGAAACGCAGGAGAGCCTGGGCCCCGGCCACCCCCACCGGCTCGAAGATCTCTCGCGCGACCTCCCTGGCCCGCGTAGTGCCTTCGATCAGTATCCGCCGCCGATTGCCGGGATCTTGCGCCCGGGTGACGAAACCGGCCCGCACCAGCCGGTCGACGACGGTGGTGGTGGCGGCGGGACTCAGTCGCAACGCGGCGCTGAGCTCCCCCGCCGCCAGCGGCCCACGCGCCAGCACGATGTCCAGGCATCGCAGGTCGGTGCGATTCAACCCCAAGCGCACGGCGGCGGCCTCGTCGAACGCGTCGAAACTTCGCTGCAGCAGCCGCAACTCCTGCGCGATCTCGGCGATCAATTCATCTTTCGACATTCGAAACTTTCTGATATCGTACATTTCGACGATCGAATCTTAGCATCGGAAGGTACCCGTCCATGAACGTGACACTCGATCAGCACCGCACCGACGAGAGCGCCCTGCGCAGCCTGTTCGACGACTTCATGCGGACCTGGACCGCCAACGACGCCACCGCCTACGCGGCCCTGTTCACCGAGGACTCCGACTACGTCTCCTACGACGGCACCCGGGCCACCGGGCGCGCCGAGCATCAGGACAACCACGACAAGCTCTTCCGCGGCGTCCTGGCCGGTTCCGCGCTGGTCGGCGAGCTCGAGTCGATCCGCTTCGTCGCCCCGGACGTCGCGCTCCTGCACGGCACCGCCTCGGTCCTGATGCCGTGGCGTTCCCACCTGCCCGAGCGCCGCCGATCCCGCCAGACCCTGGTGACCGTTCGCACCGACCAGGGCTGGAAGATCACCGCACTGCACAACGGCCGCGTCCGGCCGGTGCGAATCCCCGAGCCGGACTCCTTCCCTTCGAGGATGTCCCAGCTCATGGCCCGCCTGGCCCGCCGCCTCGGCTTCGGCCGCAGACGGGCCTGAGCGCTGCCGGGCTTCGTTTGGGAAGTCACTCCCGGCCGCGCACCGACAGTTCGCGGATGAAGCGAGCTATCTCTTCGGGTTTCTCCTCTGCCATGAAGTGACCGGCGTCGATCGGCTCGTAGGTCAGGTCGGGCGCCCATACTCGCCAGAGCGCCGCGGCGTCGAAGCCCAGCCGCGCACCCCAGTCCTGCGAGATCACGCCCACCGGCATCCGCAATTGCCGTCCGGCGTCTCGATCTTCGCGGTCCATGCTCAGGTCGATGCCCGCGGTGGCGCGGTAATCGGCGACGATGGAGTGCACGGCCCCGACCGAGCTATCGATGTAGTGCCGTCGCACTTCCGGGGTGAAGGTCGCGCCGTCGGTGTCCCACGCGTCGAGGAACGAGGCGAAGAACTCGTCCGCCACCGCTGCGATCATCTTCTCCGGCAGCCCGACCGGCTGGGCCATCAGAAAGAGGTGCCAGGCGACTTTCGCCTCCACGCCGCGCAATACGCCCCATGTGTCGAGGGTGGGCAGCACGTCGAGGATTCCGAGGTACCGCACCACGCCCGGGTGGTCGAGACCGGCGCGGACACCGACGAGAGCGCCCCGATCGTGGCCCACCAGACCGAACCTGTGATGACCGAGAGCACCGGCTATCTGCACGATGTCGTTGGCCATGGTCCGCTTGGAGTACGTATGCGAACTGTTCTCCGGCGGCTTCCCGCTTTCGCCATAGCCGCGCAGGTCCGGAACGATGACCGTGCACTCCTCGACAAGCCGCTGAGCTACTTCGCGCCACATGTAATGCGTCTGCGGAAAGCCGTGGAGCAGGACGACTGCCGGGCCAGTCCCTCCCACTGCGACGTTCAGCTCGACGCCTTGCTCGCCAGGTAGCGTCCGATAGTCGAATCCATCGATCATGGGCATGGTCGCGGTTTCCTTCGCTGGTCAGAGGTTCGATTCGGGGGTCGGCCTGCCGGAGAAGATGCCGGCGGGGAGCGAGCGTGGCCGGGCGGAGGTCGCCCGCAGGGCGGGGATGAGGACGGCGTCGACGAGCGACCCGAGGTAGTCGTCGCCGGTGTCGAGCCCATTCAGCCGCCGCAGCAGGAGCACCGCCCCGGCCACCTCCTCGAACGGAAAGGGATCGACATCGGCGGGCAGCTCGTCGCGGAGGACGGCGGACTCGATCACAGAGGCGGGCAATCGCGCGCCGGTCGGACCGACGGCCTCCTCGATCGCGTCGCAGAGCTCGGGGTCCTCGAGGCCCGATTGCAGCAGCAACAGCGCGGTCCGGCCGTCCGTCGAGCGCATCGTCGTGATCAGTCGTCGGCACAGCGCGATCAGGTCACCGCGCAGACTCCCCGTGTCGATGTCATCGGGGCCCTCGCGCCGAGCCGGGCCCGCCTTCAAAGCGGCGACCACCATCTCCCGCTTCGATTTCCATCGCCGGTAGAGAGTGGCCTTCGACGCGCTCGCCCGACGGGCGACCTCTTCGAAGGTGACGCCTTCATAGCCCCGCTCGACCAGGAGCGCGTTCACCACCTGGAGGATCTCGCCTTCGCGTGCGTCATCGCGAGGGCGACCTCCGCGATGCGCCCCTCGGTCCGAGTTAAGATACGGCACGTTTCGTATCCTAACTCGTCGCTGCGGCTGATGTGACTCCAGCCCGAGCAGGGTTCGGGCGCTGCCCCTGGCGACGACGAAACCCTCCGCAGTGCCGCGGTCACAACTCGACGCGCCCCGGCCGACGCCGGCATCCTTCGAACGAAGCGCGCCGTCGGCGCTGCGAGACCTACACAGCGCCGGCGAACTGCGCGTTGTACAGGCGGTAGTACGCGCCCCGCTCCTCGAGCAGGCGTTCGTGCGAGCCGTGTTCCACGATCCGCCCCGCCTCCATGACGACGATCAGGTCGGCGTCGCGGATGGTGGACAGGCGGTGGGCGATGACGAAACTGGTCCGGTCACGGCGCAGGGCGGCGGTGGCGTGCTGCACCAGCAGTTCGGTGCGAGTGTCCACCGAACTGGTGGCCTCGTCCAGGATGAGGATGGACGGCTTGGCGAGGAACGCGCGCGCGATGGTGATCAGCTGTTTCTCGCCGGCGCTGACACCGGAGCCCTCCTCGTCGATGACCGTGTCGTAGCCGTCGGGCAGCGCGTGCACGAAACGGTCCACGTAGGCGGCGCGCGCTGCGGCGAGGATCTCCTCTTCGCTCGCGTTCGGGTTGCCGTAGGCGATGTTCTCCCGGATCGAGCCGCGGAACAGCCAGGTGTCCTGCAAGACCATACCGATGCGCGAACGCAGGTGGTCGCGGGTGATCTCGGTGATGTCGACCCCGTCGATGGTGATCGTGCCCGCGTCCAGTTCGTAGAACCGCATGAGCAGGTTCACCAGCGTGGTCTTGCCCGCGCCGGTGGGGCCGACGATGGCGACCACGTGCCCCGGCTCGGCGACCAGGGACAGCCGCTCGATCACCGGCTTGTCCGGTTCGTAGCGGAACGAGACGGCCTCGAACTCCACCCGGCCGCGGTCGACCGGGCGCGCGTCGGCCATCACCGGGTCCGGGCTCTGCTCGTCGGCGTCGAGGATCTCGAAGATCCGCTCGGCCGAAGCGACACCGGACTGCAACAGGTTGGCCATCGCGCCGAGCTGCGTCAGCGGCTGGCTGAACTGACGGGAGTACTGGATGAACGCCTGCACCTCGCCGAGCGAGAGACTGCCGGTGGCCACTTTGAGGCCGCCGACGAGCGCGACCAGCACGAAGTTCACGTTCCCGAGGAACATGATCGCGGGCATGATCAGGCCGGAGATGAACTGCGCTTTGAAGCTGGCCTGGTAGAGCTCCTCGTTGCGCTGGTCGAACTCCTTGCCGACCTCGCGGTTGCGCCCGAACGCGGTGACCACCTCGTGGCCGGTGTAGGCCTCCTCGACCTGGGCGTTCACCAGGCCGGTGTACTTCCACTGGTTGACGAAGTGCGGCTTGGACCTTTTGGCGATCTGCGCGGTGACCACGATGGCGGCCGGCACGGTGAGCAACGCGATCACCGCCAGCTGCCAGGAGATCCAGAACATCATGACCAGGATGCCGAGCACCGAGAACACCGAGATGAGCAGCTGGCTCATGGTCTGCTGCAGGCTCTGGGAAACGTTGTCGACGTCGTTGGTCACCCGGCTGAGCACGTCGCCGCGCGGAGCGGAATCGAAGTAGCGCAACGGAAGCCGATGGATCTTGTCCTCGACCTCACTGCGCAGCCGCTTGACCGTCCGGTTGATCACGACGTTGAGCAGGTAGCCCTGCAACCAGCCGAAGACGGCCGCGCCGATGTACAGCAGCAGCACCAAGGTGAGCACCCGGCCGACCGCGCCGAAGTCCACCCCGACGCCGGGCACCACGTCCATGGCGCTGAGCATGTCGGCGAATGTGTTGTCGCCCTTGGCCCGCAGCGCTTCGATCGCCTGGTCCTTGGACACGCCGGGCGGCAGCTGTTTGCCGACCACACCGTCGAAGACCAGATTGGTCGCCTTGCCGAGGATGTACGGGCCGATGGTGTTCAGCACCACCGAGACGATCACCAGCGCGACGATCAGCCCGACCTGGACCCGCTCCGGCGCGAGCCTGCGCAGCAGCCGTTTCAGCGAGGGTCCGAACGATTTCGCCTTGGTGCCCGGCGCACCGGGAGTGGGCATTCCGGGCCTCATCGCGCCTCCTCGGCACTCAGTTGCGACTCGACGATCTCCCGGTACTCCGAGCAATCCCGCAGCAGCTGCTCGTGGGTGCCGATGCCCGCCACCGCGCCGTCTTCGAGCACCACGATCTGGTCCGCGTCCCGAATGGTGGCGATGCGCTGCGCGACGATGAGCACCGACGCGTCCGCGGTCTCCGGCTTCAGCGCCGCGCGCAGCCGGGCGTCGGTCGCGACGTCGAGCGCGGAGAACGAATCGTCGAACAGGTACACCCTCGGTCTTTTCACCAGCGCTCGCGCGATGGCCAACCGCTGGCGCTGCCCGCCGGAGACGGTGGTGCCACCCTGGGCTACGGGTGTTTGCAGCCCCTCCGGCATCTCCCGGACGAAATCGGCGGCCTGCGCGATCTCCAGTGCGCGCCAGAGTTCCTCGTCGGTGGCGTGCGGATTGCCGTAGCGCAGATTGCTGGCGATCGTGCCGGAGAAGAGGTACGCCTTCTGCGGGACGAGGCCGATCTGCGAACGTAAGATCTCCAGGTCGATGTGGCGAACGTCGGTGCCGCCGACGTAGACCGCGCCGTCGGTGACGTCCATCAGCCGGGGGATGAGATTGATCAGCGTGGTCTTCCCCGCGCCGGTGGAGCCGACGATCGCGGTGGTGGTGCCGGGCCGCACTTGGAACCGGATCGCTTTCAGCACCGGCTTCTCGGCGCCGGGAAAGGCGAACTCGGCGAACTGGATGTCCACGACGGCCGGGTCGTCGGTGAACGGCTGTGGCAGGCGCGGAGGGTGGACCGAGGACTCGGTGTCGAGCACCTCGCCGACCCGGTCGGCGGAGACCGCGGCGCGCGGCGCCATCATGGCCAGGAACGAGGCCATCATCACGGCCATCAGGATCTGCATGATGTAGGACAGCATCGCGGTGAGCGAACCGATCTGCATGTGCCCCGCGTCGATCGCGTGTCCGCCGAACCAGATCACCGCCACGGCGGTGACATTGCTGATCAGCATGACCGTGGGGAACATCAGCGCCATCAACCGGCCGACCCGCAGCGCGGTGTCGGTGAGTTCGGTATTGGCCAGGCCGAACCGCCAGGTCTCCTGCCGCTCCCGCACGAAAGCGCGCACCACGCGGATACCGGTGATCTGCTCGCGCAGTACCCGATTCACCTCGTCGATCCTGGCCTGCATGTCGCGGAAGCCGGGCACCATCTTGGAGATCAGCACGCCCATCGACAGCCCCAGCGCGGGGACCGCGATCAGCAGCAGCCAGGACAGGCCGAGATCCTCGCGCAACGCCATGATGATGCCGCCCACGCACATGATCGGCGCCATCACCAGGATGGTCGCCGACATCACGATGAGCAGCTGCACCTGCTGAATGTCGTTGGTGTTGCGGGTGATCAGCGACGGTGCGCCGAACATGCCCACTTCGCGCGCGGAGAACGTGCCGACCTTGTGCAGCAGCGCGCCGCGCAGGTCGCGGCCCGCGCCCATGGCCGCCTGCGCGCCGAGATAGACCGAAGCGGCCGAGGCGCCGATCTGCACGCCCGTGACGGCGAGCATCCACAAGCCGGTGGTCCAGATATAACCGAGGTCACCTTTGGTGACGCCGTCGTCGATCAGGTCCGCGTTCAGGCTCGGCAGATACAGCATCGCGATGACGGAAATCAGCTGAAGCACAACAACCCCCGCCAGCTGGGCGCGGTAAGGGTACAGATGCGTGCGGAGGAGTCTGATCAGCATGATGAATCGCAGGCTACCGGCTGTCGGCGCGACGCGTCGTGGACATTTCTGACCTGCATGGATGGGCTCCCGTGGGGGTCGACGGTGTCAGCGGCGCGCCCACGCGCCCGGGTCTTCGGTGAGCGCCTCGACGAATCCGGGCAACCGATCGCTCGCGATGTCGGCGATGGTGACGTTCTCCAGCACCGCGCGGATGTTGACCCGCAGTGCGATCCACACCCGCTGCAACGGCTCCGCCACGCCGGAGTAGCGGACGTCCTCCGGGCGCGCACCGCGCACGGACGCGAGGGGACCCTCGATCGCGCGGATCACATCGGCGATGGAGATGTCGGCGGCGGGCCTGGCCAGCCGATAGCCACCGTCCGGTCCTCGCCTGCTGATCACCAGTTCGGCCCGGCGCAGCTCGCCGAGCACGGATTCGAGCACCTTGGGCGGGATCCGCTGGGCGGTGGCGATCGCTTCGGCCTTGACCACCGGCGCGGCCTGCACGAGAGGTGCGCCGAGCCCGGCCACGGACTGTTCCAGCCGCGGCGCGCCTGCTATCTCGAGCAGCGTCCGCACCGCGTAATCGACCTTCGCGGTGATGTGCACAGCGGCGACTCCTGGCGTCGAGGGGATACGTCGAATCTACGCGCCGCCACCTGCCAGCACGCAGGTCGCGGCATCCAACAGTGACGATTCCACCAGCGAATCGTCCGCGCCAGGCACGAGTTCCTTGGACACCAGCGCCACACCGATCACCTCGAGCGCGGCGCAGGCGCGCAACTGCGCCTCCTCGGTGGCGTCCGGCCCGGCCAGCCACTCACGCAGCGCCTGGCTGGCGTCCATCAGATCCGGGTAACGGTCGGCCATGGCGTTGATGATCGCGACGGTATCGCGCACGACCAGGGCTCCGGCGTCACGATGATGGATAAGGCCGCGTAGATACGTCCGCAGGACCTGGCGGATGCTTTCGGCATCGTGCGGCACCTGGTCGAGATCGTCCACGACCGAACGCATGTGATCGACGATCGGGTCGATGATCGCCAATAGCAGATCGAGCTTCGACGCGTAGTGATAGTAGAGCGACGCCTTTGTGATTCCTACCGCATCCGCGACCTCGCGCAGGCTGGTCTGCTCGAATCCTTTGGCTCCGAAGAGCTTCACCGCAGCGTCCCGAATCGCGCTTTTAGTGCCTCCACCTGCGGCGACAGCGCCGGGTGTGTCACGCACAGCCATTCGATGATCCTCTCATCACCTTCGCATCGAGCGAATGTCGCCCGCAGAATAGAGGTTGTACCTCCGCTTAGCTCCTGGGTAGTCTACCTACCGCACGGTAGGCAGAAAGCGTCAGTGGAGGCGGAGGCAGGCAGGGCACCTCCGCGAGTGCTGTCTACACGCAGACCCAGCACGATCCCAGTCATCGCTAGGAGTAAGCACTCGTGTCCGTTTATCTGTACAGATGGGGGAAGTTCGCTTTCCGCCGGAAATGGATAGTCCTTCCCGTCTGGCTCGTCTTGTTCGTGCTCCTCGGTGGTTTGGGAGCACAGCTCAGCAAGCCGATGAGCAACGACTTCAGCATGCCGGACCTGCCTTCCGAACGCGCCAACGAAATCCTCGACAAGCACTTCCCCGGCGCCTCGGCCGCGTTCAAGTTCGACGCGGTCACCGGCACCTACGTCGCCGCCGCGCCGGAGGGACAGAAGCTGACCGATCCGGCCAACCGTGCGGCGCTGGAAGCGTTCATCGCCAAGCTCGGCCAGCTCGACATCGTCGATCACAGCAAGCCCATCACCAATCCGGTCGACGCGACCGAGAAGATGGGTTGCCTGACCGCCCCCGACCCCGCGCAGTGCAGTGGCGCCCCGCTGAACGTGCTCAGCAAGACCGCGCCCGCGACCGTGGCGGTGATCAACGTCCCGTTCACGATCGCGAAGTTCACCGACGTCACCGACGCGCACCGGGAAGCGGCGTACGACGTCGCCGCCGACGCGCGCAACGCCGGGCTCACGGTCGAGATGAGCGGTTCGATCGCGCAGAAGCAGGAAGCGCCCAGCGGTAAGTCCGAGATGATCGGCATGGCCGTCGCACTGGTCGTGATGATCGTCGCGTTCGGCGCCATCGTCGCCGCGTTCGTGCCGATCGTCACCGCGATCGTCGGCCTCGGCGCGGCCACCTCGCTGATCATGCTCGGCACGTCGGTGATCGAGGTCCCCAGCTTCACCACCTTCCTCGCCTCGATGATCGGCATCGCGCTGTCCATCGACTACGCGCTGTTCATCGTGTCCAGATACAAGCACGAACTCGCGGTCCAGGACGCGCCGGAAGAGGCGGCGGGCACCGCGCTCGGCACGGCCGGTTCCGCCGTCGTGTTCGCCGGCCTGACCGTCATCATCGCGCTGGCGGGCCTGAGCATCGTCGGCGTCGAGTTCATGACCTTCATGGGCCTCGGTGGCGCGATCGCCGCCGGTTTCGCGGTGCTCACCGCGATCACGCTGATGCCCGCGCTGCTCGGCGCGTTCGGCCGCTTCCTGTTCAAGCCGAAGCTGCCCGTCGTCGCCCAGCACGATCCCGAGGACGACAGCTCGGTGACCAACGGCATGCGCTTCGGCCGGCTGATCGGCCGTATGCCGTGGGTCGCACTGGTGCTGAGCGTCGTAGTGCTCGGCGCGCTCGCCGCTCCCGCGGCCGGTCTGAACCTGGGCCTGCCGGGTGACGACAGCATGCCGAAGACCTCCACCATCCGGAAGGCCTACGAGCTGCGTACCGAGGGCTTCGGCGAGGGCAGCAACGGCGTGCTGAACGTGGCCGTCGACCTGAGCGCCGTGCCCGCCGAGAACCGGGATGCCGCGGTCAAGGCGCTGCGCGACAAGCTCGCGTCCTACCCGGGCATGGACTACGTGACCGAGCCGCAGTGGAGCCAGGACCAGCAGGGCGCGCTGCTGGACGGCGTGCCGAAGTCCGGGCCGAACAACCAGGCCACCAAGGACCTGGTGCAGGACGCCAGGGAGGCCGAAGGCCAGCTGAAGGCCGAGTACGGCATCGAGTACGGCATCACCGGTACCACGGCGATCTACGCCGACGTGGACCACGTGCTGCTCAGCAAGATCGTGCCCTACCTGGCGATCGTGGCGGGCGCGGCGTTCGTGCTGCTGATCCTGGTGTTCCGGTCGATCCTGGTGCCGCTCACCGCCGCCCTCGGATTCCTGCTGTCGATGGCCGCGACCTTCGGCGCGACCGTGCTGATCTTCCAGGAGGGCAAGCTGGGCCTGATCGAGGATCCGCATCCGCTGGTCAGCTTCATGCCGATCATGCTGATCGGCCTGGTGTTCGGCCTCGCGATGGACTACCAGGTCTTCCTGGTGACCCGGATGCGCGAGGAGTTCGTGCACGGCAAGTCGGCCAAGGAGGCGGTGGTCGCCGGTTACCACCACGGCGCGCGCGTGGTGACCTCGGCGGCGATCATCATGATCTCGGTGTTCGGTTCGTTCCTGCTGGAGACCGACGTGACGGCGAAGTCGTTCGGCTTCGCCCTGGCGGCGGGCGTGCTGCTGGACGCGTTCGTGGTCCGCATGGTGCTGATCCCGTCGCTGCTGGTGCTGATGGGCAAGTGGTCGTGGTGGATGCCGAAGTGGCTCGACCGCATCCTGCCCGACATCGACGTCGAGGGCTCGAAGCTGCGTGAGCTGCAGCAGCGTTCGGCCGAGACGGCGAAGGTGCCGGTCGGCGTCAACTGATCCGGCGGCCTCGGCCCCGCATCCGGAGTCCGGATGCGGGGCCGAGTGCGTTTCACCGGCTGGGTTGCGGGAGTTCGCAGTCGCCGACCCGCGGATTCACCCCGATGTAGTTGAGTGGGCCGGCGAGGGCGGTGAGACCGATCGTGCCCCAACCGGCACAGTTCAGCGGGGGGCCGCTGTCGAAATAGTGCCGCTGACCGGCCGCGAGCAACCCGACCGCCAGCCAGGCCAGCAGCAGGAACCCGAGCAGCCGGGAGCCTACGCCGGGGCCACGCCCGGCACGCGCACGACGTTCGTAATCACGCCCACGACGTTCGTAATCGCGCATCTCATCGGTTCCTTCCGTGGCCCCCGTCGAGGGGGAATACCCGGCCATACCGACAGTTACCCAACGAACCCGAGGTAGCAGCGATTGCATCGCGGAGTAGCAAACACTTGGTTCACATTCCGGCAGACGAAAAGCGACGGCCGGGTGGCCTGCCACCCGGCCGTCCTCGTTCACTCGATCGGACTACGGACTCGGTTGCGGGACATTGCAATCCGCGATCTTCGGATTCACGCCCATGTAGTTGAGCGGTCCCGCGATGACAGTGACGGCGATAGTGCCGAAACCGGCGCAGTTGACCGGTCCACTGTCGAAATAGTGGCGTTGTGCCGCGGCGATCACGCCGATCAGCAACCAGATCAAGACGATTACACTTCCGATTCTCATGTTTCTCTCGCGCATCGTTCCCGCGCGGATTGTCCGACGGCGCATCTGGCATCGCGTCCTTCCCGCACTTCCGTATCGGGCGTATACCCGCGATCGCGCCGATTACCCGTCGCGGAACGGGCCAGTTTTCGTGCCGTTCGGCGGGGGCGGCGGGGGCCGTCGGCTGGTAGCTTCGGCAGGTATGGCGGCGGTGTTGCAGTGGTGGATTCCCGGGTGGGTCATCCTGCTCGTGCTGGTGGCGGTCTTCGAGCTCACCGTGAACAAACGCCGCCGACGCCGCCGCACACCGATCTCCGGCACCTTCACCGACGAGTTCACCGCGCTGTTGTACGCCACCAAGCGCATGGAGCTGGATCATCGCGAATCGGTGTCGATGCTGCGCGACGAGCAGGACGAGGGCGCGCCGCCGTTGGTCGGTGTCGACCTCGACGGACACAAGGTGGTGCTGCGCCGGGAAGCGGGAGAGTGAACCGCTGCGCCCCTGAGATTTCCAGCGAAGGCGGCGGTCGTCGGCCAGAATGAGGCCATGCGCGCCTCGATGGATGAGAAATGGCGGCGGTTCGGCGAGCACCTCGCGTCCGCGCCGGGACAGCTGCCCAGCGAGGTCCGCCGCGTCCTGCGCGACGGGGCTGCCGGGACCGCCGACTCCGGCCAGGACGTCGCGCCGGAACTCGCCGCCTTCGGCGACCTGGTGGCCGAGCGGTCCTACCGGGTCACCGAGCAGGAGATCGCGGCACTGAAAGCGGCCGGGCACACCGACGACGAGATCTTCGAGGCGACCGCGGTGGCCGCCTACGGTGCGGCCGACCGGCGCCTGCGCGCGGCTCGCCTGGCGTGGGAGGGGTACTGAGATGTGGCTGGAAGCGGTGCGATCCGGCCACGACCGGCCGACCCGGCTCGTGTTGTGGACCATGCGGCGGTTCAGCCGCGTGGAAGTCCCCGCGGTGCTGAAGGTGCTGTTCTACCGGCACAGATTCTTCGGATCCCCGCTGTCGGAGCTGATTCAGGACGTCATGCGCGGCCCCTCCTACTGGACCGTCGCCGAACGCGAGATCTTCGCGACGCACACCTCCCAGGCCAACGAGTGCCCGTTCTGCGCCACCTCGCACGAAGCGATCGCGGGCGCGTACGCCGACGCCGACGTGGTGACCCGCGCCTTGGCCGGCGGCAAGGACTCCCCGCTGCGCCCCGACGCCCGGGTCATGCTCGATTTCCTCGCGAAGATGGCTCGTGACCCCGACGCGTTGACCGCCGAGGACGCCGCGCTGGTCCGGCTGGCGGGCGTTTCCCGCGAAGCGTTCGACGAGGCCGTCTGGGTGGGCACCTGCTTCAACGTGATCAACCGCATGATGAACACCGTCGGAGCGGGACCATTGGAGGACAGGCAGCGCGGCGTGAGCGCGCGATTCATCAAACTCGCCGGCTACCGTATGCCGCCACCGGTGACATTGTTCTCGCGCGGCGTCTGATCTCATTTCACGCGATCCGCTCGCGTCCCGGATCGATGTGTGTTCTCCTCGAATGGTGAGCCAAGTCCACTTGGGGCACATTTTTCACATCGCCGGAAGTCCCGCTGCCGGCGCTGTGTCCGACGCGCTGGTCGACGTCCCGGACGGCGCGCTGATAATCGACGACAGTGGCCGTGTCGCATTCTGCGGACCGCGCTCCGATATTCCGGCCGAGTACCGCGCCGAAAAGGTGTTCGATCATCGCCCCGGATTCCTGCTTCCCGGATTCGTCGACACCCACATTCATTTCCCGCAGACCTTCGCGGGGGACGCCTACGGCGGCGGGCAGCTGCTGGAGTGGCTCGAATTGTGCATCTATCCGGCGGAATCCCGGTACGCCGACCCCGAATTCGCCCGGCGCGCGGCCGCCGAATTCTGCGCGCGCCGCATCGCCGCGGGCACCACGGCGGCGATGGTCTTCGGCTCGGCCTTCCCGCACGCGCAAGACGCCCTGTTCGCCGAAACCCGGCGGCGCGGGCTCCGGATGGTCGGTGGCCGCGGCATCCAGACGACGGGAGAACCCGCGGCGGCGCCCTTGATCACCTCCGAAGACGATGCCATTCGCCTGACCGGCGAGGAGATCGGCAAGTGGCACGCGGCCGACACCGGTGAGGTGGGCACCGCGCTACTGCACGTGGCGATCGTCCCGCGGTTCTCCTTGGCGGTCACTCGGACGACGTTGAAGAACCTGGGCGAACTCTACGATTCGGTGCGCGGGCGCGGCGTCTACTTCCACACCCACCTCAACGAGAACAACCGCCCGGGCACCGGTGAAGTCGACAGCACCAAGCAGGCATACGGCGTGACGACCTACCTGGACACCTACGACGGGAAGTTCCTGCCCGGATCGGCCACGGGGGGCAAAAGCCTGCTCGGCAGGCGCAGCATCCTCGCCCATTGCGTGCACTGTCAGGACGCCGAGCTGCGGAGGATGGCCGAGACCGGCACGTCGGTCGCGCACTGCCCGGTATCGCAGCAGTTCCTCGGCTCCGGCACCATGCCGTGGAAGCGGACGCTCGCCTCGGGCGTCACGGTGGCCGCGGGCACCGATTACGGCGGCGGCGACGAATGGCTGATCCCGCAGGTGCTGTCGGCCGCGTTCAAGGTGCACATCTCCGAGCCGGGCGAGCTCGGCGTGTCGATGCATCCGGCGGAAATGCTGTTCACCGGCACGCTGGCCGGCGCACGCGCCTTGGATATGGAAGACCGGTTCGGGAACTTCGACATCGGCAAGGAGGCCGATTTCCTCGTGATCGAACCGGGGCGCGTTCCGGCGCTGGAAAGCAGCCTGGCATTCGGCATTCGTTCCGACGACCCTGCATTGGCGCGGGATCAGACGCTGTTCGCGCTGCTGATGGGTATTCGCGAGCCCGCGATCACCGAGGTCTACGTGCGGGGCCGTCGGGTCGACGCCGCATAGTTCCCGATGGACGCCGCCGCCACCGCCGTAACGGTCTTCCACCGACCAGCGCACGACGCGGCTTTCCGGGAATGGCTGGCGCGGATGACCGAATTAGCCCGCGAGAAGGACGGATTCGTGAATGCGTCCGTGGCGGTGACCGAAAATCCGCTGCTGGATCCGGGATGCAGCGTCACATTCCGATCCGAACCGGCGCTGCACGCATTCCTCGACTCGGCCGAACGGGCGGGCGCATTGTCCGACGGCGCAGCGCTCGGCTTCCATCGCAAGAGTTCGGATCTGGTCTTCGTGGAAGGCGAGTCGCCGCCGCCGGGCATCGGCGTTTTCCGGCACAGCGTCGCACGCGAGAAGGAAGCCGAATTCGAGGCGACCGAGGCGCGACTGGTCGCCGTGAGCTCGAAGTTCCCCGGATTCGAAGGCGCTGCCCTGTTCCCGTCGGACGGCGGGCGCTGGTTCTCGGTGCTTCGATTCCGCACGGAACGGCAATTGTCGGAATGGCTGCGCTCCGACGAACGCGCCGCCGCCTTACCGGAACTGCGGGAGAAACTGACCGAGGACTTCACCGTGGACGCGCACACCACGCCGTTCGGCTCGACCGTGCGAACGGTCGGCGGTGAGACCAGGATGACGCCGACCTGGAAGACCGCCATGATGGTGCTGCTGGTGTTGTATCCGACGGTAATGGTGCTGTCGCGCTTCCTCGGGCCGGTGCTCGACCGGCTCGCCGCGCCACCGTGGCTGGCCCTGTGGCTCAGCCAGATCATCAGCGTGGGCCTGATGAGCTACTTCCTCTCGCCCGCGGTCGCGAGCTGGTTCCGCCGCTGGCTCGATCCGATCGACGGCGCGAGCCCGCGCGTCAGCGTCATGGGCGCGGCGGTGGTCGTCGCGCTCTACGCGCTGACGCTGCTGCTGTTCGCGTCGGTGCGCTGGTTGCAGTACTGGGATTACGACTGAGCCCGCTCAGGACAGATCGAGGTGCCGGTTCATCGACATCGCGGCCTCGGCCAGGTCGGGAAGCTCCACCACCGTCACACCCGCCTGCCGCAACCTCTCCACGCCCACGCAATTCACCACGAACGTCGACGGCTCCCGCCACGCGATGACCACCATCGGGATACCGGCCCGCAGCACCCGATCCGTGCACGGCAGCCGGTCCTTCGTCCCGCGTTCCGAGCACGGTTCCAGCGTGCTGTACAGCGTGGCCCGCGCCAGCCGCGGATCCGCCGGGTCCAGCTTGCCCAGCGCGGCTTCCTCGGCGTGCTCCTTCGGGTCCGACTCGCGGGAGTAGCCGGTCGCGATCTCCACGCCGTCGGCGACGATCACCGCCCCCACCGAGAACGCGCCCGCCGCCACCGGGCACAGGCGCGCGAGCTCGATGGCCCGGTTCATCCAGTAGCGGTGGTCGGGCTCGGTCACCGTATCGCCCTCCTTCGGCTGCTGACGCACTCGTCCTTCGACCGATCGAAAAAGCCCCTCACCTGCGCGAACAGATGAGGGGCTGGAGCGGTGGCGGAGGGATTTGAACCCTCGGAGGGGGGTTACCCCTCACACGCTTTCGAGGCGTGCTCCTTAGGCCGCTCGGACACGCCACCGCCGACAACCATACCGGACCGTCGCCGGATCACTAAATCGCCTGCTGACCTGCGGGCTCAGCGCTGGGCGCGGAAGAAATCGTCGAGCAGCGCCGCGCACTCGTCCTCGAGCACGCCGCCACGCACCTGGGGCCGGTGGTTGAGACGACGGTCGCGCACCACGTCCCACAGCGACCCGACGGCGCCCGTCTTCGGCTCCCAGGCGCCGAAGACCAGGCGGCCGACCCGCGCGAGCACCAGCGCGCCCGCGCACATGGTGCACGGCTCCAGCGTGACGGCGAGGGTGGCGCCCTCCAGTCGCCAGCCGTCGCCGTGGACCGCGGCGGCCCGGCGCAGCGCCAGGATCTCCGCGTGCGCGGTCGGATCGCCGAGCGCCTCCCTGGCGTTCGCGGCTCGCGCGAGTTCTCTTCCGGCGGCGTCGAATACCACCGCACCGACCGGCACGTCACGAGCCCCGGCGGCCGCCGCGGCTGCGATGGCGGCGCGCACCATGTCGGCGTCCGACGGGATCGGGTCGTCCGAGGGAACGCCCACGTCAGCGCGGCAGCTTGTCCAGTACCGCGGCGAATTCTCCGGCGAAGCCGAGGCGCTGGGCGATCATGCCGAGTTGCTCGTCCGGATAGAGATCGGTCTCGGCGAGGATGACGCTCAGCACCGGTTCGGGCAGGCCCAGATCGGCGAGCACCCCCAGGTCGCCCTCCTCCCACGGCTCCACGTCGTCCAGTTCGTCCGGATCGATATCGGGGATTTCCACGTTCAGGGCTTCCAGGACATCCGCGGCGATGTCGTAATCGATCGCGGCCGTGGCGTCCGAGACGAGCATCCGGGTTCCGCTCGGCGCGGGCCGGAGCACGATGAAGAACTCGTCGTCGATGTCGAGCAACCCGAACACCGCTCCGGAGCTGCGCAAAGCCTTCAGTTCGCTCTCCGCGGCGGACAAATCGGTGAGGGCGTCCCGGCTCAGCGGACTGCACCGCCATTTGCCTTCTTCGCGGACAACCGCCACTGCGAACCCTTCCACGTCGTCGTAATCGTCCGACGCCGCCCTGTTCGTGCCCGAGCGCTGTGCTGCCATGGCCGCAACGGTAGTCGGCTCGAGGGGAAATGTTGAAGTCGTATGCGAATCTGTTCCGGTGACTTCGGCGAAGAAAGCTCCCGTATGCGTCCTCGGGACCGGTTTGATCGGTGGGTCGCTATTGCGCGCGGCCGTCGCCGCGGACTACGACGGCTGGGGCTACAACCGGTCGGCGGCGGGCGCGCGGGCCGCGCGCGCGGACGGATTCGACGTCACCGAAGACCTGCCCGCCGCGTTGCGCCGCGCGGACGCGGCCGATGCGCTGATCGTCGTCGCGGTGCCGATGCCCGCGGTCGACCACATGCTCTCCGCCATCGCGACCTACGCGCCGCAGTGCGCGCTCACCGACGTGGTGAGCGTGAAGGCGCCGGTCGCGGCGGCCGTGCGCGCCCACGGACTCGCCGAACGGTACGTGGGCGGTCACCCGATGGCGGGCACGTCCGAATCGGGCTGGGCGGCCACCGATGCCAAGTTGTTCGGCGACGCGGTATGGGCGGTCGGCGTGGACGAAGGCACCAGGGCCGACCCGTGGACCCGCGTGGTGCGGCTCGCGCTGGACTGCGGCTCGGTGGTGGTTCCGGTGGTGGCCGCCGAGCACGATCGCGCCGTCGCGCGCATCTCCCATCTCCCGCACGTACTTGCCGAGGCGCTGGCGCTGGCGGGCGCCGGTGGCGGTGATCTGGCGCTGGGACTCGCGGCCGGGTCGTTCCGGGACGGTACGCGGGTCGCGGGCACGGCGCCCGACCTGGTTCGCGCCATCTGCGAACCGAATTCGACCGCGCTGCTGGAGGTTCTGGACGAAACGCTCACGGTGCTGGCCACGGCCCGCGACAGCCTGCGCGACGCGACGTCCCTCGCGGATCTGGTCGAGGCCGGGCACGACGCGCGGCGACGCTACGAATCCGCGCGGCGCTGGGAGATCACGGATATCCGCGCGGGTGACCGCGATTGGCTGGAGCACCTGCGCGCGGCAGGCGAGCGCGGCGGGGTCATCACCCGGCTGGACTGACCGTGCGAGAGCCGTCCACTCCCCCGACCTGCCGGAGTCGGCCCGGCCGCTGCTGATCGTGAGTGAATACCTCGCGACTGCCACGTTTCCCTTCGGCCGCAGGTCCGTAGGCGTCGAACTGTGCGAGGACGAGCCGGGCAGCTCCGGCGACACTCCCTCGTCGAGTAGCTGCCGAACAACGAGTTCGTCCGGGGTGTCGGCTCGGCGCTGCCGTCGGCGGCCCCGGCTGAGCGTCGGCGAGATTACTCGAACCTCGGGACTCGATGGCCCTCCTCGGCGCAAAAGCTCGACTCGCGTACCGCGGTGTCGCCTCAGATGCGTTCGGCCAGGCCCGGGTAGTCCAGCACGAATCCGTCGGCGTCCACCGTGACGGTCGCGCTGGACACCGGCGACAGCACGCTGATGCCGTCGGCGGCGCTGCTGTAGATCAGCGTGGCCTCTTGGACGAGCAGGTCGGGCAGGCGGACGTAGACCACCGGGACCTGCCGGTCCTCGACCGCGTGCTGCAGGTCGTAGCGGCGGATCGGCAGGGTGTTGAAGAACGGGCTGAGCACCACGTCCACGTCGAGCGCCCCGGCGAAGGTCGAGCGCACATGGTTGCCGCCGGCGTCGACGAGCCAGTAGTCCTCCTCGTCGCGGGCGATCGAGGCGTGCCGCTCACCGGCGGCCGTCGTGGTGCGCACCGACAGCCGCTTCGTCACCCCGTTCTCGTCGGTGACCAGGTCGTACGACGCGCTGAACGCGGGGTGGTCCGCGCTCGCGCCGCCGATCATGCGCCCGGCGGCGCGGATGCGGTTGCCGTTGAGTTGCACCCGCACCGACTCCATGCGCGTCGCGTCGTGGGCGCGCCAGGTGAGGATCGCCGGCCACCGGGATTCCTGCGGGCTCGCGGCGGCGCTCTCGGGGTCGGAGGCTGGGGTCGTCACGTATCTACCGTAAGCGACACCCGGCCCCGGCCCGTACAACCGCCGCTCATCACACCAGCGACTCCCGCCACGCCGCGTGCAGGCCGGCGAACCGGCCGGTCCCCGCGATCAGGGCCTCCGGCGTGCCGTCCTCGACGATCCGGCCGGACTCCAGCACCAGCACCCGGTCCGCGATCGCCACCGTGGACAGCCGGTGCGCGATGATCACCGCCGTACGCCCGCGCAGCACGGTCTCCAGCGCCCGCTGCACCAGCCGTTCGCTCGGAATGTCCAGGCTCGACGTGGCCTCGTCCAGCACGATCACGGCGGGATCGGCCAGGAACACCCGAGCGAACGCGACCAGCTGCCGCTGCCCCGCCGAGAGCCTGCCGCCGCGCTTGCGCACGTCGGTGGCGAAGCCCTCCGGCAGCGCCCGCACGAAGTCGTACAGACCAACGGCGCGCGCCGCCGCGAACACCTCGGCGTCGGTGGCCTCGGGCCTGCCCAACCGGATGTTGTCGGCCACCGACCCGGAGAACAGGTACGACTCCTGCGTGACCATCACCACGTTGCGGCGCAGGTCGACGTCGGCGAGGTCGCGCAGGTCGATGCCGTCCAGGGTGACGGTGCCGCCGGACGGGTCGTAGAACCGCGTCAGCAGCTTCGCCAGCGTCGACTTGCCCGCGCCGGTCGCACCCACCAGCGCGATCACCTGCCCCGCCGGGATGTCCAGGGTGAACTCCGGCAGCACCGGCCGCGTCCGCCGATCGGGCTTGCCCGGCTCGGTGGACGACCCTGTCGAGGCATCGGCTCTCGGCGAGTGGCCGGCGTCCGCCGCAGGTGCGCTCGAATAGCCGAACCACACCTTCTCCATCCGCACCGCGCCGGACGCCTTGTCCAGCGCCACCGGACGCGCAGGCTCGGGCACCGACGGCTCCTCCTCCAGCACGCCCGAGATCTTCTCCAGCGCGGCCGCCGCGGACTGGTAGGCGTTGAACACCTGCGCCAGCTCGTCCAGCGGCCCGTAGAACTCGTTGAGGTACAGCAGGTAGGCCGCGAGCACGCCGACCGCGAGATCACCCTCGATCACCCGCCGGGCGCCGACCACGATGATGATCACGGTGGTCAGATTGCCGAGCAGTTTGGTCAGGCCGGCGTAGTCACCCATGCCGCGCATGGCCGCGGTGGTCGCCCGGCGGTATTCGGAGTCCTCGATCGCAAGCACCGACTCGTTGCGCTGCTCCCGGCGAAACGCCTGCACCGCCCGCATGCCGCCCATCGACTCGACGAACTGCACGACCACCTTGGCGATCGCGGCGCGCGTGCGCCGGTAGCCCGCGCGCTGCCTGCGCTGCGCCCAGCGGGTGACCAGCACCAGCGGGACGAATCCGGTCAGCACGATCGCGGCGAGCGTCTGATCCAGGTAGATCAGCAGCGCCGCGATGGTGACCACCGACAGGATCGCGCTCAGCGCCTGGTTGAGCGCGCTCTCCAGCAGTTCCTGCAGCGTCTCGATGTCGCCGGTGAGCCGCGCCACCACCTTGCCCGAGGTGTACTTCTCGTGGAAGGCGACGCTGAGCCGCTGTGTGTGCGCGAACGCGCGGACGCGCAGGTCGAACAGCACGCTCTGGCTCAGCCTGCCGGACACCCGCAGGAAGGAGTACGTACTGATCACGCTGATCAGGACCGAGCCGAGGTAACCGGCCACGGTCCACGCCAGCGGCGTCCAGTTCCCCTCGACACCGCGCGCGATGCCGGTGTCCAGGCCGTGCGCGACGAACAGCGGCGCCGACACCTTGGCGACGTTGTCCAGCACGATGAGCACCAGCGCGAGCGCGGTGAGTTTGCGGTAGGGCTTGACCAGGTCGAGCAGTAGCCGCCGGGAGCGTCCGGCCAGCACCAGATTCCCGGTCTCGGTGACCTCCTTGTCCTCGCCCGCGATGCCGCGCCAGTCGGCCGCCCGCTCCTCGGGTTCCGGAAGCTCCTCCGGCGCCTCGTCTTTCGATTCGGTGGTCGTGATGCTCACAGCTGCTCACCTCCCATCAGTTCGCGGTAGCTTCTGCTGGTACGCAGCAATTGGTCGTGGGTTCCCTCCGCGACGATCCGGCCGTCGGCGAGCACCGCCACCCGGTCGGCCAGCGCCGCCGTGGACGGACGGTGCGCGACGAGCAGCGTCGTCGCGTCGGCCAGCACGGTGCGCAGACGGGCCTGCACCCGCTCCTCGGTCTCCACGTCGAGCGCGGACAGCGGGTCGTCGAGCACCATGATCCGGCTGCCCTCGCCCCCGCCCGCGCCGGTGAGCACCGCACGGGCCAGCGCGAGTCGCTGCCGCTGGCCACCGGACAGGCTCAGGCCCTGTTCGCCGATCCTGGTGTCCAAGCCCCAGGGCAGGTCGTCGACGAACTCGGTGGCCTGCGCGACCTCCAGCGCCCGGCGCACATCGGCGTCCGTGGCGGCCGGGTCGCCGAGCGCGACGTTCTCCCGCACACTCGCGGAGAACAACACCGGGTCCTCGAACGCCACCGAGACCAGCGACCGCAGGTCGGCGACGCGCATCGTCGCGATATCGATGCCGTCGATGGTGATCGCGCCGCCGGACACGTCGTACAAGCGCGGAATCAAGTTCAGCAGTGCTGTCTTACCGCTTCCCGTCGCGCCGACCAGCGCCACCGTCTCGCCTGGTCGAACTCGCAGCGACACCTCCCGCAGCACGTCTTTCTCGGCGTCGGGGAAGGCGAATCGCACCGCGTCCAACCGCAGTTCGCCGCGGATGCGCTCGGGCAGGTCCACCGGATCGGCCGGGTCGGTGATGTCGACGGGGGTGTCGATGATCTCCCAGTACCGGTCGGCCGCGGTGCGCGCGTCGTTCAGCTCGGCGAGCAGGAAGCCGGTCCAGATGATCGGCCACTGCAGGAAAGTCGCCAGCGTGATGCCCGCGATCAAGGTGCCGAGCGTCATCGTGCCGTGCGCCACCGCGTACCCGCCGTAGCCGAGCGCGAACGCGATGGCCAGCTGCGGCAGGCTCACCATGCTCGACCACAATGTCGCGTCCAGGCGCGCCTTCAGCAACTCGGTCTGCCGCAGCTCCTGCGCCTGGGCGGTGAAACGGCGTCCGAAGAAAACGCCCCGTCCGAACGCCTTGAGCACCCGTACGCCCTGCGCGGACTCCTCGGCGGTGGTGGCCAGGTCACCGGACTGGTCCTGGGACCGCCGCGAGGCCACCGCGTACCGGCGCTCGAAACGGATGCAGCCGATGACCAGCGGGATCGAGATCACCGCGAAGATGGCGCCGATCTGCGGGCTCAGCGCGATCAGCACGAGCAGGCCGACCGGAATGATCACACCGTGGATGAGCAGGAACGGTCCCGCGAAGGAGACGAACCGGCGCATGGTGGCCAGGTCGTCGATCGCCCGCGAGAGCAGCTGACCCGACTCCCACGCGTCGTGCCTGCCGATCGACAGCGCTTGCAGTTTCCGGAATATCTTGGCGCGCAACGTGATCTCGAACCGGGTCGCGGGCGCGGCGATCAGCCAGCGGCGTCCCCACACGCCACCGGCTTCCAGCAGGCCGAGCGCCAGCACCGCGGCCACCGGCCACAGCGCGCCCCCGAGATCGCGGTGGGCGACCGGGCCATCGATGATCCGGGCGATCATCAGCGGAATGACGACGGCCGTCAGGCCGGACAGCAGCGCGAGGCCGCTGGCGGCGAGCAGCATCCCGATGTGCGGACGCAGGTACGGCCAGAATCGGCGCAGCGAATGCAGCCGGCCCGTGGCGGCGGGCCGCTCCGTTCTGTCGGCCTCCGGTTCGGCCGGCGAAACGTCCAGTGCGACAGACAAGACTCCCCCTCGAGGTATGCGACTGGCGGCGGAGAACGGGACCCACGGTGATGTTCGCAGCGGGGTCCGACATTCCAGGGTCGCACCGGAACGTGCGTCGACCAACCGATTTTCCGGCCGCCGCCGGACATCCGCGCTCGTCGCGGCGACGGGTTCCACGCTCATTCGCCAAGTCGACAACCTCGAGCGAACTCGAGGTCAAGCCGCGCGGATCTAAGATTCCCCCATGCTGATCGTCGCCGGATGTCTACGGGTCACCGATCGCGAGCGCTACCTCGACAGCTGCCGGGAAGTCGTCGCCCTCGCCCGCGCCGCCGAAGGCTGCCTCGACTTCAGCCTCGGCGCGGACCTGATCGAATCCGATCGGGTGAACGTCTACGAGCGCTGGGCGACCCGTGCCGCGGTGGAACGCTTCCGCGGCACGGGCACCTCGGGCGACCTCGACGCCCAGATCGTGAGCGCCGACGTCCGGGAATTCGAGTACGAGACCGAGACCCGGCTCTAGCCGACGACCGCGGTCTCGGACTCCCACTCCTGCGGCGCGTCCGGGAAAGCCTGCTGCTGGTGGCCGCCGCGCAGCGTGCCCTCCAGATAGGCCGCCCGGCAGGCGCGGCGGGCGATCTTGCCGCTGGACGTGCGCGGAATCGAACCCGCGGGCACCAGCAGCACGTCACGGACCATGACGCCGTGCCGCTGCGCGATCGCGGCGCGCACCGTGTCGGCCACCGACTCCGACTCGACCTTGCCTCCGCCGGTATTGCGCTCGGCGACGATGACCAGCTGCTCCGAGACGTCCTCGGCGTCGCGGGTCAGGCCGGAGCGGCTGCCCCCTTCCAAGACCAGCGCGGGCAATTCGTTGGCGGGCACCGAGAACGCCGCGACGAATCCGGGACGCAGGGCCGTACTGGATTCCTGGGCCGAGAACTCCAGGTCTTGCGGATAGTGGTTACGGCCGTCGACGATGACCAAGTCCTTGACGCGGCCGGTGATGTACAGCTCGCCGTCGAGGTAGGCCCCGAAATCGCCGGTGCGCATCCAGTTGGCGTCCGGCGGGGCGCCCTCCGCGTGACTGCCCTCGGGCAGCCGCTCGGCCAACTGGGCGCGGAAGGTGGCCTCGGTCTCCTCCGGGCGGCCCCAGTATCCGATGCCCATGTTCTCGCCGTGCAGCCAGATTTCCCCGACCTCGCCGTCACATCGCTCGGTGCCGTGTTCCGGATCGACGATCACCGCCCACTGCGACCGCGCGACGTATCCGCAGGACACCTGCGCGATGGCGTTGTCGGCATCCGCGGCGACCTCGACCATCCGCCCGGCGTTCAACTCGGTCCGGTCGACATGGACGACCTTCGCCTTGTCCTTCGCCCGGGTAGCGGAGACGAACACCGTCGCCTCGGCCATGCCGTAGCAGGGCTTGATCGCCGTCTCCGGCAACCCGTACGGCACGAACGCCTCGTTGAACTTCTTCATCGACGACACCGACACCGGCTCGCTGCCGTTGATCAACCCGATCACATTGGACAGGTCCAATTCCTCGCCCGGCTTCGGCTTGCCACGCGCCGCGGCGTGCTCGAACGCGAAATTGGGCGCGGCGGCGAAAGTCCCGGCGCCGTCGGAAGCGGCGGCCAGTTCCTTTATCCAGCGGTACGGGCGGCGTACGAACGCGCTCGGCGACATGATGGTGATGAACCCGCCGCCGACCGTCGGCAGGATCACGGCCAGTAGACCCATGTCGTGGAACAGCGGCAGCCAGGTGACCCCCCGCGAATTCTCGGTGACGCCGATGGCGTCGATCATCTGCAGCAGGTTGGTGCCCACCGCGCGGTGGGTGATCTCCACGCCCGCGGGCGTCCGGGTGGAGCCCGAGGTGTACTGCAGATAGGCCACGCTGTCGATGTTGATGTCCGGGCGCACCCAGGAGGCGCCGACAGTGTCCGGGATCGCCTCCACCGCGATGATGCGCGGACGCTGCGGCGGCGGCAGGTGCCGGAAGAATTTCCGAACGCCGCTCGCCGCGGAACCCACCGTGAGGATCGCGGCGGGCGTGCAGTCACCGAGCACCGCGTGCAGGCGGTCGGTGTGCCCCTGTTCCTCCGGATCGAACAGCGGAACGGCGATATTGCCCGCGTACACGGCGGCGAACAGCGCGACGACGTAGTCGAGCCCTTGCGGGGCGAGGATCGCCACTCGGTCGCCCGGCTGCGTGACCTGTTGCAGCCGCGCCGCCACCGCGCGCAGGCGCACACCGAACTGCCGCCAGGTGAGCTCCAGGTATTCGCCGTCCCTTTCCCGCGAGTAGTCGATAAAGCGGTAGGCGAGGTCGTCGCCGTTCTCCCTGCTGTGCTTGTCGACGAAGTCGATCAGAGTCTTGTCCCCCCGAATTCTGATATTGCCCTGATCGTCCAAATAGTCGTCGAAGGTTTCGTCGATCATCGCCTTATCCTTTTCCAGCGCACAGACACTCGGGCCGTGCAATGACACCGAACACAGGTCGATAACGAAGCGTCGGGAAGGCTAGCAGGTGTCCCGGCCACCTGGCGGTCAGTACCGGCCGAAGGCGAGCGCGACGTTGTGGCCGCCGAATCCGAACGAGTTGTTCAGGGCGTAATCGATCCGGCCGGGCCGGGAGCTGCCGTGCACCACGTCGAGATCGATTTCCGGGTCCTGATTGTCCAAATTCAACGTGGGCGGGACTATTTCGTCGCGCACGGTGAGCACGGTCAGCACGGATTCGAGCGCGCCAACCGCGCCGATGGAATGGCCGAGGGCCGATTTGGGCGCGTAGACCGACGCGTGGCTGCCCACCGCCTGGCCGATCGCGCGCGCCTCCGCCGTGTCCCCGATCGGAGTGGCGGTCGCGTGCGCGTTGACGTGCGTGACGTCGGCCTTGGCCAAACCGGCCGTCCGCATCGCCCGCGTCATCGCGCGCGCCGCGCCGGTGCCCTCGGGGTCCGGCGCCACCAGGTGGAAGCCGTCCGAAGTGATGCCCGCGCCCATCAGCCGGGCGTGGATGGTCGCGCCGCGCGCTTTCGCGTGCTCCTCGGTCTCCAGCACCAGCAGCGCGCCCGCCTCACCGAAGACGAAACCGTCGCGGTCGGCGTCGAACGGGCGCGAGGCGCTCTTCGGCGCGTCGTTGCGGGTGCTCATCGCGCGCATCATGGAGAACGCCGCGATCGCGAGTGCCTGGATCGAGCCCTCCACCCCGCCGGTGACCACCATGTCGGCATCGCCCATGACGATCGTCCGCCACGCGTTGGCGATCGCCTCCGCGCCGGAGGAGCAGGCCGACACCGGTGTCGTCACCCCGGCCCGGGCGCCGAGTTCCACTGCGACGCAGGCCGCTGCGCCGTTCGGCATCACCGCCTGGACGGTGTACGGCGACACCTTGCGGTAGCCCCCGTTGTGCAGTTTGTCCCGAGCGTGGATCATCGCCTCCGCGCCACCGAGCCCGGTTCCGATGGACACCGCCAGACGGTGCTTGTCCACCTCCGGGCTGCCCGCGTTGCGCCAGACCTCGCGCCCGAGCACGACGGCCAGCTGCTCGACGTAGGCGAGCCTGCGGGACTCCGCCGCGTCCAGATACGCCGTGGGCGGAACTTTCAGATGCCCGCCGATGCGGACCGGCAGCTCGAAATCGTCGATGAAATCGTCTTCCAGGACGTCGATACCGCTGTCGCCGTTGAGCAAGCCCTTCCACGTGGAATCCACGTCACCCGCGAGGGACGTGGTGGCCGCGAGGCTTGTGACCACAACGGAGGGAAATCGTCCGTTTTTCGTGGAAGGCATCTGCATGTTTCGCTCACTTTCCCTAGCGTCGCTCTGGAACTTCGTCGAGCAAAAGCAGTGCGCGAGCACGCCACCAGAATCGTGGGCGGCCCGCACGGATGGCACTGGAGCGCAGGCGGAACGGCCGGTCATCACGTCCGTGTGCGACCACCCTTGTGCATTATTGGAAATGCGCACCGATCGCACGGCGTGACACGCGGACCGTACCAGGTGCAGGTGGCGATGGTCGCGTGTTGGGGGATCGCCCCCGACGACTCGAGTAACCTGCTCCCCGGGCGCGCGGGCGGCGTCCGGTGTGGACGCGAGAAAGGGAAGGTCGTTGACGGGCGCGCGGATGGTCGGGCTGTTCGCCGGGATCGGCGGGCTCGAGCTCGGCCTCGGCAGGCACGGCTGGCATACCGAACTGCTGTGCGAAATCGAGCCCGGGGCCCAAGGCGTGCTCGCCGCTCGTTTCCCGGACGTGCCGCTGCATTCCGACATCACCCGGCTGCGGGCAATCCCGGCGGGAACGGAACTGGTCGCGGCGGGATTTCCGTGCCAGGACCTCTCTCAGGCAGGCCGCACCGCGGGCATCACCGGCACCCGTTCCGGTCTGGTCGACGAAGTGTTCCGGCTGGTGCGTCGCAAACGCGGCCCGCGCTGGCTGGTGATCGAGAACGTGCCGTTCATGCTGCAACTGGGCCGTGGCGCGGCCATGCGGCACATCACCGGCGCGCTCGACGAACTCGGCTACACCTGGGCCTACCGCGTGGTGGACGCCCGCGCCTTCGGGCTGCCGCAACGCAGGCAGCGGGTGGTGATGCTGGCCTCGCGCACCGAGGACCCGCGCGGGGTGCTGTTCGGCGAGGACGCCGGTCCCCGCACGATCGGCGATCCCGCGATCGATCCGTGCGGCTTCTACTGGACCGAGGGGGTGCGCGGCCTCGGCTGGGCGGTGAACGCGGTGCCGACGCTGAAGGGCGGCTCCGCGCTCGGCATCGCGAGCCCGCCCGCGGTGCGGCTGCCGTCCGGGGAGATCGTCACGCCCGGCATCGCCGACGCCGAACGCCTCCAGGGCTTCGACGCCGGCTGGACAGCGCCCGCGACCGAACTGCCGGGCATCAGGAAGGGCCACCGCTGGAAGCTGGTCGGCAACGCGGTGAGCGTGCGGATGGCGTCCTGGGTGGGGTCGCGGCTGGCCGCTCCGCTCGAGCCGATCTCCGGAGATCAACCGCTGGCGCCGGGCACGCCGTGGCCGGTCGCCGCGTGGGGGCACGCCGGTGTGGCCTATCGCGTGCCGGTCTCGACGTGGCCGGTGCACGAGCCGTACGAGGATCTGGCCGGCTTCCTCACCGACGCGCAGCTGCTCTCCGCGCGCGCGACGGCCGGGTTCCTCCGCCGCACCACCATGGGCAGTCTGCGTTTCCCGCCCGGCTTCCTGGCCGATGTGGAAAGTCATCTGGACCGGATGGGCGGTTGGGCGGCATGAACCGGCCGACTACCGACGCGGCCACCAGCGCGCGGATGGCGCGCCAACGTCGCACCGGAACCGACCCCGAACTCGCGCTGCGCCGGGAACTACATCGCCGCGGGCTGCGCTACTTCGTCGACCGCGCACCCATCCGCGGCCAGCGCAGGCGCGCCGACCTGGTCTTCCCGCGCCGCCGCGTCGCGGTCTACGTCGACGGCTGTTTCTGGCACCGGTGCCCGCAGCACGCCACCGATCCGAAGAACAACGCCGAATGGTGGGCGGCCAAACTGGCGGGCAACGTGGCCCGCGACCGCGCCACCGACGCGGCGCTCGCCGCGGCGGGATGGCGCGTGGTCCGCGTCTGGGAGCACGAGGATCCCGTCAGCGCGGCCGACCGAGTCCAGTCGACGTTGTCAGCGGTGCCGGACCCGCACCAGTGAACGCGGAGCGTGTGCGGCCAGATAACCGGACATCACCATCACGGTGATGACCGCGATTCCGGCGGCGGCAGTCGCGAAACCGAGCATGGGAACCTCCTCGAGTTGCAGCTGTCGTCCAGCGTGCCGGGCGTAGCTGACAAGACCCTGTGTGCCGGATGGTAGTGACGTGTGCGGCCTGCCGCTGTCCGGCGCGCTCTAGCAAACAGCACAATGGGGACGTGACGGGTGGCTCGGAGAACGCCGTTCGGCGCGTACGACCGGTATCGGTGCTGGTCGCCGCGGCGATCGCCATCGCGGGGCTGTGCTATTCGTCCTGGCTGCTGCAGTTCGTGCTGCCCATCGATCTCGACCCGGTCGACACCTTCCTCAGCGAACTGGACGCCGAGGGCAAGCCGTACCGTGAAGTTTTCGCGACCGCGGACCTGATCGTCGGGGCCGTGCTCATGCCCGCGGCGATCGCGGGGCTGCTGTCGTTCCCGCGCCGCCGACCGACCGACGTCGGCTGGATCGCGCTGTTCTGCTTCGGCGCGGCGACCATCGCCGACGTCCTGCTGCCGCTGCGTGACTGCACGCCGGGGGAGAGCGGATGCGGCGGCCCGAGCGAGCTGTTCCCGCAGCTGCACCAGCCGCACGCGCTGACGAGCACGCTGGCGGTCACCGCGATCGCGGTCGCCGCCTTCGCCTTCAGCCTCGCCGCGTTCCGCTATCGACGCTGGCGGGTACTACGTGAATTCGGCTCGGTCGTGCTGGTGGCCGGTGCGCTGGCAACGGTGTGGATGCTGGTGGCCGACAATCTGCCGGGGAATTACGCCCTCGGCATCGCCCAGCGAATCCAGGTGGGCGCGATGTCGCTGTGGTTGATCGCGCTGGCCGCCGCGGTGATCGTGGAGGGACGGGAGCCCGGCTGACGCGCCTCCGCGCTGTCGGGGGCTCCGGCCGGATGGTCGTCCTGACGATCGGCGGCGCGAAGTTCCGCTCGCTGACAGCGCACACACGTCGTGCCGCGGCTACCGGGCCGGGTGCCGTCGGCGCTGCGCTGTCCGCCGAACGACCGCGCCCGAGTGCCGTGCGATGCTGTCGCGCATGAGTGATCGCGTGAACATCGCCTCGGGTTCGGAGTTCGAAGACATCGTCGGCTACTCGCGGGCGGTCCGGCTCGGCGATGTCATCGCGGTCAGCGGCACCACAGCGTCGGCTCCCGGCGGCACGGCGGTCGGCGGCGACGATATCGGCGAGCAGACGAGGGAAACCCTGCGACGCATCGCCTCCGCGCTGGAGGAGGCGGGCGCGAGCCTGGCCGACGTGGTGCGCACCCGTATCTTCGTCACCGACATCGCCCGCTGGCCGGAGGTCGCCAAGGCGCACGCCGAGGTCTTCGGCGACATCCGTCCCGCGACGGCGATGTACGAGATCAAGGCGCTGATCACCCCGGCTCTGCTGGTCGAGATCGAAGCCGACGCGATCGTCGGGGGGTAGGAATTCCGGCTGCCGTGGGTTCGTCCAGATTCAGCTCGACCGGGAAGCCGGTAGTGCCGCCGAACCGGACGGATCGTCGCGCGAACGGAGCGGTGCTGGCCCGGCTCAGGTCCCCGAGCTTGCGGTTTGTCGCCCTCGAAGGGCACGCCGGATGGTTCGCCGGAACGCCTGTGCGGCGATTCCCTGCCGCCGAGTAGGGCTAAGGGAGTTGCGGCCGGAATCCCGCCTGATGCCGGTATGACAGCCCTCGCCGGAACCACGGCTCGTCGCCCTCGACAGACCCACCGGACGGTTCGCCGCACCGCGCCGGACCGCCTCTGCGGCGAAATCCCACCGCCGCGTGGAAGCACGGTATTGCTGCCGGAATCCGCCTTGTGTCCCTGCGGCACGAAGCCCTTCCGAGGCGATGCCATCACGCGGCCGGAGCCCGAACCCATATCCAGCGGCGGCCAGACCGGGTGAACGACTGATGGCACGCCCTCGCGGGCCCACAACAGTTCCATCGGCCTTCGAAGCGGCCGAGCGCGCGGCCCGTCGTTCGCGGCGGACCGGGCCTTGGCTCGCTAGGGTCGGAACCGTGACCACCGCCTCGCAGACCTCCGTGCAACTCGACACCGTCGCCGAGGCGACCGCCCGCCTGCTCGACACCATCCGCGGCCTCGACGAGCACGCCGTCACCGAACCCTCCCTGCTGCCCGGCTGGACTCGCGGCCACGTCTTGGCCCACCTCGCCCGCAACGCAGACAGCTTGGTGAATCTCCTGCTGTGGGCCCATACCGGCGTCGAAATCCCGCAATACGCCAGCGCTTTCCTGCGCGACGCCGACATCGAGGCGGGCGCGCCCCGACCGCTCGCCGAGCAACTCGCCGACAACGAGGCCGCCGCGACCCGTTTCCTCGGCCTGGCCCGCTCACTCACCGACGACGCTTGGCGAGCACAGGTCCGCACCCGCCAGGGCCGCCCCATCCCCGCGACCGAAGTCCTGTGGATGCGCTTGCAAGAGGTCGAGATTCACCACGTAGACCTGAACGCGGGCTACACCCCCACCAACTGGCCCGCCGCATTCGTCTCCCGCATCCTCCCCCAAGCCACCGCCGACCTCACCCGCCTCACAGCCGAATCGCCTCTCCCCTTCACCCTCCAGGCCACCGACACCGACTTCACCACCCCCCTCGGCCCCTCCCCGACCCAAACCATCTCCGGCCCAGCCCCCTCCCTAGCCGCCTGGCTCCTCGGCCGCAGCCCCGGCACCGACCTCACCGGCCCCCTCCCCACCCTCCCCGCCTGGAAATAACCACGAGTGGCACACCACTGCGGCATCGGCCGAGAAGCCCTCTCGCCGGTGTGCCACTCGCGAGCGCCGGTGCGCGGTACGTTGGGCTGGTGGGTCTTGGAAAGTTGGAGACACTCGCAAGCGCGCTGTACGAGTCCTGGGCTGAAGATACGAGCAGTGCCCGAGACTGGACGGAAGGCGACCGTGCGAAGGGACAATGCGCCGTCACAGCGTGCGTCGTCCAAGACTATCTCGGTGGCGATATTTTGAACACCGTTGCGTTATTGCCCAATAATAAGACGGTGTCGCACTATTTCAATATCGTGGATGGTCGGGCAATCGACCTCACACGCGGGCAGTTTCCCGAGGGGACGACATTTACCAAACCGACGGCAAAGCCAGGTCGATACGACTCCACGCGTGCGTATTGCCTCTCGTACGAATGTACCCGATTTCGATACGAAAAATTACGCAGCCGGGTTGCCGAATATATTTCTGTAAACGAAAAGCCCACACGTTGGGGGGTGTAGCCGAGCGGCGGCAGCAGCGCTGTCGCAGCATCAGTGCGCCATCCACTTTTCCAGGAATGTTCGTGCCTCCGGAACCGACGAGTACGACCGCAACTTGTCGACGATCTCGCCCAGGGCGGTTTGAAGCCGGGTTGATGCGACGGCTCGAAGGCCATCGAAGTTGGCGGTCAACGTGTCGCAGCCCTCGGCGATGGCTCCGGATCGAATCGAGTTCTGCGCTTGGCGAATCTGCCAGGCAGCCCGTTCGCGCGGATAACCCGCAGTGCCGTTGACGGCGCATTGCAAGTAGGTGCCGGCTGTCTGGTGATCGCCCAGGCGCATAAATGCCAGTCCGGTCAAGCCACTGAGCTGAGCTTCAGGCAAGTGGGCGAGGTAGTCCGGGTCGTGTCCCCGTGTCGACTCATAGGCTCGATGCGAGCGACTCACAGCTGCCACCATGGCGGTCCGGTCACCGATCACGCTGCGCGCTTCCGCTTCACGAATCGCCGCCAGCGCTCGCAGCATCGGCCCTCCATTGCGCCGCGCGGCGAGTTGGGCGGCTTCGGCCAGCGGACACCTTCCTTCGGCCGCGAACCCTCGCGGTGCGACAGCAAGCAAGCGTTGACCCAGGCATGGGCAGCGGCGATGCCATCACTTGCCGCCGTGGCCGCCTGCGCGGCATCGGCATAGTAGCGACGCGCTTCGGCCCAACGACCCGCGTCATAGTGGACCCACCCTGCGACAGTCATCATCTCAGCACCAGCGCTGGTCAGCGCCTTGCCGATTTGGTCGGTGTAGCTACCGGAGTCCAACAACTGCTCGGCATGCCGCACCCCGTTGGCAGCGATGGAGCACAACCAGATGTCGAGCGAATCGTATCAACTGCAACTCATGAATCTGATTGACACTGTCATGATGCGCCCGCTTCCAACCGCACCACGAGTCAGCCCTCGGCCTGCTGCCATCGCTCCATCAGCACCTACCGCCCCCGTCTTGAAGAACTGACGTCGATTCACGTCCGCCTCCTGGTCGGACTCCACCGCAAGTATGGAAAGTGGAACCTGCAGCGCTTTTGCCACGCGGCGGAGAACACGGACATCGTAAACGGCCGGGCCGTCGTGCTCTAGGTTGGAGACGGCTGGCTGTGTGAAGTGAATGAGCGCACCGAGTTCCGCCTGTGTCATACCGGCGGATTTGCGTATTCGGCGAATGGTCTCGCCGGTCGTCATGAACACCATCACGTACCCCCTGTTGCCCGCGATGCTTATACCGGACAGAACTCTGTCTACCAGTGAGCGCCCGAAGATCGGCACAATATGCCAATTTCCATATATTTCAGCTGAATGGAAGACACCACTGTCCTAGGCGGACCACACGGACCTATGCGGGTTGTCGAACCTCCACGCCCGCAGCGCCGTTTGAAGTGAACCAATCCAGCAATTCCGGTCCATCCAGGAGGATCGGGGTGTCGGTACCGATGTCGACGGGCCCGATCACCAATCCGCTGGCCCCCTCGACGGTGCAGCCTGCCACCCGCGCCCCCGAGAGTCTGGTTCGGCCGAATACGCAGTCTCGAAGGTCGGCGTCACGCAGGTCCGATCCCGAGAACGAGGCTCGTTGCAGTCGTGCTCCGCGAAGATTCGCGCCGAGAAAATCGGACTGGCTGAAGTCCGCTCCCTGCAAGTCAGCGCCGCACAGCTTCGCGTGGCGAGCTTGGCAGCCACGGCCCTGAACCTTCCGAAGATCAGCGTCACTGAAGTCGGCTTCCGAGAGCTGAGCCCCCACAAGCCAAGCGGTATACAGATCGGCTCCAACGAGCAGCGCGCGACTCATCGTTGATTCACTGAACTCTGCTCCGAGCAGGTCCAGACCGGAAAGGTCCGACCCTGCGAAATCGAGCCCGTGGCCGTTGAGAAGTGATGACGTCGTCTGCTCCGCCGATGGACTGGCGGGAAGACCCTCCAGATAGTC
Source organism: Nocardia sp. NPDC019219 (assembly GCF_040632645.1). Classification (NCBI taxonomy): domain Bacteria; kingdom Bacillati; phylum Actinomycetota; class Actinomycetes; order Mycobacteriales; family Nocardiaceae; genus Nocardia; species Nocardia sp. NPDC019219. Next base: position 802,831 of record NZ_JBEYCG010000001.1, on the reverse strand, counting down.
CGCCAACGCTCGGTGAGCCGCCGGGTCATCGGGCCAGCGACGAACGCTATTCAATGAACGACCGTGCGCAGTGGTCATCGTTACCAGAGCACCTTTCCTTGCCATTGCGGATTATTCTCCACCAGCTCCTTCAGATGAGCTCTACGAGCGGGTGTCATCCCACTTTCATCGATCATGACACCCTCACCGTCGGCCAGCGAGTCCTCGATCATGTCAATGAATTCCTGATCGGTTTGCGGGTTGGGTATCGGCTTTCCCGCGACTTCCGCCGGTCGGTAGTCCGGAATAACATCCGGCGAACTTTTCACATCCCAACGGGTATTCGTCGTCCTGTCTATGAACTCTCCCTGATCTTCCCCATTCGGACCCAGCGGAGCTCGCTCTAGAGGTCCGACCTTCCCTGCGTTCTCGTTGGCCAGCCCGACCTCGGCCTCTCGTCTCGATTGTGGACTGACCTTTCCATTCTTCGCCGGATCGCGGGCCAGCTCCTCCACACGCTTTTGATACTCAGCGGATCCGGGTGTATTACTCGGATTGGAAGGGCCAGCGGGCGCATCCTCGTCACCGATAATTTTGACGGTCATCGCCGCAATGCTTGCCAGGGCGGCGTTGATGCCGTTTTGGGTGAGGTCAGGGATAGCGGTGAAGACGCCGGTAGCGGTCCCGGTGGCAACTACTGCGCCGAAGATGACCAGGACACGACTGATGGAGACCGTGTTGCGGATGATTCCGGCGGTGGTGGTAATGATTTCCGCGGTAACAGCGGCGCCACCTGCAGCCGCGGGAGCGGCCGCGGTACCCGCTGATAGGACCGCAAGTACTCCGACGATCGCCACTGTGATGACAATCGCGCCAGCGATTTCTTTGGCAGCGTCCGCAACGGCCGCTTCGACATCGTGGCGCATCGTACTAAGGGCCTCGTGATGGTCCTTGACAGGCCCGGCCAGCGCTGTGGCTGCCTGTGACAGCAGTTCTGCCGCGCGCTGCAGAGTGCCGAGCTTCTCTTCGATGTCTCGTATGTTGGGGTCCGTGCTGCCAGCAAATTTGGCGTTGACACCCCTGATACGGTCGGCAGCCCCGGTAACGGTGGTGTGATCAGCAAAGGTTCTCCAAGCATCCTTTGCGATACCGAGCTTGGTCAGGTCTCCGTTGGGGATTTTTCCAACTTGTTCCAATAGCCCGGTGATCGAACTTTCGATTCCGGAGCCGTTGTCGCCCTTGGCTGTAGCGGGCAGAGCCATGCCCGAGTCGTAGAATGGTTCGGATTCGGTAGGGCGAGCAGGTTCAGGGCCGCTGGCGATAGATCGGTTCGACTGCCACCAGTTGTAGCCGTTGGCAGCCAACACATCGCCGAAACGTTGCAGCGCATTGCACAGGGTCGCGGCGAGCGTGACGATGTCATGAGCGTGCTGGTCATAGCTGCTGGTCCATGCCTCGGACTTCTCGTGATCACCGGCCATACCGCCACACTCGTTGACGAGTGCACGATGCAAGGGCCCCAGCGCGAGCGAGATGTCACCGGCCAGTAGTTGGCATTTCTTCGACGCGTCGAAGTACATGCCGGAGTCGATGACCCACGTGTCGCCCACGTCTCACCCGCCTTGGAGCATCTGCTTATTGATGTCGGCGGCGGTGCTGTACCGGGTGTGCGCTTTGCGTGCAGCGTCGCTCATTTCGCGGACACCGTCGGCGAACTCGCGTGCTCCGATCATCCATTGCCGATGGGCGTCGGAATATGCCCTAGCGGCGACACTTTCCCAACCAGTTCCGACCAGTGTGGTGACCTTGTCATCGATGTCGTCCAGATGTTCGTTGATGAACCCGGCGAGCCCGGACAACCGGGTCACGATCTGATCGATATCATCAAGGTTGACGGAGAACTCGCTCATGGCAAGGTAAGACTCGAGGTACTCAGCGCCGAGGCGTTGTTCTCATCGCGGACACGATAGGTTTCGGCCGTGACGCCAAGTTTCTGCGCCATCTCGACAAGGGCAGTGATGATCTGACCACCGCCATCACGAACGTCGGTCCAGCCGCTCGCGAACTCCGTCGCCAAGCCTCCGGTCCAGCTGCTGTTGACCACCGCATCCACATCTCTCGCGGCGGAATCCAGCGCCGCGCGTAGCGCGTCAGCCAATTCGTAGACATGCCGCCCGACATCACGAACCTGCTCGGGCACCACCGAGATGTCCTGGCCGGAGGCCGGCGTCCCCCCATCGCTCACGCCGACGATGCTACGGATCCCAGCGGCCGGGCCGCAAGATTCCGACGCCACTCTGCGTCCTTCTACACCCGTCAGTCGTTATACGTAGCCCCGGTCCCGACCGCTACTCGGATGTCTCACTGCCCCACAGCCGTGGCGCGCCCGAACCCAGATCACCCGCTCTACTGAAAGCCTTGGCCTCGAGTGTCATCGGACACCGCAAAAGGCCTGGCCGCCGATACCAGAAGCCCATCATCCACTTGTGCGCCCGCGAGCCTTGAAGTCCAGACACTCTGATCCGTAGGCACAGGCTGCCACCGAGACTTGGCGGGCCGCAGATGGATTCCTCTGTTGACGATGTGGTTCTAGGCCGTGGCTGTCGTCGTCGTCAGCCCTGTCGTCAGCAGCGGTGTCGGCGACCTCTTCGTCCCGAACGTTGCTCCTGTGTGTCGAGGGGAGCCGGACAGTGCCGCTGAGCTGCTGGTTGGTGACGATCCGTGTCACTGCGGGACCTCTGGTAGCAAGCCTGTCGCTGCCTTTCTGCTTCCTACTGAGGCCAGATGCGAAGTGGATTAGTGGCCGGTATCGTAGTTGTCCGCGAAGGCCAGCACACGCGGCGCAAGAGTCATGTAGGGAGGAATCCACAACCGGCGCGTGAAGCCTGGGCCGGTCTGCAACGCGTACAACCCTTGCCTGCCGTTGAACCGGCTGATCAGTTCCTTCACTGTGGCCGCATCATCGGCCATGTTCGGGTACAGGATCGCATCGAGCTTCTCTTGCAGCTCGCTCATTAGTGGCTGGATGGCGTTGATCATATCCAGCACGCTGGGATCGGAAGTCAGCTGTTCCAGCTCGCTACGCTTAAGCCACGGCTTGTTCCGAGCCTCCCTAGTGAAGTGGAGCATGTAGTCCCGGTCCATGTACACGTTCACCGCTGGCTCCCCGCGCAGACGTGCCGTGAAGTCGTACTTGAATGCGTTGATATCGCCGTGCAGCAACGCATCGCGCATCTCCACCAACCATCGATACTCGAACGACCTGGTCAGCAAGTCGTTGAACAGGTCCAGGACTGCTTGTTCTTGGGGGTTCTTGCGACCGAAGACGTCACGTACGGCACGGATCGACTGATCCTTGTGGCTGTGTAGTGCACTCGTGAACGAGATCAGCGCCGAACGCAACCTCCGCCGGCGCTCGTCGATGGCATCCTCATCCACCAAAGAGATTCGGCGCTCTCGTAAATCGGTGAGCACCCCAATCAGCACATCGCAGAATCTGTCGCTTTCATCTGAGATGTGCCTCAACAGCTCACTGTCCAACATCCGCCGAAGCCTGTCGTACGCATCGCGGTAGCGCTTATTCTCATCTTCTGTGAAGGAACACACCTTTGTGAAGATGATTGCGGCATCCACATCGGGATCGCGGTAGCCCAGTATCGCACCGTATGGGTCAGTGGCGGCAGCTGCGTCGGCGGCGGAGTCCTCATCCATTTGCTGTTGAGCAGCCTCTTGAGCTGCTCGGATGCCAGCGCCAGCAGATGCGATGCGCTGCTGAATCTCATCATTTGGAGGCAGTCCCTCCGACAGCCAGCGGTGACTGTCACGCACGATGCCGTCCAGCGCGTCTTGAAGAGAATTCTGTGCAGCGGCGCGTGTCATCCGGTCCCTGGCATCAGAGGTGTTCGCGTAATCCATCATCACGGCAGTCGTCACCTGGACCAATGCCCGGAGGGTCTCGGCAATGACGACCATCGCCGGACTGGTCGGAGGTGGTGCGGTGTCCGGCGAAACCCAGTCCTTCCACACGTCCATAGCGCTCTCGCAGAAGTCGACCGGCGTGTCTCCCTCAAGGCCGCCAAGGCTGGCGACAAACTGATCCAGCTGTCCGACCCAATTCCGTACCTGCGCTACGTCTTCCTGCGCCTCTTCCACGTACTTTCCTTTCTAGGACTGTCACGTTTGTGTGGGCCCCTCTATGTGGGCAGCCGAACAGCTTCGCACGGAGGTCTGACAAAGCGCACGGCAATTCGCCGCCGTACCTTTCATCCACCCTGACTGCTCCACCCCCCTCTTCCTCATACCTGCCGCCCTCAGCGGAAGGCGGTCGTGTCAAGGATGCGCAGCACCGCAGTGCGGACACCGAAGGTGGTCCTTGACTCGGCTGGCTGGAGCGAGACGATTGCGGCTTGAGGAGGTAGCCTCCCAAGCCCCTTCGGTCGCCCGGACCACCACCGGGCCGATCGCTGGTACCGCTAGATTCGCGCGAAAGCCGCCGAGCTTGGTCGTTTCTGGAGCTTCAAGGACGGGACCACAGCCGGTGGACCGGGCACAGTGCCGGGCCGATTCGTGGACAGCTGCGGGAGGTGAGTCGGGTACGGCTCCCGGCGTGCCTAGCACTGCTCGGTTATTGAAGAAGTGAGCAAAGGTGTCCTGGAGCGACATTCCGGAGCGCAAGCGTGCTGCCGACGCGCTCGACGCACCGGTGTTCGAGGAGCCTGCGACGAGAACGCCGCAGTGCGGCGTAGCGCGGCGGCGGCGAGCATGCGCCGCCGCAGGCGCTCCTTGATCCTGTATGGCGAGATTCGGCAACAATTCGCACAAGCATAGGCAAAGCTGGCTAGAGGGGGAACCGCAGCGACCTGAAGCGTCGCGTCGGAACTCCGTTCCTCTGCCCGAAAAGCTGGTGAGGATACTTCGGCAACCGCCGGACCAGCTTCACGATCACCGGATGTAGACAAGCTCGGCTTGGTGTTCACCTCGACCCGCCGCACCCCGCACGAGCCGCGGAACGTGAATCGGGCTTTCGCTCAGCTGGTAAAGAAGGCCGGCGTCCGGCCGATCCGGTTGCACGATCTGCGGCACTCGTGCGCGACGTTGTTGTTCACGATGGGCGTGGAGGCAGCGACCGCGCAGCGCATCCTGCGTCACAGCTCGATCACCATGACGACGGGCATTTACATGGACGTGATCGACGCCGTACAGCGCGACGCGGTGACCGGGATGGACGCGCTGTTCGAGTGACATTGTCGTCAAACGGTGTCGTCAGAGATGAGAGAAGGCCCCTCCGCTGCTACCGGAGGGGCCTTCTACCTGCGTGCGCCCGAAGGGATTCGAACCCCTAACCTTCTGATCCGTAGTCAGATGCTCTATCCGTTGAGCTACGGGCGCATGTGTTCTTCAGTTGTACCCGGTTTCCCGGGTGTGGCGGAGGCGAGAGGATTTGAACCTCCGGTCCCCGTGAAGGGACAACTCATTAGCAGTGAGTCCCATTCGGCCGCTCTGGCACGCCTCCTGGAGCCTTCTCTTCGAGGGCACCGGTCCTTTCGAACCGCCGAGCAGAAAGGTTACAGGAGCTACCGTCCAGATCACAAAACGGCTGGTCAGCGCAGGTTACTGTCGAACCAATCGAAGATTCTGGTCTGCGAATCGACCGCGTCCCCGTCGTCGGCCTCGGAGGTGTCGGCACGGTGGTGCAGGCCGGGGTAGGTGACCACCAGGCTGGCGACCGCGGCGCGGGCGGTCGCGTCACGTAGCTCGTCGACCTGGGCAGGCGGGGTGGCCGGGTCGTCCGCGCCGAACAGGCCGAGCCACGGCGCCTGCAGGTGGGGAGCGGCGCGCACGAGGGCGTCGGCCTGATCGGTCAGCGGCTCGGTGATGCCGTGCGCCGCGACGCTCACCGCGGCGCCGATCGGACGATTGGTCGCGACCAGGAACGCGGCGGTGCCCGCGGAATCGAAGCCGAGCACGCCGATGGTGTCGGGGAACACCCCGCGCCGGGTGAGCCAGTCGAAGCAGGCGTCGAAGTCTTCGAACAGCTCGTCACCGAAGACCCCGACACCGGGGTCCTCGTCCTCCCGATGGAAGAGTTTGGGCGCGATGACGGTCCACCCTTCGCCGGCCAGCGCGTTCATCAGGTCGCGTAACGCGCCGGTGAACTCGCGCGACTCGTGCAGCACCACGATCCCGCCGCGGGCGTTTCCTTCCGGCTCCACCACTGTGATGGGCACCTGCCCACCGCTGGCCGGCCGCCCGTCTTCCTGGTCGCTACCCCGCAGCGGGGCCATATCGTCGTAGGTGCCCGACATGAAACCAGCGTAGGGCGAGTTGCTGATCTGCGGTAGAAATTGCACGTGAGGGCCTATAACCCAGAGAATTTCCGGTACGCCGATCGGGTCCGCGACGGCGCGGATTAGGGTTGGAGTGTGACAGCGCAGATCCGGCCGGACCTCGAATCGATCCCGGCGTACACCCCCGGCCGCAGCAATCCAGGCGCGGTCAAACTGGCCAGCAACGAGACGACCGTCGGGCCGCTGCCCGCCGCCGCCAAGGCCATCGCCGAGGCGGCCGAACTGGCGAACCGGTATCCGGACAACCAGGTCACCGAGCTGCGGACGGCGCTGGCCGAGTTCCTCGGCGTCGGCTACGACAATGTCGCGGTGGGCTGCGGCAGCGTCGCGCTCTGCCAGGAACTGGTGCAGATCACCTGCTCGTCCCCGTCCGACGAGGTGCTGTTCGCGTGGCGCTCGTTCGAGGCCTACCCGATCGTCACCAGGGTGGGCAACGCCACCGCCGTGCAGGTCCCGCTCACGCCCGGGCAGGTGCACGATCTGGACGCGCTGGCCGCCGCCGTCACGGAGCGGACCAAGTTGGTCTTCGTCTGCAACCCGAACAACCCGACCGGGACCGCCGTCGGCAAAACCGAGCTGGTCCGGTTCCTGGACGCGGTGCCGTCGCACGTGCTGGTGGTGCTGGACGAGGCGTACTACGAGTACGTGCGGCTGGCCGACCATCCCGACGGCGTCGAGATCGGCCGCACCAGGCCCAATGTGGTTGTGTTGCGCACCTTCTCCAAGGCATACGGCCTGGCCGGCCTGCGGGTGGGCTACGCGGTGGGCGCCCCGGCCGTGATCACGGCGCTGCTGAAGGTGCACATCCCGTTCAGCGTGAACCGGCTCGCGCAGGCGGCGGCGATCGCGTCGCTGGAGTCGCGCCACGAATTGCTGGATCGCACCGACTTTCTGGTCACCGAACGCGAACGGGTGCGCGACGCGCTGGTAGCGCTGGGGTACCCGGTGCCCCCGAGTGAGGCGAACTTCGTCTGGCTGCCGCTGGGTGCGCGCAGCGCCGAGTTCGGCGAGGCCAGCGCCGCCGCCGGGGTGCTGGTGCGCCCGTACGGAACCGACGGGGTGCGCGTCACCATCGGCGACCCGCACGAGAACGATCTTTTCCTGAGCTTCGCCGGTGCGCCGGAGGTGCTCGCCCGGTTCCTGCCTTAGCGGACCCCGATCGCGGGCGCGATCGTCGGCCAGGAGAGGGCGAGTTCGTCTTCCCAGTACGGCCAGGAGTGCGTGCCGGTGGCCCGGAAGTGAGCGGTGATCGGAATGCCGAGCGACCGCAGCCGGTCGGTGAGCCGCCGGGTGCAGGCGTTGGTGGCGGCCTCCAGCGGCCCGCCGAACGTGATGGCGCTGGGCAGGTCGACGTTCGGCGTTCCGGGCACGTCGTGCACGCCGGGCAGGCCGCTGCCCACCGACAGATAGATGGTCTTGCCGCGCAACGCGTCCGCGTGCAGGGTGACGTCGTGCGCCAGCCAGGCCGGGTCGTCCTGCTTGCCGAACATGTTGTCCGGCTCGCCCATGTAGGTGGCCACCACGGCGCGCGCCTGCGCCTGGCCGATGTCGGTGCCCATCGAGAAGCAGCCACTGTGCGCCGCGATCGCCTTGTAGAGCGTCGGCTGCCGGAACGCGAGCATCATCGCGGCCTCCGCGCCCATGGAGACGCCCATGACCGCGTTGGTGCCGTTGCCGTCGAACTTCGCGTCGATCAGCGGGGGCAGCTCCTTGGTCAGGAACGTCTCCCACTTGTTGGTCCCGAGCACCGGGTCGGGCTGCTGCCAGTCGGTGTAGAAGCTGGCCGGACCGCCGACGGTGAGCACGACGTTGACGTCCTTGTCCGCGTAGAAGCGGTCGGCGTGCCCGAGTTCGGTCCAGTTATTGCTGTCGGGGCTCGCGCTGCGGCCGTCGAGCATGTACACGGTGGGCCGGGGCCGCGACTGATCGCGCGGCAGCAGCACCTGCACCTCGACCACCCGGCTCATCGCGGGCGAGGCGACGTACACGCGCAGCCACCGATCGTTGATCGGTTCGATGCGCTCTATCCGTGGAGTGGAAGGTTGCTTGCTGGTCGGCTCGGCCGGGCCGGGGCCGTCGGCCGATCCGGTATTCACCGGCGGCGTTTTGCCGGGCGCCGCCGTGACCTGCGGGGCACCGAAGGACACCGCACCGGAGACGAGTGCGGCACTGATCAAGGCGCTGGAAAGCCAACGCCGCACCCCGCGGCGACACAGCATGCGAACCATCCTGCCAGAGACGTCGAGGGTGGACCGAAGCCCGTTGTCTTGTCGAGGAGTACGACCGCGCTCACCGTACGGCCAGACCGTCCTGCCAGCGCCGCTCCATACCGGCGAAACGCCACACCGCGATGGCGACCGCCCAGGTGAGCACGAACAGCCCGACGATGATGAAGCCGAGATCGCCCAAATCGAGATTCCCGATCCAGGCGAGGACGCCCGATTCCACCTCGAGCCGCTCGGCGAAGATCGAGATGATCTCCTGCCCGCCGATCAGCAGGGCCACCGCGACCGACAGTCCCGTGATCACCAGGTTGTAGTAGATCTTGCGCACCGGCCTGGCGAAGGCCCAGTCGTAGGCGAAGCTCATGAAGGAGCCGTCCAGCGAGTCGAACAGCGCCATGCCCGCCGAGAACAGCACGGGCAGCACGAGGATGGAATACCAGGGCAGCCCGGTGGCCGCCGCGCCGCCCGCGATCACCAGCAGCCCGACCTCGGTGACGGTGTCGAAGCCGAGGCCGAACAGCACGCCCACCGGATACATGTGCACGGGCCTGCGAACGAGGCCGATCACCGGCCGCAGCACCCGGTTGAGCAGGCCCCGGCTGTCCAGCTGCCTTTCCAGCTGCGCCTCGTCGTACTCGCCGCGGCGCATCTGCCGGAACACCCGCCAGATCCCCGCCAAGGACGCCAGATTGAGCAGGCCGATCAGGATCAGGAACGCGCCGGAGACGCTGGTGCCCCACAGGCCGGTCCAGCGTTGCAGAGCCGAATCCTCGTCTTCCAAGCCGGCCGCCAGGGCTCGGACGCCGAACGCGAGCGACGCCACGAGCACGAACACCACCGTGGAGTGGCCCAGCGCGAACCAGAAGCCGACCGTCTGAACCCTCTTCTTCCCGCTCTCCGCCACCAGTTTCCGCGTGGTGTTGTCGATCGCGGCGATATGGTCGGCGTCGAACGCGTGCCGCATACCGAGCGTGTACGCCGTCACTCCGAGGCCCACGCCGAACACCGAACCCTCGATCACATAGTGATTCGGCGCGACGAACAGCAGGAGCGTCCCCCAGCCGAGGACGTGCAGGGCGACGACGGTGACGGCCATACCGATGACACTGCGCACGAGCGAACCCCTCACCCCCCGAAAAGCAGACGCGTCAACGATACTCGACACCACTTGTCCCGGTTCGCGTCTCCGGCCGATCCAGCAAATCCAGCAAATCGTGGCACACCATCAGCACACCGGTCGTACGCTGAGCGCCGGGCCTTTTCCGGGTATCGAACTAGGACGGGCATGATCGGGCATTCGCACCGCTGGCGTCGAGGTCACCGCGTTGCGCTGCGGCGCGCGATGCGGACCGGCCGCCCGGTTCGCAGCCGCGACAGCCCTTCCGTCATCCCGGCGAGGCGTGCGGGGAGGCTATTTCGTGGCATCGGCCTCGTGCGCCTTCGCGAACCCCGCGACGCCGGCGGTACCGGCGCGAATTCGCTGCTTGATTCTTCTGTTCCGTCGCAGGATCCATGCCCGACCGGAGAAAACCGTGAATCCAGTGCCACCCGCCTACTCGCTCGAGCACGAATCGAACACAACCGCTTGCCTTCCCGATCTGGAACGCCGAATGCGGGAGTGCGACGAGTTCTTCCGGCTGCCGGAACTGGCGCACCTGAGCCGCCAGCGCAGGCGCAGCGCGCTGGAGCAGCTCGAAATGACCGGCACCTATCTCCAGACCGCCGAGGAGATCCTGATCGGAGCCAAACTCGCGTGGCGTAATCACGCCCGCTGCGTGGGCCGTAAGCACTGGCGCTCGCTGAGATTGCTCGACGCCCGGCGGGTTCGCACGGCGCGTGATCTCGCCGAGGTCTGCTGGCAGCACCTGCACATGGCCACCAATGGCGGCGCGATCCAGTCGATGATCACCGTGGGACCGCCGCGGCAGCCGGACGGGCGCGAGTTCCGCATTGTCAGCCCGCAGATCATCCGCTACGCGGGCTATCGCAACGGAGACGGCACGGTCACCGGCGACGCCGCCAACGTCGAGCTCACCGAATTCGCCATGAAACTCGGGTGGCGCGGCGCCGGAACGCCTTTCGACATCCTTCCGCTGCTGATCAGCACACCGGACGAGCCGATCCGCTGGTTCGACATCCCGCCCGAGCTCGCGCGCGAGGTGGAACTCGAGCACCCGGAGTTCGAGTGGTTCGCCGGTCTGGGCCTGCGCTGGCACGCACTGCCCGCCGTGTCCGACATGAATCTCGAGGTCGGCGGCATGACCTACCCGTTCGCGCCGTTCAACGGCTGGTACCTGGGCGCGGAAATCGGCGCGCGCAATCTCAGCGACGCCAACCGCTACAACATCCTTCCGCTGATCGCGGAGATGATGTGCCTGGACACCAGGGCCGAACGCAACCTCTGGCGTGATCAGGCGCTGGTGGAACTCAACCGCGCGGTGCTCTACAGCTTCCGCAAGTCCGGCGTGTACATCGTCGACCACCACACGGTGGCCAAACAGTTCTGCGATCACGTCAAGCGGGAGGAAGCCGCGGGCCGCGCCTGCCCCACCGACTGGTCCTGGATCAACCCACCGATCTCCTCCGGGCTGACTCCCACCTTCCACCGCTACTACGACCCGCCCGACATGGACATCCGCCCGAACTTCGTCCGCAGGGACTTCGCGGCGGACCTGGGGTTGTAACAATTGCGGAACGAGCCGCCGCGAATGCTCTCCATGAGCATGGGTCGCCCAGCGAGTGGAGCGGAGACGGAGGGATTTGAACCCCCGGTCGCTCTCGCGACGCTCGCTTTCAAGGCGAGTGCATTCGGCCGCTCTGCCACGTCTCCAGGGACCCGATCGTAGCGGACGGATCAGCCGGAGTGCTTGCCGATTTCCTCGTCGACGCGTTCGAAGACTTCGCCGATCACCTCGAGCTGGGCCGGGGCGAGCAGATCGATGAAGTGACGGCGGACGGCTTCCACGTGGCCGGGCGCGGCGGCTTGCAGGCGGCGCAAGCCCTCGTCGGTGAGTTCGGCCAGCACGCCGCGGCCGTCCTCCAGGCAGGTGTTGCGGCGCACCATCTGCTGCGCCTCCAGCCGCCGGATCTGATGGGTCAGCTTGCTGCGCGAGGACAGCACGCCGTCGGCCAGCTCGCTCATCCGCAGCGAGCGATCGGGCGCCTCGGAGAGCAGGACCAGGATGCGGTATTCGGCGACGGTCAGGTCGCTGTCCCGTTGCAATTGACGATTCAGCGCCGTCATCAAACGCTGGTGGCCGTCCATGTAGGCGCGCCACGCGCGCTGCTGTGCCGGGGTGAGCCAGCGTGGCTCGGCCAGGACGCGACCGCTCGGTTCGGGATGCACGGTGGCCATTCTATGCGTGGCGAACTGGGGAAATGGGCAACTCTCGCAGGTCAGCGCACCGTGGACAGCAGTGCGCGGTTCACCTCGGCCGGACTGGTGCACCCGGAGAGGCCGAGCGCGGACTCGAAGTCGGCCAGCAGCGCCCGCAGCGCGTGCCGGACGCCCGCGGCTCCCGCCAAGCCGAGGCCGTACGCCCACGGCCGCCCGTACAGCACCGCCTTCGCGCCCAAGGCCAGCGCGACGAGCACGTCCGAACCGGTGCGCAGCCCGGAGTCGAACAGCACGTCGGCGCGGTCGCCGACGGTGGCGACCACCGCCGGGAGCGCGTCCAGCGCCGCGATCGAGCCGTCCACCTGGCGGCCGCCGTGATTGCTCACCACCACCGCGTCCGCGCCTGCGTCCACCACCTGGCGCGCGTCGTCGGGATGCAGGATGCCCTTCACCGCGATCGGGAGGTCGGTCCATTCGCGCAGCCGGGCGAGATCGGCAGGCCGCAACGTGTGATTGCCGAACAGCCCCACCCAGGTGAGGATCGCCGTCCGCATCGCTTCCTCGCTCTCCTCCGGCGCGGCGGGCAGCTTGGCCCGGAACACCGGGTCGGACAGATAGTTGGCGATGCCCTTGCCGTGCAGGAACGGCAGGTGGGCCTGTTCCAGGTCGCGCGGCCGCCAGCCGAGGGTGGGGGTGTCCACGGTGACCACGATCGCCGAGGCCCCGGCCCGCTCGGCACGCCGGACGAAGGAGCAGGCCAGTTCGTCGTCGGCGGGCCAGTACAGCTGGTACCACCACGCACCGGCCGCCGCGCCGACGTCTTCTATGGTCGAGGAGGCCGCGGTGGACAGCACGGTGCCGATGCCGAGTTCCGCGGTCACTTCGGCCGCGATCACCTCGCCGCCCTCGTGCAGCAGTTCGAGGACGCCGATCGGCGCGGTGAGCACGGGCGCGGCCAGTTTCGTGCCGAGCACTTCGACGGACAGATCGCGGGCGCCGGGCCCGGTGGAGCCGCGCAGCATCCGCGGCAGGATGCGGTATCGGTCGAAGGCGGACCGGTTGGCCGCGGCGGTGCGCTCGGCGGACGCGCTACCCGCGACATACGCGAAAGCGGCCGGATCCAGCCTCTGCTGTGCGAGCGACTCCAAACCCGCGGCGGTCATGGGCAACTCGGGCGTGGAACCACCCAGCCCAGCCAAGTAGATCTCGTTCTGGAAATCGATGAAGCCGCCACTCACCACCGGAACGGTAGTCCGTGACGCCGGTCACCGCAGGCCGCTTGCCGGATTGCGTTTGCGCAGAGTGTTTCCGTCCGGGCTCCGGGTGCGGCGCGCCGACGCGGGGGGCAGCGCGCAGCCGTCGGTGCGCGCGGAGCAGTATGGCACGGTGCGCGCTATAGATCTGAAAGGTTCCGGCGGCCCCGAAGTCATGTCTCTTGCCGAGGTGCCGGATCCGACGCCCGGCCACGGCGAAGTGCTGATCGAGGTGGCCGCGGCGGGCGTCAACCGGGCCGATCTGTTGCAGCGTCAGGGCTACTACCCGCCCCCGCCGGGAGCCAGCCCGCTCCTGGGTCTCGAATGCTCCGGTGTGATCGCCGAGATCGGCGACGGAGTGCGCGAGTGGGCGGTCGGCGATCGTGTCTGCGCGTTGCTGTCCGGCGGCGGTTACGCCGAGCGTGTCGTCGTGCCCGCGACCCAGGTGCTTCCCGTCCCGGACGACCTCGATCTCGGCGCGGCGGCGGGGCTGCCCGAGGCGGCGGCGACCGTGTGGTCGAACCTGGTGATGACCGCCCAGCTGCGGTCCGGCCAGCTGCTGTTGATCCACGGCGGCGGCAGCGGCATCGGCACGCACGCCATCCAGGTCGCCAAGGCGCTCGGCGCGCGCGTCGCGGTGACCGCCGGGTCGGCGGAGAAGCTGGCGCGCTGCGCGGAGCTCGGCGCGGACGTGCTGATCAACTACAAGGAGGACGACTTCGTCGCCGCCGTGCGCGCCGAGCGATCGGGCGCGGGCGGCCCCGGCGCGGACGTCATCCTCGACAATATGGGCGCGGTCTACCTGGGACGCAACGTCGACGCGCTGGCCGAGCACGGCCGCCTCGTGGTGATCGGCATGCAGGGTGGCGTGACCGCCGAACTGAATCTGGGTGTGCTGTTGCGCAAGTGGGGCACCGTCCACGCCACCAACGTGCGCGCGCGGCCCGCGACCGGGGTCGGCAGCAAAGCGGAAATCGTGGCGGAGGTGCACCGGCAGCTGTGGCCGCTGATCGCCGACGGCACGGTCGCGTCCGTCATCGCGGCCGAAGTGCCGATCGAGGAGGCCGCCGAAGCGCACCGGCTGCTGGACTCCGGCGAGGTGTTCGGCAAGGTGGTGCTGCGGGTGGCGGGGCTGTGAGCGCCGCTCACTCCAGCGCGAGCAGTGCCCTGCCGAGCTGATCGATCTCGAACTTGGTGGTGTAGGGCGCGAGACCGATGGTCACCGCGCCGCCCTCGTCGTTGACGCCGAGCGCGTCCAGCAGCCTGCTGCCGCCGTGCACGCCGCTCACCGTGCCGATCCGGTTGTCCGCGAGCTTGGCCGCGACCTTCTCCGCCTGCATGCCCGCGAGCGTGAAGCTGACCGTGGGGATGCGGGTGGAGGCGCGGCCGATCACGGTGAGCCCGGGAATCGAGTCCAGCACGCTCATCAAGTGCTCGAACAGCTGGTCGTGGTAGTCCTGCAGCGAGGTGATCGACATCTCCAGGCGCTCGCGCCGGGTGCCGTGCGCCCGCTCGTCCAGTCCGGCCAGGAAGTCGATGGAGGTGGTCAAACCCGCGAGCAGCGCGTATTGGTGCCCACCGACCTCCAGCCGTTCGGCGCCCTTCGCATAGGGGTTCAACGACATGGACGGGATCCGGTCCAGGAACGCCGGGTCACGGAAGACCAGCGCGCCGATCTGCGGACCGCCCCATGCCGGCGCGCTCAGCGCGACGACGTCGGCGTTCAGTTCGTCGATGTCGATCAGCGCGTAGGGCGCGGCGCCGAACGCGTCGGCCACCAGCAGGCCACCCACCTCGTGCACCCGGTCCGCGGCCACCCGCACGGCGGGCGCCGAACCGACGATCGGCGAAGCCGCGGTCAGCGCGACCAGTCGCGCGGTGGGGCCGATAAGCTCCTCGAACTGCCAGGACGGCATCTCGCAGGTCTCGATCTCCACCTCGGCCCAGCGCACGTGCGCGCCGTAGCGGTTGGCGATGCGCAGCCACGGCGCGACGTTCGCTTCGTCGTCCAGCCGGGAGAGCACGATGCCGGTGCCGAGGCCCAGCCGCGAACTCAGCGATTCGGCGAGCCAGGCCAGCAGGACCGCGCGGTCGGGGCCGAGGACGACGCCCGCCGGGTCACCGCCGACGAGGTCGGCGACGGCCTCGCGCGCCGCGTCCAGAATCGCCGCGCTGCGCACCGCCGCGCCGTTGCGGCCGATATGCGAGAAGGAGGAAGTCCGGAAACCCGTCGAAACAGCGCGGGACACCGCGTCCGGAACCAACATGCCCGATTGCGGGTCCAGATGGATCCAGCCGTCGCCCAGGGACGGTATCAGGCCCCGAACCCTCGCGACGTCGTAAGTCATGCTGGCCACTCTAAGGGCAGCGGGCGAGCCTGTGTAACCGCGTTCCCCTCCACATCGTGGCGGGAGCACAGCGACCTGCGACTCAGCATGGCGACCGACTTTCGAGAAATCCGAACCACACGACCCGAACAGAATAGAACGCCAGGCCCGAGCGGCGGAGCGGACCGGCGGCGCGCGCCGGAGCGTGCCGCGACGCCCGGCCTCGGAGCACCGGCTTAGCGCGTTCGGGCCGGACACGACATGATAGGGACCATGACGCACTCGGACGAGGCACCGGACCACATCGTCGTTGTCGGACCCGACGGCAGGCCGTTGGCCATCCCCGCGGCGGCCGGATCGGAGGCGCCCTTCACCGCGCAGGTGGTGACCGACGATGACAAGGACAAGTCGGACGACCGGGACGACTCCGGCGAATCGCTCGCCGACATGGTCGAGCAGCCCGCGAAGGTCATGCGGATCGGCACGATGATCAAGCAGCTGCTCGAGGAGGTGCGCGCGGCTCCGCTGGACGAGGCCAGCCGCAATCGCCTCAAGGAGATCCACACGTCCTCGGTGCGGGAGCTGGAGCAAGGGCTCGCCCCCGAACTGCGGGAGGAACTCGAACGGCTCACCCTCCCGTTCACCGACGAAGGCGTGCCGTCCGACGCCGAGCTGCGGATCGCGCAGGCGCAGCTGGTCGGCTGGCTGGAGGGCCTGTTCCACGGCATCCAGACCGCGCTGTTCGCCCAGCAGATGGCCGCGCGCGCCCAGCTCGAACAGATGCGCCAGGGCGCGTTGCCGCCCGGCATCCACGCCGCCGACCCGCGCGGCGGCCAGCCGAGTCACGTCACCGGCGGTTCCGGCCAATACCTGTGAGCGTGTGCCACGCGGTGGCGCGAAGCCGCAAGGGTAGTCTCGTGCACCGTGCCCGCCGCTGCCGCTCGCTCCGACTCGGTCAACGACCCGAGTGCGGTGCGTCCTGAAGAGAGCTCAGTTGGTTCCGATGACCAAGCGCGTTCAGATGACAGCTCGCCGTCCGAATCGGCCGAGCACACGGCGCCGTCCGGCGACGACTCCCAGGAGCGTCCGGTGAGCGCGACCACGCCCGAGGCGCAGACTCTGCACGCCGGGGCCACCGTCGCGAAGATCGTGCCGGACTCCCAGACGTTCCGCCGTGCGTTCCAGGACTTCGCCGGTGGCTTCGCGCAGCGTGAACTGTGGCTGTCGCTGGGCTGGCAGGACATCAAGCAGCGCTACCGCCGCTCGGTGCTCGGCCCGTTCTGGATCACCATCGCCACCGGCTTGCAGGCCGTGGCGATGGGCGTGCTGTACGCGGCGCTGCTCGGCCAGCCGCTGCGCGAGTATCTGCCCTACGTCACGGTGGGGCTGATCATCTGGAACGTGATCAGCGCAAGCATCCTGGAGGGCTCGGAGGTCTTCATCGCCAACGAGGGCCTGATCAAGCAGCTTCCCTCGGCGCTGAGCGTGCACGTCTACCGGCTGGTGTGGCGGCAGCTGCTGTTCTTCGCCCACAACATGGTGATCTACCTGGTGATGCTCGCCGCGTTCGGCGTGTGGCGCCATCTCGGGGTGGCCAGCCTGATGGCGATCCCGGCCATCGCGCTGATCTTCCTCAACTCCATGTGGGTATCGATCGTGTTCGGCATCTTCAGCACGCGCTACCGCGATATCGCGCCGATTCTCGGCAGCACCACGCTGATGCTGTTCGTGCTGACGCCGGTCATGTGGACGACGAAGACCCTGCAATCGCAGATCACCGGCGACCGCGCGAAACTGGCCGAACTCGTGCCGACATTCCACTATCTCGAAATCGTCCGGGCGCCGTTGCTCGGCGAACCGCAGGAGCTGCGGCACTGGCTGGTCGTCGGCGCGATCACCCTGGTGGGTTGGATCGTCGCGATCCTGGCCATGAAGCAGTACCGTTCGCGCGTACCGTACTGGGTATAGGAGCGCCCCCGATGAGTCGTGTGAGTATCGAGACCCAGGAAGCCTGGGTCGAATTCCCGATCTTCGACGCCAAATCGCGGTCGCTGAAGAAGGCGTTCCTCGGCAAGGCGGGCGGCGCGATCGGACGCAATCAGTCCGACGTCGTGGTGGTCGAGGCCCTGCGGGACATCAACCTGTCGCTGAAAGAGGGCGACCGGGTCGGCCTGGTCGGGCACAACGGCGCGGGCAAATCGACGCTGCTGCGCCTGCTTTCGGGCATCTACGAGCCCTCGCGGGGCAGTGCGCGCATCCGTGGGCGGGTGGCGCCGGTGTTCGATCTCGGCGTCGGCATGGATCCGGAGATCTCCGGCTACGAGAACATCATCATTCGCGGCCTGTTCCTCGGGCAGACGCGCAAACAGATGCTGTCGAAGATCGATGAGATCGCGGATTTCACCGAACTCGGCGAATACCTGTCCATGCCGCTGCGCACTTATTCCACCGGTATGCGCGTGCGCCTGGCGATGGGCGTGGTCACCTCGATCGATCCCGAAATCCTGCTGCTCGACGAGGGGATCGGCGCCGTCGACGCGGAATTCATGAAGAAGGCCCGGCTGCGGTTGCAGTCCTTGGTCGCACGGTCCGGCATCCTGGTTTTCGCCAGCCATTCCAACGAATTCCTCGCGCAGCTGTGCGATACCGCCCTGTGGATCGACCACGGCCAGATCCGGTTGCGCGGGGGCATCGAAGAAGTGGTGCGAGCCTACGAGGGGCCGGAGGCGGGGAATCACGTCGCGACCGTGCTGCGCGAAATGGAAGCCGAACGGGCCGGGACAGACCAGCGAGAATTGGAGCGGAATCAAGCATGAGCGGTCAGGCCCGGAGGCGGCGGCGAAGCGTGACCACGGAGGGTCCCGCTCGTGCAGGAAAGGCCGCAGCATGAGTGAGCCGACCGGGACCGAATCCGCTGGAACGAACTCCGGTGCGCAGCAGCGGATCGTGGCCGTCGTCGTCACGCACAAGCGCCGCGAGCTGCTCGCGGAGTCGCTGAAGGTCGTCACGTCCCAGTCCCGGCCGGTGGATCACCTGATCGTGGTCGACAACGGCAACGAGCCGGAGGTCGCCGATCTGGTGCGCGATCAGCCGGTGGAGTCCACCTACCTGGGTTCGGCGCACAACCTCGGCGGCGCGGGCGGGTTCGCGCTCGGCATGCTGCACGCGTTGAGCATCGGCGCGGATTGGGTGTGGCTCGCCGACGACGACGGCAGGCCCGAGGGCCCCGACGTGCTGTCCACGCTGCTGGACTGCGCGAACCGGCACGGCTTGGTCGAGGTATCGCCCGTGGTCTGCGACATCGATGAACCCGACCGCCTCGCCTTCCCCCTGCGCCGCGGCGTGGTCTGGCGCCGGCTGCGCTCGGAACTCGGCGACGACGACTTCCTGCCCGGCATCGCCTCACTGTTCAACGGCGCGCTGATCTCCGCGCGCGCGGTCGACGTGATCGGGGTGCCGGACCTGCGCCTGTTCGTGCGCGGCGACGAGGTCGAGGTGCATCGCAGGCTGGTGCGCTCCGGGCTGCCGTTCGGCACCTGCCTGCAGACGGCGTACCTGCATCCCAACGGGGCGGCCGAGTTCAAGCCGATCCTCGGCGGCCGGATGCACACGCAGTACCCGGACGATCCGGTGAAGCGCTACTTCACCTACCGCAACCGCGGCTACCTGATGTCCCAGCCGGGCATGCGGAAACTGCTTCCCCAGGAATGGGTCCGCTTCTCCTGGTTCTTCCTCGTCACCCGCCGCGATCCGGCCGGCCTGCGCGAATGGTTCCACCTACGCTCCCTCGGCCGCCACGAGCAGTTCGGCAAACCCGACTGAGTCCGGCGGGCCGGCGTGTCGAGTCGGGGATGCGCGAGGCGCTTTCCGATCGAATCGGAAATTCGGTTGCGCGGAGCAGGGACCGGGTGCGAAGGTGAGCGGAGCTGCGAGAGAGGTAAGGAGGTGTGGACCGTGACGAGGAACGTTCGGGTTGTCGTGTCTTGGCGAGCTGACCTCCGTCGTGCCGCCACACGAAATTCCCCCTCAATCTCCGCTCGCTGAACCCCTTCTCGGGTTCGGCGCCCGACGAAGGACTCCTTCCACAATGGTCGACTACGACCTTCTCGTCCCTTACGGCTGGACCGAAGCCGTTTCCACCAGCTACGCCGCGCTGATCGAGGAAGACTGCGTGCCCGCGCGCGTGATTCGCATGGATCGCAGTGAATGCGACGCGATTACGCCGAACGGGCTCGCCCGCGTCCGCTGCCCGCGCCCGGATTCCGAGGTCAGCGGGTTGTGCACCGGCGACTGGGTGACCGTCGACGCCACCTCGGCCGTGCGGCGGCTGCTTCCCCGCCGGTCCGCGATCGTGCGCTCGTCGGTATCCGGCCGGTCGCAGGGCCAGGTGCTCGCCGCCAATGTCGACACCGTATTGATCTGCACCGCCGCCGACGGCGATGTGGATCTCGGCCGCATCGAACGCATGCTCGCGCTGGCCTGGGAGAGCAACGCCCAGCCGATCGTGCTGCTCACCAAGGCCGACGCGGCCGACGACGTCCCGCTCGACGAGGTGCGCGCCGTCGCGCCGGGCGCTGCCGTGCTCGAGGTGAGCGCGAATACCGGCCTGGGGCTGGACGTGCTCACGGCGATGCTCGACGGCACCGTCGCGCTGCTCGGACCCTCCGGTGCTGGGAAGTCGACCCTCGCCAACGCACTGCTCGGCGCGGAGGTCTTCGCCACCAACTCCGTGCGCGACACGGACAAGAAAGGCAGGCACACCACGGTGCACCGGGAACTGCGCCCGTTGCCCGGCGGCGGCACCCTGATCGATACGCCGGGGCTGCGCGGCGTCGGATTGTGGGATGCGGGCGAAGGAATCGAGAAGACCTTCAGCGACATCGAATCCCTTGCCGCGCAGTGCCGTTTCGGCGATTGCGCGCACCACGGCGAGCCGGGGTGCGCGGTGCGGGAGGCGATCGACAGCGGCGAGCTGACCCAGCGCAGGCTCGACAGCTACAACAAGCTGGCCCGGGAGAACGAATGGATGCGGGCGCGCACCGACAAACGATTGCAGGCCGAGCGCCAGCGGGCGTGGCGGGGCATCGTCAAACAGCAGCGCCGGATGTACCAGGAGCGGAACTCGGGACGCTGATCGAGCGAGGGGCACGGTAGGGTGCCCCTCGCATCGTTCGCTATCTGGGAGGGATAGATGAGTCAACCCGGCGGGTACCCGCCACCCGGTCAGCAGCCCGGCCCCTGGCCCGGGCAGCCGACGTTCGGTCAGCAGCCGCCGGTCGGCCAGTACCCGCCTCCGCAGGCGCCCGCGCAGTACGCGCCGCCCGCGGGGCAGCATCCGAGCCAACCGCACCTCGCCCAACCGCAGGCGGGCCAGCCGCCGTACGGGCAGCCTGCGCCGCAATTCGCCCAGCCCGCACCGCAATACGGTCAGCCGCAGCCGTACGGCCAGCCACAGCAGTTCGGGCAGCCGCAACCGTATGGGCAACCGCAGCAATTCGGTCAGCCCGGCTACGGTCAGCCTGCCGATCCGCCGGGCATCACCATCGATGCCTCGTACTCGCTGTGGACGTTCATGCTCGCGCTGACCAAGCCGAAGATCCTGGTCAACGGCCAGCGGGTGCCCAACACCCGCTGGGGCGCGAACCACATCCCGGTCGGACCCGGCCAGTACCACGTCCGGGTCACCACCCCGTGGTTGTTCGACATGGGTCAGGCGAACGTCACCGTGCCGATCGCCGAGGGACAGGCGACCCGGTTCTACTACAAGCCGCCGGTGGTGATCTTCCTCAACGGCGCGATCGGACCTGTTCCGCAGAAGGCGCCGGGCATGGTGTTCCTGTACATCGTCTGGGCCCTGGTCGCAGTGATGTTCCTGCTGAACATCGTCCTGATCGCCTCGGTCTGAATCGAGAGGGCACCGGCGACCGGTGCCCTCTCTTCGCCCCTCCTATGCAACTAGTTGCATAGCACGCGGGTTTACGCTTAGTCTGCAAGCGCGCGTACAGCTGCGGGCCGCTGCCTGCGGCGGAAACGAAGGAGCAGGTCAGATGACGGAACCCGGATCCAAGCCGCTAGCGGGACGAACGATGATCATGTCCGGTGGCAGCCGCGGCATCGGGCTGGAAATCGCCAAGCGGGCCGCGGCCGACGGCGCCAACATCACGCTGATCGCGAAGACCGACCAGCCGCATCCCAAGCTGCCGGGCACCATCCACACCGCCGCCGCGGAGCTCGAGCAGGCGGGCGGGCAGGTGCTGCCGTTCGTGGGCGACGTCCGCATCGACGAGTCGGTGGCCGAGGCGGTGCGTCAGACGGTCGAGCGCTTCGGCGGCATCGACATCGTGGTGAACAACGCCTCCGCGATCGACCTGTCCCCCACGGACGCACTGCCGATGAAGAAGTACGACCTGATGCAGGACATCAACTGCCGGGGCAGCTTCTTGTTGTCCAAGCTGAGCATCCCGCATCTGCGCGAATCGGCGAGGGCCGGGCGCAACCCGCACATCCTCACCCTGTCCCCGCCGCTGAATCTGGACCCGAAGTGGGCGGGCATGGCGCTGGGCTACACCATCGCCAAGTACGGCATGTCGCTGACCACGCTCGGGCTGGCCGAGGAACTCGAGAGCGACGGCATCGGCGTCAACTCGCTGTGGCCGCGCACCACCATCGCCACGGCGGCGGTGAAGAACCTGCTCGGCGGCGAGGAGATGGTCTCCACCTCGCGCACCCCCGACATCTACGCCGACGCCGCCTACCTGGTGCTCACCTCGCCCGGTAAGGAGACCAGCGGCAACTTCTTCATCGATGACGAGGTCCTCGCTGCCCACGGCATCACCGACCTCGACAAGTACCGCGTCACCCCGGGCGACGGCGAACTCACCACCGACCTGTTCTTGTGACGCTCACTTCTGCGCGGAGATGTCCTAGAACACTTTTCGCGTAAGACACCAGCGCCCCCGAACCAGGGTCGGGTGTCCGACCCTGGTTCGGGGGCGCTTCGGCCACGGTTCAGGAGCGCGGAGCGGCGGACCCTTCGATCCCGTACAACCGCTCCCAGTTCTCGCGGCTGGTCAGCTCCGGCATGGCGGCGCGGTACTGCGCCTGCACCGCGGGCAGTTCCCGGCGCAAGCGCCGCAGCACGCGCACCATCCGGCGCAGCAGTTGCAGCGCGCGAGCCTTGTCGCGCCTGCGCACCCGGACGCCGGACTGCGAGGCATCGGTGACCACCACGTGGTCGAACAGCGAAACATGCCACCAGTAGGCGTCTTCCCTGGTGATGCCGATGATGCCGTGCTGGGTGCGGCCCAGCCACTGATTGATCGCGCGCTTGATCAGCACCAGCTTCGCGCGGCTGGGTTCGCCACCGGCACGGCGCAAGGTGATGTCCGCGGAACGGACCGGCGGCGTCGCGGCCGGGTGCTTGATCGTCTCGGGGTAGTCGGCGCGGCTGGTGCGCGCGGCGGCCAATGCTTCGATACCGCCGTCCCGCAGCACCTTCGGGCCCTTCAGGAAGTCCTCGATGCCCTGCAGGGTGGTGTGCACCAGGCCGTACTGCATCGCGACCAGCTGCTCGGACATCTCCCGGAACAGCCTGCCCGCGATCTCCTTACCGTTCAGCTCCGTGTGCAGCGAGCCGACGATCAGCGAGTTGCGGGTGCTGAAGTAGCGCGCCCAGTCGTCGTAGTCCTTCCAGTAGAAGTCCGCGTGCCAGACCGCGGCGTTGGGCAGCGTGACGGTGACGAACCCGTGCTCACGCGCCCGGATGCCGTATTCGACGTCGTCCCACTGGAAGAAGATCGGGATCGGCAGGCCGATCTTCGCGACCACCTCGGCCGGGATCAGGCAGGTCCACCAGGCGTTGTAGCCGGCATCCACGCGGCGCTCCTGGTTCTTCTTCAGCATGCTGGTGTTGCGCAGCGCCTTCGCCACCTTCTGGCCGTGCCGCAGCCGGTTCAGATGCACTTCCTCGGCGCCGACGTTGAGGTAGTCGGGGTTGAGCAGGAACAGCATCTGGGCGCCGACCAGGGTCGGCTCGACCGTCAGGTTGGCGAATGCGTTGAGCCGCAATACCGTCTCCGGTTCGCACAGGATGTCGTCGTCCATCAGGATGACGTCGGCGTGCTCGTTCACCGCGGACACCTCGTAGAGCCCCCGGGTGAAGCCGCCCGCGCCGCCGAGGTTCGGCTGGCGCAGGTAGCGCAGCTTCTCGCCGAAGACCGGCGCGACCTCCTGGTAGCGCGGCCGGTTCTCCACCAGATCGGTGCCCTGGTCGACGACGTACACCGCGTCGATCGCGGCGAGTACGGTGGGATCGGAGGACAGTGCGGCGACCGTCTCGGCGCAGTCCTCGGCACGGTTGAAGGTGCAGATCGCGATGGCGACCGGACGAACGCGTTCCGGCGCGACGGCGGTCCAGCTCAGTTCCGCGATGCCCAGCGCGCCGCCGATGGCGTCGAACTCCAGCCACAGCGCGCCGCCGTCGACGTACTGGTCGAGCGGGGCGCTCAGCGTGACCGAACCGCTCGCGTCGACCCGCGCGGTGTCGATGATCCTGCGGTGACCCGCGATGTCCGAGGCCACCAGCCGGATCCTCGCCTTGGCGACCACCTCCAGCACCATGGTGGCGCGTACCTCGGTGACCGTGGTCCAGCGCTGCCAGTAGCTGGCGGCGAACCGGCCGAAGTAGGTGTTGGTGTGCGCGGTCGCGCCCTTGTCCAGGCGCAGGGTCTGGCGTTCCCGGTGCGCGCCGCCTTTCACGACGGCGTACAGCTCGTCGCTCACCTTGGCCGACGGACCGGTGAAGATACCGCGCTGGAGCACTAACCGGTCCGGCGCCCGATGGTCGGCGCGCAGCGCGGCAGGCGCCTCAGCGGCCGTCGAGCGATCGTTTGTTTCGGTAACGGCCTCGATAGCCGACTGATCCATGAAATCCTCGAAATTCTCATTGTGCCGGACGGGACAGACACGCCCCTCGATGCCTGAACGGCGGGGGTGAGGATATCAACCGCCGTGTGCGGTTGCCCGCCGTACAGCCATGCCGACGTGTGCCCGAACCATTGCTAAACGTTCGCCGATTCGTTGTCGGTAGCACTGTCCTTGCCCGCTCGCGCCCCGGTGAAGACGAATTTGTCGTAAGCCCAGTACCGGAACACCACGGCCACGATCTGCCCGATCAACGTACCGGAGAGGTTGTCCGAGAGGGGGCTGGACAGCTCGAGCACGTAGCGGGAAAAGCCGAGACAGCCCAGTTGCAGGCCGATCGCCACCACATTGAACACGGCGTACAGGAGGTACTCGCGGCCGGGATTGTCGGTCCGCTTGTGCGCGAATGTCCACCATTTGTTGCCGAAATAGGTCACCACCGTCGCCACCGCGATCGCGATGATCTTGGCCGGTAATGGGTAGTGATACAGCACGCCCTCGCCACCCCAGAAGACCAGGAGGTTGTACGTGCCCGCGTCGACCAGGAAGCCGATCGCGCCGACCACCAGGAAAGCCCCGCCTCTGCGCAGGGCGGTGAGCACCTTGCTGACGACCGTTCCGGTCTCCTGCGTCACTGGCTCGCCCGCGGGCGCGGTGGACTCACTGGATGGCACGGCCCGACGGTACCGCAGGCTCGCGGAACCGTCCGCGACGGGAAATTCCACTCCCGCAGGCGGTGAGGTCGGCCACGCACCAGCTGTGAGTTCCCTGTACCCTCCCCGTGTTCCCACATTCACCGATCGCGAGGATTGACCCGGGTGGACTCCACCGAGCTCCGTATTGCCGCCGTCGTTCCGTGTCACAACGAAGAGGCTTCGGTCGCCAAGGTCGTGGCCGACCTGCAGGCCGCCGTGCCGGGAATCGTCGTCTACGTCTACGACAATCTGAGCACGGACAAGACCGCCGAGCGCGCCCGCGAAGCCGGAGCGATCGTCCGGCACGAGCACACCAAGGGCAAGGGCAACGTGGTGCGCCGCGCCTTCGCCGACATCGAGGCCGACGTGTATCTGATGATCGACGGCGACGACACCTACGAGGCGTCGGCCGCGCCGCTGATGATCAAGACCCTGCTGGACGGCCCCTACGACCACGTGCTCGGCGTGCGCAAGCAGGACGAGGGCGCCTCGGCCTACCGCGCGGGACACGAGACCGGCAACAAGGTGCTCAACGGCGTGGTCGGGAAGGTCTTCGGCGAGAACG
The DNA here is from genome assembly GCF_040632645.1 of Nocardia sp. NPDC019219. Taxonomy (NCBI): domain Bacteria; kingdom Bacillati; phylum Actinomycetota; class Actinomycetes; order Mycobacteriales; family Nocardiaceae; genus Nocardia; species Nocardia sp. NPDC019219. Next base: position 777,181 of record NZ_JBEYCG010000001.1, on the reverse strand, counting down.
TCGAGGACATGCTCTCCGGTTTCCGGGTGTTCTCCCGCCGCTTCGTGAAGAGCTTCCCCGCGGTGTCGCGTGAGTTCGAGATCGAGACCGAGCTCACCGTGCATTCCCTGCACCTGCGGGTGCCGCAGACCGCGGTGCCGGTCGGCTTCCGCGACCGTCCGGCGGGCAGCGAGAGCAAGCTGCGCACCTACCACGACGGATTCAAGATCCTCGCCCTGATCGTCGGCTTGGCCCGGCACGAACGGCCGGTCGCGTTCTACGGCCTGTTCGGCACGCTGGCCTGGCTGGTCTCGATCATCCTGACGATTCCGATCGTCGTCGAGTTCTACAACACCCACGCGGTGCCGCGGTTCCCGACGCTGTTCCTCGGCTTCACCTTGCTGCTGCTCGGCAGCCTCGCGTGGACCGCGGGCCTGATCCTCGACGGCATCCGGCGCTCTCGGCACGAAGCCTCGCGTCTGGTCTACCTGCGGTACACCGCGGTGGGCGCGGACGACCGGCGGACCGCGGGCAACGGCGGAGCCCCGCGTTGACGACCTCGACGGATCCGACCGCCACGCCCGACAAGGATGTGGCAGAGCGCGCGGACACCGCCCCCCTGCCCGCGACCGACACCGCGCCGCTACCGGCGGTGGACGCCGAGGTGACCACCGGCGCGGACCGGTCAGCGAAAGGCTTCGCGGGCCGACTGGCGACCCGGCTGGGCGGGGCGACCATCGCCTTCACCCTGCTGGCCACGATCTTCGGCGCGCTGTTCACCGTCCTCACCCCGCCGTTCTGGGGTCATGACGAGATCACCCAGTTCGGTCGCGCCTACCAGGTCGCACACGGGGGCTTCCTGCCGCAGAAGATCCACGACGATCGCGGCATCGCCTACGGCGGCGACGTCCCGTCCAGCATCACCGAGCTGATGGGCTACGCGCTGCGGGACTACACCACCAACCCGGACGAGCCCGACCCCATGGTGGCCGATCCGGGCCGCTACGACCAGCTGACGAGCACCGCGGTCTCGGACGCCACCGAACCGGTCTGGTTCACCAACACCGCCGCGTACTCGCCGGTCCCGTACATCCCGGCCGCGATCGGCATCCGGCTCGGGGAACTCTTCGGGCTCGACGTGGGTGGCCTGCTGCTGCTCACCCGGCTCACCGGGCTGGTGGCCTACCTCGCGGTGGTCGGGTTCGGCCTGTACGCCTTGCGCGCGCACCGGGTGCAGTGGCTGGCGTTCACCGTCGCCGTGCTGCCGATCGCGGTGTTCCAGGCGGGCACGGTCACCGCCGACACGATGACCAACGCGCTGGCCATCCTGGTCTCCGCGCTGCTGGTGAAGGCCGTGTTCCTCGGCGAGCGCCTGGGCCGGGCGGAGATCTCCGCTCTGCTGGCCGCGACGATCCTGCTCCCGGTGAGCAAGCCCACCTATGTGCTGCTCGCACTCCTGGTGGCCCTGGTGCCCGCGGACCGGTTCGGGTTCAGCGGCTGGCGGCGCGCAATCCCATGGGCCTTCGCCGCTGCCGGTGGGCTCGCCTTCGCGGTGTGGATGAAGATCGCCGCGCCGACCGGCGACGGGATGGGCTTGATGCGGCCGCCGCACCAGTGGCACTCGGTGCGTCCCGGCGATCAGCTCAGCGGCATCCTGCGCGATCCGCCGGAGTTCGCGCACGTGTTCGGCGAGAGCATCGCGCTGCGCGACCAGCGCTGGTTCAGCCAGTTCTTCGGCGAGCTCGGCTTCGCCTACGTCGATGTGCCCGCGCTGTCGATGCTGGCCTGTCTGCTGGCGTTCGCCGTGAGCCTCGGCGTGGCCGAACGGATGACCGCCCCGGCCTTCCGCCGCACCCTGATCATCGCGCTCACCATGGCCGCCAGCGTCGCCATGATCTACGTGACGCTCTACATGTCGTTCACGCCGGTCGGCTACTACATCATCGACGGCGTGCAGGGCCGCTACTTCGTGCCGCTGGCGATCGTGACGCTCGCGGTGCTGCTGCGCTGGATGCCGCTGCGGCTCACCGACTCCGCCGGGAAGACCCCGACGGTCGGCCCGGCCGTCACCGTGCTGGTGGCGGCGAGTGTGGCCCTGATCGCGGCGGCGGCGAAGTACTACACCATCGTCTGGGGCTGAGCGGCAGAGGATTCCGTCGCGGCGCTCCGGGGCTGTCCCCGGGGCGCCGTTGCCGTTTCAGTCGCCCGCCGCGCTGAGCGTCCGCTCCCCGGCCGCGAGGTAGGCGCGCTCGGTGACGTCTTTGTAGGGACGCCACCAGGATTCGTTGTCCCGGTACCACTGGATGGTGGCGGCCAGTCCGGCGCGGAAGTCCGCGTAGCGGGGCCGCCAGCCGAGTTCGGAACGCAGCAACGTCGCGTCGATCGCGTACCGCTGGTCGTGACCGGGGCGGTCGGTCACGTGGTCGAAATCGTCGGGATCGCGGCCGAACTCCGCGAGGATCATCCGCACCACGGACTTGTTGTCGAGCTGGCCGTCGGCGCCGATCAGATAGGTCTGCCCGATCCGGCCGCGGCGCAGGATCTCCCACACGGCGCGATTGTGATCGTCGACGTGGATCCAGTCGCGCACCTGATGCCCCGCCCCGTACAGCCGGGGACGCACGCCATCGATCAGGTTGGTGATCTGGCGCGGGATGAATTTCTCCACGTGCTGGTACGGGCCGTAATTGTTACTGCAATTGGAGATGGTGGCGCGCACGCCGAACGAGCGGGTCCAAGCCCGCACCAGCAGGTCGCTAGAGGCTTTGGTGGCCGAGTACGGGCTGGACGGGTTGTACGGCGTGGCTTCGGTGAACGCCGGATCGTCCGGGGACAGATCGCCGTAGACCTCGTCGGTCGACACGTGGTGGTAGCGCACGTCGTGCCTGCGCACGGCCTGCAACAGGGAATAGGTGCCGACGATATTGGTCTGCACGAACGGCCACGGCTCGGCGAGGGAGTTGTCGTTGTGCGACTCGGCGGCGAAGTGCACCACCGCGTCCACGCCGCTGACCAGTTGGTCGACCAGATCGAGGTCGGCGATGTCGCCGTGCACGAAGTCGATGCGGTCGGCCACCGGGTCGAGCGAGGCCCGGTTCCCGGCATAGGTCAGGGCATCGAGAACGACGACGGTCGCATCCGGATGGTCGGACACGGTCTGCAGGACGAAGTTCGCGCCGATGAACCCGGCGCCGCCGGTGACGAGCAATCGCACCCCCTGACTGTACGTGGGGCCGCGGCGCACCGGCGACGGACTCGAATCCGGTGCGGCTGAGGGCCACTCCGTGATTTCGATCTGTGACCTTCGTCTCATTGACTTCTCAGTGCAAAGAACTTCCGGATTGGTTTCTCTCGGAAAAGCCCGGTCAGCGCCCACATTTCCGCGACCCCACCGAGCCGTGGGTCGCAGCGGTGAACAAAATTTGAATAAACAGTCACAACGGGTTCACCACGCGTTAGCTGGTCTAGATTTTGCTCGTCTAGTCCCCTCCGAACGTTCCAATCGAGGTTCGAAACAAAATGCTGATGAGGAAATTCGCCGCGACGTCGGCACTGCTGATCGCCGCTCTCGGCGTCACCGCCGGCACCGTGAACGCGGCTCCGGCCTCCGAGGCCGATGGCGCGGTGAACTTCACCGCCCACGCGACCGACACCCAGTCCATCATCACGACCGATGCCGGTTCCATGGTCGTCGAGGATGGCACGTTCAAGGTCAAGGCCGCCAACGGTGACGTGCTCACCGGCATGCCGCTGACCTTCCGGGTGGACGACTTCGAGTTCCCGATCGCTGCCGAGATCGCGGACCGCACCGCCACCCTGACCCCGCAGTTCGACATGGCGCACGCGACCTACAAGCCGGTCGCCCTCCCCTTCGAGGACAAGGCGCCGTGGAAGAGCGAGTACGACCGTGAGCAGGCCGCCTTCAACCGCATGAAGGACACCATCTCGACCGGCGCCACCATCGGCACCCTGGTCGGCGGCATCGGCGGCGGCGCCGTCGGCTGCGTGCTCGGCGGCATCGCCGGCGCCACCGTCGCCTCGGCGGCCATCATCGGCCTGTTCGGCGGGTTCATCCCGGCCGCCGCCATCGGCTGCCTCGGCGGCATCATCGCCGTCGGCGCGCTGGGCACCCTCGCGGGCCAGCTGCTGATCACCGCCCCGGTCGCGATCGGTGCCGCGATCCAGTACTTCACCACCATCAACCAGCCGTTCAACGCCCCGAAGTAATCCGCGGCCGAACGCATAATCGAACAACACAGAAGCCCCGCCCGCGCGGACAGCCCGGGCGGGGCTTCAGTTGTTCCGGCAGCAAACGGAAAGGTGAACCATTATTGAACAATATGCAAAAAATCAAAATCGCGGACTTGTGACCTGGGCTATCAAGGACAGATAACTTCGAATCGGAAATAGTCCGCGGCGGGCGCAGGGTACCGCCGAGGTGCGAACTTGCCCCACGCAGACGCGAGCCCCGTCCCGTCCGGTGCGGGGCGGGGCTCGCCTGGGCAGGGCCCGACCGGTTACGCCGTCCGAGCCCGCTGGTCCTCTTCGATGCATGCCCGCACGAACCGCGAGACCCGCGCCAGCGCCGCCCTGCTCTCCGGCAGGTTCGGCGCGATGCTCATGAAGGCGTGGACCTGGCCGCGCCACAGCTCCAGCGCGTTCGGCACGCCCGCCGCCGTGAGCCGCTGCGCCATCAGTTCGGAGTCGAAGCGCAGCACCTCGTCCTCGGCGGCGATCAACAGCACGGGCGGCAGCGCGGACAGCACCGCGTTGACCGGCGACAGCGCCGGATCGAGCACTCCGTCGACCTCCGCGCCGATGCGCACCACCGCTTCCAGCGCCGACAATGGGATATACGGATCCCGCGCGACGTTCACGTAGTCCCGCTTCGCCCCGTAGTCCAGGTCCAGCAGCGGGCTCAAGCCGACCAACCCGGCCGGCACCGGCAACCCCGACTCCACGGCCAGCAGCGCGGTCGCGAAAGTCAGATAGCCGCCCGCCGAGTCACCCGCGAAGATGATCCGCGCCGGATCGGCACCGTGGCGCAACAGCCAGCGGTAGGCGGCCAGGCAGTCCCGCACCGAGTCGGCGATCCGCGTGCCGGGCAATTGGCGGTACTCGACGTTGATCACGGGCAGGCCGGTGCGGCGAGCCAGGCTCGCCGCGATCGGACGATGACTGCGGGTGCTGCAGATCGCGAAGCCGCCGCCGTGCATGTAGAGCACCGCGCCGTGGCGCAGCGCACGCGCCGCACCGGCCGGGCGGATGATCTCCAGGCGGAGACGATGCAACGACACCTGCTCCCGATCGATGCCGTACGGGCGGGGACGCAATCGCGCCAGCCCGTCCACGGTGGCGGCGCCGACCGGGATGGTCGCCTTGGTCACGGGGAAGGTTCGCAGCACCGGCCGGACCACGCCCATACAGGTGGCAAGCAGCAGGCGCGATTGCGCGCTGGGGCCCTTCGGATTCATCACCACGCCGGGCTCGCCGTCTCTGGTCGCCATCGCGCACCTACCTCACAACTGGTGCGCCGAATCACGACCGGACCGAGGTCGCCCAGGCGAGCTGTCGGCGCTGACATCTCACGCAGTGTCTTTTCAGAAGACCATGCGCATCGTGACCTACGCAACAGAATCGCTCCAACCCCGCCGCGGCGAAACGGCCGTGACCGAATCGAGGACTACTCGGAACCTCATCGAATCCCGGAGCCGTGAGACTGGCAGACTCCAGGCATGCGCGGAATCATTCTGGCGGGCGGCACCGGCTCCCGGTTGCACCCGATCACGCGCGGGGTGAGCAAGCAGCTGGTCCCGGTCTACGACAAACCCATGGTCTACTACCCCCTTTCCACGCTGATGCTCGCGGGGATCAGGGACATCCTGGTGATCACGACGCCCGAGGACGCCGCGGCGTTCCGGCGGCTGCTCGGCGACGGCACGCAGTTCGGGCTGTCCCTCGACTACGTGGTCCAGCCCGAGCCGGACGGCCTGGCCAGGGCCTTCGTCCTGGGCGCCGATCACATCGGCGGCGATTGCGCCGCACTGGTGCTCGGCGACAACATCTTTCACGGCCCCGGTCTCGGCACCAGCCTCAATCGCTTCCACGGGATCGACGGTGGTGCGGTGTTCGCGTACTGGGTCTCCGACCCGACCGCCTACGGCGTGGTGGAGTTCACCGAAGGACGCGCGGTGTCCATCGAGGAGAAACCCAAGGTCCCCCGGTCGAACTACGCCATTCCGGGGCTGTACTTCTACGACAACGACGTGGTGGAGATCGCCCGGTCGCTGCGACCGTCCGCACGTGGCGAATACGAGATCACCGACATCAATCGCGCCTACCTGGAACAGGATCGCCTGAGCGTGGACGTGCTCGCCCGCGGCACCGCGTGGCTGGACACCGGTACCTTCGATTCCCTGCTCGACGCGGCCAATTACGTCCGCACCATCGAGGAGCGGCAGGGCCTCAAGATCGGCGTCCCCGAAGAGGTGGCCTGGCGGATGGGCTTCATCGACGACGAGCAGCTGCGCCGGCTCGCCGAACCGATGGTCCGCTCCGGGTACGGCCGCTATCTGCTCGATCTGCTCGACCGCGGACGGGACTGGTGAGCATGGAGTTCCGGGAACTCGCGGTGCCGGGCGCGTGGGTGATCACGCCGCGCCAGCACGGAGACGATCGCGGCATGTTCCTCGAGGGGTTCAAGGCCTCGGAGTTCGAGAAGGCGACCGGGCGGCCGTTCGACCTGCGGCAGGTCAACTGCTCGGTGTCGGCCGCCGGGGTGCTGCGCGGCATCCACTACACCGAGGACCCGCCGGGCCAGGCCAAATACGTGACCTGTGTGCGCGGAGCGTTCCTCGACGTGGTGGTCGACCTGCGTCCCGGCTCACCGACCTACGGGCGCTGGGACAGTGTGCTGCTCGACGACGTCGACCGGCGCTCGGTGTTTCTGTCCGAAGGTCTCGGCCACGCGATCCTCTCCCTGGAGGACGGATCGACGGTCACCTACCTGTGCTCCCTGGAGTACCAGCCGGAGTTCGACCACGACATCGATGCGTTCGATCCCACGCTGGGCATCGAGTGGCCGCGGGTCGGTCGCGACGGCAGGGAACTCACTTTCATCCGCTCCGCGAAAGATTCCGTGGCCCCGCCGTTTTCGTGACCCGGACGTGGTGTCGTTTCGAAGAGGGGCCGCGCGAACACCGGCCCGGCGCATCCGTCCGAAAACCTGAGTCCCACCGAAAGCAGCCGCGTACGCCGAGCGCCACCAACCAGTGCTTGGTGGCGGCGCTCGGCGTCGGCTACTTCGATCAGCCGACGAGTTGCAGTTCCTTCTCTTCCTCCGCTGCCCGCTCCTGACCACGGAAGCGCGGCACGAAGGCGAGCAGGGCGACCAGCGCGCCGACGATGGACACGCCCGCGGCGAATTCCAGACCCGGACGGTAGGTGTCGAGCATCCCGGCGGCCGAGATGTCGGCATGCGCGCCGGAGGAGATGATCGCCGTGGTCACCGCGAGCACGATGGCCGCGCCGACCTGCATGGACGTTTGCAGGACTCCGGCGGCGAGACCCTGTTCCTCGTCATCGATGCCGTTGGTGGCCTGGATGTTGATGGCCGGGAAGCCGACCCATCCGATGCCGATGAGCAGCACTGCTGGCAGCAGCATCGTCAGGTAGGAGGGCGCGGTGTCCAGCCGCAGGAAAAGCAGGTAGCCGACGGCCATCACGGTCATGGTCACGCCGATCACCGGCCCCGTACCGAAGCGATCGACGAGCTTGTCGGAGAAGAAGGCCGACAGCACGACCAGCAGACCGACCGGCAGCAGCGCCATGGCCAGCTTCAGCGGCGACCAGCCGAGCGTGTCCTGCAAGTACAGCGTCACGATGAACTGCCAGCTGAAGTAGGAACCGGCCACCGCGACGATCGCGAGACTGGCCCGGACCAGCGAGGACTTGCGCAGGATCCCGAGGCGCACCAGCGGGTAGCGCACCCGCTTCTCCACCGCGACGAACCCGGCGAACAACGCGGCGACCGCGACGAACGAGCCGATGGTGCGCACCGAGGCCCAGCCGGCTTCCGGCGCGGCGACCACGGTGTAGACCAGCAGCAACATGGCCGAGGTCGACAGCAGCGCGCCCAGCAGGTCGTGTCCGCCCTCCTCGGCGGGCTTGTCCTTGGGCACCAGCACGAAGGCCGCGGCCAGCGCGGCGAGCGCGATCGGCACCGGGAGCAGGAACGTCCAACGCCAGCCGACACCGGTCATCAGGCCGCCGAACAGCAGGCCCATGGAATAGCCGCCCGCGCCGAACACCGTGTAGATGGACAGCGCCTTGTTCCTGGCCGGGCCCTCGGCGAAGTTGGTGGTGATGATGGACAGGCCGGTCGGCGCGGTGAACGCGGCGGCGAGGCCCTTCACGAAGCGGGTGAGGATCAACAGCGGGCCCGAGCTGACCAGGCCACCGGCCAGCGAGGCGACCGCGAAGACCGCGAGCGCGATCAGGAAGACCTTGCGCCGCCCGAGCAGGTCGGCGGTGCGGCCGCCGAGCAGCAGCAGACCGCCGTAGCCGAGCACGTAGCCGCTGACCAGCCATTGCAGGGTGGAGGTGGACAGGTCGAGTTCCGCGCCGATGGACGGCAACGCGACACCGATCATCGAAACGTCGAGACCGTCGAGGAACAACACGATGCAGAGCGTGATCAGCATGCCCCAAAGCCGGGCTGACCATCTGGCCGGATCGGTCGCCTGAGCGGCCGAGAGCGTTGCTGGTGAAGTCATGCGGGGAACATTACATGCGTGTGCATTAAATGCCAACACATTTAATGCTGTTGCATGGATTCGGCGGGGCCACTAAGATGGGGCCATGTCGAAGCCGACCACCGTCAGCACACCGCGGCGCGCCCTCGCGCCGACCGGGCTGGTCGGCGAGTGGCGCGAGCTGCTCGACCGGCATGCGGCGGTGAGTTGCGCACTCGAGAAGGCGCTACAGAACGGTCACCGGATCGGGCTCAGCGAATTCGAGACGCTGGACCGGCTGGTCGACGCGAACTGCGGCGACTACCGCATGAGCGACCTGGCCAACGACATCTACCTCAGCCAGAGCGCGCTCTCGCGAGCCGTGGCCCGGCTGGAGCGCGACGGCCTGGTCCAGCGCACCATGTGCGCGGAAGACCGCCGCGCCGTGTTCGTCTGCCTCACCGAGAAGGGCCGTTCGGTCTACGAGCAGGCCCTGCCCACCCACCGCGCGGTTTTGAGCGACACCTGGGACCTGCCCGGGCCGCCGAGGTGCTGATCAGCGCCGGATAGGCGTGCGCGTCAAAGCGATTTCCGGACTTCCTCGATGCGTGCGCGCGGATCGACCGCCGCCGCATCGATGCTCGCGAATGCCGATCGGAAGCGCGCGATCTCGTGTTCCTTGTCCACGTAGACCGGTCCGGTGAAGGCCTCCAGATAGACCACCGGCGGTTCGGGCGGCTCACCGGAATCGGGGAACTCCAGCAGCACGAACCGGCCCGAGGCCATGCCGTCGTGATAGCCGCAATCCCCGGGCACCAGCCGGATCCGGACGTTGGGCAACTCGGCCATCCGCAGCAGGTGATCGAGTTGCCCGGCGGTCACCTCCGGACCACCGATGCGCCGGCGCAGCACCGCCTCGTCGATCAGCGCGTCCAACTCCAGCGGCGCGTCCGGGCGGGTGACCAGCGCCTGCCTGGCCTGACGCAGGCGCACCCTGCGGTCGATCTCGTCGGCGGACAGCTCCGGGTGCGCCGCCGTACACACCGCCCGGGTGTAGCCCTCGGTTTGCAGCAGCCCCGGGACCAGCTCGTTCTCGTAGGTGAACAGCCGGCCGGCCGCCTCTTCCAGCCCGATGTAGACGTCGAAGCCCTCCGGGATCACGTCGCCGTAGGCGGTCCACCAGCCTTTGGCCTTCGTGTCGCGCGCCAACGCGCGCAGCGGTTCGAGCAGGTCGGGCGGCGCGCCGTAGACCTTGCACATCGCTTCGACATCGAGACCGCGCAGCGAGGTCTGACCGGTCTCGATCCGCCAGATCTTCGCTTCCGACCACTCCAGCTGCTGCGCGGCCACCCGGGTGGTCATCCCGGCCCGGTTGCGCAGGTCACGCAAGTGTCTGCCGAGCTGCCGCCGCGGCATGGTCGATCCGGTCGTTCCTTGCGGTAAAGCCATGCTTCCCCCCTGTTTCACCGTGCGCCGCCCCGCGAATCATGTCCGTCAGCGGTCCGGGGCGCCCTTCCCGGACACCCGAGGTGGATGTGCCGGGTATCCGAACAGCATTGTTCACAGCGAAACTCGCAGCGGTCACGGCGCGTGTCTCAGCCAGGCCGATGGCTACCGCGAGTCAAACCACTTCCGCACGGTGCGATTTCGCCCCTACCTGCGTGGGCTGCGCTTGCGGAAACGCCAGAACTGGACCGCGCGAACGTCTTCGGACAGCTGGTTGACCGGCTCCGCCACGTCCGACAACGCCTGGAACAGGTCGTCGGCCAGCTCGCTGATGTGTTCCACCCTGGTCGCCAGACGCGAGGCGTTGACCAGGAACTCGAGCATGAGGCGCACGGCGGCCGCGATGGTCAGGCCGAGCGGGACGCCCAGCATCGCGGCGAGCACCCCGAGCACCGCGGACACCCGCCATGCCGAGACCGTCAGCGTGATGGGCACGGCGACGGCGAACACCAACCCCAGGATGTAGGCGAGCGGCAAGAGCGTGCGGGTGGCCGGGCGGTGGAACTGCACGTCGACCAGGGCGCGCGCGGCCGCGGCGCTCCACTGCGCGAAGGCACGCGGACTGCGGAACGGCTCGGCGGGCTGTTCTTCGTCGGAGGCGGCTCCGGCGAAGCGCTTGGCCGCCGACTCCGTCCACGCGAGCCGGCGCTCGGCCTCGGACTCCTCGGAGTCCGCGACCGGGCGGTCCGCGGGCGCGCCGGTGTCGTGGGATTCGTCACTCATGCCAGGTCCTCCTCCACATGCGCGGGCCCTCTGTGGTCACGCCGACCGCCGCCGCGCCCGACGCTCATGCTGTGTGCGTGGTCACGCTGCGCTGCCGCCTCCGGGCCTGACCGCTCATGCTGTGTCTGTTGTCGGCATGAGCGGGGCCCTGCGTGGTTACGCTGCGCTGCCGCCTCCGGGCCTGACCGCTCATGCCGAGAATCCTTCCTGCTCGCGGCGAGCGGATCCAGCCGGAAACGCACGCCACCGGTATGTTTTCGCACCCGCGACCCCTTAGGGGCCATCCACAGCGACCTCACAGCTCCGGCGCAGCGAGTGGCCAGGTCCAGGGCCGAAAGTGGCTGCGTGGCAACCACCGCGAGCCACCTCGGGATGCCCGGCGATACGCGAACGAACCTCTCGGAAATGAGACGTAGGCGACACTCCGGAAATTTTCTCGGATAACGCGTAACACCCAAGGCGGCCCCCGCCGATACGACCCATGAATGCAGGACCCAGAGATCTACCGGGGAATGGAGAAGACAGTGCGCACCACGTTTCCGACTTCCGTCCAGGCGGCCGAGCTGACCGCCGCTGCGCAGGACTACGACCAGCGCGGGTGGACGGTCGCCGAAACGGCCAATGGTCTGAGCCTGATCACCGACGACAACGTGTCCGGCATCGAGGTCACCGGCGAACTGGCCGGCGAGGTCCGCCGCTTCCTGCGCGCGAACAACCTGTCCGGTGCGGTGATCGAGATTCCCGGCCCGGAGCGTCGCGAGATCCACCTGGTCACCGGCGTCCGCAAGGCCGCGATGGCGCTGGAGGCGCTGCGCGAGGCCGGGGCCACCGTGTACACCGACGGAGCGGGCATCCCGCTGCCGCCCACCCAGCTCTCGGCCGGTTCGGCCTGCTGGGGTGTCGCTCCCGCCGAGGCCCGCTGGGTGCCGCCGGTCGTCGCGATCGCCGCGGCCGTGCGCGCCGCCACCTCGTCGCGCCGCGCCAAGCTGACCATCGCCTGCTGAACACCCTGATCCAGTTCACCTGCTGATCGCGGGCCGGGGCCGCGCTACCCGGCCTGTTTGCGACCGGTATCCGTCCCGGCGCTCCGGATCCCCACCCCGGAGCGCCACCGGGTACCGGTCGTTTGGCATCGCGGATATCGAGCGCACGGATGTCGAGCGTTCTCTTTTCAGTTTCACGACCGGACGCCAAGATGGGGTATGGCCCCGATCACGCAATCGCGCAATCTGCTGCGGACCTGCCCGCTCTGTGAGGCGGTCTGCGGCCTGGACATCACCCTGGATCCCGACGACCACGTGACCTCGGTCCGCGGCGACCGCAGCGACCCCTTCAGCAAGGGCTTCATCTGCCCTAAAGGAGCCAGCTTCGGCCACCTCGACGAGGATCCGGACCGGGTGACCGAACCGCTGATCCGCGATCGCGCGACCGGCACTTGGCGCACCGTGAGCTGGGACGAAGCCTTCGATTACATCGCCGAACGGTTTCCCGCCGTCGTGGCCGAGCATGGGAATCAATCGGCCGCCGCCTATTTGGGCAACCCCAACGCGCACACCGTGGCGGGCACCTTGTACGTGCCGATGCTGCTGCGGGCGCTGGGCACCAAGAACATCTACTCGGCCAGCACCGCGGATCAGATGCCCAAGCAGGTGGCCAGTGGGCTGATGTTCGGTGATCCGCTGACCGTGCCGGTGCCCGACCTGGACCGCACCGATTATCTGCTGATGCTGGGGGCCAATCCGCTGGAATCGAACGGCTCGCTGTGCACCGCACCGGATTTCCCGGGCAGGCTGAAGGCGCTGCGCGGCAGGGGCGGTCGCTTCGTGGTGGTCGATCCGCGGGTGACCCGCACCGCGAAACTCGCCGACGAGCACTTGTTCATCCGGCCGGGCAGCGACGCGTATCTGCTGTTCGGCATCGTGCACACGCTCTTCGCCGAGCAATTGACCGACCTGCGCGTCGAGGTCACCGGGCTGGAGGAATTGCGTTCCGCCGCCGCCCCGTTCGATCCGGACACGGTCGCGGCACGCACTGGAGTACCCGCATCGACGATCGTGCGGCTCGCCCGTGAGCTCGCGGGGGCGCCGACCGCCGCGGTGTACGCCCGCATCGGCACCTGCACCGCGGAATTCGGCACGATCACCCAGTGGCTGGTCGAGGCGATCAACGCGCTGACCGGCAACCTCGACTCCCCCGGCGGCGCGATGTTCGCCACCGCCGCGGCCGGCGGCATCCCCCGGACCAGGCCGTTCCGCGCCGGACGCTGGACCAGCCGGGTCCGCGAATTGCCCGAGGCGATGGGCGAGCTGCCCGTCGCGACGCTCGCCGACGAGATCACCACGCCGGGCGAGGGACAGATCCGCGCCCTGGTGACGGTCGCGGGCAACCCGGTGCTGTCCGCGCCGAGCGGCGCCCGCCTGGACGAGGCGTTCGCCGAGCTCGACTTCATGGTGAGCGTGGACCGCTACGTGAACGAGACCACCAAGCACGCCGATGTGATCCTGCCTCCCCCGCGCCCCACCCAGTCCCCGCACTACGATTTCGCGCTCCTGCAGTTCGCCGTGCGCAACTACACCCGCTACTCGCGTCCGCTGGTGCCGCTGGGTGACCGGCCCTCCGAGCCCGCTGTCCTGGCTCGTCTCGCGGCCGCGCTGAACGGCAGGCCGCACGACGGCTCCGACGGGGTCGACCCGCTCACCGCCATGGACGAACTCGTCATCGCGGGTCTGCTGCACAAGGCCGGGCTGGCGGAGCGGCGGGGTGATCTGATCGGGGAGAACAGCACCGAGCAGCGCATCGACCTGATGTTGCGCCTCGGGCCGTACGGCGAATGGAACGGCGGCACGCTCAATCTGCAGGTGCTGCTGGACAATCCGCACGGCATCGACCTCGGCCCGTTGCGGCCGCGGCTGCCCGGCGTGCTGCGCACGGCGAGCGGGCGGGTGGATCTGGCCCCGCAGCCGCTGCTGGACGATGTGGCGCGCATGCGGGCGCGGCTGTCCGACGCCGCACCGGAGATCGTGCTGATCGGGCGGCGGCAGCTGCGGTCCAACAACAGCTGGATGCATAACATCGCGCCGTTGGTGAGCGGATCGAATCGCTGCACCTTGCATATCAATCCGGCCGATGTGGAGCGGCTCGGGCTCGGCGATCAGGCGGTGGTGAAATCGGCCGCCGGGACGCTGACCGTCCCGCTGGAGCCGACCGAGGCCATCATGCCCGGCGTGGTGAGCCTGCCGCATGGCTGGGGCCACGGCGACAGCGGGCAGACCGTGGCCCGCGCGCACGCGGGCGTCAATGCCAATGTGCTCACCGACGATTCGGTGGTCGACGCGCCGTCCGGAAACGCCGTGTTCAATGGGGTTCCGGTCACGCTGACCCCGGCCTGACATCCCTCGAATCGCTCCCGCAAATCCCGACCGGCCGGAAACAGTTCCGGCCGGTCGGCTTTTAGCTAATCGTCCGAAATGCTTGGTACGCACGAAAATCGGAGATATTCCAGGCCGGGATTCCGACGTTTAACCGTGCCGTTATCATCTAAAATAGATGCATCTCGGTACGACCGCGGTTCAACGTCGAGCCTGGTGGACCCCGGATTCCGGCGACCAGAGGGGCGGCGATGCCCGGCACACACAACGGCAGCCACGGTGAGCGTGAGCTGCAGGAACGGTACGGCACAGAGGATCGGGCACAGCGGTTCTACGACGACCAGGTGCTCGACCGGCTCAATCCGACGATGATCGAATTCATCGGACGGATGGATATGGCGTTCATCGCCACAGCCGACAAACGCGGCGAATGCGACGCGAGTTTCCGTGCCGGACTGCCCGGTTTCCTGCACGTGATAGACGACCGTACGATCGCCTATCCGGAATATCGTGGCAACGGCGTCATGGCCAGCCTCGGCAATATCCTGGAGAACCCGCACGTCGGGATATTGCTCATCGATTTCGTGCGCGACCTCATCGGACTGCACATCAACGGTTCGGCCCGCATCGTCGACGACCCCGCTCTCCGCGCCACCGTCACCGACCTGCCCGTCAACCACAAGGGCCGCGCCGCCCAGCAGTGGGTGGTGGTCGACGTGGAGGAAGCCTACATCCACTGCCGCAAGCACATCCCGCATCTCGTCCCCGCCCCGCGCGAACTTCGCGAGTGGGGCACCGACAACGTCCGCGCCAAGGGCGGCGACTATTTCGGGGCCAAGGCGGAAAAGAGCGAGCTCGCCGACACACCCGAGTGGCTCGGCCTCTTCGCCAGCGAATCCTCCACAACCTGAGCACCGGCCCGCCGCACGAGCGGCACACCATGGGACCTCTTCTCGGCAAATGCCGCAACCATGTACCACTCGCGGTCAGGTACGGCTGCGTACGCGACCGAATGACGCACGGCGAATTCAACCGTCACTGACCGCATCGGCCGGCACGGCCCGGCTCACCGACTCGTACGTCCGGGGAGCCGGGCTGTCTCGTCTCGCGGCGGCTACCATCCACCCATTCACGACAGCTGATCGAACTGTCGATCGCCGCGTTCCGCTACCTCGGCGAACTCGCCGTCACCGGATGAGATCGGTCAATGCCACCGATGCACGGCTGCCAGTCGCCTGACCTCGGCTTCGATCGAGTCCCTGGACATGACGTCGTGCAACCAGCGATCAACGAGCCTCGGCAACTGGCGCATCGTTGCGGCAGCGGGCGAGTCCTCGTCGTACTCCGCCATCGGGGTGGGCCAGCGTTCGGCTCCCACAATCGGGTGCACGAGATCCTCTGATATGCGGCTGGCGAAGATTGCGGCACGAACCGTGAGAGCAGCCTCTCTCGGGATCGGATTGTCGGCGATACGGACCATGAATTCGGTCGCCTGCGCGGGAAGAACCGACTGGTCTGGAGCCAACGATGAGGCCAGCCGCTCCAATTCACCGCTTACCGATTTCGGGAGAAATCGTTCTCCCGCCCAGCAGCCCTCCCGAATGAATCGGCTGTAGAGCATGACAGGAACAGTAAAGCTGTCGAACGTTCCGTCATCGAGATGGGCTCCGCTCAACCGAAGCAGCAACCCATCCACGAAGTCGCGTTCGATCGGCGACTGTCTGCGAAAATCATCCACGGCGGTGAGCGGTATATGGCCCGCCATCGCCCACCGCCACACGATCTCTCGATCGGTACCGATCACCGCCCACAGCCGATCGATGACCGCCGCTCATCCTTGACCAAGTGCACAACCTCCCCAGTCGTTCCCACGATTACCGACATCCACTCCGGCCCAGCCCTATCTCGTCGTCACCGCCTGCCACGACTCGCCCCCTCCTGCCCACGAGTGGCACACCGTGGAGATCTCTTCTCGGGCAGATGCCGCAACCATGCGCCACTCGCGGTCAGTCTTGGGTGGTGGAGGTTGCGATTTCTGGCGGGGTGGAGTGGGAGCCCGCTGGGTGGAGGAGCAGTCCGGCTATCAGTCCGGCGAGCACGACAACCGGCACCGCGACGACCTTCCAGGACCACCTGCGCTCTCGGCCGACCAGATACAGCGTTTTGATCGCCCACACCGGCAGGGACACACTCAGCAGAATCCCGCCGATCACCAGGCCGACGAGCTGATCGGGGACGGTCGCATCACCGACGAACGGCGACCATTCGAGATGAACACACAAGAGCACCGCAACACCGAGGACAGTCCCCGTCAGCGCCGCGCCACCCGGCGCGGTGGCGGTGTGCCGGGATGTATCGATCGGAACCTTCCTCCTATCCAGGACAATGGGCGTGAGCGATGACCTTATCCGGAGCCAGGTGGTTCGAGAGCGGTCGCAGCGGTACCCGACAGGATTCGCGTCGACGTCGCGTTCCTCGATTCGGCCACACCAGCGGCGTGATTCGACCGCTGATCAGCAGGAAGCGGGCCATGGCGCGGGGATGGACCTCTCTCGGAATCGGATTGTCGATGAGGCAGGGTCGCGCGCGGCCGCACGGGCTCGGGCGATCGTCAGCAGGTCTGGAAGATCGCCGAGCGCCGAACGGCGTCAGCGCCGTCGTGCTTCCTGCGGAGTCACCCCGAACCGGGCTTTGAACGCGGAGCCGAAGGCGCTGAGGGAACGGAAGCCGCTGGCGTAGGCGATGTCGGCGACGGTGCGGGCGGGCGGGGCTTCGCGGAGGCGGCGGTGCGCGCGGTCGAGGCGCTCGGCGCGGATCAACTCCGACGGTGTGGTGCCGGTGTGGTGCAAGGCCAATTGGATCTGCCGCAGGGACCAGCCCAGGCTTCGAGCGATTGCGGCCGGTGTCAGGTTCGGGTTGTCGGCGTGCCTGCGGACGTGATCCCGAACCGCGGTGTCCACCGTCGCCAGCACGGTGGGCATCGCGTTGCGGCGGCGTAGGCAAAGGGCGAGCAGATCGACGATCGTGTCACAGGCGGAGGCGAACTCGGGACCGTCGACATTCGCGCGCTGCCTGCCGAGTTCGCCGACCATGCCGGCGACGACCGAGCCCAAGCCCGATCGAAGGTCGATCAACGCAGGTCCCGCACCGACCTGGAGCGGTAGCGTGCCCGCGGGGATGTTCATCACCCACCCACGCGCAGTCAGCGGCTGGTCGAAATCCACCGGGCGTGTCTTGGTGACCACCGCGCCGTGCCCCGGTGACACCTCGGCGGTGGCGTCGTCTTGTCGAAGACGCAATATTCCGTCGGCCGGGATCATCACCCGCAGACTCTCGTCGCCGTCACGCCGGATATCCGCCCGGGTTCTGGAGTAGACGATGCTGTCCGACCAGAAGTCGATCAGCTGATAGCCCGCGTATCGCTGCACGGCCGTCGCTCCGCGGAACGAGGCCGGACTGGCGAAACGGCACTGCAAGGTGCCCTGGTTACGGCAGACGTGCTCAGCCCAGAAGTCGGCCGACTCGTGGGGCAGCACCGCGCCGGTATCGACCCGCTCCACGAGATACGGCTCGGCGATCGTCACGAGCAACCTCCCAGACCGATGTGCGCGTTTCCGTCAGAGCCGTGCACGGATCAGGTCGAGCGCGCAACGGTCCACGCCTAACGTGAGTCCGATCGTACCGATCACCGCCCCGGACGCCGGTGCGTCGTAGCCGGGCGGAACCCGTCACCGTGTGCGGGAACCTACGGCGCGAACTCGCGCGGACCCGCCGCTCACCGCAAGGAATGCTCATGGACCGCAGGCATATTCACATACCCACCCGGCTGGGGCTGCTGCACGTCGTCCTGACCGGCAGCGGGCATCCGATCGTGATGTGGCCGAGCCTTCTCATGGACGCTGCCCTTTGGGATGCCCAAGTCGACTATTTCGCAGGGGATTTCCTGACCATCGCGGTCGACCCGCCCGGACACGGGCGGTCCAGCCGCCTCGGACGGCCCTTCACGTTCGACGAGTGCGCCGCGTGCGTCGTCGACATCCTCGATCAGCTGGGACTACCGCGGACCCATTTCCTCGGGAACTCCTGGGGCGCCATGATCGGCGGCACCTTCGCCGCCGAATTCCCCGACCGCATCGAATCCGCGATCCTGATGAACGGCACGGCGTCATCGGCCCCGCTCGCGCAGCGGACGCAGTATCGGATGCTCTTGATGACGATCCGCATTCTCGGCGGGATTCGGCCGCCGCTCACCGGATCGGTGGTCCGGGCATTCCTCGGTCCGACGACCGAACGAACGCGCCCGCAGGTCATCCGGCAGGTCCTCGACGTCGCCCGCCGCAATGATCCGGCGTCGCTCGTGCACGCTGTCCGATCCGTGGTGATCGACCGCCCGGACCAGCGCGACCTCTTCTCCTCGATTACCTGTCCCACGCTGGTCGTCGGAGGTCGCGAGGACCGTACCTTTCCCGTACCCGAACTCCAGGTGATGGCGGACGCCATCCCCGGCTCGCAGCTCCTGGTCCTCGACGGAGCCGCACACCTCGCGGCCGCCGAGGTCCCCGACGAAGTGAATCGCCTGGTCGGAGCCTTCCTGGCCGACCGAGCCGCGACGAGCGGATAGCTCAGCGGATCTTGAAGATCACCAAGCGCTGGACGACGAAGTTGATGACGGTGGCGGTGCCCTGGGCGATGACGAAGGCCAGGGGCTGGCGCCACCACTCGCCGGGGAGGGTGAAGTAGAGCAGGTTGTTGATGCCGACCTGCACCGCGAAGGTCACCGCGTAGAGCGCGACGACCGCCAGGAAGCGGATGCGGCTGGGCGCGGCCTGGAAGGTCCAGCGGCGATTGATCAGATAGGCGGTCGTGGTGCCCGCCACGAAGCCGATGGACTTGGCGACGCCGACCGGGAGACCGACCAGGTTGAGCAGCAGGCTGTAGAGCCCGTAGTCGACGACGGCAGAGAACCCGCCGGTGAGGGTGAACCGGACGATCTGCGTCTTGAGGTCGACATCACTGCCGGCAGGCTCGTCGACCAGCGGCAACTCCGCCGGAAGCGGCAGGTGGGGTTCGGCTTGCACGCCGACGAGCGTAGCGTCGAACCGGCGAAGGCAGTGATTCGGTTCTAAACCGATGAGTTCGTCACTACCCATGGGTAGAGCGACCCCGCTCCCATCTGCCGTCATACCTGTAGCCTCTATGCCGATGTCCACGAAAGCTCCGACCGCCACCAAGACAACCGGGAACGACAAAGGCGCCGGCGTCGCGAACGACGGCCCGGCCGCGGGCACCGCGTTCACTCTTCCGACGCGCACCCGTACGTTGACCGGGTGGGGTCGCACCGCACCCACCTCTTCCGAAGTGCTCTCGACCAGCGATCCCGAACTGATCGCCAAGGCAGTCGCCATGGTCGCCGAGGACAACGACGGCAAGCCCGCCCACCTGCGGCGCGGCGTGATCGCCCGCGGCCTCGGCCGCTCCTACGGCGACCACGCGCAGAACGCGGGCGGCCTGGTCGTCGACATGACCGCGCTGAACAACATCCACCGCATCGACCGCGACACCCGCATCGTGGACGTGGACGGCGGCGTCAGCCTGGACCAGCTCATGAAGGCCGCGCTGCCGTTCGGGCTCTGGGTTCCGGTGCTGCCCGGCACCCGCCAGGTGACCATCGGCGGCGCGATCGCCTCCGACATCCACGGCAAGAACCATCACAGCGAGGGCAGCTTCGGCAACCACGTGCGCTCGATCGATCTGCTCACCGCCGACGGGCAGGTGCAGCACATCACCCCCAAGCGCAACGCCAAGCTGTTCTGGGCGACCGTCGGCGGCAACGGGCTCACCGGCATCATCCTGCGCGCCACCATCGAGATGGTGCCCACGGAGACCGCCTACTTCCTCAACGACGGCGTGAAGACCACGACGCTCGACGAGACCATCGCCGCGCACAGCGACGGCAGCGAGGCGAACTACACCTACTCGAGCGCCTGGTTCGACGTGATCAGCCCGCTGCCCAAGCTGGGCCGGGCCACGATCACCCGGGGCAGGCTGGCCAAGCTCGACGAGCTGCCCAAGCGGCTGCGCAGCAAACCGCTGAAGTTCGACGCGCCGCAGCTGATGACCGTCCCGGACATCTTCCCGAACTGGACGATGAACAAGCTCACGCTGATGTCCATCGGCGAGGCGTACTACCGGATGGGCGGCAACTACACCGGCAAGGTGCAGAACCTGACGCAGTTCTATCACCCGCTGGACATGATCGCGGAGTGGAACCGCGGCTACGGCTCCAACGGCTTCCTCCAGTACCAGTTCGTGGTGCCCACCGAGGCCGTCGAGGAGTTCAAGCGGATCATCGTCGACATCCAGGCCTCGGGGCACTACTCGGCGCTGAACGTGTTCAAGCTGTTCGGCCCGGGCAACCAGGCCCCGCTGAGCTTCCCCATGCCGGGCTGGAACATCTGCGTCGACTTCCCGATCAAGCCGGGCCTCAACGAGCTGGTCGGCGAGCTGGACCGGCGGGTGCTCGAGTTCGGCGGGCGGCTGTACACCGCGAAGGACTCGCGGACCACCGCCGAGACCTTCCACAAGATGTATCCCCGGATCGACGAGTGGATCAAGGTCCGTCGTAGCGTCGACCCCACAGGCGTATTCATGTCCGATATGGCGAGAAGGCTGGAGCTGCAGTGATCAATGCCGTTGGCAACCCCCAGTCGATTCTGCTGCTGGGTGGCACCTCGGAGATCGGCTTGGCGATCTGCGCGGAGTACCTGAAGAAGGGCCCCGCGCGCGTCACCCTCGCGGCACTGCCCGGTGACCCGCTGCGCGAGGACGCGGTCGCCCAGATGAAGGCGGCGGGCGCGAGCCAGGTCGACGTCATCGACTTCGACGCGCTCGACACCGAAAGCCACCCGAAGGTGATCGACGCCGCCTGGGACGCGGGCGACGTGGACGTCGCGATCGTCGCCTTCGCCCTCGACGGCGATCCCGAGGAGCTGTGGCAGAACCAGGGCAAGGCGGTGCGGGTCGCCCAGATCAACTACACCGCGGCGGTCTCCGTCGGCGTGCTGGTGGGCGAGAAGATGAAGGCGCAGGGCTTCGGGCGGATCATCGCGATGTCCTCGGTCGCCGGTGAGCGGGTGCGGCGCTCGAACTTCGTCTACGGGTCGACCAAGGCCGGTCTGGACGGGTTCTACCTCGGGCTCGGCGAAGCGCTGCGGCCGCACGGCCCGCGCGTGCTGGTGATCCGGCCCGGCATGGTGCGCACCAAGTTCTCGGCGCACGTCAAAGAGGCTCCGCTCACCGTCGACAAGGAAGACGTCGCCGCGCTGGCGGTCGCGGCCTCGCAGCGGGGTAAGGAGCTGGTCTGGGCGCCGGGAGCCTTCCGCTACGTGATGATGGTGCTGCGGCACGTCCCGCGCGCGATCTTCCGCAGACTGCCGATCTGACTTCGGCGAACGAGCTCGGTGCCCGCGTGATCGGTGATCGCGCGGGCACCTATCGTCTGACGGAGTGGACCCTGTGAACCCCGGAGGCGCCATGCGAGTAATCCAGTGCGACGAGCGCGGAGCGGTCCGTTGAGCACGGCGACGGCGACGGACGAAGCGCCGCCGCGGCCCGCCGATCCGGCCCCGGCGCCGGGGCGGAAGTCGCTGGCGGTGCGGCAGATCGTCGCGGGCGCCGGCGAGGCCGCGCTCGCGGCGCTCGTCGCCGCGCTGGTGGCCGCCGTCGGGCTCGTCGCGTTCTCGCTGGTGCAGTGGCCCGCCTTCAACTCCTCGAACGTGACGCGCGCGCTCACCACCGTGGGGCAGGTGGGCGCGGCGGTCCTGCTCGCCGTCGCCATCGCGCTGCTGCGGCTGCACAAGTGGCCCTGGGTCGCGAAACTACTGTCCTGGGTCGGTCTTTCGACGTTCGTCACGTTCACGCTCGGCATGCCGCTGGCGGCGACGAAGCTGTATCTGTTCGGCGTCTCGGTGGATCAGGAGTTCCGCACCGAGTTCCTCACCCGGCTCACCGATTCCGCCGCGCTGCGCGATATGACGTACGCGGATCTGCCGTCGTTCTATCCCGCCGGCTGGTTCTGGATCGGCGGGCGAGTGGGGAATCTGCTCGGGCTGGACGGCTGGGAAGTGTTCAAGCCGTACGCTATCGGCTTCCTCGCGGTGGCCGCGGTCGTCGCGCTGGTGCTGTGGTCGCAGCTGATCCGCGCGGACTGGGCGGTGGGCGTCGCGGCGGCGAGCACGGCGGTCACCCTGGCCTACGCCGCGCCCGAGGCGTACAGCGCCGTCATCGTGCTGCTGCTACCGCCCGCGCTGGTGCTCGCCTGGGGGGCGCTCTACCGGCCCCTGGAGGACGTGCGGCAGGCCGCGGGCACCGAGCAGCGCACCGCTGGTGGGTGGGGCGCGGTCGTCGGGGCCGGACTGTTCCTCGGCTGGGCGGCCACGTTCTACACCCTCTACTTCCTCGTGGCTGCCTTCGCGGTCGCCTTGATGGGTCTGCTGGCGGCCTTCCTGGCGGTGCGTGCGCAGCGCGCCGCCGATCATCCGCGGCGCGCTCGCACGACAACGAACGCGAGCCGCCCGGCCTGGCGCGCGGCGGTGGCGCCGCTGGTCCGGCTCATGGTGATCGCGGTGATCGCCGGGCTGGTCGCGCTCGTCGTGTGGGCGCCATACCTGGCGAAGGCGCTGCGCGGCGCGACCGCGAGCTCCGGAACCGCCTTGCACTACCTGCCGGAGTCAGGAGCGGAACTGCCCCTGCCGATGTTCCAGTTCTCCCTGCTCGGTGCCTTGTGCCTGCTCGGCACGATCTGGCTGGTACTGCGTGGCGCGTCGTCGCGGCGGGCGCAGGCGCTGGGCATCGGGGTGGCGGCGATCTACCTGTGGACGCTGCTGTCCATGGTGGCGACCGCCGCGGGCACCACGCTGCTGTCGTTCCGGCTGGAGCCGGTGCTGCTGGTGCTGTTGTCGGTCGCGGGAGCGTTCGGGTTCGTCGAGGGGGCGCGCGCGATCTACCAGGCGTTGAACGAGCCCGCCCGGTTCCGGCTCGTGGCGATCGTCGTCGCGACAGTCGGCGCGCTGGCGTTCGCGCAGGACATCCC
This sequence comes from Nocardia sp. NPDC019219, assembly GCF_040632645.1. NCBI lineage: Bacteria > Bacillati > Actinomycetota > Actinomycetes > Mycobacteriales > Nocardiaceae > Nocardia > Nocardia sp. NPDC019219. Next base: position 753,782 of record NZ_JBEYCG010000001.1, on the reverse strand, counting down.
GCATGTCCTGACTCCGGAGATCACCACCGCGTACACAGACACCGACGGTGACGGAAATCGGGCCGACAAACGGGCCGCCTCGGCGGTGTCGCACTACCGCGAGGTGGACGAGGCGCTCATCGCGCAGACCGGGCGGCCGCGCTCGGAGACGGTGGTGCTCACCGCCGACACCAGCTTCCTTTCCTTCTACCCCTACTTCGGCTTCCAGGCGCTCACCTCGCACTACGCCAACCCGCTCGCCGATTTCGCGGGCCGCGCGGAGACCATCAAGAGCTGGAGCGACCTGAAGACGTCGCAGGAGTTGCTCGACGCGCTGGCGGCGAGCCCGTGGCGCGCGCCGGACGCGTTCCTGTTCCGGCGCAACGGCGACGCCTACACCTTGCGGCTGGCCGAGGACGTCTATCCGAACGATCCGAATGTCCGGCGTTATTCGGTGAGCTTTCCCAAGGAACTGTTCGCCGACCCGCGTTTCACCACCACGAACATCGGTCCGTTCACGCTGGTCACCCTCCACCGCTGACATCACGGCGGTTGAACTCGCGCGGAGTGGATACCCCTCTCGTTTGTCGGTCCACGCACAGCGTGGTGGGTACGCCAGGACGCTGTGGAGGAGTGATGCGCGGGTGACACGGGCACAGGACGTCGAGACCGGCTCGGTGACGGAATCGACGTCGGTCGCGGTCGCGACGGAAGAAGCGACGGCGGCCGGGGTGCTCACCGGTCCCGCGCGTACCCGGTGGCTCCCCCGGTTTCGGGACCGTGGCGCCGATCTGCTCGTCGGCGTCGGTTACCTGACGCTGGCCGCGGTGGTGCTGTCGGGTCAGTGGCGCGACACCGACAGCGGCTACCTGGTCAAGAGCGGTCAGGACCAGACGATGTGGGAATGGTTCTTCGCCGTCACCGCGCACTCGGTGGAGACGATGCGCAACCCGCTCGGCACCGACCTGCAGAACTTCCCCGCCGGCGTGAACATGATGGCCAACACGGCCATGTTCGGCGTCGGCGTGCCGCTGACGCCGGTCACCTTGCTGTTCGGGCCCACCGTCACGTTCGTGCTCGTGCTCACCGCAGGTCTGGGCGGGACGGCGTTCGCCTGGTACCGGTTGTTCGCCCGCGAGCTCGTCCGGTCCCGGGTCGCGGCGGTGCTCGGCGGGCTGTTCTGCGGTTTCGCGCCCGGGATGATCTCGCACGCCAACGCGCACCCGAACTTCGTCGTGCTGCTGTTGCTTCCGATCATCGCGGGACGGCTGATCCGGATGGCGCGGCGAGCGGGCGGGGCGGAACCGGAACGGCCGCGCGGGCGGGTGCGCGACGCGGTCGTCCTCGGCCTGCTGGTCGCCATGCAGATCGCGCTCGGCGAGGAACCGCTGTTGATCTTCGCCCTCGCGTTCGGGCTGTTCGCCTTCGTCTACTACCTGCACACTCCGCGCGTCGCGCTGCACGTGACGCGTGCGCTCGCCCCTACCCTCGTGCTGGCCGCGGTGATCACGCTGGCGCTGGCGGAGATCCCGCTGTGGTGGCAGTTCTTCGGTCCGCAGAGCTACCGGTCGATCGACCACGGGCCGATGGGCAACGATCTGGAAGCGCTGGTGCAATTCCCGTCCGAATCGCTGGGCGGCGTGTTCGCTCCCGGGCAGAACGTGGCGATCAACCCGACCGAGCAGAACGCGTACTTCGGCTGGCCGCTGCTGCTCCTGGCGGTATTCACCGTGGGACTGCTGTGGCGCGAGCGGGTGGTGCGGGCCGCTAGCGCGGTGATCGCGGTCTTCGGGGTGCTGTCCCTGGGCGCGGTCGCCACGATCGGCAAGCGGCCGACCGGCGTCGAACTGCCGTGGCGCTGGGCCGAGCACGTTCCGCTGCTGAACACGGTGCTGGAGAGCAGACTCAGCATGGCCGCGATCCCGGCCATCGCGGTCGTGCTCGCTTCGGCCACCGAACGCGCGGTGACGACCTGGACGCAGTCGGCGGTGGACTGGAAGCCGCTCGCGTGGTTCGGCGCGGTCACGTGTGCCCTGCTGCCGTTGATCCCGACCATCCTGCCGGTGGTCGAGCGGACGCCCACACCGGATTTCTTCGCCGACGGCGCCGTCCGCCGCTACGTCGGCGACGGCTCGGTGGTGCTGGTGCCGCCACCCCGGCCGCCCGACGCACGGGCGCTGCGCTGGCAGGCCGACGCCGAGTTCTCCTTCCCGCTGGCGGGTGGCTACTTCGTCGGGCCGACCGGTACGACGAAGAAAGGGATCTACGGCCCCGAGGCCCGCCCGACCGCCACGCTGCTGGTGCAAGCGCAGGACACGGGAGTGGTTCCGCCGATCGACGCGGGCGCGCGCGCTCGGGCGCTGGACGACCTGCGATTCTGGCGCGCCGACGTCCTGGTGCTGCCCGCGACGAAGAACGGCGAGGTGCTGCGGGAGACCGTCACGCAGCTGTTCGGATTCACGCCGACGCGGGTGTCGGACGTCTGGTTGTGGGACGTCCATACGCTGCGCTCGTCGGGGGCAGTCGGGATCACACCGGACGGTAGCTAGCATCAACCACCGTGCGACCGGACCGATCTTCTCGAGCGTTCACCCGTATCCGCTTGATCGCCCTCCTCTCCGGGCTTCTCGGATTCCTGCTGGCATTGCTGACCCCGATCCTGCCGGTGCGGCAAGACCGAGCGAGTCTGGACTGGCCCGAGTCCGGCGCCGCGAGTGTGGCCGCGCCGCTGGTGTCCTACGAGCCGCTACGGTTGCGCGCGACGCTGCCCTGCTCGCTGGCCGGCGAACTCGGCACCGGGGGCACGATGCTGTCCACCGTCCCGGTCGCGTCGGGCCAGGCGGCGACCAAGGGACTGGTGGTCTCGGTCGCCGACGGCGCACTCTCGGTGGTACTGCGCGACATTCCGCTGCTGTCCGCGCCACTGGCCGAGGTCGGGTCCTGCGCGACGATCGGCATCGAGTCCGACGCCGCCGCGACGACCGTGGAACTCACCGGCGTGAACCGCCAGGACGGCACGCCGTTCCGGACCACGATCGGCCGGGACATCCGGCCGCAGTTGGTCGGTGTGTTCACCGACCTGGCCGCCGATCGGCTCGCCGGAGCGCGGGTGCACGCGGATATCGACTCGCGTTTCTCCTCCTCGCCCACGCCGCTGAAGCTGGCCGCCATGATCGCCGCCGCCGTGTTCACGCTGATCGCACTCGTCGCACTGCATCTGCTGGACACCGCAGACGGGCGCAAAGCGCGGCGGTTCCTGCCCGCGCACTGGTGGCGGGTCACCCCCGCGGACGGCGTCGTGCTCGGCACGCTGGCGCTGTGGCATGTCATCGGGGCGAACACCTCCGACGACGGCTACATCCTGAACATGGCGCGCGCCTCCGAGCACGCGGGCTACATGGCGAACTACTACCGCTGGTTCGCGGTCCCGGAGGCTCCGTTCGGGTGGTCCTACGAGGTGCTGGCGTGGATGGCCAGGATCTCCGACGCCAGCCTGTGGATGCGCCTGCCCACACTGCTGGCCGGGGTCGTCTGCTGGCTGGTGATCAGCCGGGAGGTGTTGCCGCGCCTCGGCGCACGGGTGCGGCGCAACAAGGTGGCGCTGTGGACGGCGGGGCTGGTGTTCCTCGCGTTCTGGCTGCCCTACGACAACGGTCTGCGGCCCGAGCCGCTGATCGCGGCGGGCGCGCTGCTCACCTGGTGCTCGATCGAACGCGCCATCGCGACCGGACGGCTGCTGCCCGCCGCGGCGGCCGTGCTCATCGCCGCCTTCTCGCTCGCGGCGGGCCCCACCGGCCTGATCTGCATCGCGGCGCTGATCGCCGGGTCCCGGCCGGTGCTGCTGATCATCGTCAAACGGGCGCGCGGGGCGGTCCCGGTCCGGACCGGGCCCGACGCGGACGCGGCCGCCGCCGGTTCCGCCGAAGCCGCGGCCGCGGTGAACGCTCCCGCGAAGGTGCGCGAGCCGTCCCGGGCGGGCGCGGTGTTCCGGTTCGCCGCGCTGCTGGCCCCCGGCCTGGCCGCGGGCACGCTGGTGCTCGTGGTGATCTTCGCCGACCAGACCCTCGCGACGGTGCTGGAAGCGACCCGGGTCCGCACGATCGTGGGCCCGAACGTCGCGTGGTTCGACGAGCGCACCCGCTGGGACTCGCTGCTCATGCTCTCGCCGGACGGATCGCTGGCGCGGCGGTTCGGCGTCCTGGTGATGCTGCTGTGCCTGCTGGTCTGCGTGCTGCAGGTGCTGCGTAAAGGCCGGATTCCCGGCACCTCGCGCGGACCGTCGGTGCGCATTCTCGGCATCGTGTTCGCGTCGCTGTTCCTGATGATGTTCACCCCCACCAAGTGGACGCACCACTTCGGCGTGTACGCCGGACTGGCCGGATCGCTGGCCGCGCTCGCGGCGGTCGCGGTGGGCACCACCGGCATCCGCTCGCCACGCAATCGCGCGCTGTTCGCCGCCGCCGTGCTGTTCCTGCTCGCCGTGACCTTCACCGGCTCCAACGGGTGGTGGTACGTGTCCAGTTACGGTGTCCCGTGGTGGGACAAGGCGCCGCTGATCGCGGGCAAGGGACTGTCCACGCTGTTCCTCGGGCTCAGCGGCGTGGCGCTGCTGGTGGCCATCTGGCAGCACTACCGGGAACCGTACCGGCGCGAAAGCGTTGCCGCGCCGCGCCGTTTCGATCGGTGGGCGTCGGCGCCGCTGACCGTGGCGGCCGCCCTGCTGGTGATCTTCGAGGTCGCCTCGCTCGCCAAGGCCGCGGCCACGCAGTACCCCGCGTACTCGATCACCAAGTCGAACGTGGAATCCGTCGGCGGGGACGCCTGCGCGCTGGCGAACGAGGTGCTGGTGGAGACCGACACCGCCGATTCGCTGCTGCGACCCTTCACCGGGTCGCCCGCGGACGGATTGGCCGCGCAGAACAAGGGATTCACGCCGAACGGCGTGGCGCGCGACCTGACCGCCGACGCCGAGGAGACGGTCACCGGCGGCGCGAACTCGGTCGACAAGGACTCCGAGAACAAGACCACCAAGACGACCGGCGCGGGCACCGGAGGCGGCACCACCGAACAGGCGGGCGTCAACGGCAGCACCGTCGCGCTGCCGTTCGGCCTCGACCCGGCGAAGACCCCGGTGCTGGGCAGCTACCAGGAGGGCGAGCAGCAGCAGGCCGAGCTCACCACCCAGTGGTACCGGCTGGACCTGACCGACAGCATGCGCCACGATCCCTCCTACCAGGTGCTCGCGATCACCGCGGCGGGCCGGATCCGGTCGGTGGACGACGACGGGGTGCTCACCTACGGACAGGAACTGCACCTGGAGTACGGCGTCCGCGGCCCGGACGGCGAGGTACGCACCCTCGGCTCGATCGATCCGCTGGACATCGGCCCCGCGCCGTCCTGGCGCAACCTGCGGGTGCCGCTGGACCGGCTGCCCGGGGAAGTGAACGCCGTGCGACTGGTCGCGGTGGACAACGACATCACGCCCAAGCAGTGGCTGGCCGTCACCCCACCCCGGCTGCCGAAGCTCGCCACGCTGAATTCCGTGGTCGGTTCCACGGATCCGGTGCTGCTCGACTGGCACGTCGGCCTGGCTTTCCCGTGCCAGCGGCCGTTCGACCACAAGGACGGCGTCGGCGAGATCCCGCGCTGGCGCATCCTGCCCGACCGGGTCGGCTCCGACGCCTCCAACGCCTGGCAGGACGACATCGGCGGTGGTCCCCTCGGCTGGACCGGCCTGCTGCTGAAGTCCCAGACCGTCCCCGCCTACCTCGACCACGACTGGTCCCGCGACTGGGGCTCCCTCGAGCGCTTCACCCCCTACGACCCGAAGGCCACTCCTGCCACCATCCACGTCACTCCTCAAAACCGCACCGGCCTGGACACCGACGATCCCATCCGTGTCCGTTGACCGCGCCGTGGGACGCACCCATGCCGCGCCCCACGCGAGAATGGGTGCGCAGACACCCGGAACAAACCTGTCCGCGACTGCAACGCGTCTTGGCTTACGTTCCTGGCGGGCGAACCGCAGTCGCGGACGTCGGAACGTTCCACCACTCGATGTCCACGAGCGGCAGACGGTGAAGAGGGCCGCTCGCGCTTCTCGGCAGCGGTGTGTCCCTCGCGGGCTACGGGGTGAGGACGAGGCGGCCGCGTAGGCCACCTGCGGCCAGGCGTTTGTGGGCGGCTTCGACGGAGGTGAGGGGGAGGGTTTCGGCCACGCGGAGGGTGAGTTCACCCGCGTCGACGTGGGCCACCAGCCGGTCGAGTTGTCGCCGGTCGGCGCGGACCAGGACCGTGTGTACGGTGGTGCCGCGCAATGGGATCGGCGTGTTCGGGACGCTGATCGACACGAACCGCCCGCCGCCGCGCACCGCCGCCAGCGTCGCGGGGCCGAGCGCGGCCGCGTCCAAGGCGGCGTCGACTCCGCCGGGGACGAGGGCGCGGACGGCATCCGGCAGGGACGCCTGCCGCGGAACGAAATCGGTGGCGCCCAAAGCGCGGACCGTGTCCTCGTCAGCGGGCGAGGCCGACGCGATCACCCGGATACCGCGCGCCGCAGCGAGTTCGACGGCGAAGCCGCCGACCGCGCCCGCCGCGCCGGTCACCAGCAGGGTGTCGGTGGACGCTAGGTCCAGCGCGTCGAGGGCCTGTATCGCGGTGAGGCCGTTGAGCGGGATGGTGGCCGCTCGCACCGGGGACACCGAAAGCGGAGCGGGCGCGACATTTCCGGTTTCCAGGACCACGTAATCGGCCTGCGCGCCGAAGGACACGTCGAGCCGGTCGCTGATGCCGATCACCGCCTGCCCCACCGTGAACTCCGTGACGCCCGCGCCGAGCGCGTCCACCGTGCCGGCGACGTCCCAGCCGACGCCCCACTGGTCGCGCGGCGCGGCGAACGGCGTGCCGCCGACGCCCGCCCGCACCATCAGGTCGACCGGATTCACCGTCGCCGCCGCGACCGCGATGCGTATCGCGCCCGGACCGGGTTGCGGCGTCGGCGCTTCCACGATCTCCGCCACGGCTTTCGGTCCCGGCCGGCGGACAACTACTGCTCGCATGACATTCCTCCCTTTCGGCTACGCCCAACGTACGAAGAACTACTATCTGTTGGGTAGTAGTTACCCGAAGGTGCGTTAGAGGTGGCGAGGTACCCAGATGGCGACGAAAACCGCGGCGCAACACCGTGAGCTGGCCAAACAGCATTACGACGCGTATATCGCCGAGTGCCCGACCCGGCAGCTGCTGGACCGGATCAGCGACAAATGGGTGAGCCTGATCCTGGCCGCGCTCGCCGATGGCCCACGCCGCTACGCCGAACTGAACCGGATCATCGCGGGCGTGAGCCCCAAGATGCTCACCCAGACGCTGCGCGGACTGGAACGCGACGGCTTGCTGGAGCGGCGTGTCACGGCGGAAGTGCCGGTCCGAGTCGACTACGAACTCACCCCGCTCGGCCACAGCCTCCAGCCGGTCATGAGCGCCGTCAAAGCGTGGGCGGAGGCACGCATGGACGATGTCCTCGCCGCGCGGGCGCACTACGACAGTAACCGGCAGTAAACCGGTTGTACGGTATGGAAATGTGCTCCCACCTGTGGCTAAACATCGGAGGACGAATCAGTTCCGTGGCCTTAATCTGATTGCCATGACAACGGCATTCGATGAAATGGATCTGCGCGATCTTGTCGGACTGCTCAGCGAAGAGGAACAACGGGAGCTGCGGCCTGCGGTGCTGCGCGTGCTCGGCCGCCTCCCTTCGCAAGAGGTGCTCCGGCGCGAGCTCGGTCTTCGGCTGAAGGTCTGAGCGCCCGGTTTCGCACCGGCGAAAATACGGCAGGGCCGCCGCGCAGGATTCGCCTGCGCGGCGGCCCTGTGTCTGGGTGGCTATCCCGTGGCCGATTCGCTGACAGCAAGACGGCAGGGCCGCCGCGCGGGGTCAGCTCCTACGCGGCGGCCCGGGCTACCGGGTTGACCCTGATCAGAACACCCGCATGCTGCCTGGGGACCAGAAGCCGGAGCGAGTGGCGGTGCCGGTGTCCAGCTTTGCCGGGACGGCGTTGCGGTCGTACTGGTCGTAGCGCTCCAGCGAGCCCCAGTCGCGCGCCCAGTCGTCCTTCAGGTAGGTCGGCACGGTCGTCGACTTCGCCAGCATCTGCGCGAAGCCGAGGGGACCGCCGAACTCCTCGGCCTGCCAGGTGTTCGTCGAGCTGATGGCCAGCGGGCGGTCCGGCAGGATGCGGTAGCCGGGCACCTCGGCCACGCCGTTGCGGTGGTCGAACGGACGCTGGCAAGGGAACTGCAGGCCCACGGCCCAGTCCAACAGGATCGGTTGCTGGGAGCCGAGCAGGCTGTTGAGCGTCTGCAACTTCGGCATCCGCGGCGGCGTGAACGCCAGCCACTGGTCCCCGATCAGGATCGGGTCGTTGGCGACGATGCGCACCGCGTCGGCGTCGGGCGCGATCTCGTCCAGCGGCACCCGCAGATTGCGCCAGGACGGGAACGGGCCGATGTCGCGCGGCAGGTAGGTGCCGAGCTTCTGCACGCTGCCGTCGGGCTGCCGCTTGCCGTAGTCGACGGTCAGCGACTGGCCGTACTTCATCGCGCCGGTGTCGTCGAAGGAGAGGATGCGACCGGCGGCCGAGATCACCACCAGCGGCTTGTCCGCCGAACGGGCCGGTAGCTGGTACCAGCTCGAGGTGACGTTCGCCGGCTGCTGCACACCGTTCTGGTAGCTGCCGAGGATCGGCGTGGTCGCCGGGTCCAGGCCGAACGGAAGGGCGACCGTGGAGCCGTTGACGCCGCGCGCGCCCTGACCGCCGCCGGTGCCCGCGCTCTGTCCCTCCGCGAACGCCGCGCCGACCGACTGGGTGGAGGTGTTACCGGTGCCCGGCTTCACCTCGACGCTGTCGGCGGACAGGTCGTTGGGCACGCCGTTCGGATCGAAACCGACCGGGTCGACGCCGGCCAGGGGGTCGGACGGATCGGTCGGCGGGTGCGCCGGGTCCACGATCGGCTCCAGCCTGCCGCCGTTCGGGTCCGGCTCCACGAGCACGTCGTTGGCCAGGCCGCAGGTGCTGCCGCCGAGCGCGTCGACGTTCGACCGGGCCAGCGAGTACGCCGGGTACTGCGAGACCGCGCCCTTCACCAGCGAGAGCACCTCGAGCGCGACCATCAGCGCGGCGACCACGGTCAGCGGGATCGCGGCGAACCGGCGGATCCGCCTGCCGCGCGCCGTCTTCGCCGACGGCTGCGGCTTGGTGTAGTCCTCCCGCAGCGCGTACCAGCCGACCAGCGCCAGCGCCAGTCCGAACAGGACGAGCATGAGGGTGTTCGACTGGTAGCCGTGCAGCGAGATCCGCTTGTCGAACCACGGCACGCCGAAGCTGGACACGTACCAGTAGCCGTTGATGCCCGAGAACGCGACCGCGAGCACGAACAGCAAGCCGGCCAGGAAGATCGCCCGATTCTTGCGGGCCCGCAGGGCGCTCGCCGAGACCGCGACGGCCGTGACCGCCGCCAGCGAACCCGCGATGCCCGCGTACGCGCCGAAGTGGTGGGTCCACTTCGTCGGGTTGAACATCATGAAGAAGATCGTCCCGAAGACCACGCCCATCAGCCGCCAGGTCGGCCCGCTGGCGATGCCGGGCACCTGCCTGCGCCGCAGCAGCACGAGCATGGTGGTGAACAGGCACAGCAGCATCACCAGGAAGGCGAAGCGGCGCGAGAGCGAGCCGTCGACGGTCTCCACGAACAGGTAGTAGTAGCGCAGGTAATCCTCGTACCAGGCCAGGTTCGGCCCGGTCACCTGACGCACCCGGTTGGCCTCCTGGATGCCCGCGAAGGTCTGGTCGGTGTAGACGGCCGTCAGCACGAGCACGCCCGCCGCGGCGATCGGCGCGAGCAGCGGCAGCGTCGAACCCCACCGCCCGGCGCCGAGCGCGGCGAACTGCCGGTGCTTGCGCACCACGATCCGCACCATCGGCCGGATACCGGCCAGCAGCGCCGCCACACACATCAGGCCGGTGGGCGCCGCCGCCAAGGTGAACGCCGCGACCAGGACGGACACCGCGGCGGGCAGCAGCCGTCCGGTCGCGATGGCCCGCTCGATCGACACCCAGGTCAGCAACGCGCCGAGCGCGACGATCGGCTCGGAACGCAGCCCGTTGTCGAACGGCAGCCAGAACGCCAGGAACACCAGTCCGCCGGTCCACAGCGCCACCTTGCTGGTGCGCACCCCCCGGCCGAGGCGGGGCACCACCTCGCGGCTGATCACCAGCCAGCACAGGATCGCGCAGGCCAGCGCGGGCAACCGGACCCAGGGACTGGCGGTGGAGATCTCCGAGAAGATCTGGATCACGTAGTAGTACCAGCCGAACGGCGCCTCCGGCACGCCGTACCAGCGGAAATAGTTGGCCATGTACCCCGCGTGCGGAGCGACCCGGACCATGCTGAGGATGTAGCCGTCGTCGGAGGTGTTCGCGCCCGCGAAGTGCCATAGCAGCAGCGTGCCGACCACCGCGCCGTCCGCCCAGGTCGGCTTCAGCCAATTCGCGGGCAGGAACCGGCGGTGCCCGCGCCCGTCACTGCTGTCGAGCCGGGCCAGCGCCGCGAGGGCGATCAACGTGCACAGCACCGCCGCGACCATCGCGATCAGCTTGATCGCGGTCGGGCTGGAGGAGAAGCGGGTGTCCACCGTCATGTCGAACGACAACCCCGCGGGCGCCGCGCCCTTGAGGTCGGAGAACACGCCGACCACCTGGGGCCGCAGATCACCGCTCAGTTGCCCCTCCACCGGCACGGTGGCCGACTCGGTCGTCCCGGGCGCCGCGCCCTCGACCGGCCGCTCCACCTGCCTGGTGAGGCCGTTGAAAACGGCGTAGGTGCGTTCGCTGTCGGAGCTGATGCTCAGCGACGTGCACTCGCCCATGCGGCTTCGGTCGGCCGAGACCACCACCGCGTTGCGGTCGATGACGTCCACCGAGGTGTCCGACACCCGCACGAACATGGCCTCCAGCGCGGCCCGATCGCCCTGCGGCGGCGCGGTGGCCAGCAGCATGCCGCCGCGCTCGGGCAGCTGGGCGATCGTCTCGCACGGGATCGTCGCCGTCAGATCGATCGGGACCTGGGACAGCAGCGGCGCCTGGACATTGCCGAGCGTCCCGCTCTGCGGCCACTTCAGTACCGCGGTGGTCTGTGCGACCGGCAGAAAGGGAGTCGCCAGCGCGAACAGCGCGCCGAGCAACCCGGCGACCAGCGCGATGAGCCGGGCGGTCCGGAAATCGCTCGGGGCCACCACCGGGGCGGCGGGGGGTTTCGTCAGAACAGCGGTTGCGGCGTCGGGCACGGTTGGCAATGCTAGCTGCCCGTCTGTCCGCGCGGGCGTCGCGCCGCCGGGAGAAATCGCGGGTCCTCAGTATGTTCGGAGCCGACTGCCAGAATGGTGTGCCGACGAGCCGGAAAATTCGCGTCGGCCGCCCCGCGGACGGCCAATCGACCCCGTCCTGCTGACCGGCGCCGACCACAATGGAAAGGTGGGCGTATGACCAAGGTGAATCTCTCGACGAACTACGGATCGATCGTGCTCGAACTGGACGATCAGAAAGCGCCGAACACGGTGCGCAACTTCGTGGATTACGTGAACGCGGGCCACTACAACGGCACGATCTTCCACCGCGTCATTCCCGGCTTCATGATCCAGGGCGGCGGCTTCGAGCCCGGGCTGCGCCAGAAGGGCACGAAAGACCCGATTCAGAACGAAGCGAACAACGGCCTGAAGAACGACAAGTACACCGTCGCGATGGCCCGTACCAACGACCCGCACTCGGCCACCGCGCAGTTCTTCATCAACGTCGCCGACAACGCCTTCCTCAACCACTCCGCGCCCAACCCGGCGGGCTGGGGTTACGCCGTCTTCGGCAAGGTGACCGAAGGCACCGACGTGGTCGACAAGATCGCGGGCGTCGCCACTTCCTCGGCCGGCATGCACCAGGACGTTCCGGTCGACGACGTCGTTATCGAATCCGCCGGCATCAGCTGACGATTCGGCGCACACGACGCGAATCGGGCCGCGCCCCACAAGGGTGCGGCCCGATCGTGTTCGGGGTGCTACAACGGCAGCAGGTGATGCTTGCGCGGACTGCGGGGAAGATCCTTGTCCCGCAACAACTGCAGCGCGCGACGGATCTCCAGCCGGGTCGCCGCCGGCTCGATGACCGCGTCGACGTAGCCACGCTCGGCGGCCACCCACGGCGTCGCCACGGTGGCGTTGTAGAAGTCGATCATCTGCTGGCGAATCGCCGCGCGCTGGTCCTCGGGCGCGGCGTCGATCTGCTTGGCTCCGATCAAGCTGACCGCGCTCTCGGCGCCCATGACGGCGATGCGCGCGGTGGGCCAGGCCAGGTTCACGTCGGCACCCAGCTGCTTGGAGCCCATCACGGCGTAACCGCCGCCGTAGGACTTGCGGATCACCACCGTGACCTTCGGCACCGACGCCTCCACGTAGGAGAACAGGAACCGTCCACCGCGCTTGATGACGCCGATCTTCTCCTGCTCCACACCGGGCAGGAAGCCGGGCGTGTCGACGACGAACACCAGCGGGATCTCGAACGCGTCGCACAGGCGCACGAAATGCGCTGCCTTGTCCGAGGCGCGGGCGTCCAACGCGCCCGCGTACACCATCGGCTGGTTGGCGACCACGCCGACGCTGCGCCCGTCCACCCGGGCGAACCCGGTGATGACGTTGCGGCCCGCCGACGCGCCGAACTCGTGGAAAGCGCCGTCGTCGAAGATGCGCACCAGGATCTCGTGCATGTCGTACCCGGAGTTGTCGGCGTCCGGGACGATCGAATTCAGCTCCAGGTCGCTGTCGGTGATCTCCGGCTCCAGACCCGGGTTCACGATCGGCGCCTGCTCCTGGCAACTGGTCGGCAGGTAGCTCAGGTATTCGCGCACCCACTCGAACGCGGCCGTCTCGTCCTTGGCCACGTGGTGGATGTTGCCGTATTCCGCCTGGCTGCGCGCCCCGCCGAGTTCCTCGAGGCTCACGTCCTCGCCGGTGACCTCGCGGATCACCTTCGGACCGGTGACGAACATGTACGCCTCTTCGGTCGCCACCACCACATCGGTGTTGATCGGCGCGTAGACGGCGCCACCGGCGCACTTGCCGAGGATCATCGAGATCTGCGGCACCAGGCCGGACAGCGGCTCCTGGCGCCGGCCCAGCTCGGCGTACCAGGCCAGCGAGGTCACCGCCTCCTGCACGCGCGCGCCGCCGGAGTCGTTGATGCCGACCACCGGGCAGCCGACCTTGGCCGCGTACTCCAGGATCCCGGCCACCTTGCGGCCGAACATCTCGCCGACCGAACCGCCGTAGACCGTCTGGTCGTGCGAGAACACCGCCACGGGCCTGCCTTCGACCAGGCCGTGCCCGGTGACGACGCCGTCGCCGTAGAGCGCGGCGGAATCGCCCGGCTTGCGGACCAGCGCACCGATCTCCACGAAGGTTCCCGGATCCAGCAGCATGTTGATCCGGTCGCGGGCGCTGGGAATGCCTTTCTTCGCCCGCTTGGCCACCCCCGCTTCACCCGCCGGCTCCTGCGCCAGTTCCAGGCGCTTACGCAGGTCGGCGAGTTTTTCGGCAGTCGTGCTCACTTGGCCCCTTTCGCCTCGATCGCGGCGAGCTTCGCGGCCAGGTCGGCTCCGATCTTCCCGATCCGCGGTTCGTCGATGATCTGCAGGTGGTCGCCGGCGATGTGGACGACCTCCAGATTCGGAATGTATTCGTCCCAGCCCCCGTTCGGCACCCGATCGGCGAAACGTGGCTCGAGCTCGATCATCCCGTCGTGATAGCGATCGGCGAGGTAGAGCACGACGTTGCCGTCGTAGTGCGAGGGGCGGGTCCGGGCGAGGTGCCGGCTGTCGATCCACGAGGTGCGCTGGTGTTCGAGCACACCACCGGGAATCTTGGTGCCGCTGATCTTGATCAGGTCACTGATCATCTTGAACTGCTCGTCGTCGGAGGCCGCGGCGAGCGTCTCCAGCTGTTCGCGATCCAGTTCCCCGTCGACGCCATAGGTCTTCTTGGCGAAGGCCTGATAACGCTCGATCCGGCGCACCCGCTCCTCGGGGCTGTTGTCCTCGCCCTGCGTCGGGATGGCCAGGTCGATCAGGCCGACCGTGCGCACGTCCGCGCCCTCGGCGCGCAGCAGCTGCGCGGTCTGCATGGCCAGCACCGCGCCCAGCGACCAGCCGTACAGCACGAACGGACCGTCGCCCTGGATCTTGCGCAGCTCGGGCAGGTACTGGCGAGCCCGCTCCTCGATCGAGCCGTCGACCCGTTCGAAGCCGTACATCGGCGTCTCGGCGGGCAGCCGCTTCAACAGTGGCTCGTACACCAGCGTGTTGCCACCCGACGGATGGAACACGAACACCGGCACGGCGTTCGAGCCCTCGGCCCGGGGCCGCAGCGGACGGACGAAACCGTCCACGTCCGCGCCGCTGTCCTGCAGGGTGCGGACGATGTCGGCGAGCTGCTCGATGGTCTCGCAGTCGAGCACGTCGTCCACGGTGACCTCGGCCTTGACCCGCTCGGTCAGGCGCGCGGCCAGCTTCTCCGCGGTGTCCTCGTCGAGGATCGGCAGCGTGTTGAAGATGCCTCCGGCCGACTTACCGGTGACCACCGCCCAGGTGGCGAAGGTCAGGCGCTCGGCGGCGTCACGCGGCGGGACGTCGTCCTCGTCGGCGGACGGCTGCGCGCCGCCGAAGACGGCGGCGGGCGTGGCCGGTGCCGGTGCGGTGTGGGCGACCGGTTGCGCGACGGGAGCCGTATCGGGCCGGGCAGCAGTGGTTTCCGGCGCGGCGTCCGGCGTTGTGGGCGCAACGCCCGCGACAGCGGCGACCGGATCGCCTCCCGTGGCGAGGGCCTGGCGAGCGGTGGCGATGAAATCGGCGTCGACGGCCAGCTCCCCCGTGCCGCCCGCCGCCTTGTCGGCGGCCTGCTGATCGGCCATCGCCTGCACCTCGTCGCGGTGCTCGATCGCGTACCGCAGCACCTTGCCGACCTCGTGCAGGCTGGCGTCCCGCACGGCCTGCACCTGCAGCTGCGGGATGTCGAACTCGTATTCGACCCGGTTCTTGATGCGCATCGCCATCAGCGAGTCCAAGCCGAGTTCCATCAGCGGGATCTCCATCGGAAGATCCTCGACCGCGTAACCCATGGATTCCGCGACGATCAGCGCGAGCCGCTCCTCGACGGTCTGCGTGCCGTTGGGATCCCACCGGTCACCGAAGGTCTCCACGACCTCGAGGTCGGCCTCGCTCTGCGGCTGCGCGGCCGCCGCCGGGACCGGCTCGGCCACAACGGGTTCGGGCAGCGGGGCGCCGGAGGTCACCACCGCGTCGAACACCAGGCGGAAGACATTGCCTTCCTTGGCATGGACCTGCACCGAAGCGCCGCCGGGATGCGGGGTGAGCGTGGTGGTGAGCGTGCCCGCCGCCGGGATCGGCGCGTGCGGGATCGCCGCGCCCAGCGACACGTCGCTGAGCACCTGCGCCGCCGCGGCGCGCACCAGTCCGGCGAGATCGGTCACCGAGGACGCCTGCACCTCCCAGACGTGCCTGCCGTCCGGCAGCGCGACGTGCGCCCCGGGAACCCGGCCGTTGCCGCCCGCGGACAGCCGCACCTTCGGCCAGTACTCCTTGCGCACGAACGTGGTGCGCGGAACGTCGGCGTAGTCGCCCGGGCCGAGCAGCGAGAACAGATCGACCTTGTGCCCGTGCACGTAGAGCTGGGCGAGCGCGGCGATCACGCCCGCGGACTCGTCCTCCTTGCGCTTGAGCGTGGGGATGAGCTGCGCGTCGTGCACGCCCGCGGCGAAGGTGGTGCCCAGCACCTGCATCAACGCGACGGAATTCGGCGCCAGCTCCAGGAATGTGGTGTGGCCCGCGTCCACCGCGAGCTTCACCGCGTTGGTGAAGTACACGCTGTGGCGCATGTTCTTGACCCAGTAGTCCTCGTCGTGGATCGGGTCGCTGCCCGCGCGGAAGAACTCTTCCTTGTGCACCGTCGAGTACAGGCCGGTCTTCAGCTTGGTGGGCTCGATACCGGCCAGTTCCGCGGCCAGCTCGCCGAGCAGCGGATCCATCTGCGAGGTGTGGCCCGCGCCGCGGGTTTGCAGCACGCGAGCGAACTTGCCCGCCGCCTCCACCTGCGCGACGATCGCCGCCACCTGATCCTGCGGACCGCCGATCACCGTGTTCGTCGGCGCCGCGTACACCGCGACCTCCACGTCCGGGTAGTCCGGCAGCAGGTTCGCGACATCCTCGGCGCTGTACTCGATGAGCGCCATGTTGCGCACGTCGTCGTCGCTGATCATCTGCTCGCCCTCGCCCATCAGGCGAGAACGGGCGCAGATCACGCGCACCGCGTCCTCGAGCGAGAGACCACCGGCGATGTACGCGCCCGCGACCTCACCCATCGAGTGCCCCACCACCGCATCGGGTTCCGCACCGTGCGCGCGCAGCAGCGCGGCCAGGCCGATCTGGATGGTGAAGATGCCGACCTGCGAGGTGCCGACGTTGTAGTCCTGGCTGTCGTCCAGGAACAGCTCGCGCACCGAGTATCCGGCCTCGTCCTGCACCAGCTCGTCGACCTCGTCGACGGCGTTGGCGAAGATCGAGTTCTCCAGGTAGAGCTGCTTGCCCATCTTGCGGTGCTGCGCGCCGAAACCGGCGAGCACCCACATCGGGCCCATGGCCGCGGGTGCGTCCGCGGTGAAGACGCCCGGACCGGGCTTGCCCGCCGCGATGGCGCGCAGCCCGGCGATCGCCTCCTCGTGCGTCTTGGCCAGCACCACACCGCGCGAACGCCAATGGCTGCGCTTGGCCAGTGACCGCGCCACATCGGCGAGCGGCGTCCGCGCGCCCGCCTCGGACTCCAGCCAGTCGGCCAGTTCGGCGGCGGCCCGGCGGCGCCGGGAGGGCAGGTAACCCGACACGGGCAGGATCTGGGGCAGCGGCTCGGTGCGCTCGGCGGTCCATTCGACGGCGGGCGCGGCGGCTTCGGCCGCCACCTCGGCCGCGGCGGCGAGGGCATCGGAGGCCGCGGCGGCATCGGCGGTCTCGTCCAGCGCGTCCTCGTCGAACTGGGTCTCCAGCTCGGAGAACGGGGCCTGGTTCTCGGCCGCGTCGGCGGCAGGCGTGTACTCCTGCACGACGACGTGCGCGTTCGTGCCGCCGAAACCGAAGCCGGAGATGCCGATGGTGGCCTTACCGCTGTAGCGGGGGAACTCCGTGGGCTCGTCGACGATCTTCAGGTGCGCCTGGTCCCACGGGATGTACGGGTTCGGCCCGGCGTAGTTGATGTTCGGCGGAATGACGTTGTGCTGCAACGACATGATCACCTTCGCCAGGCTCGCCGCACCCGCGCCGGACTCCAGATGACCGAAGTTGGTCTTGGCCGAACCGAGCAGCGCCGGCTTGTCGGCTTCGCGGCCCCGGCCGACCACCCGGCCGAGCGCGTCCGCCTCGATGGGGTCGCCGATCAGGGTGCCGGTGCCGTGCGCCTCGATGTAGTCGACGGTGGAAGGCGCGATGCCCGCGTCCCGGTAGGCGCGGCGCAGCACCTCGGCCTGCGCGTCGGGGTTCGGGGCGAGCAGGCCGTTGGACCGTCCGTCGTTGTTGACCGCCGTCCCCTTGATCACGGCGTAGATCGTGTCGCCGTCGCGCTCGGCGTCCGCGAGGCGCTTGAGCACCACCAGACCGCCGCCCTCGGAACGGACCATGCCGTCGGCGTCGCTGGAGAAAGCCTTGATGTGCCCGTCCTTCGCGACGCCGCCGTTGGCGTCGAAACCGAGCGTGGCCATCGGCGCGAGCAGCATGTTCACGCCACCGGCCAGCGCCAGATCCGCGTCACCGTTGCGCAGCGCCTGCACCGCCTCGTGCACCGCCACCAGCGTCGAGGAGCACGCGGTGTCGACGGACACCGAGGGACCGCGGAAGTCGAAGAAGTAGGAGACCCGGTTCGGGATGATGGAGCTGACGCTGCCCATGATCGCGTAGGCCTCGGCCGACACCGGCACGTTCGGGTCGCGCTCGCTGCCCAGCCCGAGCGCCGCGAGCAGCATGAAATCGTTGCCCGACGAGCCGATGAACACGCCGACCGGCTCGCCCTTGAGTTCGCTGGCCGGAATCCTGGCGTGTTCCAACGCCTCCCAGGTCAGCTCCATCATCAGGCGCTGCTGCGGATCGACCCGCTCGACCTCGACCGGCGACATGGCGAAGAACTCGGCGTCGAAGCCCTTGACGACGTCCTGATCGAGGTAGCCGCCCTTGGTGTTGGCGTTCTCGATCGCCTCGGCCAGCTGCGGCTCCTCCAGGAACTCCGACCATCGTCCTTCGGGCCGTTCCCGGATGCCGTCACCGCGGCCGATGAGGAACTCCCACGTCGACTCCGGGGTGTCGCCCGCGCCGGGCAGCCGGGTCGACAGACCCACGATCGCGATGTCGTGCGCCTCGCCCGGGCGGTAGCCCGCGGTGTAGAACGCGTCGTCGGAGGATTCCTCCGGCAGGTCCGGCTCGCCGTTGATGATCCGCTCGGCCAGCGAGGCGATGGTCGGATGCTGGTACACGATCGTCGCGTTCAGCATCACGCCGGTCAGTTCCTCGATGTCCCCGCCGAGGGCGATGGCGTCACGCGAGGCGAGCCCGAACTCCTCCATCGGCCGGTCCACGGTGATCTGCTCGATCGGTTGCCCGGTCGCCTCGGAGACCCAGCGCCGCAGCCACTCGCGCAGCTCCGCCACCGACATGTCGGTCTGCGGGCCGCCCTTCGCGGACTCGGCCGGGGCCGCCGCGTCGGCGACGGTCTCCACGGGCGGGGTGTCGGTCGTCTGGGTGGGCGTGCCCTCGTTGTCAGCCATCAATTCCTCAAGCTACCTGTCTGCGTACCGGGCGTACCGTGAAATGACGCCCGGCGCGTGGGAAGGTCGGCGCCGAGCGTCGATGGTCGGTCCGAGGCCGCCCCTGAGCAATTACTCTTCCGGTGCATCGGGGAAAGCCTGCTGGGTGTAACCACCCCGCAGCGTTCCCTCCAGATAGGCCGCCCGGCAGGCGCGGCGGGCGATCTTGCCGCTGGAGGTGCGCGGGATCGACCCGGCGGGCACCAGCAGCACGTCTCGAACGGTCACGCCGTGGCGCTGCGAGATCGCCGCGCGCACCGCGTCGGCGATGGGCAGCGGATCGGCCTTGCCCGCACCCGGACCCCGCTCACCCACGATGACCAGCTGCTCGGACGCGTCGTCGGCGTCGAACTGCAAGCCGGAATGGCTGCCCTGCTCGAACACCTCGGCCGGGAGCTGGTTGGCGGGCACCGAGAACGCCGCCACGAAGCCGGGCCGCAGCGCGGTGCTGGCTTCCTGCGCGGAGAACTCCAGGTCCTGCGGGTAGTGGTTGCGGCCGTCCACGATCACCAGGTCCTTGACCCGGCCGGTGATGTACAGCTCGCCCTCGAAGTAGACGCCGTAGTCGCCGGTGCGCATCCAGTTCGCGTCCGGCGCGGTGCCCTCGGCGTGGCTGCCCTCGGGGAGGCGCTCGGTGACCTTGTTCTGGAACGTCGCCGCGGTCTCGTCGGGACGACCCCAGTAGCCGATGCCCATGTTGTTGCCGTGCAGCCAGATCTCGCCGACGTGCCCGTCGGGCACCTCGCGGCCACCGCCGGATTCCACGGACTCCGGATCGATGATCGTCGCCCACTGCGACAGCGCGACGTAACCGCAGGACACCTGGGCGATCGCGTCCTCGTGGCTCTGGTCGACCTTCACCATCCGTCCCGCGTTGAGCTCCTTGCGGTCGACGTAGGTGACCTTCGCCTCGTCCTCGGCCTTGGTGGCGGAGACGAACAGCGTCGCCTCGGCCATGCCGTAGCACGGCTTGATGGCGGTCTTGGGCAGGCCGTAGGGCGCGAACGCCTCGTTGAACTTCTTCATCGACGAGGTGGTCACCGGCTCGCTGCCGTTGATCAGGCCGATGACGTTCGACAGGTCCAGCGACTCGCCGTTCTTCGGCAAACCGCGCGCGGCGGCGTGCTCGAACGCGAAGTTCGGTGCCGCGGCGAAGGTTCCGGCGCCGTCGGAGACCGCGGCCAGCTCCTTGATCCAGCGGTACGGACGGCGCACGAACGCGCTCGGCGACATGATGGTGATGTACTTGCCGCCCACCGCGGGCAGGATCACCGTCAGCAGCCCCATGTCGTGGAACAGCGGCAGCCAGGTGACGCCGCGCGAGTTCCAGTCCAGGTTGATCGCGTCGACCATCTGCAGCAGGTTGGTGCCCACCGCGCGGTGCGTGATCTCCACACCGGCGGGCACCCGGGTGGAGCCCGAGGTGTACTGCAGGTAGGCGATGTCGTCGATCGCGATGTCCGGGCGCACCCAGCTCTCGCCGACGCTGTCGGGAATCGCGTCCACGGCGATGATGCGCGGACGCTGGGCGGCGGGCAGCGAGCGGAAGAACTGCCGGACCCCGGCCGCGGAGGAGCTCGCGGTCAGGATGGCCGAGGGCTCACAGTCGCCGAGCACCGCGTGCAGGCGATCGGTGTGGCCGGGCTCGTCCGGGTCGAACAGCGGCACCGAGATGGTGCCCGCGTAGATCGCGGCGAAGAAGGAGATCACGTAGTCCAAGCCCTGCGGCGCGAGGATCGCGACCCGGTCGCCCGGGTTGGTCACCTGCTGCAGTCGAGCGGCCACCGCGCGCAGCCGAATACCGAACTCACGCCACGTCAGCTCCTGTGCCTCGCCGTCGCGCTCGCGCGAGTAGTCGATGTAGCGATACGCCAGGGTGTTCGCGTCGTTCCGGGTGTGCTTCTCGACGTGATCAACCAGGGTGTGATCCTCGGGAATGCGGATGTTCCCGGTTTCGTCCAGGTAGTCGTCGAAAGTCTCTTCCATTCCTTCTTCTCCTCCGAGGCACACGCAGCAAGACGGCGAGATCGCCGCTTTTACCTGTGAGGCCCCGACTCGCTTTCGCCCGCGGGTGCTCCAAGTGCAGAGCCAGCCTGCAGATTTTGTGCGGTCTGCGCGGTGACCGCTTATCGGCTAGATGTACTCAAACCAGAGTCATGTTACAGAGAAGACCGGCTCACTCGTCCCGCAGCAGGGGAATAACGGGGGCGAACGCGTCCATCTGGGTGGGGAACACGCCGACATAGGACATCGAGGTGAGTTCCCGCACACGGCGGATCTGCTCGGCGATCTCCTCGAATGTCCCGATCGCCACGTAGGGCGAGTTCAGGATGTCCTCGACGGACAGCTGAACGTCGACCTCCAGGTTCGGGTGCAGTCCCCGGTCCAACGCCGACAACGCCATCTCCGCGGTCTTCTCGCGATCGTCGGTGATCACGACGGCCGTGATGGCCCAGTTCAACTCGATGTCGGCGAACCGGTCTCCGGCGGCCTCCTTGATCAGATTCACCTTTTCCACGGCCTTCTCGATGGTGATGCCGGAGAGGAGGCCCTTGCCGTTCTTGGTGGTCACCGGAACGACGGAGATGATGTCGGCGTGCTTGGCGGCCAGGCGCAGCATCTTCGGACCGCCACCGCCGGTACAGATCGGCGGGCGCGGGCCCTGCCGCGGCCGCGGGGTGCCTTTGATGCCGCGGACCTGGTAGTGCTTGCCTTCGAAGGTGCACTCCTGGCCGCGCAGCAGCACGTCGAGAATGGTCAGCGCTTCGTCCAGCTTCTCCAGCCGGACACCGGGCGACTCGTAGGCGATGCCCGCGTTGTCGAACTCCTCCTTGATCCAGCCCGCGCCGAGACCGACCTCGAGCCTGCCCTTGGACAGCACGTCGATGGTCGCCAGGTCCTTGGCCAGGACGACGGGGTGGCGGAAACCGTTCGCCAGCACCGAGGTGCCGAGCCGGATCCGCTCGGTGGCCTGGGTCAGCGCGCCGAGCGCGGCGATCGGCCCGATCTGCTCGCCGAGGTGATCGGGCACCACGAAGGTGTCGAAGCCGTACTCTTCGGCCTGCTGAGCGGTCTGCACGAACTTGCGCGCGCCGCCCTCCTGCTTGTTTCCCTCGCCGGCCGCCGCGAAGCGGAACGGGCGCAACGGAGTGCCCAGCGCGGACAACGCAGCATCCGCGTCACGGCTCGCCGTGGTGGCCGGTGCGGCGGCTTCTGTCATGAACTCATGCTCCTGGCTGTAAGGGGAGTACGGGCGCGACGCCCGCCCTCGGGCTGCGCTGCGGTGGTGTCCGGCGTCGCGATCACCAGCGCACTTTACAGCGTGGTACCCACCTCGAGTTGCGCTTGTCACGCCAAGGGGGTGCGGGGTATCTCACGGACTGTGAATTTTCACGAATGGGCCGGATGCGGCGCTGCCTCGATCAGGCCCGCCGCCCAGTTGGCCGTCCACTGCGTGGCGGTGGTGCCGTCGCCGTCCACGACGAAACTGTTGTAAAGGGTGTGCACGGGGTTCCCCGCCGCCCGGACCAGCGTGTTCACACTGCCCACGATGTTCCAGGGACTCAAGGCCTCCCGTGGTGCGTCGCAGATCAGATCGCCGGGCGCGCACATGGTGTAGGTGCGGTCGGCCAGTGCGCCGAACCCCCCTTGACGGGGACCGGTCATCGTGATGCCGGGCACGTTCAACCCCTTCAGCGCGACTTCGGCACCCACACCGGGCGGCGGTGTGCCGATCTGGATCGCCTGCCCCGGGCCGTTCTCGCCGGTACGGCGTCCGTCGGCGATCAACGTCACGCCCAGCACCAGATCGGCGGGCACGGGACCCTTGCCCGCGCCGATCTGCGCCGCGACGTCCCCCACGATCACCGCGCCCTGGGAGAACCCGGCCAGCACGTAGGTGGTCAGCGGGCACTCCTGGTGCCGTGCTGCCATGGTCTCGACCATCCGCGCCGTGCCCTCGGACCGGCTGTTGTTGTAGGACTGCTGGCCGTCCGGCGGGATCGCGATCGGATTGGAGAACTGCGCGACGTACGGAACGGTGTACACGTCCACGCGCTCGCTCGGGAACCGCTGGGCGATCGGCCCGGAGACGTTCAGCATCAGCGACACCGGGTTCGCGGTGGGATTGTGCGGGTCGTCGAAACTGTTCGACTCCCACGTTCCGGGCACGGAGATCATCTGCACGTCCGGGCAACTGGCCGGCTGGGAAGTCGGCCGCTCCGGCGGTTTCGGTCCCGGCCCGGGCGGACGCAGACGTCCCGCGAGCAGGTACCACAACAGCAGGACCACCAGGACGATCAGCAGGACCACGCCGATCACGACCAGACATCCCGCCGGCTTGGACCGGCGGGAGGTCGAACGAACGCGCGAACTCACTGGCAGTACGTGGCGCGAGCGGTGGAGATGTAGATCTGCCCGGCCTTCTCCACCGGCATCTTCGCCGGATCGAAGGACGGATCGGAACCCGCCATCGCGTTGACGAACGTCATCAGATCCTGATCGGACGCACCCGCGGCGGTGCCCTGGCAGACATACGCGCCGATGCTCAGCGCGATGTCCGGGCTGGACGGGGTGACGCCCTGCTTGGCCAGCTCGTCCAGGAACTTCTTGTCCTTGTCGGTGAGCTTCGAGGTGTCCGCGGGCGGGACGGCTTCGGTCGGCACCGGCTGCGGACGCTCTGGCGCCACCGTCGTCGTGGGCTGCTCCGGCGCGGGAGCGGGCTGACCGGTGTCGGCGGGCGTCGATGCGGCCGGCGACGTCGTCGTCGCCGTCGTGGTGCGGTTGGGCGTCGTCGGCGTGCTCGTCGCGGTCGAATCATTGTCGCCGCACGCGGCGAGCAGGCCGGTCGCGGCTATCGCCACAACCACGCCGAATACCTTTCCACGGGTCCGATGCATGAATTCTTGTCCTCGATCTGTCGCTGAGCGGGGTCGGGTCGCCCCCCAGGCTAGCTGGGTCTAATTTGCCGCGCCCGCGGCCGGTGCCGTCAAGAGTTCGGCGATCCGACTCTTCGTCACAAGCTGTGCACCTCCGGTTTGCCGTCGCGGAGGGTGATGAAGCCGCCCTGGAAGTTCTGCTGGACGCCGTCGGAGATGGGGAACTCGTCGCCGGTGGGGTAGCCGAGTTTGCCGTTCTCATAGCCGGTCTCGCGCCAGGCGTCCAGTATCGGGCCGTTGCGCACGGCCCAGGCGCCCGAGACCGGGCTCCAATAGATGTTGCCGCCTTCGAATCGGCTGTACCGGCCCAGGTCCTTCAGCGGCTGCTCCTCCGCGACGGGGAAGCCGAGCGGGCTGTTCTCGAAGCCCAGCTGGGCGTACTTGCCCAGGATCAGTCCCTGGACGCGGTGCACGCCGGTGGACTGGCTGTAGTAGAACGGACCGTTCTCGAAGCCTTGCACGGCGCCGTCGCGGCTCGGCGTCTTGACCTCCGGTCCGATCGGGTAACCGGCGGGGCCGCGTTCGAACCCCTGCTTACCCCACTCGTCCAGGATCGCGCCGCGCACCACGTGCACGCCGGTCTGCGGCGTCCAATACAGCGAGCCGTTCTGGAAGGACTGGAACCTGCCGCGGCCGTCCTCCAGCGCCCGCTCCTCCCCCGTCGGCAGCCCCAGCGGACCGGTGGGACCGGCCGCGGCTTGATAGCCCGCGCCGAAGAAGCCGACCGGGTACGCCCCGCTGTCCGGCGCGTAGAACACCCGGCCGCCCTTGAAATCCTGCGCGGTTCCTCCGGCCACCGCGTATTCCCCGGTCAGGCATTCGCCGAGCCAGCTCGCGGCGGCCGCCACCGGACCGATCGCGCCGCCCGGCTGGCAGGCGGGCTTGCCCTGGTCGACGCCCAGCGCGGAGGCGGCCTGATTCCAGGACTGGCGCATCTCGAAATCCCAGTACGGCCAGGAATGGGTGCCGGACGGGCGATAGTTCACCTGCGCCGGAATGGCCAGCTTGGCCAGCTTGGTCACGAAGTTCTGCGAGGTGAGCCGGGACAGGATCTCCAGCCCCATGCCCGCGACGTTCGTGCTCACTCCGGGTATGCCGAGAGCTTGGTCGTAGGGTCCGATCGCGCCGCTGCCGCTGGAGATGTAGAGGCTGACGCCTCGCAGCTTGTCGGCCAGCATGTAAGGGTCGTGCGCCTCCCACTCCGGGCCGGTCTGCGGGCCCCACATGGCGGCGGCGTCGTAACCGCCCGCGTCGCGCATGGCGAACTCGATGGCTTGCGGCATGCCCAGCGTCGTCGTGGTCAGGAAGCCGGAGTACGAGGCGGCATGCCGCACGAAGCCGGGGTTGCGGGCGGCGAGGAGCATCGCGGCCGTGCCGCCCATCGAGAGCCCTTCCATGCCGCGCACCGGCGTCGCCCGCCAATGGCTCTCCAGCAGCGGCGGCAGCTCCTTGGTGAGAAAGGTCTCCCACTTGTAGGTGCGGCCGTTGTCCGGCTCGAGCCAATCGGTGTAGAAGCTGGACTGCCCGCCGACCGGCAGCACGACGGTGACGTTCTTGTCGGCGAAGAAATCGACCGCGCCCGCTTCCTTCGTCCAGCCGTTCTCGTCGTCGGTCGCGCGCAGGCCGTCGAGCAGGAAGAGAACGGGGAACCGGGCTTCCGGGCGGGCGTTCCAGTCCCGGGCCAGCAGCAACTGGACCTGGATCGGCACGCCCATGGACGGCGAGGTCACCCAGAGGGCGACGCGGCGGTCGCTGAGCCACTGCACCTTCTCCAGCGCGGGCGCGGCCGCGGCCATCGCGGGCTCCGCGCCCGCGGGCGCCTCGACGGACGTACTCGCGGCTAGGGGGATCACCAGTGCGGTGGCGAGCAGCATGAGCCGCTCGCGTGCCGAACGAGCGACGAGGCGCCCGCGTATGCCACAGCTACCGCGCGTAATCCCTGTCACAAAAGCTTTGTACTCCCGTTATAGCGACGTTTACGGGAGACACGCGCTGTCCAGCAAACTATGTTCGCCGGCACGCGATCGCGCCTGGCCCCGAACGCAATTCAGGCCGCACCGAAGCGGTGCGGCCTGAATGCGAAGGGGGAATCAGATCACCAGGCGCCGGTGGCGTCCAGGATCATGTTGCGCGAGGCGAACAGCTGGCCCTCCCAGTACTTCCAGGAGTGCGTACCGGCGGCCGGGAAGTCGAACCGGGCCGGGATACCCAGCGAGTTCAAGCGGGCCTGGAACGCGCGGGTGTTCACCAGCGAGAGGGCCTCCAGCGCCATCGCGTTGCCGGTGTTGAACACGCCGACCGCCGAGTTCGGCTGGTCGAACTGACCCGGCAGACCGCTGGCGGCCGAGATGTACATCGGCAGGCCGCGCAGCTGCGGCGCGAACACGAACGGGTCCATCCGCAGCCACTGCGGGCTCCACGGCGCGGCCATGGAGTCCACGTTGTAGCGGCCGGCGTCCAGCATCGCGATGCGGATCGCCTCGCGCATGCCCGGCGCGGAGATGTTCAGGTAGCCCGAGTAGGAGGCGGCGAACTTGAACTGGTCGCGGTGGTAGGCCGCGAGAGCCAGCGCCGCGCTACCGCCCATGGACAAGCCGACGACCGCGTTGTTGGTGCGCGAGACGCCGTAGCCCTCCAGGAAGGCCGGCAGCTCCTTGGTGAGGAACGTCTCCCACTTGTAGGTGGTCTTCTGGCCGTTCAGGTTCGACGGTGCGTACCAGTCGGTGTAGAAGCTGGACTGGCCGCCGACCGGCATCACCAGGGTGATGTTGTCGTTCCCGAACTGCTGCAGCGCGTTGGTCTCGAACGACCAGGCGTTGCGGTCGTCGCGGGCGCGCAGACCGTCGAGCAGGTACAGCGCCGCGTTGCCACCGCGCGCGGCCCACTGCACCTGCACCTTGATCGGGCCCATGCTGGAGGGGACCATCAGGTCCTCGAAGCCACCCGCGGGCGCTCGCAACACCGGCGCGTGCGCCGACGGCGCCGCGGTGGCGAGCGTCGGGGTCGCCAGACCTGCGGCGATCGGAAGCGCCGTAACGGCGGCACCGACAGCCAGAATTCGACTACGCCAACCGCGAGCCGCGCCTCGCCGTCCCGACTGTGTTCTCTTCGGCGCGGCCGCCCTGCCGAAACGCATGAATCCTGCTCTCTTTCTGCTGTTGTGGTGCCACTCGCCGCCCTAGGGGCGAAGCGGCACCCGTGTTGCCAACGAGACGCGCGTCACGGACATGGTCCCGACAATCCGACACCCATGACGGCGCTACAACGATCTGGTCACACTTGCGCTCGCTGGACGATATTCGACGGCCCTCGCTTTAGCAAGATCCGTGGTCTTTCCACTGGCGAAATCCGTCCGTTCGCGCAAGGTAATGATGCGGTGACCTTATCGCGTTCTCCCGGTGATGTCGTGTTGGAACGCAAGATATTTGCTCTCCTGGCGAGAACTGTCACCGCTCCGAGATCTTCGCAATCCCGGCATCCGCCACGCCCCGGATGTCGACCCTGGGACCAGCCCCTGTGGTCGAAGCGACTCCCGCTACCCCAGTGACCGCACCGTGATCACATCCGATATCTGCCGTGATAGCCACCGAGAATACGTCTGGCAAATGCCTTCGAGCACCATCTACCGCTCTGTAGCGATCATTCAGCAAACATCGCGCGGTTCGCACGGCACGGTCCCCGAAGTCGCCCCACGTGCCCCCTAAGGCACGCGCCCACTCCCCCTAGCTCGTTGCCTCAACCCCCTACCCTGCTCAAAGGCCCACCCCGAACCC
The DNA here is from genome assembly GCF_040632645.1 of Nocardia sp. NPDC019219. NCBI lineage: Bacteria > Bacillati > Actinomycetota > Actinomycetes > Mycobacteriales > Nocardiaceae > Nocardia > Nocardia sp. NPDC019219. The sequence goes on along the minus strand of NZ_JBEYCG010000001.1, from coordinate 726,140 downwards.
CCACTAACTACACAAAACCCGAACAAATGCCCCCGACCAAGTGCACACCACAAAGCGCAAGACCCCCGCACTGCCCCCGGGGCGGGAGTCTTACGAGTGACGTTCGCGGCCCGGCTGGTGTCAGAGCGGACGAAGCGTATGCGCCACAAGCGCGAGTCTCGTCCGCCCTGACACGAGCCGTGAAGGGGCCGCGAACTCCCAGCGCCGCAGGCGCTGGAAAACAATCACAGCCGCAAATCAACTCAGCCGATGTTCGCCGACATATCGGGGATCATTCGCATGGCCTCGTCCGCCCAGTTGTTCCAGGCGTGAATGCCGAACGGCGGGAACGAGTAGACGGCGTTACCGCCGCCCAGGGTCGCCATCCGGACCTGGAACGCGCGGGTGTTCGCCAGCGCCAGAGTCTCCAGACCCATGCCGTTGAGGGTGTTGAAGCTCGGCGGGTCGGAGGCCGAGGGCAGGCCGCTGGCCGCGGCGATCCACAGCCGGGTGCCGTTGCGGATCAGGTTGGGCGCGAAGACGAAGGGGTCCATCCGCAGCCACTGCGGGCTCCAGGGTGGCGCCATCGAGTCGACGTTGTAGCCGCCCGCGTCCAGCATGGCGGCGCGGATCGCCTCGCGCATGCCCGGCGCCGAGTTGTTCAGATACCCGGAGAACGAGCCCGCGAAGCTGAACTGATCCGGGTGGTAGGCCGCCATGGTGAGCGCCGCGCTGCCGCCCATGGACAGACCGAAGGCGCCGTTGCGGTAGGGATTGAACCCCAGCCGGTCGCGCAGCGCCCAGCGCAGGTTGTTGGTCAGGAAGGTCTCCCACTGGTACCGGTAGCTCTTGCCCGGACCGCCCGCGAACCCGTCGAGCCCGCCGGAGCCGGTACTGGAGCCCGAGCCGGCCGGAACTCCGAAGAACTCGCTCGGCGCGATCCAGTCGGCGTAGAAGCTCGACATGCCGCCGACCGGCATCACCACGTTGATGTTCTGGCTCGCCAGGACTTGCGGGATGTTCGTCTCGATCTCCCAGCCGTTCAGCGTCTCCGGCGCCCGCATGCCGTCCAGCACGTAGACGACGCGATTGGTGTTGCCGTCCGCGGCGCGCAGAATCCGGGTCTTGATCGGGCCCATCCCGGAATCGACCCAGAAATCGAAGGCCGCGGGGTCGAACGCCGCCGATGCCGTGGCGCCGGAGCCGCCGATGGCCGTGCCGAGCGGCAACAGCATCGCGACGGCGACGCCAAGCACAGACCGTCGCAACCACGAACCGGATGTTCCAGACCTTCCGGGCCCGCGCTTCCCGCGCGCACTACGCATCACAGTGGACCTTTCCCTCGGGCGGCCGATTCGGCAAACTCCTAGCGATCTCTACCGATCCACACCGAGTGGCGAGTACGCAGCGTCTATCGAGAACCGGGACGAATCGAACTCGGTGCATGGTGAACAGGTATCAATCGACAACGAATGCCTTCATGTTGCTGGATGGTGATCCAGACCACAACTACCGAAGCCGTTTTCTCTTCTTATTCGTTGCCTAAGTACCCACGGACGCCCGCGTAAACGCCGAAAGACCGCCCTGCGCCGGTGACGCGGAGCGGTCTTTCGTCGCTGCTGCCGGGTTACTACCCGATGTTCGCGGACAGATCCGGAATCATCCGGTAGACCTCGTCGGCCCAATAGTTCCAGTTGTGCACACCCACGGCCGGGAAGTCGTAGGTGACGTTGTTCGCGCCGAGGGTGAGCATGCGAACCTGGAACGCGCGGGTGTTGGCCAGCGCGAGCGCTTCCAGACCCATCGCGTTGAGCGTGTTGAAGCTGATGCCGTCCGCCCCACTCGGCAGACCGCTGCCCGCGGAGACCCACAGGCGGGTGTTGTTCGCCTTCAGTCGCGGCGCGAAGACGAACGGGTCCATCCGCAGCCACTGCGGGCCCCACGGCGGTGCCATCGCGTCGATGTTGTAGCCACCCGCGTCCAGCATGGCCACGCGCAGCGCCTCACGCATGCCAGGCGCGGAGATGTTCAGGTAGCCGGAGTACGAACCGGCGTAACGGAACTGGTCGGGGTGGTAGGCCGCCAGGGTGAGCGCCGCGCTGCCGCCCATGGACAGACCGAACACGCCGTTGCCGTTGGGGTTGAACCCGAGCCGGTCGCGCAGCGCCCAGCGCAAGTTGTTGGTGAGGAACGTTTCCCACTTGTAGGTGCTGGTCTTGCCGGGGCCGCCCGCGGAACCGGTCAGCAGGCCGGAGCCCGAGTTCGCCGAACCGGTGGAGGACGAGCCCGCGCTGCCCAGGCCGAAGAAGTCGCTGGGGCCGTTCCAGTCGGCGTAGAAGCTGGACTGGCCGCCGACCGGCATGACAACGTTGATGTTCCACTTGGTCAGCTCGCGCGCGACCTCGGTGTCGATCTCCCAGCCGCTCAAGTCGGTGCGCGCCCGCATGCCGTCCAGCGCGTAGACCACGCGCCCGGTATTGCCGTCCGCGGCGCGGAAGATGCGCGACTTGATCGGCCCCATTTCGGAATCGACCCAGAAGTCGAAGCCATCCGGATTGAACGCGGCGGAGGCCGGGGCGGCAGGGCCTGCCACCGACACCCCGAGCGGTAGCAGAACAGCCAGCGAAACCAGCATGGATCGCTTGAGCCAGGAACCTGCTCTTCGAGTTTTAAGACGACGCCCGATCACGCCTCGCATCAGTTTCAACCTTTCGTTTCACAAGCGACAGCGGCAAGCCGTCCACACGGTAACCCGCCGATGCCCACGACCGGTGGACGCCAGGCCGGGCATACGGTCGTAGCGTATATCGGTATCGACACGGTGGCGTTACCAAAAAGAGATAAAGCGAGGTACGCCACTTTACCTACCTCGCACAATGGGGCCACTGGGCCCACCGTGTCCGATGGGCCCAGTGTGATTCCAGGGGTCAGCGTGGCGCGACCGGTTGTGGGAACGGATCGACCAGTCCGCAACGCTGGATCTCGTACTTCGGCACCCGATCGATGCGGTACTTCGCGAACCGCAGCGCGTTGCGCAGGTTGTGCCGGAAACGCTCGAAGGTGAGCGGATCGCGGTAGGAGATCATCAGCGCCTGGGTCTCGGGGCAGGACATCGCGGTGCGCGCCTGGGTGACCCACTTCTCGTCCAGATACCAGGGCATCCACGGCTTCTTGTCCACCATGCCGGTGTCCACGACGACCCAGTCCGGGTACAGGCTCTTGTCGTGTCCGATCCGGCCGTCGGTGAGCCGATCGGTGTGCGCGGCCAGCGGGTAGGCCAGGCCCATCGGATCGATCACGGGCACGTCCAGCGGGACGTTCATGCTCGTCATCCCGAGATTCAGGAAGTAGACCGTGTGCCCGGCGCCGCCGTCCGGAATCGGCTGGGGCGGTGGAGCGATGTACCAGAACATGAACGACGGCGAGTTGAGCAGCAGCCCACCGTTCGGACTGTTGGCGATGTCGTCGACCATCGCGCGAATACGCGGATAGTCCAGGTAGTCCTCGGCCAGGATCGGGTGGTCGTGCCCGGTGTTGAGCACGTAGTAGACGCGCTCGTCGACGATGCCGGTGGAGGTGATCTTGGTGCCGGTCTTGATCGCCGTGGTGTCGGCCGCGAACAGCGCCCAGCCCGCGACCGCGACGAACGCCACCGCGATCGCCGCGAGGGACCAGTCGGCGGTGGTCGCCGCACGCACCCCGCCCTGCGGCGCCCGGATCGGAAGCACCGCGACCGGCAGCAACAGCAGGAACAACTGCGGCAGCAGCATCCGGCCGTGCATGAAGTCGCCGCCGACCCGCAGCGCGTACACGGTCAGCAGAAACCCGCTGAGCAGGACCGTGGTGACCACCGCGCCCGGGGAGCGCAGCCACTCCCGAAACCGGTGCACCGACCAGCCGCGCGTCTCGTCACCGGTGTTCCGGCCCGGCCGCGTGCGTGCGGCGAGCACACCGGCGACCAGCAGCACCAGCAGCGGCGCCCACAAGAAGTACGGACCGACCAGGTCCCAGAGGTAAGTGAAGCCCTGCCCCCATTTGGCGCCGCCCGCGTCCTTCGCGACGGCGGTGTTGGGGTAGGGCAGCCCGTAGTAGCCCATTCGCCAGATCTGGTACCCCAGCGGAACCAGCCCGGCCACCGCGACGATCACCGAGCGCAGCACGATCGGCCGCAGCCTGCTCTCCGGCATCGGGGCGAAGAAGATCATCAGCAGCGCCAACGCGCCGACCAGCGTCATCTCGGGACGGATCAGCGGCGCGAGCCCGGCAAGGAAGACCAACCCGAGCAGGCCGGGCAGACGCACCGACTTCGCCTGGCTCCAGCGCATCAGCTGCCACCACAGCAGGCCGATCCAGCAGATCACCAGGCCGCTTTCCAGGCCCGAGGTGACGTAGTCGCGTGCCGGGGGCAGCGCGATGTAGACCAGCACGCCCGCGGGCAGCAGCAGGCCGGCGCCCGTCCCGCCCCACAGCCGCGCCGAACCGAGCATGGCGAAGACGATCGCCGCCAGCGACACCGTGATGGCGACGCCGAGCACCACGTACTCGAGCCGCGCCTGGGTCAGCCAGCTGAAGAACCAGACCAGGTAGGTCCACGCGGTGCTGGTGTTGGTTTCGACCCGCTCGCCCGCGTTGAAGACGGGACCGTTGCCCGCCAGCAGATTGCGCACGGTGCGCAACACGATGAGACCGTCGTCCGCGATCCACCGTCGCTGCCAGCCTCCGACCGCGAAAAGGACAACGGTGAGAGCGATCCCACCGACGAACGTGGCTTTGGATAGACGCGCGAACCGCGACGCGGAGCGGGCCTGCGCATCGGCAGGCCGCTCCGCCGCGTATTCCGTTTGCTCCGCTACCAGCATCTCGTCAGGTGAGATAGACAGCGACACCTACCGCTCCGATCCAGGCAATTGCGAGGAACTGCAGGACGCGGTCCCCCAGCGCGATCTCTTCCGGCTCCCCGGCCTCGCCGCCGTCGACGTCGACCGCGTAACGCAGGATCGCGATCGTGAACGGGATCATCGAGATCCCGAACCAGTTGGTGTCCTTGATGCCGTCCTGCTGGAACGCCCAGAGACCGTAGAACACCACGACCGCCGTCGCGGCCAGCGTCCAGATGAAACGCAGGTAGGTGGGGGTGTAGTACTCCAGCGACTTGCGGATCTTGGCGCCGGTGCCCAACGCGATCTGAAGTTCCGCGTAGCGCTTGCCCGCCGCCATGAACAGCGAGCCGAAGGCCATGATCAGCAGGAACCACTGCGACAGATCGATGTCCGCCGCCGCGCCCCCGGCCACCGCGCGCAGCAGGAAGCCGGAGGACACGATGCAGATGTCCAGCACGGCCTGATGCTTGAGCCCGAAGCAGTAGGCCAGCTGGATACCGATGTAGACCGCCATCACCACGGCCAGCTGCCACGAGGCGAGGAACGATCCCGCGATCGACCCCGACAGCAGCAGCGCCGACAGCAGGTAGGCCAGGTTCACCGGGACGACGCCCGCGGCGATCGGCCGGAACCGCTTGGTCGGGTGCGCCCGGTCGGCTTCCACATCGAGCGCGTCGTTCACCAGGTAGATGCCCGAGGCCGCCATGCAGAACACCACGAAGGCGATGCCGACGTGCGCCAGCACGTCCACGTCGGTGACCGTCCCCGCTGCCAGCGGCGCGGCGAGCACCAGGACGTTCTTGACCCACTGCCGTGGACGGACTGCCTTGAACAGACCGCCGGCCAGCGTCTTGGGCGGGCCCTTGACAACCGCCTCGGCCAGGTCGGCGCCGGTCGGCTCTTCACTCATGTCAACCAAGGCTCTTTCTTGTGCGGTCACTGTCGAGTCTCTTTTCGGCGGCGAGCAGGGCGGCGGCCGACGCGGCGCCGAGCGCGGAACCGGCGAGCACGTCGGTGGGGTAGTGCACCCCGAGGACCACCCGGGAAAGCAGCATCGGGGGGACGAGCACCGCAGGCAAGGGTAGCCCGGTCAGTCTGCCGAGCAACACGGCCGCTGCCGTCGTCGAGGTCGCGTGCGAGGACGGGAAGCTGAGTTTGCTCGGCGTTCCCACGTTGACCTGCACCGACGGATCGTTCGGACGGGGACGGCGGACGATGCGCTTGATGACGATCGAGGCCGCGTGGGCGCCGACCGCGCCGACCGCGACCCCGGCCCACTGTCTGCGCCGCGGCTTGTCCACCAGCCAGCCCGCGGCGGCGATGCCGACCCAGCCGAGCGCGTGCTCACCGAAGTGCGACAGGCCGCGCGCCGCGGATACCACGGCGGGTTTGCTGCCGAGGGCGGCCTGCACGGCGTTGATGACGGCGACCTCAGCCGGCGCCTGCCGCCCCGCCGCCGCCGGTTGCGCGGACACCGGGCCGCCGTGCCCGTTGGCGCTGTGCAACGGCGGCTGCGCCACCGCGTCGTCGGCGGCGCTCGCTCCCAGACTCACTGCTGTCCATCCTTCGTGTCGATGCCGAAGACCTTCTCCCACGCCGCGGTGCTGGTCAGCTGCGGATGGGCGGCGCGGTAGCGCTGCTGCATCTCCGGGAAGCGGGCGGCCAGCTCCTTGCGCAGGCGCATGGCCTCCTTGAACAGGCCGAGCGCCTGGCGCGGGTCGCGCTTGCGGTAGACCACGCCGCGCCCGTCGGCCGTCGTGACGGTGACGCCGTCGACCTGCGAGAGCAGGAACCAGCGCGCGTCCAGGGTCGGCACGTTCAACTGCGGGGTCTCGTGATGCTCGGGGTGCGCGGGGCGGAAGTTGTGCACCACGCCCTTGGCCAGCCGGACCACCTTGGCGATCGGATTGGCAGGCTCGCCGACCGCGCCGACGCCGATGTGGCTGGCCAGCGGCAGTTCCGTGGACGAGGGCAGGATCACCGCGTCGGGGTACTGCCTGCGCAGTTCGTGCACCGCGCCCAGCGCACTGGGCAGCAGCTGGAACAACCGTTCGGGGCCCGCGAGGAAGTCGCGAATGGCGAGGTTCTGGATCGCGACCGTCGAGTACTCGAGGCACAGCAGGTGTTTCAGCGTGGCCTTGATCGTGTTGACCACCATGCCGCGCCCGTTGCCCGGCAGATGCAGCGAGGCCACGACCAGGCGATTGCGCAGGTGGAAGTACGCCTGCCAGTCGATGGCGTCGTCCTTGTCGCTCCAGGCCATGTGCCACACCGCCGCGCCGGGCAGGGTGACCGTCGGGTACCCGGCCGCGCGGGCGCGCAGGCCGTACTCCGCGTCGTCCCACTTCAGGAAAAGCGGCAGCGGCTGACCCAGCTCCTCGGCGACGCGGCGCGGGATGACGCAGGTCCACCAGCCGTTGAAGTCGACGTCGATGCGCCGGTGCAGCAGCTTCGAGTTGTCCCGGTCCTTGAGCGGGTACTTGGCGAAATCGTGGTCGTACTCGACGTTCGGCGCCGCGGTCCACATGAAGATTCCGCGATCGACGACCTCGCCCATGACGTGCAGGTGCGAGCGCTCCTGCAGGTTGAGCATCTGGCCGCCGACCAGCACCGGCGACTTGGCGAAGCGAGCGAAGGCCAGCGCGCGCAGGATCGAGTCCGGCTCGATCTCGATGTCGTCGTCCATGTAGACGATGTACTCGGCGTCGGTGGTCTTCAGCGCCTCGTACATCACCCGGCTGTAGCCGCCGGACCCGCCGAGATTGGGCTGGTCGTGGATGGACAGGCGGTCGCCGAGCGCCGCCGACGATTCCGCGAAGCCCGGCTCGTCGACGACCTTCTTGGTGCCCTGGTCCGGGATGATGACGGCCTTGATCTTCTCCAGCACCAGCGGGTCCGAACCGAGGGCGGCGAGCGTCTTCACCGCGTCGGTGGGCCGGTTGAAGGTGGGCATGCCGACCGCGATGCTGCCCTCGCCGGGCGCCTCGACCGGCGCGTACCAGCCCCCGGACAGCAGCGTGACCGCCGTGTCGCTGGTGATGTCGAACCAGATCCAGCCGCCGTCCTCGAACGGGCTCAGATCGGTCTCGAATTCCACGACGACCGAGTCGGCGCCGGTCGCGACCGCGAACTCCTTGCCCTGCACGTGGATTCGCGAACCATCGGCCTTCGAGCGGTACACGTCCACCCGGCCGTGGCCGGCCAGTTCCAAGCGCAGCACCACCGACGACAGGACGCTCCAGCGCCGCCAGTAGCTCGCGGGCAGCGCGTTGAAGTAGGTGCAGAACGAGACCTCGGACTCCGCGCCGATCGACAGGGAGGTGCGGGTGGTCGCGTGCGCACGCCTTGCGTTGGTCTCCGACTCCTCGACATAGAGCGTGCGCACGTCCAGCGGCTCACCCGGCCGGGGCAGGATGATGCGCTGCAACAGCGACTTCGCGCGGGTCTCGGTGGTCATGTCTTCCAGAATGGATTGGGAGGTCATCGCGCTCCTACGCCTCCTGGTCGACCAGCGGAGCGCCGTCCGCGAGATGCGGGCGCAGCACGTTGTCGAACATGCTCAGCGCGCTGCCGATCGCCATGTGCATATCGAGATACTGATAGGTGCCGAGGCGGCCGCCGAAGACGACCTTCGCGGTGGCGGTCTCCTGCTTGGCCAGCTCGCGGTAGGCCAGCAGTTTCGCCCGGTCCTCGGGGGTGTTGATCGGGTAGTACGGCTCGTCGCCGGTCTGCGCGAACCGGGAGTACTCCCGCATGATCACGGTCTTGTCGGTGGGGTAGTCGCGCTCGGGGTGGAAGTGGCGCGGCTCGATGATGCGGGTGTAGGGCACGTCCGCGTCGTTGTAGTTCATCACCGAGGTGCCCTGGTAGTCGCCGACCGGCAGCACTTCGGTCTCGAAATCGATGGTGCGCCAGCCCAGCTCGCCCTCGCTGTAGTCGAAGTAGCGGTCCAGCGGGCCGGTGTAGACCACCGGCGCGTCCGGGTTCTCGGCGCGCAGCTGCTCGCGCACCTCGAACCAGTCGGTGTTCAGGCGCACCTCGATCAGGTCGGAGGCGGCCATGTTCTCCAGCCACTTCGTGTAACCCTCGCGGGGCAGGCCCTCGTAGGTGTCGTTGAAGTAGCGGTTGTCGAAGGTGTAGCGGACCGGGAGACGGGTGATGTTGCCCGCGGGCAGTTCCTTCGGGTCGGTCTGCCACTGCTTGGCGGTGTAGTCGCGCACGAACGCCTCGTACAGCGGACGGCCGATCAGCGAGATGGCCTTCTCCTCGAGGTTCTGCGCGTCCTTGGTCTCGATCTCCGAGGCCTGCTCCGCGATCAGCGCGCGCGCCTCTTCCGGCGAGAAGTAGCGGCCGAAGAATTGGGAGACCAGACCGAGGCCCATCGGGAACTGATAGGCCTGCCCTTTGTGCATCGCGAAGACGCGGTGCTGGTAGCCGGTGAACTCGGTGAACTGGGTGACGTAGTCCCACACCCGCTTGTTCGACGTGTGAAACAGGTGCGCGCCGTACTTGTGGATCTCGATCCCGGTTTCCGGGTCCGGCTCGGAATAGGCGTTGCCACCGAGGTGGTGGCGCCGTTCGATCACCAGAACCCGTTTACCCAGCACGGTGGCGGCGCGTTCGGCAACGGTCAGCCCGAAGAATCCGGAGCCGACGACGATCAGATCGAACTGTGAGGCGGAATGGACGGAGTTACCCGGGGACGATGCGACGGTCACGGGAGCCCAGAGTATCGGAAGTCCCCGCCACGTCCGGGTGGAGTCGGAACTGTGCGCACCGGCACCGCTCGGCGTACCCGTTTTCACGTCCTCGACCTCAGCATTTCGCCGGAAGTTTGCCGTAATGGACTTCTCTGGCAACCGACCGGTTGTTTACTCCGGCGGCCGCAGGATCGCGCCCGGTTTCGCGGTGTGCTCCGCGTCCGGCCGGGCGCGATAACCGTCCTTCCGCGTCTGCTCAGGCCGGGAAACCGACGTCGAGCTCGACCTTGTCCCTGTCGGTGTACAGCCGCCAATAGTGCTCGCCGAGCTCGTCGCCGCTGATGCGGACGATCTCCAGGCCCTCCGGCACCACTTCCGGATGCTCGTCGACGATCCGCGCGGCCTTGCTGCCGTCGATCAGCGCGCCGATATTGAGCAGTCCGACGTAGACGCCGGTGCCGCGCAGTTCCACCTCGAGCTGGCGCAGGTAGCCGCGCTGCGCGGCCAGCGCGATGCCGAAGTTGGCCAGGTAGGGCGCCACGAAACGCTCGGACGAGCCCGACGAGAACAGCAACGCGCCGTCGCCTCGCTCCACCATCTTCGGCGCGAGCGCCCTCGTCACCAGGATCGGCGAGTGCAACTTCAACGCGACCGGCGCGTCCAGCGAAGGGATGTCCACCGCCAGGGTCGATGGCAGCCGGTCGCTCATGTTGCCCGCCGCGCCGTGCATGGCGACGTCGATCGGCCCGAAGGTCGCCTCGATCTCCGCGATCACGCCGGTGACCTGCGCGTCGACGGTCACGTCGGCGGGGAAGGCGGCGGATTCGACGCCTTCGGCCGTCAGCTCGCCGGCATGCCGCCGTGCCTTCTCGGGGTCGCGCCCGATGACGGCCACCCGGAACCCTTCACGCCCGAATCGGCGTCCCGTGCCGACGCCGAGACCGGGTCCATACCCGAAGATCGCGATGGTCTTGGACATTGCCACTCCTGAATAAGTTGAGACATGGTTCAAGTTCACCGCCGACGGTACACCTAAGTTGAATCTATGCTCAACATATCCGGGTGCGTGCGATTTGTAGGATCGGGCCGTGGACAAGCCGTTACGCAGCGATGCCCAGCGCAACCGGGACGCGCTCGTGACCGCCGCCCGCGCCGTCTTCTCCGAACGCGGCCTCGACGCGCCGCTCAAGGAGATCGCCGCCCGCGCGGGAGTCGCCATCGGCACGCTCTACAACCGCTTCCCCACCCGTGACGACCTCATCGCCGCTGCGGTCGAGGACCGAATCGAAGCGGGCAGCCGCATCGCCGAGGACGCGCTGGACATCGATGACCCTTGGGACTCGTTCGTCTACCTGGTGGAGCAGGTCTGCGCGCTGCAAGCCGCCGATCGGCTGCTCAGCGAACTGGCCGTGCGGGCCGCGCCCAGCCGCGCCATCGCGCGCGCCCAGGAGTACGGCCACGGCCTGATGCGCCGGATCATCACCCGCGCGCAGGAGGCGGGGGCCCTGCGCGCCGATTGGGTACTCGAGGACATCGCCTTCATCACCTGGTCACACACCAGAATCGTCGAGGCGACCAGTCACATCGCCCCCGAGGCCTGGCGTCGCCATCTGGGCCTGATACTCGACGGCCTGCGCGCGGAAGCGGCCCATCCGCTGCCGGTGCCGCCGATCACCGAAGATCAACTGATGCACGCGCTCGGGCGCGACGACCAGACCTAGTGGGCCGTGCCGTGGCCTCGCGTCGCACCCAGCGAGCTCCTGACAGCGCGTCAGTGTGGCGGTCGCGACTGCGGGGCGGGTGGGTGTTGACCGAACTGCGGTTCCAATGGCTGACGCCCGGATGGGGACACCGCAGACGCAGCACCGGACTGGGGCACCGGTGACGCGGCACCGAACTGCGGCATCGGCGACTCGGCACCGAACTGCGGCGCTGGTGGCTGGGTACCGAACTGCGGCACAGGCGACCGGTGGCCGGCCTGCGGCGGCAGGGGCGCAAGTGAAACAGCGGGGCGGCCGGGCGGACCGGTCGCGATCGCGCCGAACGCGACCGAGCAGAGAGCCGCCCCGAGGATCAGGTAGAACGGCGAGGCCGCCGACTGCGCCGCCACACCGTACTCGCCGCCATAGGTCGCCGTTATCAGGCCGCCGAAGAATCCCCATGCGGAGCCAATCAGCACCGCGGGCCGCCCGGCCGACTTGCCGAGCAGCAGCAGGACCGCACCGGCGATCAGGACCAGCGCCTGCAACGCGGATACCGTGAGCAGGATTTCCTGCACGCTACGAATACGGGTCGCAGCCCACCAGGCGTCGAAATCCTTGGTCGCGTCGGGAAGTCCGCTGGTTGAGCTGTTGAGTTCCCTGATGCCGAACAGCGCACCGACACAGATTCCACCGCCACCGAGACAGGCCCCGATCACCGCCAACGCGGCGTGCCCGGTCGACGGTGCTTTGTTGCCAGCCGGCACCCCGCGCTGTATGTACGAATTGTTCATCGAACCCCCTCGGCACCGAACCCTACCGCTCCGTACCGACAGAAATCGACCCGAGAGTGACAGTTGCCCAAGGGAACGGGAGCTCTCGACGACCGAAAGACCGGTGGCCGGTACGCGCGCATGCGTACCGGCCACCAGATGGTTTGCGCTACAGCCGCTGTTCGGCGTAGACCTTCATCGCGTCCCGCACGAACTCGGCGGTACCCGCGCCGTGCACGTCGTAGTTCTGCGCGAAACGCGGGTCGGCCACGTACATCTCGCCCAGGTTGACGAACGCCTCCCGCACCACCGGACGACCCTGCCAGCCGACGCCGATCCAGTCGTAGTGGCGCTGGACGATGGCCTGCACCTGCTCGGCGTCGGGCGTGAGCCCGGCGGCGCGGGCCCGGCCGTAGTCGGCGGCGATGTCGAGATGGGTCTGCTGGAAGGCTTTCTTGTCCGCGTCGGACATCGAGCGCCACCAGCGGTCACCGCTCTCGTAGGCGTCCTTACCCCAGCGTTCGATCACCTCGTCCTTGTACTTCGTGTGGTCGAAGCCGTCGAAAACTTCCGCAGCCACGAGTTGTTCACCTCTTTCCGTCTTGTGCAGCGTGGTTTGCACCGACTCGATCTGCCGCCGGATCCGATCCTGTTCCTGCCGCAGCAGACCCAGGTGCGTGCGCAGCGCGGCGGCGGTGTCCTGTTCTCCCGCAAGGACTTCGGCGATGACCGGAAGGCCGAGGCCGAGTTCGCGCAGCAGCAGGATGCGTTGCAACCGCACAAGGGCGGCCTGGTCGTAGTAGCGGTAGCCGTTGGCCCCGATCCGGCTGGGCGGCAACAGCCCCAGCTGCCCGTAGTGGCGCAGCGTGCGACTGGTGGTACCAGCCGCCTTCGCCAGATCCTGAATGGACCATTCCCCGGTCCGCATGACCTGCCCCTCGTTCCTTGATCTCGTCGGTGTAACCAGCTTGCAAGTTGACGCTACGTCAAGGTCAACCGCTTTCGCGGGGCAATTTCACCCTGACCGAAATACCGGTGCGGGCGCGGCCCGGACGGGCGTCTGCCGGGACGAGCAGGGGCATTCGGTGCGCGGACCACCCATGGACCGGGCGTCACTCAAAGTGGTCGCGGTACCGAGCATTGCGGCGCGGTGAGCGCCGGCCAGAGAGTTGCCGCAGTTCGGTCGAGTTACGAGCTCGTACCACCGAGCGTGCCCGCCTGATCAGTCGCGGGAACGCCACCGACCTCAGGCGCCACGATCCCCCTGGGTGCAGCAGCGCTGGACGTAGCCGGGCCGGGTGCCGTGCTGGGGGAAACGGCCTGCGATCCAGCGGATTCCGGGACCTCTTGCAGCATGCGGGAGTAGTCCACGACCTGCGCGCCCAATGTGGGCGTCACGATGATGACGCCGTTGGTGTACATCCGGTAGGTGCCCGCGCGCTGCGGCAGGATCATCTCTGGTCCGAGCGGCGTCCCGATACCGCTCGCGGCGCCGCCGATGCGGCGATACTCGGCATCGACTGCCGATTCGGCGACCGCCGCTTGCGCACGGGGATCCACAGGCGAACCGGGCGTGACCGCCACCTGCGTGCGGGGATCTTCAGCGGGCGCGGTGGTGACCAACTCCTCCGGCGCGGGTCCGACATCCAAGGTGTGGATGTCGGTGGGCTCCGCTCCGCCGGGTGCGGCGGAGTACTCCGTTCGCAGGATCCGGCCCTCGCGCAGCAGGACCGCACCCGTCGTGGCCGCGACGGCAGCCGCGGTGCGCGAATCTTCCTGCGCGGTACCGGGATACCTCTGGCAGGCGGTCGTATCGCAGGTCTGCGCGTACGGGTAGCGCTGTTCGGCGAGGGCGTAGGAGCGCGCCGCGATCGCCTGGGCCCGCAGTGCCTCGGCCGCGCCCTTGTCCGCCCAGTTGGGCTGCACCTCGGCCGGGACCACGCCGAGCAGATAGTCCTCGACGTCCACCTGGTTGACCACGCGGGCCGCGCCGTCCTCGAGGGCGACGCCCAGTGCGCCGCGATACGCCGGACCACCGCACAATGTGAGATGTTCCGCCGCCGGGCGGTTCGGCTTGGGATCGACCGGATGAATCCAAGGGTCGTCGGTCGCCGCCTGCCATAGCACCGCACCGTCGCAGCCGACCGTCACGACCACGCTCGCGCCGCCGCCCGGCAGCGCCGTCAGGTGCGCAACCTGGCCGGGCGCCACCTCCCGGCCCGCAACCCGCAGACCGGCAGCCGCGAAGACACCCAGCGAGGAGTCGTCCCGCGCCATGAGGCGAACCCGCACGGCCGTGGGCGCGATGGTGGCGAGCGTCGCGCCACGGTAGTAGTGCGCGAGTATGTGTTCGGCTCTCCACCCCGCTCGCGCGTGGTCGAAGGCGCCGACTTGGCTCATGCCCCGCCCGTGCCCCGGTCCGGCCAGGGGGCGATACGGCGTATCGACCGGCCCACCCGAGACCGCGAAGAGGGCGCCGGCGATCATGCCGACTCCGATCAGCATGACGGGCGCCGATCCGGTGCCGCCCGGGCGCGTGCCGCATTTTCCCGTCCCCCGCATGCGTGCTTGACGAGGCATCCGTTCACTCCCACGGTTTCCAGGGCCGGTAGTTATCCACCTTTTACATTGGTTTCCGAGACGCGCCAGCAATCAACCAGCTACATTCAGGCAATCACATAATCCTCAACCAGAGGTTTAGCCCTGTGACAAATGTGGCTATTGTGACCATTGATACATCAGGAAGTAACTCGGAATCACCCGTGATCACTGGTTCGACCTGATTGGAGACGCTCGTGCGGTACCGCAAACCGAAACGTTCCTACGTCCTCCCGGTGGTCACCACCCTCGCGGTAGCCGCCCCGCTCGGCACTCTCACCCTCGGCGATTCGTCCGACTACCGCACCGCCACCAACAGCGAACCGGCCGCCGTTCCGGCCGAACTGGCCGAGGTCGCGCTCACGCACGCTCCCGATATCGTGTTGCCGCTGCGCGAACTCGCCGGACTGACCCTGCCTGATCTGCATCTTTCCGATCTGCGCATGCTGCAGGGCGCCGCGTCCATTCCGATTCCCGACGCACCTCTGCCACCGGACGCGCGGCCACCGGAAGGAATACGACTACCCAGCTCGAATCCCGGCCAAACCTCCGAACCGGAATTCGATCCGAATCGACGACCTGAGCACCCGAATTCCGCTGCTCAGCCGATTTCCGGACACGCCACCGGCAGTGTGCGCTTCATCGCGGATCCCACTCGGCTGCAGCCCGGCACCACGCCCGACACTCCCGCGCTGTCTCCCGGCGCCGTGAGCCCCGACCTGCTGAGTCGAGTGGGGGCCCAGGTGAAGGAACTCTCCAGCGACACCCCGTTCAGCATGGTCGCCCTCACCGCCCGCGAGCTGACGGACACCAAGGCCACGATCCGAGCACGGCAGCCCGACGGCACCTGGGGGCCGTGGTACGACACCGAGCCGGTCGACACCCACCGCACCGACCGATCCGGCCCCGGCGCGACCGACGGCACCGAGCCGATCTACGTCGGCGACACGACGGCCGTCCAAGTCCTGGTCACCCGCAAGCAGACGGCAGCGGGCGCGATCCAGCCGGTGGCGCAGCCGGCACCCGTCGCGGCCGACCCGGCGCAACCGGCCCCGCATGACCCGGCTCGGCAACCGGCCGCGCGCTCCGACGACTCGGCCCAGCAAGTCGCGGACCTGACCGCCGTCCTCATCGATCCCGGCCGCGGCGCCACCGACGGCGAACTGCGCAACGTCGCCGCGGCGCTGCCCGGCGGCGGGCCCACCGTGATCACGCGCGCCCAATGGGGCGCAGACGAATCCATCCGCTGCGACGAGCCGACCTACGACGACGGTCTCGGCGGCGTCACGGTGCACCACACCGCGGGCCGCAACGATTACAGCAAGTCCGAGTCGGCGGGCATCGTCCGCGCGATCTACACCTATCACGCGAAGACGTTGGGCTGGTGCGACATCGGCTACAACGCGCTGGTCGACAAGTACGGCCAGATCTTCGAGGGACGTTTCGGCGGTCTCGACCGCCCGGTGCAGGGCGCGCACGCGGGCGGGTTCAACGAGAACACCTCCGGCGTCGCCCTGATGGGCAACTACGAGTCCGAGCAACCGACGGAGGCGGCGATCGAGGCCATCGGCGCGTTCGTGGGCTGGCGCACCAAGGTGGCCGGACTCGACCCCAAGGGCTCCACCACGATGGTCTCCGAGGGGACTTCCTACACCCCCTACGCCCAAGGCGAGTCGGTGCGGTTGCCGGTCGTCTTCGCGCACCGCGACGTCGGCAACACCACGTGTCCCGGCGACGCCGCGTACGCGCTGATGGATCGAATCCGCGATATCGCCGCAGGCGCTCCTGGCGCGCCCGGCGCGCCCAGCGGCGCCGACAGCCCGCCCCCGGCAACCGGCGAGGTCGACGTGTCAGCCCTCGCGGCATTGACCACCAAGCTGCTGAACATGGTGCAGGACAACATCATCGCCAAGCACTGGTCGCAGTCCGGCGGACCGAATGGCCCGCTCGGCGCCGTCCGGTCGGACGTGCTGCCCGCCGCGCAGGGCCAACAGTTCGCCAAGTTCTCCAACGGCTACGTCTACACCGCGCCGGACGGACAGGTCGTCGAGGTGCTCGGCACGATCCTGGACCGCTTCCTGCAGCTCGGCGCCGACACGGGTGTGCTCGGCCTCCCGCTACACAACGCCTACCCGGTCCCGGACGGCCTGCGCGCCGACTTCGAGCACGGCTCACTGATACTCAACCAGCTGACGGGCCTCGTCACGACGGTGTGGAAGACCTACAACGACACTTACCGAGAGGAGATGGGCCGGAACCCGGTCGCGGCGCAGGTAAGCGCCCTGATTCCGGCCGATGCCCCGGCTCCGGCCGCAACGGCGAACGGGGCTCCGGCCGCCACAGCTCCAAACGCCCCGGCCAACGGCGCCCCGGCCGCCACCGCTCCGGGCCTCCCGACCAACGGCGCACCGGCCAACGGCGCCCCGGCTGATGCCCCCGCTCCGGCCGCAACGGCTCCGGCTCTCCCGGCCAACCGCGCTCCGGCCGCCACAGCTCCAAACGCCCCGGCCAACGGCGCTCCGGCCGCCCCGGCTCCGGCTGACGCGCAGAACGCGAACGGCGCACCGGCCTCAGCCACCCCCGCACCGTCCGTCGGCACGACACCCGAGCCGAGAACCCCACTCGCCCAGACACCGGCACGGCCAGGCGCACCGGCCTTCACCGGACCGTCGCAACCGGACCCGCAGCACCCGGCCGCCGTGCACCCACCACACGATCCGGCCCCGGCCCAAGCCGCGTTCGCCGCTCCATCGCCATCACCTGAAGGCTGATCCAGGAAAGTGACTGTCGCCCGGAGCCCGCGCCCCACGCGCGGGCTCCGAGTCGTTCCGGCACCTCCACGCGCTCGTGGAGCCCTCCCGGGCCGGAAGCGGTTCGATACAGCTCACACCCACCAGCGCTCGAGGACGCGCGCGACTCCGTCGTCGGTGTTGGCCTCGGCGATCTCGTCGGCGGCGGCCAGCGCCTCGGGATGGGCGTTGCGCATCGCGACGCCGTGACCGGCCATGGTGAGCATGGGGACGTCGTTGGGCATGTCGCCGAACGCGACGATGGTGGACTCGTCCACGCCGAGCCGCTGGGCGACCACCGCCAGCCCGGCGGCCTTGGTGATGCCGGGCGCGGACAGTTCGATGAGCCCGTGCTCGGTCGAATAGGTGATGTCGGCACGCTCGCCGATCAGCGGAGCGAGCACCGCGCGCATGTCCGAGCTGCGCGCGCCGGGCAACCGGATCAGCATCTTGATGGCGGGCGCGTCGATGACCTCCTCGCGGGCGACCGAGGTGTCGTCCGGGTTGAGCCAGGCGTGCTCGTACTGGGGCGAGCTGACGAATTGCGGCGTCACCGCGTCGTGCGCGCTCTCCCCGACGCGTTCGGCCGCGAGACCGCAGCCGGGCAACGCCCGCTCGGCGACGTCGGCGAGCCAGGCGAGCGTCGGCACGTCCAACGTCATACTCACCAGCACCCGGTCGGCGGCGCTGTCGTAGATCACCGCGCCGTTGCCGCACACACACAGCGGCGCGTACCCCAGACCTTGCACCACCGGATCGATCCAGCGCGGCGGACGCCCCGTGGCCAGCACGAACGGCACGCCGTCGGCGATCAGGGCGCCGACCGCCGCCTTGGTCCGCGCGGTGACCCGCTCGTCGTGATCGATGAGCGTGCCGTCCACATCGGTGGCGACCATCTTCGGCTTGGGCAAGTGCAGGGGCGTCACCCATTCCATCCTGCCGGACAACGCCGGTCTCGCGCCCGGACCGGTGCCCGCTCGAGCCCCGGACATGCCCGGATGTCGGGTGGCACGCGCGCCGCCGACCACGTCCTTATGATCGGGGGCTAATACCGACGCTGGCTCGTCCAGCCGAAAGACCAGAGGACTGATGACCGGCTTCCTGCTACGACGCGCGCTCAACTATGTCGTGCTGTTGCTGCTGGCTTCGTTCCTGACGTTCAGTTTGGCGTCCCTGACGTTCCGTCCGCTGGACAGTCTCGAACAACGCAATCCGCGCCCGCCACAGGCAGTGATCGACGCCAAGGCCGAGGAGCTGCACCTCAACGACCCGATCCCGGAGCGCTATCTCACCTGGCTCGCCGGCATCCCGCACGGCGACTTCGGCACCACGCTGGCCGGGCAGCCGGTGAGCGAGGAGCTGCCGCGGCGGGTCGCGGTGAGCCTGCGGTTGCTGGTCGTCGGTTCGCTGGTCGGCACGGTGCTCGGCGTGCTGATCGGCGCGGCGGGCGCGATCCGGCAGTACAAGTTCAGCGACTATTTCACCACGGTGGTGTCGTTGCTGATCTTGAGCACGCCGGTGTTCCTGCTCGCGACGCTGCTCAAATACGGTGCGCTGGAGATCAATTCGCTCGCCGGATCGCAGATCTTCCTCTATACCGGCGAGACGTCGGCGAACAAGATCGAAGGGTTCGGGCCGCAGCTGCTCGATCGCATCCAGCACCTGATCCTGCCCACCACCGCACTGGCCCTCGGCGCCATGGCCGGCTACAGCCGCTACCAGCGCAACGCCATGCTCGACGTGCTGCAGAGCGATTTCATCCGCACCGCCCGCGCCAAGGGACTCACGCGCAGCAAGGCGCTGTACAAGCACGGCCTGCGCACGGCGCTGATCCCGATGGCCACGCTGTTCGCCTACAGCCTCGGCGCTCTGATCACCGGTGCGACGTTCACCGAGAAGATCTTCGGCTGGCACGGTGTCGGTGAGTGGCTGGTCGACTCGATCAACGCCCAGGACCTGTACGTCGTGGTGACGGTGACCGCGTTCGCCGGCCTGGTGGTGCTGGTGTCGGGTCTGCTGTCCGACATCGTGTACGCGATTCTCGACCCAAGGGTGCGTGTGGGATGACGGAAGCCGAGATCATCGTCCAAGGCGCGCCGGAAGTCACCGCGACGGGGCGGCGCAGGCTGGTGCTGCGGCGTTTCCTGCGCAACAAGCCCGCCGTCGCGGGCGGCCTGATCCTGATCGCGCTGTTCGTCGCGAGCTTCGCCCTGCCGCCCTTGCTGCCCTACGACTACCAGCAGCTGGACTACACCGCCCTGCTGAAACCGCCGAGCCCGGAACATCCGTTCGGCACCACGCAGATCGGCCAGGACGTGCTCGCGCAAACCCTGCGCGGACTGCAGAAATCGCTGGTCATCGGCCTGTGTGTCGCGTTGTTGTCCACCACGATCGCGGCCACCGCCGGTTCACTGGCCGGCCTGCTCGGCGGCTGGACCGACCGCGCGATCATGTGGCTGGTGGACCTGCTGCTGGTGGTCCCGAGTTTCATCGTCATCGCGCTGTTCGCGCCGCGCACCAAGGGCAGCGGTTCCATCCTGCTGCTGATCCTCCTGCTGTCCTGCTTCGGCTGGATGATCTCCGCGCGGATCGTGCGCGGCCTGACCCTGAGCCTGCGTGATCGCGAATTCGTCCGCGCCGCGCGGTACATGGGAGCGCCCACCCGCACGGTGATCCTCAGCCATGTCATCCCGAACATCGCCTCGATCCTGATCATCGACACCACCCTCACCGTCGGCTCGGCGATCATGGCCGAGACGGGCCTGAGCTTCCTCGGTTTCGGCGTGCAGCCGCCGGACGTGTCGCTCGGATCGCTGATCGCCGCGGGGACGAAATCAGCGTTGACTTATCCCTGGCTGTTCCTGTTCGCGGGTGGTCTGCTGATCATCACCGTGCTGTGCGCCAACCTCGTCGGTGACGGGCTGCGCGACGCGTTCGACCCCGGCGCCAAACGGGCACGGTCGAAGAAGAAGGCGAAAGCATGACGAGCGCGGGAACAACCGAGCAGACGGTCGAGACGACCTCGACCGCGCCCCTGCTGGAGATCACCGATCTGCGGGTGTCCTTCCCCAGCGAGGAGGGCCGGATCGACGCGGTGCGCGGCGTCACCTACACGGTGTCCGATGGCGAAGTGCTCGCCATCGTCGGTGAATCCGGGTCGGGCAAGTCGGTGTCCTCGCTGGCGGTGATGGGACTGCTGCCGGAGCAGGCGCGGATCACCGGCTCCATCCGGTTCCGCGGCCGTGAACTGCTCGGCCTCGGCGATCGCGACCTGTCCAAGCTGCGCGGCAGTTCCATCAGCATGGTGTTCCAGGACCCGCTCTCGGCGCTCACGCCGGTGTACCGGGTGGGCGATCAGATCGCCGAAGCCCTGCTGGCGCACGGCAAGATGGGCCGCGGCGAAGCCGCGAAACGCGCGGTGGAGCTGCTCGACCTGGTCGGCATCCCGGACCCGCAGACGCGGGCCAAGGCGTTTCCGCACGAGTTCTCCGGCGGCCAGCGCCAGCGCGTGGTCATCGCGATGGCGATCGCGAACGATCCGGCGTTGATCATCTGCGACGAGCCGACCACCGCGCTGGACGTGACGGTGCAGAAGCAGATCCTCAACCTGCTGCGCAAGGCGCGCGACATCACCGGCGCGGGCGTCATCATGATCACCCACGACATGGGCATCGCCGCGACGCTGGCCGATCGCGTGGCCGTCATGTACGCGGGCCGGATCGTCGAAACCGCCACCGCCGCGGAGCTGTTCAACACCCCGCGGATGCCCTACACCGTCGGTCTGCTCGGCTCGATTCCGCGGATGGACGGTCCGCCGCGGCGGCCGCTGATCCCGATCGTCGGCGCGCCGCCCGCCATGCACGCGCTGCCGCCGGGCTGCTCGTTCGCACCGCGCTGCCCGGTGTCGATCGACGAGTGCCGGGCGGCGGAACCGCCGCTGGAGGGCGTGGAACCCGGGCATACGGCCGCCTGCATCCGCACCGCCGAGGTCGGCACCGACGAGTTGTTCGAGGCCTATCGCCGCGAGATCGCCGAGCCGGACGCCGAGGCCGAGCCGGATTCGGACGTGGTCTTGCGGGTCTCGGATCTGGTGAAGGTCTTCCCCCTCACGTCGGGCGTGGTGCTGCGCCGTCGCAAGGGCGAGATCAGGGCGGTCGACGGCATCAGTTTCGAGGTGCGCCGCGGGCGCACGTTGGCACTGGTCGGCGAGTCCGGCTCCGGCAAGTCCACCACGCTCACCCAGATCCTCGATCTGGTCTCTCCGCAGGAGGGCACGATCGAGATCATGGGCAGCGACGTCGCGTCGCTGAGCAAGGCGCGCAAGCGGGAGATCCGCCGGAAGATGCAGATCGTCTTCCAGGACCCCACCGCCTCGCTGGATCCGCGCCTGCCGATCTTCGACGCGCTCGCCGAGCCGTTGCGCATCGACGGGCGTTCGCCGACCGAGATCGCCCGTCGCGTACCGGAGCTGCTCGAGCAGGTCGGGCTGCGCCCCGAGCACGCCGACCGCTACCCCGCCGACTTCTCCGGCGGACAGAAGCAGCGCATCAGCATCGCCCGCGCTCTCGCGCTGGACCCGGAGCTGCTGGTGCTCGACGAGCCGGTCTCCTCGCTGGACGTCTCGATCCAGGCGGGCGTGCTGAATCTGTTGCGTGACCTGCAGACCGAGCGCGGACTCTCGTATCTGTTCGTCTCGCACGACCTGTCCGTGGTGCGGAACCTGGCTCACGACATCGCCGTCATGTATCGCGGCAAGATCGTGGAATACGGTTCGGCGGAGCAGATATTCGCCGAGCCGCGACACGAGTACACCAGGGCGCTGATCGACGCGGTGCCGGTTCCAGCAGTCAGCCGATAGTCAGGAGAGCGCGATGCGGATCCGTTTCGACCGATGGCGGTGGACCGCGGGCTTGGCGGCGGTCGCGCTGATCGCCGCGGGCTGCGCGACCGGCCCCGACGAGTCGGCCGCGGGACTGTCCGACGCGCTCGGCACCACCAGCGACATCAATCCCAAGAACCGCGACGAGGTGCGCGACGGCGGCAACCTGCGCTTGGCGGTCACCAGCTTCCCGGCGAACTGGAACACCCTGTCCAATGACGGGAACGACGGCGAGATCGGCGACATCGAGCGTCCGCTCATGCCGCGCGCGTTCGACGTCGACGCGGCGGGCAACCTGACCGTGAACCGGGACTTCTTCACCGATGTGGCGCTGACCGGCACCAACCCGCAGCAGGTCACCTACACCATCAATCCCGCGGCGGTCTGGTCCGACGGCACGCCGATCACCTGGGAGGACATCGCCGCGCAAGCACACGCGCTCAACGGGCGGGACAAGCGCTTCTTGATCGCGATCACCAACGGCTTCGAGTTCGTCGACAAGGTCGAGCGCGGTGTGGACGACCGGCAGGCGGTCCTCACCTTCAACCATCCCTACGGCGAATGGCGCGGACAGTTCGCGGGAAACTCCTCGCTTTTCCCGAAATCCGTGACAGCGACCCCGGAATCGTTCAACAAGGGACTCGTGGACCGGCTCGGCCCCAGCGCGGGCCCGTTCGTCGTCCAGTCCACCGACCGTGTCCAGGGCCGGATCGTGCTCAGCCGTAATCCGAGATGGTGGGGCGAGACGCCGAAACTGGACACCATCACCTACAGTGTGCTGGATCAGGCGGCGTGGGTGGGCGCCCTGCAGAACAACGAACTGGATCTGGCCCGGCTGGCCTCGATCGACGAGGTCAAGACGGTCCGCACTACCAACGGGCTGGTGATCCGCCGTGCGCCTGGTAACCGCTGGCGGCACATCACCTTCAACGGCGCGCCCGGTTCCATTCTCGCGGATGCGCGCGTGCGGGTGGCGATCGCGAAGGCCATCGACCGGCAGGGTATCGCGACCGCGACCCAGAACGGCCTGGTCGAGAATCCGAAGCCGTTGAACAACCACATCTTCCTGCAGGGGCAAGACGGTTACCAGGACAATTCGGCGCCGGTGGCCTACGACCCCGACCAGGCGGCACGGGAACTCGACGCGCTCGGCTGGAAGCTCAACGGCGACGTCCGCGAGAAGGACGGACGCAAGCTGGAAATCCGCGACGTGATGTACAACGACCCGCTGTGGGTGCAGATCGCGCAGATCATCCAGCAGAATCTGGCCCGGATCGGCGTGCGGCTCACCATCGACACCAAGCCGGGGGCCGGTTATTTCACCGACGTCATCATCCCCGGTGATTTCGACGCCGCACAGTTCATCTTCTCCGGGGACGCCTTCGCGATGAGTTCGATCCGGCAGATCTACTACTACGACCCGAACGATCTGCAGGGCAACTACGGTCGTATCGGCTCGCCCGAGCTCAATGCCCTGATCGAGCGCACGCTGACCGAACTCGACCCGAAGAAGGCGATCGAACTGGCCAACGAGGTCGACCGCAAGGTGTTCGAGGAAGGGCATTCCCTGCCGCTGACCCAGTCCGACGGCAGTTTCGGCGCCCGCGCGGACCTCGCCAATATCGGTTCCCCCGGGCTGGCGTCCTACGACTACACCAAGATCGGATTCGCGAAATGAGACCAGCACAGAACCGCCGGTGGCGGACACGCAAGGTGATGGTCCGAGCTCTTACCGTTGGCACGGCGCTCGCGCTGTTGGTCGGCTGTGGCGCCGGCGGCAACGAAGTCGAGTCGGGTTCCAGCGCGATCGGATCGACCAACGACATCAATCCCCGAGACCCGAGCGACGTGCGCGACGGCGGCAACCTGCGTCTCGCGATCACGAACTTCCCCGCGACGTTCAATTCGCACCACGTCGACGCCGACGGTGACCTCGCCGAAGTAGTCGACTGGACATTGCCAGGGCCGATCACCGCCAACGCCGCGGGCGAACTGTCGATCGATCACAACTTCTTCACCGATATCGCACTGACCGAGACCAATCCGCAGCGGGTGGTCTACACCATCAATCCCAAGGCGGTCTGGTCCGACGGCAGCCCGATCACCTGGGAGGACCTGCGCTCCCAAGCCGAGGCGCTGAGCGGCCGCAACACGGAATACCGGGTCGCCGCGACGCAGGGCTACAACCGGCTGGCCAAGGTCGAGCGCGGCGTCGACGACCGCCAGGCGATCGTCACCTTCGCGCAGCACTACGCGGAGTGGCGGGGCCTGTTCAGTCAGCTGATGCCGAAGGAATCGACCGAGACGCCGCAGGCGTTCAACGAGCGCGACCGCAACGGGCTGGCCAAGTCGGCCGGACCGTTCGTGATCACCTCCGTCGACCGGGCGCAGCAGCGAATCGTGCTCAGCCGCAACCCGAAATGGTGGGGCGAGACGCCGAAGCTGGACACCGTCACCTACAGCGTGCTCGACTATTCGGCCCGCCTCAACGCCTTGCAGAACAATGAACTCGACGCCATCGATATCTCCGGCATCGAAGAGGTCAAGTCCGCGACCAACTCGCCGGGCATCATCGTGCGTCGCGCCTCGCGCCCGTACAACTCGCACATCACGTTCAACGGCGCGCCGGGATCGATTCTCGCGGATGCGCGCTTGCGCGTCGCGATCGCGAAGGCGATCGATCGCCAGGGCATCGTCACCGCGCTGCAGAACGGGATCGTGGAGAATCCCAAGCCGCTGAACAACCACATCTATCTCGACGGGCAGAAGGGCTATCAGGACAACTCCGCGGTGATCGCCTACAACCCCGACGAGGCGGCCCGCATGCTGGACGAACTCGGCTGGAAGCTCAACGGCGACGTCCGCGAGAAGGACGGACGGCAGCTGGTGATCCGGGACGTGATGTTCCAGCAGGACACCTGGGTGCAGATGGCGCAGATCATGCAGCAGAATCTGGCGCGGGTCGGGGTGAAACTGGTGATCCAGACCTTCCCCGGCAACGGTCTGTTCACCGATGTGATCGACCCTGGCAACTTCGACATCGCCCAGTTCAGCTGGTCCAGAAGCATTTTCCCGCTCGGCGCGCTGCCGCAGATCTACGCCTACGACCCGGCGAACCCGCTGAGCAACAAGGGACGGATCGGGTCACCCGAACTGAACGAGTTGATCGAGCAGACCATTTCCGAACTCGACCCCGAGCGGGCGATCGAGCTGGCGAACAAGGCCGACCGGATGATCTTCGAGCTGGGCCACTCGGTGCCCATCGCGCAATCGCCGGGCAATGTGGCCGTTCGAGCGGGGCTGGCCAACTTCGGCGCCTTCGGGCTGGCTTCCCCGGACTACCTCCGGGTGGGCTTCGAGAAGTGAGGCCGTTCCGCAGGACCTAACGAGCAGGAAGGATCACCATGCGGATTACCTCTGCGTGTGCCCGGCTGGCGTTGTCGCTGGTCGTGATCGGGCTGACCGTCACGGGTTGTGGCGGGGACAACGCCGCGGCGCCTGGCACCAGCACGGTCGGCAGCACCAACGACATCAATCCGAGGGACCCCGGCGAACTGCGCGACGGCGGCAATCTGCGGTTGGCGCTCACCAACTTCCCGGAGACCTTCAACTACCTGCATGTGGACGGCGGCACCGAGAGCGTCTTCTCCATCATCGAAGCGACGATGCCCACCGCCTTCGTCAGCGACGCGGCGGGACAGCTGAGCATCGACCACGACTTCTTCACCGATATCAAGCTGACCGGGACCAACCCCCAGCAGGTGGAGTACACCATCAATCCGAAAGCCATGTGGTCCGACGGCTCACCGATCACCTGGGAAGACCTGCGGTCGCAGGCGAATGCCCTGAGCGGGAAGGACAACGCGTTCCTCGTCTCGGGCACCGGCGGTTTCGAACGGGTCGGCAAGGTCGAGCGCGGCGCCGACGACCGGCAAGCCGTGGTGACCTTCGACCAGCCCTACAGCGAATGGCAAGGACTGTTCAACCCGCTGTACCCGAAATCGGTCACCGCGACGCCCGACACCTTCACCAACGCGGCCAAGAACGGGTTGCCGGTCAGCGCGGGCCCCTTCGCGGTCACCTCCATCGATCGCAGCCAGAATCGCATCGTGCTCGGGCGCAATCCCCGGTGGTGGGGCGATACGCCGAAACTGGATTCGGTCACCTTCAGCGTGCTCGACCACTCGGCCTGGCTGCCCGCGATCCAGAACAACGAGCTCGACATCGCCTACATGTCCGGCATCGAGAACGTCAGCGCGGCGCGCAACGCGGCGAATGTGGTCATCCGGCGCACGCCGGAGCCGACCTGGTCGCACATCACGTTCAACGGGGCGCCCGGTTCGCTGCTGGCCGACCCGCAACTGCGGATCGCCATCTCCAAGGCGATCGACCGGCAGGGCGTGGTCACCGCCTCGCAGCACGGCGTCGTCGACGATCCGAAGCCATTGAACAATCACGTCTTCGTGTCGGGGCAGAAGGGCTACCAGGACAACGCCGCGCCCATCGCCTACGACCCGGACGAGGCGGCCCGGATGCTGGACGCGCTCGGCTGGAAGCTCAACGGCGACGTCCGCGAGAAGGACGGCCGCAAGCTCGAACTCCGCGACGTGATGTACCAGCAGGACCAGTGGGTGCAGACCGCGCAGATCGTGCAGCAGAATCTCGCGAAAGTCGGCGTGAAACTGACCATTCAGACGGTGCCGGGCACGGGACTGTTCACCAACGTCATCGACCCCGGCAATTTCGATCTGGCCCAATTCAGCTGGAACGGTAGCGTTCTCCCGCTGAGCGGACTGCGGCAGATCTACTACTACGACCCTGCCAACCTGCAGGGCAACAAGGCGCGGATCGGCACCCCGGAACTCAACGCGCTGATCGACCGGACCCTGTCCGAACTCGACCCCGACAAGGCCATTCAGTTGGCCAACGAATGCGATCGGATGATCTTCGAAGAGGGGTACTCCATCCCGCTGCACCAGGCCGCGGGCACCTACGCCGTCCGGACCGATCTGGCGAACTACGGTGCGTTCGGCCTCGCCTCGCGCGACTACACCAAGGTCGGCTTCCTGAAGTGAGCGCCGGACCGGGCCACCCGCTGGCCTATCCGCTCACCGTGACGATCGGCGCTCTCGCGGTCTGTGCCGCTTGGGCGCCGTTCGGCACGTTGGACCAAGTGGCGGCCCTGGTCGCCGTTGCCCTCGGCATCGTCGGGTATACGGGGTACCGGCTCGCCGTCGCCTTCGGCTGGATTCCGTTCCGGCGTTCGGGCGCGGCCCGCACCGTGCGGGTCACCCGCATCCGCCAGCAGCATCGCCTGGACAGCCGGTCGTGGTTGCAAGTCGCGGGCACCGGGCGGCCGCGGTGGCTTCCGGTGTACTTCGACCCGGCGCTGATCGTCCTGACCGAAACCGACGCGGAACTCACCGACCGCACGATCCACGTCGCCGGACGACGGCTCTACCCCTCCGGCCGCATCCGCGACGCCGAACCGCCCGGCCGTCTCGTCGACAATCCCAGCCGCCCCGACCCGGACGCGCCCACCCAGACCGCGAAGGCCACCCGGCTGCGCCGTCGCCTTCTGCTCGACGCGCAATCCACCGTCGCCGCCCCCGTCGCCGCACTCCTGTGGGTGTATCTCGACGGCGGTGGCTTCCCGGTCTTCCTCGCCGCCACCACGGTCGCCGCAGCGTGTTCGATCTGGCTGTCCGCCATCCGGGGCTCCGACCCCAGCTGACCTCCCGCCGACCCGACGGTGGGGCGGATTCGGCTCCGCCCCACCGTCGGTACTGTCACGCCGACGGTGCTAGTCGATGCCGAATGGGGCGGCGTAGCGGACCGTGCCGCGCGGCAGCGGCTGAGCAGGGTCGAGGGTCAGCGCCATCAACGCCTCATCCGGAACGTCGATGGTGAGGCCGATTCCGTGCTCGGACGCCCGGCCGAACCCGAAGCGCGGGTAATACGCCGGATGACCGAGCACGATGACGAAACGCTCGCCCATCCGCGCCGCCGCCGCGAGCGCGGCCCTGATCGCGGCGGAACCCGCACCGGTCTTCTGGTAGCCGGGCAGCACCGCGCACGGGCCGAGGCACAGCGCGGGCGTCGTGTGCACGTGGCAGCGAGTCAGCAGTGCGAAGCCGACGGGGGTGTCGTCCGGCAGCGTGCTGACGATCGACAAGCCGTCGATCCATGCGGGGTCGTCGCGCAGTGCGTCTACCAGCTCGGCCTCGTCGGCCCGCTCGAAGGCCGCGACGTTGATCTCGTGGATCGCGGGAATGTCGGCAGCGGTTTCGGCGCGCACACGCCAATCGATGGTGGAACTCAACTCGGATTCTCCGTGTTCATGATGGTCGGGCCCGGTCACGGACACAGCACCACCGTCACGCGAGCCGAAAGCCCGCAACACGAACGCCGGACGAAGAGGGATCAGACCGGGACCCGGGACGTTGGGACAGTCCGGGCGTCGCGTGTGACGGCGGTCTTCGGCGCGGTCATCCCGCCCCACCTCCTCGGCAATGCTTTCCACCTCGAATACGGACGAGCGGATGTTAACTCCCCGACGGCAAGCGGGCCACCGAATTAGGGCTGCGGACCGGCACCTGTCGGCGCAGCGTTCCGAACGGGTCCGATCGATCGCCGCTCCGGTCAGAACCGGCGCTCGGCGGGGCGGAAGATATCGCTCAGCCTGTAGTAGGCGTCGTGCACGTTCTCCGGAATGTGCTGGACGCTATGGCCGTCGAGGGATAGCTATGCAGCCGCAACTGGTCTGACCACTTGACCTCCTGACCAAATCGGCGCACAGTAGACGCATGGCGTTGCAACCTGTGGTCAAGCGGTCGGTGTCGGCGGATGTGTTCGAGCAGATCGCCGCGGATGTGCTCAGCGGCGAGCTGGCGCCCGGGGCGACCTTGCCGAGCGAACGGCAGTTGGCGGAGGCGCTCGGGGTGTCCCGGCCCGCGGTGCGGGAGGCGCTGCAGCGACTGGCCGCGGCCGGGCTGGTGTCGGTGCGGCAGGGAGACGCCACCACCGTGCTGGACTATCGCCGCGGCGCGGGGCTCGAGGTGCTGCCCAGGTTGCTGGTGCAGGCCGGGGAATTGGACCCAGCGGTCGCCCGCAGCATTCTGGAGGCTCGCCTGCACAACGGACCGAAGGTGGCGGAGCTGGCCGCGCGCCGGGTAGGCGCGATCGGCGCCGACGGGGTTCGTCCCCTGCTGACGGCATCCGTCGAAGCGCTTGCCGCCGAGCAGGACCCGATCGCGCGGCAGCGGCACGCGATGGAGTTCTGGGATCACATCGTGGACGCGGCCGACTCGATCGTGTTCCGGCTGATGTTCAACATGTTGCGCGCCGCCTATGAACCGGCGCTCGCGGCGCTGGCCCCGATCATGTCCGCCGAGGTGGGCAACGTCGAGGCATACCGCGAACTGGCCGCCGCCATCGCGGCGGGCCGGCCGCAGAAGGCCGCCACCACCGCTCGGGCGCTGCTCGAGCCGGCGACCACCGCCCTGATCGAGGTCCTCGGCGGACCGCCGGTCACGCACAGCTAGGAACGAACATGACGAAATCCAAAGCATCCGAACGGGCCTCGGTCGAGGCGGACGCGCGGGCGCGAGTGCGCAGGGACGAGCGGGCGTTGCGTCGCGGGCTCACCCTTAGCCAGGCATTCGCAGAATTCGTCCGGCATCCCTCGCCGTGGATGATCGGAACCACGCTGGCAGGCGCGCTGATCGCCCGTGTCGTCGTCGGCGACTGGCAGCCGACCGACCTGCTGGTCCCCGCCGCGATGCTGGCGGTCTTCCCGGTCTTCGAGTGGATCGTGCACGTCACCGTGCTGCATTGGAAACCACGGCGGGTGGGCCCGCTCGCGCTGGACAGCGAACTGGCCCGCAAGCACCGCGAGCATCACGTCGATCCGCGCGACATCCCGCTGATCTTCATCCCGACGAGAACTCTGGCGGTGCTGGTCGTGGTGTTGATCGCGCTGGCGGGCTTCGCCTTTCCCCGCCCGGGCCTCGGCCTCACCTTCCTGATCACCATCACGCTGCTCGGCCTCGGCTACGAGTGGACGCACTACCTGATCCACACCGACTACAAGCCGAAAGGCTCGCTCTACCGCGCGGTTTGGCGCAATCACCGCCATCACCACTACAAGAACGAGCACTACTGGTTCACGGTCACCAGCTCCGGCACCGCCGACCGCCTCTTCGGCACCTACCCCGACCCGGCCACGACCGAGACCTCACCTACCGCACGCAACCTGCATTCGGCCTGATCCGAGCAGGTGCCGCCCCGCGACGTCAGCGGGGCGGCACCGGTGCGCATGACCACCTCCGCACCGCCCCTACCGGGCAATTCCGATCGCTCCGGCCGTCCCCCGGCGACTCCACCGGGCGGTCGACGCGGCCAAGGTTCCGGAGTCGGCCTGCCACGATGCCCACAACAGCGGGTTCCGGCGATGGCCGCCCCGGCGCGGCGGTTCGTGGCAATGCTCCCGCCTCGACCACATTCGACGCCGACATCGGTCCCTCTCGGCAAGCTCCGGCAAGTCCCAGCGGACGGGTCCGCAACACTGAGCGGAGTAGGCGCGATCGCCACGGGTCGAATTGCTAGGCGGTCGGTAGCCGCCGGTCGCGTCGCGAGCCCGAATCGGCCCGTGGACGCGCGGTTCCCGGCTTCGCGTCCGGCTGTGACAGCGAGACGAGTCGGGCGAATCCCGCGAGCGAGTACACGATGACGCATCGCCGCATACCGACCGGCGGTAGCAGCTCGGCTCTCATGGCGTTGCGAGCAGTCGCTCCGCGATGGTGCGGGCACGAGACGCCGCGTCCGGCGTCCCCTCGCGCACGGCGGTGACGATCGCGCCGTCGACCAGCAGCGCGAGTTCGGCGGCCAGTTCCGCGGCGTCGGACCTCCCCGCCTCGGTGAGCAGTTCGCTCAAGTACTCGATCACGCGGCGCTTGTGCCGATCGGCGACCTGATGCGCCGCGCTGCCTCGATCGGCGACCTCGACCATGGTGTTGATGAACGCGCAGCCGCGAAAATCCTTGCGGGCGAACCGGTCGGCCAGGGCGTCGAAGACCGCGAGCGGCCGGGCGGCCGGGTCCCCGGTCTTCACCTCGACCGATTCCCGCAGCCAGCTCAGCCAGCGGCGGTCCCGATCCTCCAGCACCGCGACGACCAGGTCGTCCTTGCTCGCGAAGTGGCGATAGAAGGAGGCGCGACCCACGCCGGATTCCTGGAGCAGGCGATCGATGCCGACGGCGCGAATCCCTTCGGCGTAGAACAGCTCTTCGGCGGTGGTGAGCAAACGCTGCTTGGCCTGGGTTGGCATGACGCCACGATAGCAGAACGGAACCGATCAGTACCATCACGCTTGACCAAGACGGAACCACTCAGTACCGTCTTGCCTCGGAACCGATCGGTACCGTCTGTTCGAGCTGGAGGCTTCGATGTCCCGCCTGCCCCTTGTATCTCCCGACTCCGCCGATGCCGAGCAGGCCGACCTGCTCGGCGAGGTACAGCGCCAGCTGGGCCGGGTCCCGAATCTCTACGCCGCCATGGCCAACAGCCCCGTCACCCTGCGGGGATACCTGAACCTGCGCGACGCGCTCACCAAAGGAAAGCTTTCGGCCCGCGTGCGCGAACAGCTCGCCCTGCTGGTCGCCGGCGAAAACGGTTGCGACTACTGCACCGCCGCACACAGCATGCGCGCCGAGCGCATGGGCTTCACCGAGCAGGCGATCACCGACACCCTCGCGGCACGCGCCGACGACCCGCACGCCGACGCGATCCTGCACGTCGCCCGGGACATACTCCGCTCCCGCGGCCGGATCGACGACGCCGCACTCGACTCGGCGCGCTCTCGCGGGGTGAGCGACGCCGAACTCGGCGAGATCGTGGGCCATGTCGCGCTGAACGTCCTGTCCAACTACTTCAACCACGTCGCCGAGCCGGAACTCGACTTCCCGCCGGTGGCGCCGACGAAAGGCGCCGGAATGGAAGCGAAATGGCGGCCCGCGAGCAAGGTCGTCCTGGTCGAGGGCTACTCACTGCTGGACCGGGACGGGCGGACCACACGCACCGTCGATGACGTCCGGATCGCGATCGAGGGCGGGTTCCTGCACGTCAAGGTGTCCGATTCCGCCGATGTGCAGGTGGTCTCGGCGCCCGCCGTCGCGCTGGTGACCTACCGCTGATCCCGTTTCATCAAGCCCGGTCCGCGAATCATGGCGCGGGCCGGGCTTTCGTCTGCTCGGGAACTTGACATCCACATACCCTAGGGGGGTAGGGTAGAGTTGTATTCGAGAACAACCGCAGAAGGACCCGACCATGAGCACAATCACCGTGACCGTCACCGGCATGACCTGCGGCGGCTGCGCCGCCTCGGTCCGCACCGAGATCGGCCGCCTCGACGGCGTGGGTTCCGTCGCCGTCGATCTCGCCGACGGACTGGTGACCGTCGAGAGCGCGAGACCGATCGAGCGCGCGGAACTCACCGCCGCCGTGGCCCGCGCCGGCTATGCCGTCGCCGACTGACGGACGGAGCACTTCGATGAACGCATCCACCAAATTCGGCGGCTTCGCCCTCGGCCTCGCCGCTGTCTTCGGGGTCGCCCTCGCGGCCGGTGCGGTGATCGGGCCGGAGCCCGCCGAACCCGCCGCCCACGACGCGAAAACTCACGACGCGGACTCGGTCGGGGCCGACGCACTACCAGCAGGACTGATGGCCACCGACCGCGGCTACACCCTGCGGCTGGACACCGCCCAGACCACCGCCGCGGCGAACGTACCGCTGCGCTTCACGATCCTCGACCGCGACGGGAAGCCCGTCACCCGGTACGTGCGCAGCCACGACAAGGACTTGCACTTGATCGTCGTGCGCCGCGATATGGCCGCCTTCCAGCACGTGCACCCGGTGCTCGACGGCAACGGAACGTGGAGCGTCCCGCTGGATCTCACCCGCGCCGGTGACTACCGGGTATTCGCCGACTTCACCCCGGAGGGCGGCGCCGGCCTGACACTCGGCGCGGACCTGCGGGTGGCGGGCCGCTACGACCCCCAGCAACTGCCTGCGGCGACCTCCACCGCGAACGTCGGCGACTACACCGTCACGCTGGACGGCGCGGTGGTCCCGGGCCGGGCCTCGCAGGTGACCCTGTCGGTCAGCCGGGCAGGCAAGCCGGTCACGGATCTACAGCCCTACCTGGGGGCCTACGGCCACCTGGTGGCCCTGCGCGCCGCCGACTTGGGCTATCTGCACGTCCACCCGGAAGGCCACCCCGGCGACGGCGTGACCGCGGCCGGACCGGGCATCACCTTCGCCGTCACGGCGCCGAGCGCGGGCGACTACCGCCTGTTCCTCGACTTCCAGCACGAGGGCGTGGTCCGCACCGCCGAATTCACCCTGACCGTCGCGCCGGGCACCCCCGCCGTAGACGCCTCTAACCACGAAGAACACACTGGTCAGCAGCCGGACGGCCACGCGCACTGACCCGACGACCGTCCGCGCACAGAACGGAGCACCCACGATGACCACCGCGACACAACCGCCGCCCTCCGGGCAGGTCGAACTCGTGATCGGTGGAATGACCTGCGCGTCTTGCGCCGCCCGCATCGAGAAGAAGCTCAACAGGCTCGACGGCGTCACCGCGACCGTGAACTACGCCACCGAGAAGGCCCGGGTCGAGGTCACCGGCGACGTCTCGCCGGACGACCTGATCGCCACCGTCGAACAGGCGGGTTACACCGCGGCCCTGCCCGCTCCGCCGAAGCCGCAGGAGAACGCCGTCGAGGAGGATCCCGCCGCCGCCCTGCGCACCCGCCTGCTGGTCTCGCTGGTGCTGTCGGTGCCGGTGATCGCCATGGCGATGATCCCGGCCTTGCAGTTCACCAACTGGCAGTGGCTGTCGCTGACGCTCGCCGCGCCGGTGGTGGTGTGGGGCGCGCTGCCGTTCCACCGCGCGGCATGGACCAACCTGCGCCACGGCGCGTCGACCATGGACACCCTGGTGTCGATGGGGACGCTGGCCGCCCTGGGCTGGTCGCTGTACGCGCTGTTCTGGGGCACCGCGGGCACGCCGGGCATGACGCATCCGTTCGAGTTCACCATCTCGCGGATGGACGGCACCGGCAGCATCTACCTCGAGGCCGCGGCGGGCGTCACCACGTTCATCCTGGCCGGGCGCTTCTTCGAGGCGCGGGCCAAACGGCGCGCGGGTGCGGCGCTGCGGGCACTGCTCGAGCTGGGGGCCAAAGAGGTCTCCGTCCTGCGCGACGGAACCGAGCAGCGCATCCCGGTGGAGCAGCTGAGGGTCGGCGACCGGTTCGTGGTGCGGCCCGGCGAGAAGATCGCCACCGACGGCGTCGTGACGGAAGGTTCCTCCGCCGTCGACGCCTCCATGCTCACCGGTGAATCGGTGCCGGTGGAGGTCGGCCCGGACGACGCGGTGGTCGGCGCCACCGTCAACGTCGGCGGACGGATCGTGGTGCGTGCCACCAGGATCGGTTCCGACACCCAGCTGGCGCAGATGGCGAAGCTGGTCGAGGACGCGCAGACCGGCAAGGCGCAGGCCCAGCGGCTGGCCGACCGGATCTCCGGGTTCTTCGTGCCGATCGTGATCGCGCTGTCGGTCGCGACGCTAGGGTTCTGGCTCGGCACCGGCGGATCGGTGGCCGCGGCGTTCACCGCGGCGGTGGCGGTGCTGATCATCGCCTGCCCGTGCGCACTCGGACTGGCCACGCCGACCGCGCTGATGGTCGGCACGGGACGCGGCGCGCAGTTGGGCATCCTGATCAAGGGCCCGGAAGTGCTGGAGTCCACCCGGCGGGTGGACACGATCGTGCTGGACAAGACCGGCACCGTCACCGCGGGCAAGATGAGCTTGCTCGACGTGATCCCCGCCGAGGGCGAGCAGGTCGAGCGGATTCTGGCGCTGGCCGGAGCCCTGGAGGATTCCTCCGAGCACCCGATCGCCCAAGCCATCGCCAAAGGCGCCCGCGAGCGGGTGGGCGAGTTGAAGCCGGTCGAGGATTTCGCGAATGTCGAAGGCCTGGGCGTGCAGGGCATGGTGGACGGCCACGCGGTGGTCGTCGGTCGCGCCCGGTTGCTCGCCGACTGGTCACAGCACCTCGACGAAGCCTTGACCGAGGCGATGCGCGCGGCCGAAGCCGAGGGCAAGACCGCCGTCGCGGTGGGCTGGGACGGCGCGGCGCGCGGCGTGCTCGTGGTGGCCGACGCGGTGAAACCGACCTCCGCCGAGGCGATTTCCCAGCTGCGGGCCCTCGGACTCGCCCCGATCATGCTGACCGGTGACAACCGGGCCGCCGCCGAGGCGATCGCCGCGCAGGTCGGCATCGACGAGGTGATCGCGGAAGTGCTGCCGCAGGACAAGGTCGACACGGTGAAGCGGCTGCAAGCCGACGGCAAAGTGGTGGCGATGGTGGGCGACGGCGTGAACGACGCCGCGGCGCTGGCCCAGGCCGACCTGGGCCTGGCCATGGGCACCGGCACCGACGTGGCGATCGAGGCGGGCGATCTCACCTTGGTGCGCGGCGATCTGCGGGCGGCCGCGGACGCGATCCGGCTGTCCCGCCGAACCCTCGCGACCATCAAGGGCAACCTGTTCTGGGCCTTCGCCTACAACGTGGCCGCGATCCCGCTGGCCATGGCGGGACTGCTGAACCCGATGCTCGCGGGCGCCGCGATGGCCTTCTCCTCGGTCTTCGTGGTGAGCAACAGCCTGCGGCTGCGCGGTTTCCGCTCGACCGCGAACTGAACACCGCCGCGGGACGACACACGTGGTGTCGTCCCGCGGCGGTCCTGGGTTCGAGGGGGTTACCGTCGCGGCGCCCGTTGCGCCGTGGGGTGCGCTTCTACCTCGTCGATGGCCACGGCCTCACCGCAATCTCGGCAGACGGTTCGTTGGTGCACCGCGCCGCCACAGTGGGCGTGTCTGAGGACGACGGGAGGATCGCCCGGAGCTGCCCAGCGGTCACCCCAGTGCGTGAGGGCCACGATCACTGGTTGCAGTTCGCGCCCCTTCTCGGTGAGAACGTACTCGTGGTAGGCCGACCCGGCCGCGTCGGGCTGACGCCGCATGACCCCGTCTTCGACGAATCGGTCGAGCCGCGCCGCGAGGATATTGCGGGAGATCCCGAGACTGCGCTGAAAATCGCCGAATCGGGTGATACCCCGGAAGAGCGCGTGCCGAATGATCACCAGGCTCCAGCGCTCGCCGACGATCTCGAGCGCCCGCGCCGCGGAGCAATCCTGGGTTTCGTAGGTACGGCCGAGCATCTGTGCAGCATATCCGAAGTGGTTGCATGACAAAACCACCTCCTGCTATGTTCCACCCAGTTTCATCATGAAACTAGTTGGCGGTTGGCGGCGTCGAACTCGACGTCCACGCCGAATCGGCGCACAGCCCGGAACGAGGAGTCATCAGTGCTGCTTGAGAAGAAGAACGCGATCGTCTACGGAGCGAGCGGAGCCGTTGGAAAAGTCGTTGCGCAGGTTTTCGCCGCGGAGGGGGCGCGAGTCTTCCTCGCTGGGCGCACCCGCTCCACGCTGGAGGTGGTGGCCGATGAGATCAGGGCAACCGGCGGGGTCGCCGACGTCGCCACGGTAGATGTCCTGGATGAAGACGCGGTGGACGCGCACGTCGATGCGGTGGTCCGCGACGCCGGGTCCCTCGATATCTCGTTCAACGCGATCAGCCTGCCGCAGACCGGGATACAGGGCACTGCCATCGTCGACCTCCCGGTGGACAATTTCGATCTGCCGATGGCCACCTACCCCAAGGCCAATTTCCTGACCGCCAGAGCTGCCGCCCGGCGCATGACCGACCAGGGGTCGGGCGTGATCCTGACGATCACCGCGTCTCCGTCGCGGACGGCCGTCCCGCTCATGGGCGGCATGGCGCCGGCATGGGCGGCGATCGAAGCGTTGTCACGCGGCCTCGCCGCCGAACTCGGACCGCGCGGTGTGCGAGTCGTGTGCCTGAACGCCGCGGGAATGCCGGAATCGCCGCAGCTTTCCGAGGTGTACGGGTTGCATGCCGACGCCTACGGCATCAGCCGCGACGCATTCGAGGCTCGCATGGCGGACCGGACGCTGCGAAAGCAGTTGCCCACCATCGCCGAGGTCGCCGACGTGGCCGCCTTCGTCGCCTCCGACCGCGCCGGCGCCATCACCGGGGCGGTCGCCAACCTCACCGGCGGCCTGTTCGTCGACTGACGCAGCCCATCCGAAATGGCTTGATTTTTACGATATGGGGCATTCCTGCCACTGTTGGACGAGTTGCGCCGACAGCCATGATCGGAGGGAGTTCGCAGAAACACTCAGCGCCGGGACCCCGCTCGATCCACCCCGGCCGAGCACGAACAAAGGAAACCCATGATCGTCCGTTCCTTGGAGGAGACCATCGGCACCGAGCGCGAAGTGCGGGGCCCCACGTGGACCAGCCGTCGCCTGGTTCTCGCCCGGGAGAAGGCCGGCTTCTCCTTGAACGACACCGTGGTCGACGCGGGCGCCGAGCTCGAGATGTGGTACGCCAACCACATCGAAGCCGTCTACGTGATCGAGGGTGAGGGTGAAGTGGTCGACGAGGAGACCGGGGAGACGCATCGCTTGGCGCCCGGTGTGCTGTATCTGGTCGACGCGCACCAACGTCACACCCTGCGCGCCCACACGCGGTTCCGGGCGGTCTGCGTGTTCGACCCGCCCCTCACCGGCCGCGAGGTCCACGACGAGAACGGCGCCTTTCCGCTGCTGACCGAGGGGGACCGGTGAGCGACAGCTCTCCCGAGCTCGGCGACCACGGGGGCGAACCACCGCGCGGATTCGCCAGCGACAACAACGCCCCGGTTCACCCGGACATCATGGCGGCGCTGGCCGCCGCCAACGTGGGCCACCAGCCGGCCTACGGCGCGGACGTCCACACCGCCCGGCTGCGCGAGCTGATCAAACGCCATTTCGGCGAGCGCGCCGAGGTCTATCCGGTCTTCAACGGCAGCGGCGCGAACGTGGTGGGGCTACAGGCCATGTGCGACCGGTGGAGCGCCGTGATCTGCCCGGAGTCCGCGCACATCAACCTGGACGAGTGCGGCGCGCCCGAGAAGGTGGCCGGGCTGAAACTGATCCCGGTCCCCACCTCGGACGGCAAGCTGACCCCGGAACTACTCGACCAATACGCGTGGGGCTTCGGCGATGAGCACCATGCCCAGCCGAAGGTCGTCTCCCTCACCCAGAGCACCGAACTCGGCACCCTCTACACGCCCGAGGAGATCGCGGCGATCGGCGCGCTGGCGCGCGAGCGGGGCATGCTGCTGCACGTCGACGGCGCCCGGCTGGCCAACGCGGCCGCCGCCCTCGACTTGCCGCCGCGCGCGTTCACCACCGACGCCGGGGTGGACGTGCTGTCGTTCGGCGGCACCAAGAACGGCCTCATGTTCGGCGAGGCGATCGTCGTGCTCGACCCGGACGCGGTGCGCGGCGTGCCGTACCTGCGCAAGGCCGGGCTGCAGCTCGCCTCCAAGATGCGGTACGTGTCGGCGCAATTCGTCGCGCTACTGGAGGGCGACCTGTGGCTGCGCAACGCCCGGCACGCCAACGCGATGGCGGCCCGGCTGGCCACGGCCGTCGCCGGGGTACCCGGCGTCGAGATCGTCCGGCCGGTCCAGGCCAATGCCGTCTTCGCCACGCTGCCCAGGGAAGTCACCGAGCGACTGCAGAAGCGGTTCCGCTTTCATATCTGGGATGAGCGCACCGGCGAGGTCCGCTGGATGTGCTCGTTCGACACCACCGAGGCCGATGTGGACGCCTTCGCGGCGGCAATCGACCAGGAAATGGCTGCCTAGGAGAAACACCGGACGGGACGGCACACGTAGTGTCGTCCCGTCCGGGCATCCGCCAGGAGGTCTCCAGGTCGGTAAGCACCGAAGGCGCGGCAGCCGGATGTCTGGCCGCGCGCTTGCTCGCCGCCGCTGCCCGAACCCTACGCTCGAGCACAGCGGATTCGGGCAATGCATGCGCATAACGCCATGGGCGAGCATACCCCTGGCACACCGAATCACAAACGGAAATAGCTCAGCCGCGCAGGGTGGTGACCGTGACCAGCGAGGGCTGGAGGAACGACCCGTAGACCTCGATCGACACTCCGCCGGTCGGGGATTCGCCTGCCCACCGGGCGTGCTCGGTGATCCCCTCGCCGAGCATCGCTTTCGCGCCCGGCGACCAAGCGACGGCCACTTGACTCAACGCCGGGCCGAGATTCAGGTTCGCGATCGCCGCGGATTCATTGTTGTCGAAGTAGACCTCCGTGCCGCCGGGGAAAGGGTTCACCGCCACGGCGGACGCGCTCGCCCCGCCGAACGCGGCGGCGGACCCGCCTGCCACAAGCGCTACCAAGACCGTCATGACCCGTTGACGCATCCGAATTTCCTTTTCGTGTAAGCACACCGGCCGCACGGCCGGTCATGTCACCTTTGCCGAGTGTGCATCGTTCGGCAATTCGATGTGGCACTGATCACAAGCAGCCTACGGTGTGTTGCCGACAGCCGTGAAGGCATTCACGTTATCGGCGGCCCATTCGGCGAAACTCCTTGCACGGCCGAGTATTTCGGTTACATCGGCGGTCACGATCGCGTTGTGCCCGGCACGCACATATGCCTGCCCCGCCAGTGCGCCGTCGACGAATTCGGCGGACATTCCGGACGCGAGCATATGTGCTCGCGCTTCGGTTTCGGGAATATCGGTCACATCCACCGGGTGGCCGGTGACTGTCGCCAAAGTCGCGGCCAGATCATGCGTGGTGAGCAATTCCGGTCCCGTCAGGTGGTAGATCCGGCCCGCGTGATCGGCGGAAATCAATGCCTCGACGGCGGCTCCGGCGACATCTCGGGGATCGACGACGCCCTGAGCCGCGTCGCCGGTCATATTCGGCACCGGATGTCCGGCACGGATC
Organism: Nocardia sp. NPDC019219; assembly: GCF_040632645.1. Classification (NCBI taxonomy): domain Bacteria; kingdom Bacillati; phylum Actinomycetota; class Actinomycetes; order Mycobacteriales; family Nocardiaceae; genus Nocardia; species Nocardia sp. NPDC019219. Next base: position 685,882 of record NZ_JBEYCG010000001.1, on the reverse strand, counting down.
GCTGCGGCCCAGCTCAGGGTGTTCGAGGCGAAGGAGCTGGGGCGCAGAATGGTCCAGTCGACGCCACTCTCTCGCGCGGCCTGCTCACCGGGCAGATGCCAGGTGCCGACGCGGCCGAGACCGGTGTCGCCGGTGCCGATGGCGGACAGTTTGACGATGCGGCCGACTCCCGCGTCCCGCGCCGTGGTGATGAGCGCACGGTCGAGCTCCACGTACTCCGGGCCCAGCACGCCGACGATGAACGCGGCCTCCGCACCGGCCATCGCCTTCGCCATGGACGCCAGGTCGGTGTAGTCGCCGCGCACCACTTCGACGCCCGCGGGGACGGCGGCCCGGCCGGGGTCGCGGGTGACGGCGCGGATTGCGGTCCCGCGCTCGCTCAGCTGCCGGACGATTTCACTGCCGATGGTGCCGGTCGCACCGGTGATCACGATCATGCGAATCACCGTGCCGGGCGTTCGCGCAGGTCTCTAGGAAATTCCGGCACACCCGGGCAGCGCGCGGCTGCCTACAGTGGATGCGGTGACCACCCTGTTGCGCCCGGCCGTCGTGACCGCCGAGTCGGTCGAGACGTCCGAGGCCGCGCCGGAGTCGCTGCGGCCGTGGCTGGCCGAACTCGGCCGCATACCGACCGTGCTCGACCTGTCCGAGCCGTTCGCGCACGTGCCGCAGACCGCCACCACGATCGTGCTGCGCACCGAGCACGCCGAGATCGGTGACCACCGTGTCGCGCTCGTCGTCGGGCCGCAGACCAAGGCGAGCTACTCACGCGCGAGCAAACCCGCGGGCTGTATCCGCTTGCGGCTGGCCCCGGGTACGGTCCCCGCGCTGCTCGGCGTTCCGGCGGCCGACCTCACCGATCGCGTACTGCGACTGGACGATCTACCCGGCCCCGTCGCGCACCTGGCCGCCGAGCTGATCGAACTCGACCACGACGAGGTCGTGCCGTACCTGGAGAACGAACTGCCGCGCCGCATCCCCGACGATCCGGCCCGGCGCGCCAACCGCCGACTCCTCACCACCGCCGTAGCCGCCATCGCCGCCGACCACCCGCTCTCCGTCACCGAGTTGGCCGCGCGCCTCTCGGTCAGCGAACGCCAACTCCGCAATCTGTTCGCCAATGGAATCGGCGTCTCCCCCAAACACTTCGCACGCATCGACCGAGTCCGCCGGGTGCTGTCCCGAACCGACGGCACACCGTTGGCCGATATCGCCACCGGCACGGGCTATTACGACCAGTCCCACATGACAGCCGATTTCCGCACCCTGATGGGCGTCCCGCCCACCTCATACCTCCGAGGCGAGGTCCCGGCCCCTTCCCCATGCCGCGCACTCACCCGTCGCCGCTGATCGGGTCGCCATCGGTTTCGTTTCCGTCGAAATGATTCGCAACGTCAGCTGACCGACCACCCCCTCCCGGGGCGTGCGCTTACCCGCTACCGCTGACTCGGTGTGCGGCACGCTCGCAATACAGCCGTTCGCAAGGGAGGCGGGGGAAGCCCTCTGCGCCGTCCGGGAGGATTTCGACCGCGTCGGGGTAATGGGCGTGCCGCCATTCGCGCGCGAATGTCATAGCCGCCGTGACGCATGCGGCGAAATCCATTCGAAGACCGTGCAGGAATACGCTCACGTGGACGTCGTCCGATGGATTCGTGCAGGAACCGCCGCACATCAGGCACCTGATCCCGGTGTGGGCGTCTTGGGGCCAGCTACCTTTTCAGCGGTGTTCGTTTCGGCGCGGCGAAAGTATCGGTAGTCCTCGCGGCTGACGATCACCGCCGCGACGCGCGTCGCGCACGATGAATAGTCGCAGTCGTAGTGCAGCTCGAGCGCATTCCTGGCATTCGCGGGACTTGATACCGCCCACTGCGGATTGTCATGCGCCAGCCGCGACCGCAACTCCTCGACGCGGAGGAACCGCCGAGCGCGAGAGACGTCATCCGACATGGGATTTTCCCGGCCTGCGCCGAGTACGCGGCATCTGATCCGCCCATGCCCGAACGGCCTCGACCACCAAGTGGCCCGATGGACGAAAGGCATTGCGCGGAGGCACGATCCAATGCCGGATCGCTCCCACGGCAGCGGTGGGCGAAGGCAGCGCGATCGTCGCTCCGGACCGCGCGACCGCCACGTCCAGTCGGAACAACTCGGCGAACAACCGCACGTCATCGGGTAGATCAGGCTGCGTGAGAAAGGTCCAGCGCCCCGAACGCGGATGCCCCACGATCGGCCCGAGTGCGACGCCTCCGCTCTGCAGGTGCGCCTTCACCGCCTGCCCGAGACGAGTGGGCATCGTCATCGCCCACACCGATCCCGCGCGCATGACTATTCGCCCGAGTTCCGGCGGATCGACCACAGCGGGGAGGTCGCACTCCCGCCGGTAGAACAGGCACCGCGACAACGGTGTATCTCCATGCGTTTCCATCTGTTCCCCTCTCGCAACAGAAAGACGGTTGACGAGCGCCCGGTTCTGCCGACCCACGAAAGCAGCCGACCCTCCAGAGCACGCGCGCAGCACAGCAGTCCCCCGCCACGCATGGGTGATCCAATGAGTGATTCGCGAAAACCGTCTCGTTTTCCCAGGTGACCACCCATACTTGCTGTTCGGTGGCACCCGTGGCGCCGCAGCAGCGTCATCCACAGCTCGGGGGTGGGGCCACCCACCAATGCAGTGCTTGCCATCTACCAGAAGGGGACAGCAGCGTGGTCAAGCCGCTCACCAGGGGGAATTCGCAGCGCAACACCGTTTCGTCGTCATCCAAGGCCCGAACTCCGGGCGTACCACATCGGCAACTGGGCCGCGTCCTACGTGCGATGCGCCTGGAGTCCGGCCTGTCGATCCTGATGGCCGCGAAGGCGATCAGTCGGGGGTCCGGCACATTGCAACGGCTCGAGACGGGCAACGCGAACAAGATCGCCGATTCCGACATCGACAACCTGTGTCGGCTCTATCGACAGCCTGAACGGGCAAGTGAGCTGAAAGCGCTCGCTGCTCAGCGAATGGAGCCGAGTTGGTGGGACGAGTACACCGACCAGGTTGCACCTAGTTTCGGGGTGTATCTCGGCTTGGAGTCTGCGGCCGAATCGGTAACCATCTACCGGCCGGATATCGTGTCCGGCTTGTTCCAGACACGCGAGTACGCCGAGGCATTGGACCGGGTGTACTTCGTTGATGATTTGCCCGAAGAGCGCGAGCGGCGTCTTCGCGTACGACGGGAACGCCAGAACCTCATACTGCGCACAGTCTCTCCCCTCCACGTCGACCTCGTCATCGATCAAGGAGTTCTGCGGCGGGTAGTCCACGGTCCCAGAGTGATGGCGAGACAGTGCCGCCACCTCGCAGACTTGCCGCCGAACGTATCGGTGAGGGTGCTGCCCGACACGGCAGGTTACCCAGTGGGTACGACGGCCGGGCCGTTCACGATCCTTGATTTCGGTACCAGCAGCGATGGCAAGGCGCTCGAGCCGCCTGTCGTGTACATCGAGAGTTACGCGGGCAGTATTCATCTCGAAAGGCCGGACAGCGTGCGCCGTTATCGCAACGCCTTCCAGAAGATTCAGCGAGTAGCGTTGGGGCGGACCGAAAGCAAGCGCCTGCTACGGCAGGTGGCAAAGGAGTACGCGCCATGAGCATGGACCTATCCGGGACACGCTGGTTCAAGAGCAGCCACAGCGGCGGCAAGGATGATTGCGTCGAAGTCGCGTACCTGGAAGGCGGCATGGTCGGCGTGCGGGACTCCAAGAACCCGGCCGACGCAGCGCTAGTGTTCACACCTGGCGCGTGGGACGCATTCACCGCGCACGTTATCCACGGCGGTCCTAAGCGGTCGTGATCTGAAGCCCGGCACGGTGGCGTGCAGCGTCTGCGGACATGGCGTGATCATGTGGGACACCGCTCGAGCGGTCGGATCAGGCGGTAATTCGATACGAGGCCGATCACCCGTCGACGCATGCGGCCATTCGTGCCCGGAATGCGGGGGGTGCGAACGTTTCCGCATGGGCGCGGATGACGCGGGGGTCGTAGTGGGCGGTGTCGAAGTTCGCCATTGCCGCGGCCAGGCGGGTGACAACGTCCGGATCGGCGCCCGGAGCGACGTGTTCGCCTGTCGTGCCGGGGCGTACCGTGTCGAGCGCGCCGCCCGCGCCGATGGCGATCACCGGGGTACCGCAGGCCATGGCTTCGACCGGGACGATGCCGAAGTCTTCCACGCCGGGCATGAGCAGGGCTCGGCAGCGTCGGTACATGTCCCGCAGAGTGTCGGTAGAGGTGGCGCCCAGAAAAGTCGTCTCGGGTCCGGCGAGAGCTTCGAGCTGGGACCGGAACCGTCCGTCGCCCAGCACGACCAGCCGTTTCCCGGCGAGTTGGGCGGCTCGGATGGCGAGATCGGCGCGTTTGTAGGGAACGAGGCGACCGGCGTAGAGAAAGAAGTCCTCCCGGGCGCGTGCGGGATCGAGGGTGAAGCGGTCGACATCGACGGGGGGATTGATCACGGTGGCGGGCACGCCCCACCAGTCGCGGATCCGGTCGGCGACGGCGGTCGAGTTGGCGATCACCCTGGCCAAGCGAGGCGCGGCTCGCAGCTCGGCGTGACGGGCCAGTGCGCCCAGGGCGCCGAGCGCGACCTGGCCGGCCCGTCCGCCGGCTTCGCGGATGCGGAACTCTCGATCCCAGGCCCACCGGGCAGGGCTGTGCACATAGGCGATCACGGGCGCGTCGGTGGCCAGTGCGGCCTGAGTGGCGAATGAGTGGTGGCTGACGACCACGGCGTCATAGCCCCGCAACGGCATACGTCGCAGGGAACGGGGGACGAGCGGCAGCAGCGGGGCGTGCCGACCGCGGGTCAGCATGTGGGCGCGGGACAGCCAGCTGTCGTGGACGTGCTGGACGGGCGGGCGGATTCCGTTCGGCATGACGATCGGCGCGTAGATGTCCGCGCCGGGCCAGGTGCGGGCGAACTCGCCCACCACGGCTTCGGACCCGCCGAATTCGGTGAATCGTTCGTGGACGATGGCGATGCGGGGTGCGGTCATCGGGATGTGCTCGTTTCGATCTGTCGCGGTGCTGCGGTGCGGCGAAGCGCGGGAGCGACCGATCGTCCGCGCAGCAGTCCGTCGACGGTGCCGCGTTCGAGGGCGATGCGGTACACCTGGGCCGCGTCAGCGCAAGCCGACAAGGTGGCGGCGATCGCGTCGTGGTCGTGTGCCGCCGAGGTGACGAAGGATTGCCCGAGTACTCCGCGTTGGAGCAGTTCTTGCAGGAACAAGGTGCGGAATGCCTGGCTGGGTTTTCCGTGGGAATCGAGGGTTTCGAAGATGAGGCAGGAGGAGCGACCGCGGACCCGGAGGTGGTCACCGATGCCCAGTTCGTCTGCTAGCGAGGCGAATCCGGTCGCCAGTGCGGCGCCGGCCGATTCCATACGAGAGATCGGTTCGCCGGTCCGGTAGGCCGCGGCGACCGCGCGGAAGGCCGCGAGCCCGCTGGTTTCCGGGCCGTGCGTGGTGGACAGCAGGAATACGCGGTCGGCGCCGGTGCGCAGGCCGCCTCGCTCGAGGTATTCGCGCCGTCCGGCGAGGGCCGAGATGGGGAATCCGTTACCCATGGCCTTGCCCCAGCAAGACAGGTCGGGAGTCACGCCGTAGACGGACTGCGCGCCGCCGGCGGCCCAGCGGAATCCGGTGATCATCTCGTCGAACACCAGCAAGGTGCCGTGCCGATCGCACAGCGCGCGTACCGCTTGGAGGTAGCCGGGCTCGGGTTCCGCCGTGGCGGTGGCCGCCTCCATGACGACCGCGGCCACGCTGTCGCCCACCAGGACCGCGGCGAGAGCGTCGACGTCGTTGTAGCGGAACCGGACGATTTCGGCGCCGACATGATCGGGGATGCCCGCCGACATCGGTGTCGTCGCGATGAACCAGTCGTCGACCGAGAAGAACGGCTGCTCGCAGACGGCGATCCGCCGGCGACCGGACACGGCCCGGGCCAGCCGGACGGCGGCTGTTGTGGCATCGGAGCCGTTCTTGGCGAACTTGACCATGTCCGCACCGGGAACGAGGTCCAGGAAGTCCTCGGCCGCGAGCAATTCCAGCTCGGTCGGCCTGCTGAAGTTCACTCCGTCGGCGATCGTGGTCGTCACGGCGTCGAGAACCGGTGCGTAGGCATGGCCGAGGGTGACCGAACGCAGTCCCATCCCGTATTCGACGTACTGGTTGCCGTCGGCATCCCAGACTCGGCATCCCTTGCCGCGCACCAATATCGGCGCCATCTGCTCGGGGTACTGGTCGGCTCCGCGAGCGTAGGTGTGCGCGCCGCCTGGAACCAGTTCGTGCAGCCGACGCTGCAGCGCATTGCTGCGGGCGAACCCGTGGTGCGGTGGGACGTCGGGGTGCAGGTTCATCTGATGCTCCGTGTGCGGTGCGGGCGGATACCGGCGGGAAGCCGGGATAGCAGAGCGGAAGTGTCGGACCGGGCTACGCTCCGGCGTCGAGCCGGTCGCGTGACCGACCGGAGGCGTTGTGGTCGTGCGGCGGGGTGCACGCGGTCGCCGAACTCACGGACTCGGCCGTCGACGGGTCGGCACGTCATCCGGGGGCAGTCGTGGCAGCCGGATGACTGTACGCCCAGAGGTCGTGATCGCCTCGGGGGCCGAAGACATCGAGGTGCCCGCGCATCCGCCCCTCCTCGGCGAACCCGGCCGCGGCCGCCGCAGCCGCGGCGGCCAGGTCGGATACCGGGATCGCGGTGGCGATGCGGAGGATCCCGAGCCGTTCGGTCGCATGGTGCACCAGCAGGCGGAGCACGCGTGCGCGGAGTTCCGGGCGAGCCGAGGCATCGGTCCAGATACTGAGCCGGATGTTGCGATCGAACATGTCCAGCCCGTGCAGCCGGACTTCACCGACGAAGCGGCCGTCGTCCAGGATCGTCAGCGTCAGCCCTGGCCGGGAACGCAGGCCCGTTCTGGCTTCGGCGAGTTCGGCCAGCCAGTGGCGCAGGGAATGCCGGCGCAGCCAGGCGGCGGGTGACATGTGCGGATCACGTGCCAGCGTCGCACGATTGCGGATACGGGCCGCGCGGCGCTGCCGGAAGTCGGCGACACGGCGTGATCGCACCAGCACCCGCCCGCGGTCGTCGGAGTCGGTGAGTGCGATGGCGGCGCTGCCCCGCAGCCACCGGAACACCCGCCGCAATCGGGATAGCTGGTACCGCAGATGCGCGGCCGCGATGCTCATGGGGGGCGGCCCGTGCGGGGCGGCAGAGGCGGCGGGCAACTGCGGCGTCATCGGGTTGAGGCGTTGCCGCGCCGGATAGACGGCGGTGAACCCGCGGTCGGGCCGATCGGCGCGGGTCACCGCCCACAGTTCGTGGTCGCGGCGTGCGCCACCGGCATCGAAATAGGCGCGCATCCGGGCTTCGTACCGCAGGCCCGCCGCGGCCGCGATCTTGGCCGCGGCGATGTTGCCGGGCGAGATCGGTGCGCTGATTCGCATGAGGCCGAGGCTGTCGAATCCGAAGGCCGTCATCATGGTCAGGACGAGAGCGCCGATACCGCCGCCCGCGACGGCGGAGCCGATCCAGATGCCGAGCTCGGCGCTGCCTGTCGCCGCGTCGATCGAGGCCAGTTCGACCTGCCCGGCGAACCGACCGGCCACCTCGATGACCATGCTCATCCGTCGCCCGGCGCGTGCGTCGGCCCGGTTGTCGAGGCATTCCCGCACCCAGTGGCGGGCGGTGTGGCGGGCGGGCCAGTCCTGTTCCGAGCTGACCCAGTAGGGCTCGATGATCGCGCGGTCACGGAGCCGGATCCGCCGCCACTCCGCGAAATCGTCGAAGCGCGGCGGCCGCAACCGCACCGCCGTACCGATGGGACCGGTGATGGCAGGCTGCGCTTCGATGCGGCGGTGCTGTCGTCGAGTCATCCGCCGGGACGCTTCCTGCCGAGCGCTACCGTGCTCAGCTTCCCGTCGTCGGAGACGGTGAGCCGCCAGTATCCGCCGTCGGGCGCCTTGAGCACGGGACCGTTGTCGGCGTGCTCGCAGACCCAGGTTCCGTCGGCGGTCACCGCGGCGCGGACGGCGCCGTCGCCGCTCTGTGCCTGGAACACGTCCGCGCCGTGCGGCCCCGCTTGGGACACCACGGTGCCGGTGAAGCGCGGCGTGCGCATGCCCCTGCGGCCGAGGATGTTCCAGCCGGTCGGAAACGTCTCGACGGGAATGTCGTCGGTGATCCCGGAGATCAAGCCGACCGCGGTGCCTTCCGGACAGCCGACGGGATCCACGCGCACCGGGATGCCCGGCGGCCGCGACTCCGCGTCGAAGATCACGTTCGCCAGATACGGCTGTCGGCAGTAGTTCAGTTCGAGCCCGACCGAACGGGCCGCGACCTTCGCGTTGACCATGCCGAACTGCGCGGGTCCACCGCGCCCGTTCTCACCGACCGACAGGGCGACCTCGGCTCCTTCGAACCACACGTTGGTCAGCCACCAGTCGTTGGCGGCGCCGTCGACCCGCAGGTGGCGGTCGGTGGTGAGCGGGTTCTGATCGGAGACGAATTCGACGTTGGTGAGTGCCAGCCCGGCGTTGTGGTCGTTGCCGGTGCCGAGGACGCCGGTGTGATTGCTGGTGAACTTCGAGGAGGTGACGTAGTTCTGGATACAGGATGTGGTCAGTCCGATCCCGAAGTTGTTGATATCGCAGTTGATGAAGGCGGTGCCGCCGGTGTTGTCGCGCAACACGACGCCGCGCTGGGTGAGGTACTGCGGATGGTTGTCGCTGAGGTGGTTGCCGCGCAGTACCACCGCGTCGAAGGAGCAGCGGAAGCATTCCGACAGCTCGACCGCGGTCGAGCCGGGACCTGTGGTGAAGATCCCCAGCCTGGCGAAACGGACCCGGCTGCGCTTGCGCAGCCGCACCAGAGTGCCGCTGCCCGCGTAGACGATCGTGGTGACGTCGGCGCCGTCGCCGAGAATCGTGGCGTAGTCCGGCAGATCGGGCATCGACTCGACCCGGTAGTGCCCGGCGGGCAGGTAGAGCACCAGCGGCCCGTTCGGGTCCGCGGCCACGGCTGCGGCCAATGCCTTGGTGTCGTCGGCGATTCCGTCTCCGACGGCTCCGAAATCCCGGACGTTGCGCGCTCCGGGCGCATCGGTGGTGGGCGACCGGAACTGCGGGTCGTCCGGCTCGGCTGTGCCGCAGGCGGCGGTGAGCGGAATCGCGGCCGCCGCACCCAGAGTCGCGGCGAGCAAGCGGCGCCGCCGGAGAAAGTCGTCGCTCATACCTTCAACCTTTCCATCAGCCGGTCCACCGCCGAACCGGGTGTGCGGTGGCTGACCACACCGGTCAGCCCGGCCGTGCCGAACGCGGTCAGGGCGGCACGCAACTGCGGTTCGGTGAGTCTGCCGAGATCGGCGATGCCGAGGACGGCATCGGATAAGGGCGCCACGGCGACCGCGTCGGCGGCGGAGCTGACCGGCGCGGTCTCGATGACCACGCGGTAGTAACGCTCGCGCAGATCGGCGACGAGATGAGCGAAGTGCTCCGAGGCGATCAGGTCGGAGGTGTCCGGCTCGATGTGCCCGATCGGCAGCACCGCGACCCCGGTCCCGCCCCAGTCGGCGGTGATCGCCCGGTCCAGTGGTACGCCGCCGCGCAGCAGTGTCGTCAGGCCCGGACCTGGCATGGCACCGGAGCTTCCGCCGCCGGAGGTGTCGGCGTCGACGAGGATCACCGGATGACCGGCATCCGCGAAGGCCAGCGCCAGAGTGTGCGCCACCTTGGACCGCGATCGGTCGGTGAGGCTGGTGCATTCGATGGTCTGCGCGCCCCGCAGGTGATTGCGCAGCCGCCGGGCCGACTCCGCGGCGGATTCACCGTTGCCGAAGTCGGCGAACACCGGAACCGGCGCGACATCGGCGAGGTTGCCGCTGGTGCGAACGCGCCGGTCGGTGCGTTCACGCAGGAATGCGGCGGCGAAGCCGAGTAACAGTCCACCGAACAGGCCGATCGCGACGAACCGGCTCGTGCCGGGACCGGCCGGAGCGGCCGGTAGCCGGGCACGGTCGACGACCGAGACGCGGGCGGCGGGGGCGGCGCCGGTCTCGATGGACTCGAGACTATCGACCAAGGCTCGGAACTGGGCGACTGTGGCGTCGGTGAGATCACGCGCCCGCTGTGCGGTGGGCGCGGCGACCGCGATCTCCAGGATGGTGGTGGCGGGCGGCGACGAGGCGGTGATCCGGCCGCGGAACTCATCGGGGGATTCCGTCAGCCCTTGATCGTGGACGACCCGCTCCGCGACCGCGGCGCTGGTGGCCAGTTCGAGATAGGACCGCACGCGCTGCTGGGCAGCCAGGCCGCCCTGGTAGGAGTCGTTGACCGAGGTACCGGTGGCCATCGAGACGTACATGGTGCTGCTGGCCACGTACGTCACCGCCCGCGACGAGGCGTACCAGACGCCGGCCCCCGTCACGGTCAGCGCGATCACGGCGATCAGTACCCACCGCCGCCGAACGATGTGCCAGATATCGATCAAACCCATGGACTGCGACCTCATGTCTTCGTAATTGCTGAAGCGTGCGCCGGTGCCGGGAGCGGCGTCGGGCGGCGGCGGAATTCCGTGACGATCAGATGGACGAACCAGGCGAGCACGGCCGACTGCGCGAATTTGCCGAGATTCTCGAAGCTGCCGAGGATGCCGCGTTCGAACAGGGTGGATGCGCCGGTGATCGCGAGGCCCAGCACCAGGACGGGGAAGTACCGCGAGTACAGCGATCGCTCCCAGGCGAGCAGCAGCGCGAAGGTGAACACGACGGCGACGACCACGCCCGCCGCGCCGCCGAGCAGATAGCCTTCGTTCACGTTGCCCTCCGCCAGGGACACCGACACGGTGCTCATATCCACCGACGCGCCACGCACGTCGTTCGCCCAAGCCGTGCCGGATTGGAGTTTCTCGGCGCCGAGCACCTGCGCCGGGATCAGGCTGAGGCTCGCATGGTGCAGCACTTCGCCGGGGGACAACCAGCCGCGTGGGCCGACGAAGTAGGCATCGGTGGCGGCTTCGAGCAGGTCGAAGCGCCGCAGGATACTCAGGAACGGCCGCACGTCCGCCGGGTAGCGGGAGTCGACGAGGGTGGCGTCGAGCGCGGCGGTGCCGGAGTTCTTGAACGACTGCAGCCAGCCGAATCCGGCGACGCCGAGCACGCCGATCAGTGCCACACCGATCGTGGTGCGCCGGTTCCAGCCGAGCATCGAGAACCGTACGGCGAGAGCGAGTGCGGCGGCGAGGATCGGCGTCTTGGACTGCACGGCCGACGACCAGTACAGTTCGCCCGCGAAGAGCGCGCCGAGCACCAGCGCCGTGGTCTGCGGCCGGGCGGGCCGGAGGAAGACGATCATCCCGAGCGCCGCGATCCCGGCGAACGTGGCGACAAAACTGAGCAGGGGGTTGCCGCTGCTGACCTCACCGGCGGCGCCCAGCGATCCGGTGGCCACCGAGGCCGCCCGCCCCAACAGCCCGAGCGCGTAGAGCGCCAGCAGAGTCGGCATCACGCCGGGGTCCGCGACCGCGGCCGGGACGGGGCGAGGCGGGTGCCGACGCCGCCAGAGCGCGTAACCGATCACCAGCAGCGCGTAACACCACAAGCCGAACACGACGTGGTCGAGCACCAGACCGATGCCGCGGTCGTACCCCAGACCAGCCAGCCGGGGGTCGGAGATGTTGTCGCCGTAATGCGGGTCCGGCTGCACCGCGAGCAGCACCAGCGGCCGCGCCACGTAGGACAGCGACCAGAAAAGGGCCTGCGCGATGAAGAACACGCGGGCGATGCCCGGAACCCACAGTGCGGCAGCGGCGACCGTGATCAGTGCGGCCGCGACGGCGGCTACATCGGTGTAGGCGTTCAGTTCCCGACCTCCGCGGCGAGGCCGACGATCTGCCGGGCGCGATCCACGTAACGATGCCCTTCGGCGGTGATCCGCCGGTGCCCGGCCGCCGCGACCTCGGCCGCCCGCTCGGGATGGGCGGCAACCCAATCGAGAATCGAGACCAGTTCGTCGGTGCCGTCGAACAGGAAGCACTCGACGGTGTCGCGCAGCAGGTCGGCGTGTTCGCCGGTGCGTTCACCGACGAACAATCCACCGGCCGCGGGCACCTCGAAGGTGCGGCAGGTGTGGGTGTCGCGGTTGCCGGAGTTGAGCAGCACCAGATTGGCTGCCACCTCGGCGATCGCGGCCGAATACCCCGGACCGTACACCGCGCCGCCGACGACGGCGCGGGTGGCGCGCAACTCCGGAACGCGGCGCCAGCCGGGGCCGCGGACCAGCAGGCGCGGTCCGTAGCGGCGTGCCAGGGACACCAGTTCGGCGCGGCGGTCGGGCCGGCACACTCCGATGAAACCGACCAGATAGTCATCGGCGCCGCGGCGCGCCGCCGGATGATGCCAGGCCGGGTCGTAAGCGCTGAGCACGAAACCGGCGGCCCGGGCGCCACGCGCCCGCAACTCCGGCACGTTGTGCTGTTTGGTGGTGACGATCAGGTCCCAGCCGGATTCCGCCGCCATGTACGCATCGGTGAGGTTCTCGGGGTTGGACACGTCGTCCGGGCTGTAGTGCACGTGCAGTGCCGCGGGCACGTCGAGCAGTCGCTGCTGGTCCAGATGGATCCCCTTGAACACGAACAGCATGTCGGGCCGGAATGTGGCGGCGCTGCGTTCGATCCGGGTGTGCACTCGTTCGACCGTGCGCCGGTCGCGCCGACCGGTCGCCTTCGCGTACACCCACGGTGGCGAGAACCTGGCCGGGAGAGTCACCGGTGTCGAGTCGACCACGAGCACGTCGTGGCCGGCTTGACGGAAGCCGTCGGCCAGCGAACGTGCGTTGCTGCCGAGCCAGTCGTCGCCGACGAACAGAATTCTCATGGTCGGGTTTCCTTCCGGGGCACGACAGGCAGCGGCACGGTGTCGGCTTCGGCGTGGTCGCGGCGGGCCAGGAACCGCATCCGCAGCAGATGCCAGGTGGCGACGGTGATTTCGGCAAGCAGCAGACCGTAGACCAAGGTGTGCACCGAGCGGGTCCAGACGGTCAGCAGCAATGCGCCGATGGCGACTAGAGTTCCGAGCAGCGCGCCGATCAGGACCCCGGTGGTGTCCTGGCGCACCGGCAGGATGGCCGTGGTGATGAACGAGGTGACCGTCGTGGCGGGCAGGATCAGCACCTCGATCCGCAACAGACCGGTGGACGCGGCGAATTCGGTACCGAAGACCAGCCGGATCAGCTGGGGCGCGGCCAGCCAGAGGCTCGCCGAAGCGAGTGCGGCGACGGCGACGGTCACGGCCAGCGCCTGCGTGCTGTACCGCCAGAACCCGAGATGGTCGCCGCGTCGAGCCATGCGTGGCAGCAGTGCGAAGCCGATGGCGTCGAGCAGTGATTGGACCGCGCGCACCAGGCGGTCGCCGGCCGAGTACAAGCCCAGCGAGACGGCGTCGAGCACGGCCGAGTACAGCGTCGCCGCACCCTGCCCGTAGCCGGTGACCAGCAACCGGGAGACGAACACCGGCACGCTGCGGCGCAGCACGACGCCGTAGTAGCGGGGACGGGCCGGCGCCCCGTACCGGCGCCAGGCATCCCACCAGGTCAGTGCCACCGTCGGCACGGAGGACAGCAGTAGGCACAGCAAGGCGACGTGCGGGTTCGGCAGTTGCGGAAGCAGGCCCACCAGCAGCCCGAGATAGCACAGCCGCCCGACGCTCTGATAGGCGGTGGAGGTGCCGAACCGACCCTCCCCGATCAGCAGCCAGTCCTCCGACAGGGACCAGAAGCCACCGACGAACAGGCCGAGCAGCACCATCTGCGCGGCTTCGGGCACGCGCACGGCAAAGGCTACGGCGAGCGCGACACCGAACAGCGTCGCCGTGGCGAGACGGATGGCCAGATAGTCGCCACGCAGCTGGTTCATCTCCCGGAGCCGGGTGCCCTTGCGCGCGTTGATCTCCGGCACGCGGGCGGACAGGAACTGCGTGACTCCCAGATCCACGACGAGCGAGCCGATGAAGTAGGCCGACATGCCGATGGCCAGCAGGCCGAGGCCGTGGGCGCCGAGTACCCGGGCGATCAGCGGCACGGTGACGACCGTGACGATGTACTGACCGTATCTGCCGAAACTCACCAGGGCGATATCGCCGAGTACCTCGAACCGGCTCGGCTTGCTGTGCGCGCCACCACCGCCCGGCCCGCGAGCCCCGTCGGCGCGACGGTGCACCCCGCCGGGACGCCGGGGCAGTTCGACCCGAGGGAAGACGTCGGTGGTCAGCGTGGCGAGGTAGTCGGGTTCGGTCACGGCGGCGCCACCTCGTCGAGGAAGCGGGTGACCACGCGTGCCGTGGTGCCGATGTCGAAGTCGCGGGCGCGGGCGGCGCCTGCGGCGGCGATCCGGGCGCGCGCGGCCGGATCACCGAGCAGTTCGGTGAGAGCCGCGGTGAGCGCGGCTTCGTCACCGGCGGGCACCAGGCGGCCGGTTCGCCCGTCGGCGATGATCTCGGCCGGGCCGCCGGGCACCGTCGCGATCACCGCGCAACCCGCGGCCATGCCTTCCACAACCACCTGCCCGAACGGCTCGGGCAGCACCGAGCAGTGCACGAGCACGTCGGCCTCGGCGAGATACCGGTGGGGGTCGTCGACGTGACCGGTGAACGTCACGGCCAGGCCGAGTTCGTCAGCGAGTTGTTCCAGGTACTGCCGGAAGGGTTGTTCATCGAAGAACGTCCCGCCGACGAGGTACACCGCCGCGGGCCGGGTCGGCACCGCCGCCAGGGCGCGCAGAAACACGTCCTGGCCTTTCCAGGGGCTCAGCCGTCCCACGACGACCACGACCGCGTCGGCGGCCGCGCGGGTGCGGGGCGGCGGCGGTGTTGCGGGCAGGGCGACGCCCGGGTAAGCGACGACCGCCGGGATGCGCGCGGGCAGTGTCTCCCGGGTGCCGTGACTGTTGGCCAGCAGTCCCCGGCAGAACAGTGCGGCCAGCAGCCGGATAGTGGTGGCAGGGAGCAGGCCGAAGTAGTCCCGGGATACTCGGTCGTGGACCTGCCAGACGAGCGGCACCCGGGCGCGGCGGGCCGCGACCGCTCCCAGCACCAGCGCCTTGGTGCTCTCGGCGACCAGCACCCGGGCGCGCAAGTCGCGGACCGCACCCCCGACCGCCCAGCCCAGCCGCAGCAACGCGAGAAACCCGCTGATCAGCCGCAACGGGCCCGATCCGATGGTCATCGCCCGGCTGTCGAATCGGCCGGTCACGACACGGGTGTCGATCCCCGCGTCGCGGGCACGAGCCATCACCGGGCCGTCTTCGGTGCACACCAGCGCCACTTCGGCGCCATGCGCGCGCAGCGTGCGCAGCAGCCGCAGGGTGGCCAATTCGGCCCCGGACGGCGCGGCGGTGTGGCCGAGGAAGACCGCGGGCCCGTTCATCCGAGTTCCCGATACAGCGCGGCGTGCCGCTGTGCGGCCGCATGCCAGCTGAAGGTCTCCGCGTGGGCGCGGCACTGCTCCGGCGTCGGCCGGCAGCCGGAGATCGCCGCGCTGATCCGAGCCGCCAGCGCGGCGGGGTCGCCGGGCGGCACGATCAACGAGGGATCCAGGCCCCGCACGGCGTCGGGCAGACCACCACACCGGGTGACCACCGGCGCCCGGCCCGCGGCGAGCGACTCGAGGGCGATCAGGCCGAATCCCTCCAGGGCCACCGTCGGCACCACGGTGAGCGCGGCGGAGGTGTAGCGGGCGGCGAGTTCCTGGTCGGGAATCCGGCCGGTGAACTCGACGCTGCCGTCGAGCCCGCCCTCGATGGCTCCGCGCCGGAGATCCGCCTCGGCGCTGCCGGTTCCGACGATGACGAGACGAGCCTCCGGGTGCTCGGCGAGCACCCCGGGCCACGCGCGCAGCAACACATCGATGCCCATCCGGCGCTCCAGCCGCCGCACACACAGGACGACCGGCGGGGACGCGGGGACCGGGGCGGCTCGGAACCGGGTGAGATCGACTCCGGGCGCGATCACCTCGACACGATCGGACGCGATGCGGTAGTCCTCGCACAACACCGTGCGGAAGTGATCGGAAAGCACGACGAAACGATCCGCGCAAACGTATCGCAAACGTTCGATGAGGTATTTGGCGAAGGCTGCGGCGGGATGCTGTCCGTGCATTCTGCTTTCCGCTGCCCACGGACCGTGGAAATGCACGACCAGTGGTAGCCTGCGACCGCGCCGGTCTCGGGCGACCGGGCCGTAGAGGCAGAAGTGGCGATCCACGACGGTGCCGGGGTCCAACGCGTCGCGAGCGCAGAACGCGGTGCGGGCGCGGCGCAGTGTCGAACCGCCGACCGGCCCCCAGGACCGCGTACCGGCAACCGTCCGGTCGGGCGGGCCGAAGGCGGCGGCTGACAACGAAATCCCAGGAACGTCCAGCAATGCGCCGTGCAGATCCGTGAAGTATCGGCCGAGGCCGCCGGGCGCTGCGCCGAACCATTCCGATCCGGTCATGTGCACCTGCACCGCGCCGGAAGCGCTGATCATGATCCGCCCCCCTCATCCCGCATGCCGCACCGTGGAGTCGTCGGCCGAACTCGGCCGGGAAGGATAGGGCTGACCACCGGTTTCGGCTTTCTCACGCCGATGCGCGGTATCCGATATTCGGCACCGGTCCGCACGAGTCCGGATGCCGACCCGGCGCGAAATATGGCATAGTTCGGGCAATTACGAGGCAATGTCCGATTGCGGTTCTGACAAAAAGGCGGCTGGCGATGCGGAAACTGTCGGTGTGCGTGCCGGCCTACAACGCGGAACGAACGCTCTCCGCGACCCTGGATTCGGTACTGGCCCAAGACCTCGATTTCGAAGTCGTGATCCTCGACAACGCGAGCACCGACCGCACCGGTGACATCGCGCGGGAGCGGCGCGATCCGCGGGTGCGGGTCCTGCGCAACGATCGCGTACTGCCGATCGGCGCGAATTGGGACCGGGCGATCCGGGAATCCACCGGGGACCTCGTGAAGGTGGTCTGTGCCGACGACCTCCTGCGTCCCGGCACCCTCGCCGCGCAGTCGGCGGTGTTCGACGAGGACGCGATCGCGTTGTGCGCGGGCAGGTTCGACGTGATCGACGAGTCCGGCGACCTCCTCGAGACCGGGCTGGGGCTGCCGCAGCTGATCGGCAGGCACGACAGCCGCCAGCTGGCCCGGGTGATCGTGCGTCGCGGGGCGGCGGACTTCGGCCCCACCGCGGCCGCCATGTTCCGGCGCGCCGACTACGACGCCGTCGGCGGACTGCGCGGCGACCTCGTATTCCCGATGGATGTGGACCTGTTCGCCCGCGTCGGCAGCCGCGGCGCTTTCTTCGGGCTCGGCGACATCGTGGCCGCCTGGCGGAACTCCTCGTTCAACCTGTGCAGCCGCACGTCGACCCGCAGCAAGCTCACCGAGCAGCTGCGATTCCATCATCGGCTGGGCGCCGATCACCCGGAGCTCGTCGGTCCGGCCGACGTGCTGGCCGGTGACCTGCGCCTGGTCCGGGCATTGGGGACGCGGCTGCGGGTGCGCGCGCGGGCCGCGGTCGGCCGCTGAACAAGACCGCGGTTGCTGCTGTCCGGTAGTGGCCACCGCCGATCACACCGTCGAGGCCGGGAAGTCGACATCGCCGCTGGGCGACATGGGTTCGGCGCGGCGGCGTCCACGCACCGGTCCGATCGCCGCGATGCCTGCGGCGCGCACGAGACCGCCGGACCGGTCGGCCACGACCGTCGGCGCCATGGCCGGTGCGACCGCGTCGGCCGGCGAATGCGGCTGTCGGCGCATCCGAGAGGTGGTGTTCATCGGTACGGCTGTCCTCGCTCGGGAACTGCTGGCCGGGTGCGGCCCGGGAATCGTGGTCGGCGGGATGGAGTCACACGGTCGGGGGTCGGTCATCCACTCGCCCTTCTGGGTCCGCGCGGATCGTCCACGAACCAGCGACCGTCGAGTTCTGGAAGTTCGGTCGACACTTCGTCCAGTAGGTCGGGCAGCGTCAACAACACCCGGTCGGGTGCTGCCGCGATCAGATCCTGCGGGCTGATGATCGGGATGTCGGTGCCGGGCATCCGGCGTCCCCGTTTGGCGGGCGCGGCGTCGGCGACTCCGGCGACAAGTCCCTGGTGCGCACCGGCCAGCGACAGCAGAGCAACCGCCCGGGACGCGGCGCCGTAGGCGTAGACGCGCTGCCCGGCCGCGGCCGCATCGATCAGCCAGTTCCGCAGCGCGCGCACATGGTCGTCCACGAACCGCTGGAGCCGATGCAGCGATGCCGGGGTGACGATTTCGCGTTCGCGGGCCAGGATCTCGCGCACGGCGCGGTCCGGCTCGGTAGGGCCGCGCCGAGCTGCTACCAGCACCGTCCCGCCGTAGAGGTCGAACTCCCACGCGGTGGTCACGCCCATGCCCGCGGCGGTGAGCGCCAGGCTCAGCGCATGCAGGGAGTAGTACGCGAAATGCCCGTGCCGCAACGCGTTCCACTGCCGTTGTGCCACGATGGCGGCCAGCGAGTGGAACTGCAGCAGGAGCAGCCCGTCCGGCGCGGTGGCCGCGGCGCGTGCGGCGAACGCGGCCCGCTGGTCGGGTTCGTGCATGATGCCGAAACAGTCCACGACCAGGTCCGCTCGCGCCGCGTCGGCTGCGGTGCAGCCACGCTCGGCCAGCGACGGCAGCCAGGAACCACCGTGCGGACTACCGAACTCGATGACCGTGCGCCCGCGCAGCAGACCGGCCGCGTCGACCCGGGCAATCGCATCGGCCGCTTGATCGCGCAGGGCCCGCGGCTCCACGCCACGGGGTTCGGCGGCCACGGTGTCGTCTTCGGCGAGCTGCGCCAGCTCGCAGCGCGGGCACCGCACCATCCGCAGCGGGTGCGTGGTCTCCGCCGGTGTCACCGGCCGGCCCGCGGGCGGGAAATCATCGGCTGCGGGCACCGTCCCGAGATCGAGGACGGTGTGCAGAACGGCGCCGGAGCAGGCGCGACAGCGGCCGGTCATGACACGATGTCGGTGTGCGTATCGAGCAGACCGACCTGGTCGGCGTGGTGGTGCTGGTCCCAGCGCCCGTCCGGGACGACCGTGGCCTGTTCACCCGGACCTTCGATGCCGCGGAATTCGACTCCCATCTGGGAATTCCGGGGTTCTCGGCCGGTTTCGTGCAGGACTCGCAGTCCCGGTCGCACCGCGGGGTGGTGCGCGGCATGCACGGCCGGTCCGGGCGCGGGGAGGCCAAACTGGTCCGCTGCGCGCACGGCGCGGTGCATGACGTGCTGGTCGACATCCGGCCGTCGTCGCCGACGTTCGGCCGGACGCAGGCGTTCCGGCTCGACGACGAGGAGTTCCGGCACCTGTACGTGCCACCGGGCTTTCTGCACGGATTCCAAGCACTCACCGACACCGCCGATGTGTGCTACCGCATCGATCGGCCGCACGATCCCGCCGAGGATCTCAGCGTCGCCTTCGACGATCCGGACCTGGCGATCGCCTGGCCGCTGCCGGTGACGGCGGTGTCGGATCGCGACGCGAACGCCGGACGATGGAGCCATCTGCGGGCTATCCTGTCACCGGCGCGGTGACCGCACGCAGTCGCGGGTCCAGAGCGCCGGACGCACGCAGCCGCTGCAGCCACGCGAGCCGCGTGAATCGCTGGGAGAACGCCTCTTCGGTGAGGCCACGCTCGGTGTACTCGCGGTAGAGCTCGGCGGCGCCGTCAGGCACCGACCACTGCGCCTCGAAACCGAGCACTGCGCGGGCGGCGGAGAAGTCGACCCGGTAGGAGCGGGGGTCGGCGCCGGTCTCCCCGGTGATCAGCAGTCGCGACCCCGGCACGGTGGCCACCACCGACTCGGCGATCTCAGCCACGGTGAGATTGTTTCGCTCCGTGCCGATGTTGAACGCCCGGCCCGCGACGGCCGACGCCGGTGCGGTGAGGCAGCGTTCGAAGGCCGCCGCGATGTCGCGGGCGTGGACCAGCGGCCGCCAGGGCGTGCCGTCGGAGAGCACCTTGACCGCACCGGTGAGGACGGCGTGTCCGACGAGGTTGTTGAGCACGATGTCAGCGCGAGGACGAGGGGAGAATCCGAACGCGGTGGCGTTGCGCAGGAAGACAGGAACGAAGTCGTCGTCGGCCAGCTCCGCGACATCGTCTTCGACGCGCACCTTCGACTCGGCGTAGGGGGTGATCGGCCGCAGCGGCGCCGACTCGGTCACCAGTGCGTCTCCGGCGGCACCGTACACCGAGCAGGTGGAGGCGTACAGGAACCGGGACACACCGGCTTCTTTCGCGAGCCGAGCCAGACGCACCGAGGCGCGATGGTTGATTTCGTGGGTGACTTCCGGCGCGAGCGCGCCCAGGGGATCATTGGACAGCGCGGCGAGATGGACGACCGCGTCGAAGCCGCGAAGGGCGTCGATCCGCACCGATCGCAGGTCGAGGCGCAGGCCCTCCGGGTCGCCGGCGAACGCACCGAGCAGGCAGTCGGCGAACCAGCCGGTGTCGAGCCCGATGACCTCGTGCCCGGCGGCTTGCAGTATCGGGACCATGACGGTGCCCAGATATCCCTGATGCCCGGTGACCAGGACCCGCATCGTTGTCACTCCTTTTCCCATGAGATCACGGCCTTGTTCACCACGAAGGCTTCGGCGTACTCGGTGCGGCACTGCACGCCGCGGATCCGCGCGGTGGCCAGGAACGCGGTTTCGTCGAACCAGTCGCGCCCGGTCTGCGACGGGTAATACCGGTGCAGCAGGCGGGATTTCCGCTGGACCAGTGCCGCGTCGACCGGGTGGAACACGGTCGGCGCCGGTGTGTCCACCTCAGCCTTGAGGATCTCGTAGCCGAGGATCAGGTGGTCGCGGAACTCGGTCGGCACCAACTCCGCGAGCGTGCGGTGATCCTGGTGCGCGTCGCCCGGTTGCGGGGCGAACACCAGGTCCGGTTCACCCGCACGGCGAAACTCCGCTACGGCCGTCTTGATCCGATCCCAGTGCGCCGGTGCGCGTCCGTCCGGGACGTCGAGCACCGTCAATTCCGGTGCCCGTCCCGAGCAGAAGGCGGTGAGCGCCGCCCGTTCTTCCCGCTCGCGCTCGGTGCCTGCGCCGGAAAGGACCAGAGCGCGCACCCGCATACCCGGATGGGCACTGGTCAGCGACAGCAGCGTGGCTCCCATGCCGATCGGGATGTCATCGCAATGCGCGCCGAGCAGGGCGATCTCGGCCGGCCGCGGGGAAAGCAGAGCGATCACTGCTCCCACACCATCCATGGCCGGTGTCCGCGGCGGTAGGCCGCATCGAGTTCGGCGCGCTCCTTGAAAGTATCTGCCGGTTTCCAGAATCCATCGTGGCGGTAGCCGAACAACCGGCCCTGGCCCGCGAGCGTCCCACAGGCGTCTTCCACCAGATCGCCACCTGGTGGCAGCAGGTCGAATATCTCCCGGCCGAGCACGAAATAGCCGCCGTTTTCCCACAGTGGCATATTCGCCACGGGAACGATTTCCTTGACCTCGCCGGTGGGGCTGAGGTCCACACAGTGGAACGACGATTGCGGTGGCACCACCATGAGAGATGCCACCGCCCCTGAAGCGTGGAACTGAGCGATCATCTCGTCCAGGGGAGCGTCGGTGAGGACGTCGGCGTAGTTGGCCAGGAAGTACTGGTCGTCGCCGAGGTGCTCGCGCACCCGGCGCAATCGCTCTCCGATGGCCGACTCCACGCCGGTATCGACAAAGGTGATCGTCCAGTCGTCGATATCGCTGCCGAGCAATTCGACCCGGCCGTTGCGGATCACGAAGTCGTTGGACGCCGACTCCCGATAGCTGAGGAAAAAATTCTTGATGTGCTCGGCGCCGTATCCGAGGCACAGGATGAATTCGTTGTGACCGTAGTGCGCGTAGTACCGCATCACGTGCCAGAGCAGCGGGCGGGGGCCGACGAGTTGCATCGGCTTGGGCACCATGTCATCGGTGCCGCCGCGCATGCGCATGCCGTAGCCACCGCAGAACAGGACGACTTTCATCGGCGCCGGTTTCCTTTCGACTCGGCTCCGGCCGGCCGGGTCGGCGCCGGTGACGCCGGGTCGACCACGTGCAGCTCGGGCAAGGGATAAGCGAGCTGGCCGCCCCACTCGGCGACATGCCGGAGCTGTGCGGTGATCTCGTGCTCGAGATTCCAGGGCAGCACCACGACCACGTCCGGACGATCGGCGTCGAGCCGGGACGGCGGGTGGATCGGGATTCGCGTTCCCGGCGTGAATCTGCCGTGTTTGTAGGGATTGCGGTCGACGGTGTACTCGATCAGGTCGGGCCGGATCCCGCAATAGTTGAGCAGTGTGTTGCCCTTGCCCGGCGCACCGTATCCGACGACGCGTCGGCGCCGGCGTCGGCAGTCGAGCAGGAACCCGAGCAGCTCATGCCGCACCGACTCGGCACGCCGCCGCAGCGATGTGTAGCCGTCCGCCGAGTGCAGTCCGGCGGACCGCTCGAGTTCGAGCACTTCCCGCACCCGGTCGCTCACCGCCGCCACGGCGGCATCGGGGCGCGCCCACAGCCGGATCGATCCGCCGTGCGTCGGCAGCTGATCGACGTCGACCACGGTCAATCCCGCGACAGCGAGCGCACGTTGTGCCGAAAGCACGGTGTAGTACTGGAAATGCTCGTGGTAGATGGTGTCGAACTGGCCGAGCCCGACCAAGTTGAGCGCATGGTGCACCTCGATGGTCAGCATGCCGTCGTCCGCCAGCAGGACGCGTAGCGCACGGGTGAATCCGCGCAGATCCGGGATATGGGCATAGACGTTGTTGGCGACCACAAGATCCGCGGGGCCGTGTTCGGCACGGATCCGGCGAGCCGAATCCTCGTCGAGGAAGGCGGTTTCGGTAGGTACGCCCGACTCGCGAGCCGCTGTTCCGACGTTGACCGAGGGCTCGATGCCCAGGCATCGGATGTCGCGGTCGACGACGTGGCGGAGCAGGTAGCCGTCGTTGCTGGCGACCTCCACCACGAAGGAGTCCCTGCCCAGCCCCAGCCGGTCGGCCGCGGTGTCGACGAACTCACCCGCGTGGCGGACCCAGCTGTCGGAGTAGGAGGAGAAGTAGGCGTATTCGGTGAAGGTCTCTTCCGGTGTGATCAGCGCCGGAATCTGCAGCAGCAGGCAGTCGACGCACACCCGCAAATGCAACGGGTAGGTCGGCTCGGGCAGGTCGAGCTGGGCGGCGGTGAGGAAGGATTCGCACGGCGGTGTGGCGCCGAGATCCAGAACGCTGGACAGTCTGCCGGAGTCACAGAGTCGACAGCGCACAGATCCGATCCTTTGCTCGAAACGTCCCGGCCCCGTCGGAACGCCTGTCGCGGCGCACGGAAGCGGTAGCTGCCCGGCGTATCACGAGATGCGCGCGACGAGAACGTCATTCGTGGTACGGGCCGCACTGTCGCGACCGTCAGCGTACCGACGGCAATATCGGCTGGATTACAGATAAGCGTTACAAACTGTGATATAGAGCACATTCCATATTCACCTTCATGGTGTTATTCCCGATGCGTATCGAGATCGGTCGCCGAGGAGATCTGGATCAGTTAACATCCCGATCGCGCTGCTTCGCGCATACGTTCTGATCGGCGAGAGACGTTGTGACACTTGCCGATCAAGTGCCGATGAAGCGCTCGGTAGAGGCGGTCGGGACGCTGCCGGGAAAGACGATCTCCGGATCAGGTAGCAATTCCACCGTTGCCCCAGGAGGGGTGTTCTCTTGATGAAATCCAAGGCTGTCCCGGAATGGAATGGGACCGCCGAATCCCCACGATCCTTCGTGGCTCCACCGATTACCGTCTCGACCCGTAAGGCCTGGCGATCGGAGTACGTACGTCGTCTCGCCATCACCGATTTCGCCGCCGTTTCCCTCGCCGTGGGGAGTGCGCAGCTGATCCGCTTCAATGGGAGTGGCGCTCCGCCGCTGGCCTGGGATCAGCCGTACCGAATCGGTTACACGGTGGTATCGGGCGCGCTCGCCATGGGCTGGTTCGCGATCCTCGGCAGCGCGGGTAGCCGCGCGCCGCAACTGGTCGGCAGCGGTGTCGAGGAATTCCGGCGGCTGATGTCGGCGACCATGCACCTGTTCGGCGTACTGGCACTCATGTCACTGGCACTCGAAATCAAATTCGCCCGAGGTTATCTCGCGATCGCCTTTCCGGCCGGCGTCCTCGCGGTGATCGGTGGACGACTGTGGTGGCGTCATCAGCTTGCCAGGGAACGCCGCCGGGGACGCCATCGTTCGGCCGTACTCGTGGTCGGCACTGCCGATGCGGCCGCGGCGATGACCGCGGCGTTCGCCGCGGACCCGGGCGCCGGCTACGACGTCGTGGGCGCCTGCGTGCCGGGTGGGCAATCAGGCGATGCGCCGCTGGCTTTCGCCGGCGGTACGGTGGCGGTCGTAGGTGACGACAGCGCTGTGCTGCGAGCGGTCCTGCACACCCACGCCGACACCGTCGCCATCGGTCCCACCCGGCATCTCGGGCCGACCGAGCTGCGCAGGCTCGCTTGGGAACTCGACGCGCTCGGCGTCGAGTTCATGCTGGCGCCAGGGGCAATCGACATCGCCATATCCCGGCTCACCAATCGGCAGGTCGCGGGGATGCCGATGATGCACATCGCCGAACCGCAGTACGAGCGGGCTCGATCGGTCAGCAAGACGGCCTTCGACATCGGCTTCGCGACAGTGTGCCTACTGCTGCTCCTGCCGGTGCTCCTGGTGATCGCGATCGCGGTGAAGACCACCAGCCGCGGCCCGGTCTTCTACCTGTCGGAACGCATCGGCCGATACGGCCTGCCCTTCCGCATGATCAAGTTCCGCAGTATGTACGACGACGCCGACCGGTATGCCGAAGCCTTGATCGCACAGCAGGGTGGAAATCCGGTCTTCTTCAAGATGAAGGTCGACCCCCGGGTCACGCCGGTCGGGCGGTTCCTGCGCAAGTACAGTCTCGACGAGCTGCCGCAGTTCCTCAACGTCCTGCGTGGCGACATGAGCGTGGTCGGGCCGCGACCGCAGGTGCGGCGGGAAGTCGACACCTACGACCACATGATGCGCCGACGCCTGCTCGTGAAGCCGGGGCTGACCGGCTTGTGGCAAGTCAGTGGCAGGTCGGACCTTCCGCTCGAGGACGCGGTGCGACTCGATCTGTCCTACGTGGAGAACGTGTCCATGAGGATGGACCTGCGGCTGATCGCGCGCACGGTCGGTGTCGTGGCGCGAGGTGAGGGAGCGTACTGACGCCTGCGGGGCGGTGGTCGCGAAGTGCCGACCATCGCCCGCGCTGGGGCGGGCTGCCGAGCTTCGCCGCCGTGAAATCCCTTCGTAAGCCGGATATCAACCGATCGGGCCGATCATGCAGGGAACGCACGGTGTCAGTGGCCGTATCAGGCGAGTGTCAGCGTGGTGTCAGGCCGGACGCCGACAGTGGTTCTCATGACGAACAACAGCACCTCCTCCACCGCTTCGAAGTGGACCGGCATGGTGCCGGTCGACGATACGGCCCTGGCCGTCACCGACACCGGCGGGCGCGGCATCCCCGTGGTCTACTGCAATGGCCAGTTCGCCACTCAGGGGTACTGGCGGCGGGTCATCGCCGAGCTCGGCCCGGAATACCGGCACATCACCTTCGACGAGCGAGCTCGCGGCAAATCGCGGCGTTCGGCGGACTATTCCTTCGAGGCCGCGGTCCGGGATGTCGATGCCGTCCTGGCCGCGCGTGACGTGGACCGGGCGTTGCTGGTCGGCTGGTCCTACGGGGCGGTCGTCGCGGCGCACTGGGCCGCCCGGAACCCGGACCGTGCCATCGGTGCGGTGCTGGTCGACGGCGCGTTCCCGTACGACTGGCTCGACCATGCCATGGAGCAGCGGATCCGCAAGCTGTTCAAGCGGCTGAGCTGGGTCATGCCGCTGCTGCGCCCGACCGGCCTGACCCCGCGGATGACCGCCGAACAGATGGCCGAAAGCAATATCGAACTCGGCAGGCTCTCCCGCGAACGGGAGCTGGGTCCCGTGCTGGACGAGATCAGCGTGCCGGTGCGGTATGTGGTCGCTTCCGGGACATCGTTCGGAAGCCGCGGTGACGAGCAGGAACGGATCCGCGCCGGCCTCGACGCGGTATGCGACCGCAACCCTGATATCCGCATCAGCGCGAAGGTTGCCAGCAACCACGGAGCGCTCCTGCGCAAGGATTTCCGCGCCATCGCCCAGGCCGTCCGCGAGACCGCATCGGCCCACGAGCAGCAGGGATCGCCGAGCCGCTGACCGACCGGCCGACCACCGGCCTGGGCGGCCCCGTTCGCCCACAACCAACCCCCGGCGCATTCGACCACGGATCGCATTTCCACACATTCCGAAGGAGAACCACCATGTCCGTCACCCTGACCGACCAGGACAAGGCCACCATCCGGACCGCCGCCTACGGCGCTGTCTCGCTGCTGGCCGCCGCTGACGCCACCGGCTCGCCCCACAAGGCCGCCACCCACGGCTCCATCGCCCTGTCGTCCGCGACCGGCCTGGTCGGGCACGTACTCGCCGCGAAGTCGAAGGACATCACCCTGAACGGCAAGAACGTCGCCGAACTCGCCGACCACGTGCTGCCCGCCCTCACCGCGGCGATGAACCTGCTGCAGAAGCAGGATCCGGCCGAGGCCGACAACTTCCGCAGCACCGTCCTCGTCGCCATCGACGCAGCCATCGGAACCCGCAAAGGCGCGCCCAGCCCCGTCCTGGCCGACATGACCCGCAAGATCACCGCAGCGCTCGACGCCGCCTGATCGGATGCCGGCCCGCACTGCCACAGCCTGTCACGGGGTCCGCACCGGGCCTCGTGACACGGCAGGGTGTGCAGCGGCGTCAGCTCAGCCGATCGCGTCGAGCAGTAGTTTCGCGGCCACCGTTGCTCCGTCCGAACGGATCATGCCGGCCACTTCGTTCGCGCGCGCTCGGGTGGTAGGCGCCAACGCCACGTCCAGAGCGGTAGACAAGGCCGCCGAGCTGGGATCCGCGTCGGCACATACCGCGCCGATGCCGAGATCGGCCACCCGGCGCGCCCAGTACGACTGGTCCATCATCTGGGGTACCACCACTTGCGGCGCAGCGGCTCGGGCGGCGGCCGTCGTCGTGCCCGCACCCCCGTGGTGGATGACGGCGGCGACCCGGGCGAACAGCGCCTGATGGTTGACCTCGCCGATGGCCATGCAGTCGGGAAGGTCGTCGATCAGCGCCAACTCGGCCCAGCCACGCGAAAGGAGCACACGGCGGCTGTGGGCGCGGATCGCTTCGATCGCCACCCGGGCGATGCCGGGACGCATCGGCATACTGCCGAACCCCACGTACACCGGTGGTGCGCCCGCGTCCAAGAACGCCGACAGTTCGGCAGGCAATGGGCGTTCGTCGGGCACGATCCAGGCGCCGGTCTGCACGACATCCAGACCCGGCGCTTGCGGCCATGGCCCCAGCACCGGGTCCGCGGCCAGCCATGGGGTCCCGGTGATGACGTGGTCGCGGACATCGGCTACCGGCGGCAGCCCGAGCGCTGCGCGGCCGGTGTCGAGCGCATGGCCGAACTGGGCGTTCCAACCGTGGGCGTCGATTTCCCACAGCAGCTGGTTGTCGATCGCGGCCGGTGCGGGCCGATCGCCCGGCAGCGGCATCGGCGGATGATGCGGCGAGGGCAGCGTGGTCGGCTGGTAGCTCACGTATTGGTAGTGGACGCCGAGCCTCTCGGCGACGGACCTGGCCGCAACCTGTGTCACGCCGGAGGCCACTACCGCGTCACATCCCGCGGCCGCTGTGGAGATCGTGTCGAACTGGATCGCGGGCCAGTCGGTTACGTACTGCGACAGCTCGTCGCGCGACGGCCTTCCGGCTCCCGAACCGGTCTTCAGCGGCCCCAGTGGCACCAGCGGCACGCCGAGGCCGGCGCATCGCGGCGCGCAGTCTGGTGGCGCGCACACTCGCACGTCGGCTCCGGATTCCCGCAACCACAGCGCGAGCCCCAACATCGGCTCGACGTCCCCCCGCGACCCGCTCGCCGTCAACAGCACTCGCACGTCTTCACCGACTTCCGTTGGCTGGATCCGCGCCTGCCCACCCGGTTCGAACGAGCTCATCGATTGCGCTCATACCGGCCATCATCGAGCCGAAGCGCCTACGGCGACGCCATAGTCGTTCCCACACAGGGGAATCGCCCTGTGCCGCAATTCGACGGGTTCACCGCGTCTTCGCGCGCCGCCGCCGCTCCATTTCCTCGCGTTCCAGCACAGCCGCCTCCGCGAGGGTCGGGGCGGTCCCGCCGAGCCGGGCGGGCACCCAGCGGGCGCCTTCCACCATCGGGTAGTCGCGTTGCGCGCGTTCCAGCAGTTCACTCATCCGAGTGCGCAGGGTGGCGGTGAGTTTCTCGGCCGGTTCGCCGGGCGGGATCGGTGCGCCGATACGGATATTGATCGGGAAGCGGTGGCGGCCGAGTTGCTTCGGGATGTCCTTGGTCCAGATCCGGTGCGCGCCCCAGATGATCATGGGGACGATCGGGACATCGGCTTCCACCGCCATCCGCGCCGCGCCGGATTTGAATTCCTTCAGTTCGAAGCTGCGGCTGATCGTCGCTTCGGGATAGACCACCACCACCTCGCCCTCGCGCAACGCGGTCACCGCGCGGGCATACGACTCGGCCCCGGCTGTGCGATCCACGCCGATCGCCTTGCAATGCTTCATGAGAAAGCCGACGATCCCGTGCTCGAGTTCGGCCTTCATCATGTACCGGACGTTGCGCCCCGACTTCCGCCCGACCAACCCGACCTCCATGAAATCGAGGTAGGCCGTGTGGTTCACGGCGAGCACCGCGCCCCCGGAACGCGGAAAATGCTCTTGCCCTTGGATATCGATGCGCAAGCCCTGCGCGAAGAAGATGGCGCGGGCCAAGCCGGTCAGGATGTCGTAAACCGGTTCCCGCGCCATCACAGCTCCCGTTACCCCGCCGCGTTCTTCCGCGCGGCCTTGGCCTCCGCTTCGGCGGCATCCATCGCGTCCGCCTCTTCCAGGGTAGGAGCGCTGCCGCCCAGCCGCGCCGGAACCCAGTACGCGCCGGGCTCGTGCACGTAATCCTTCTGCAGGTCCAACAGCATTTCCTGCATGGTCGAACGCAGCTCGGCGGTGAGCTCGGCGGCGGGCTCGAACGGCTGGATCGGCTCGCCGACCGCGATCGAGATGGGCGTGTTGGTGCGGCCGAGCCGCTTCGGGAAGCCCTTCGTCCAGACCCGCTGCGCGCCCCAGATGACGATCGGGATGATCGGCACCTCCGCCTCGATGGCCATGCGCGCCGCGCCGGACTTGAATTCCTTGATCTCGAAACTGCGGCTGATCGTCGCCTCGGGATACACGCCGACCAACTCGCCACGGCGCAAGTACTCCACGGCGGCCTGATAGGAATCCGCGCCCGCCGAACGGTCCACCGGGATGTGCTTGAGCGCGCGCATGATCGGGCCGGAGATCTTGTTGTCGAAGACGTCCTTCTTGGCCATGAACCGGATGTAGCGCTTCGGCGTGCGCACCGGCAGGCCCGCGTAGGTGAAGTCCATGTAGCCCGTGTGGTTCACCGCGAGCACGGCGCCACCTCGGGCGGGGATGTGTTCATCGCCCTTGACGGTGAACTTCAGACCTTCGATGAAGAAGACGGTACGGGCGAGGCCGATGATCGTCCGGTAGACGGGTTCCACAAGTCCGCTAGCGTAGTCGCTGCTCGTCCCCACCGGCAGTGCGCCGCCACCGCGCGCCGCGCCGCGACGAGGACGCACGAGCAGCCCCGACCGCACGCCTTGAGAGAAGAGGATCGTCGAAGTGGAACGCGCCCGATCGGTACCGCGCGAGTACGACCCCGGTGCAGCACACGAGCGGAACCGGACCTCGGGCGGGCGAGCGGCCCGCGGTGCGCTGGCCGGCGGAGTCCTGATCGCGGCGCTCGCCCTCACCGGTTGTGACTCCGTCGTCGGCATCCCGGACGAGAGCGCCCCGCAGGCGGCGGGACGCACGACACCACCGGCCGCCATTCCCGCCGCGCCCCCGCCGAGCACCTCGGCGTTGCCGCCGGTCCCCCCCGACGCGCCGCCGGTCGGCGCGGTCGACGGACTACCCGCCGCCGCCCCCGTGTTGCAGCGCTGGGCCGCCGACCTGCGCTCGCACACCCTCGCCGAGATGCAGGACAAGTGCTGGACCGTCGCGCCGAAGAACGTGGCCGACATGTACGCCGACCAGCAGGCCGTCCTCACCGCCTTGGCCCAGCCCGGCGCTGCGACCGAGGACGCCGTGGTGTGGAAGGGCGCCGACGCCACGGTCGCCGTCCGGCGCGCCGAGCTCGCGACCGGCTACGCCTGCCCGCGCGTCGCCACGGCGGGCTCGGAGATCGCCTACGACGACGCCGACGCCCGCCACACCGTGCGCCGGTACCTGTCCCGGTTCGTCGGCACTCCGCTCGACCCCGCCGACAAGGAAGGCGACTACCCTCTGATCTGTAAGGCGTCCCCGGCGACCTGGGACCCCAAAGGCACCGGGCGTCCGAGCCCCGCGCCGCTGGCGAACAACCAGGGCGCGCTCACCGGGGCCACCGAGTTCGCCGACCAGCAGATCCGGTCGGAGCAGGTGAACACCGACTACATCGCGGTGCTCGTGCCGGTGACCAACTCCTCCGGTGTGACGCAGACCCGCACCTTCACCTTGCGCTCCGGACCGGACGGCTACTGCATCGGCGACATCTCGCCGTAACTACTACCCTGGTTGGCTGGTAAACAGCAGGAGGAGCAGCTAGTGCAGATCACCAGCGTCGGACACGCCGGATTCCACATCCGCACCGCGGCCGGGTCGATCCTTTGCGATCCCTGGGTGAACCCCGCGTATTTCGGTTCGTGGTTCCCGTTCCCCGACAACACCCAGCTGGACTGGGACGAGCTGGGCGCGTGCGACTTCCTGTACGTCTCGCACCTGCACCGCGACCACTTCGACGCGAAGACGCTGACCGAGCACGTGAACAAGGACGCCACCGTCCTGCTGCCCGACTATCCCGTGCCGGACCTGCGCCGCGAGCTCGAGCAGCTGGGCTTTCACAAGTTCTTCGAGACCGAGGACTCGGTCAAGCACACGGTGACCGGCCCCGGCGGGGACCTGGACGTCATGATCATCGCGCTGCGCGCCCCGGCCGACGGCCCGATCGGCGACTCCGGGCTGGTCGTCTCCGACGGCGAGACCACCTGCTTCAACATGAACGACGCCCGGCCGGTCGACATGGACGTGCTGCACGACGCGTTCGGCCACGTCGACATCCACTTGCTGCAGTACTCGGGCGCGATCTGGTACCCGATGGTCTACGACATTCCCGCGCGCACGAAGTCGAATTTCGGCAAGCAGAAGCGTCAGCGCGGCATGGACCGCGCGCGCAGCTACATCGAGCAGGTCGGCGCGACGTGGGTGGTGCCGTCGGCGGGCCCGCCGGTGTTCCTGGACGACGAGCTGCGCTACCTCAACGACGACCGCGGCGACGAGGGCAACATCTTCCCGGACCAGAAGGTGTTCCTCGAGCAGATGGAGATCCACGGCAATGCCGGCGGAATCCTGATGATCCCCGGTTCGGTCGCCGACGTGCGCGGCGCCGAGCTGACGCTGACCCATCCCAGCGACCCGGCCGAGATCTACGACAACAAGGCCGAGTACATCGAGCGGATGGCCCAGCGTCTCGCGCCGGTGCTGGAAGCCGAGAAGGCGACCTGGGAGCGCGGCGACGGCTCCCTGCTGGAACCGCTGCAGAAGCTGTTCGAGCCGATCATGGCGCAGAGCGATGTGATCTGCGACGGCATCGGCTACCCGGTCGGCCTGGTGATCGGGGAGGAAACCATCGTGCTGGACTTCCCCAAGCGCACGGTACGCGAGCCGATCGAGGGCGAGGGCCGCTACCGCTACGGCTTCCGCATCGCGCCGGAACTGGTGCGCACGGTGCTGCGCGACCGGGAGCCGGACTGGGTGAACACCATCTTCCTGTCCACCCGCTTCCAGGCGTGGCGCATCGGCGGGTACAACGAATTCCTCTACACGTTCTTCAAGTGCCTCACCGACGAGCGGATCGCCTACGCCGACGGCTGGTTCGCCGAGGCGCACGACGATTCCGCCTCCACCGAGCTCAGCGGCTGGGAGGTGCAGCGCCGCTGCCCGCACCTGAAGGCGGACCTGTCGAAATTCGGTGTGGTGGAGGGCAACACGCTCACCTGCAACTTGCACGGCTGGCAGTGGGACCTGGAGTCGGGACGGTGCAAGACGTCCAAGGGGCACGAACTGCGCTCGCGCAAGCTGGACTGACCCCAGACTTCCGGCCGGCGATTCCGCCGGCCGGAAGCATTTGCCAGGAGATTACCTGTCCGCAACCTCACGAGTCATCTTCGACGACCACGGACACCAGAAGCAGCCCGGCAGGAACGCGCCGCACGCTTCGTCCAGGTGATCCTCGACGTACATGATGCTGGCGTCACAGACCTCGATCGCCATGGTGAAGAAGGTGATGGTGTCCGGGTCCAGATGGAAGCTCCAGCCGGGGTTGTAGGGAGCCGGAACCTTCCTGATCCGTCCCATGACGTGTACCGACATCTGCTCGTCACCCGACAGGATGCGGCGGGCTTCGGCGATCCGCTGTTCGTTGGTCAGCTGGATGATGAACTCTTTGCCGGAGTAGTCGGTGAATGCGAAGAGCGCCATGTCTTTCCCCTCTGTCGATGGGTCTGGTCGATGGATGGCGAATTCCGCACCGGTGCGACTCGATCCTATCGGCGCACCGCCAGAAATTAGCTAGAAATTAGCCAACCGATGGATAACCGAACCGCGGTCGGTCTCGACGGCAGGAAAAGAGGTACGCCCCGAAACTAGCGGGCCGCGCCGGCCGGGATCCTGTCGCGCGCGGGCTCGCGCGACGCCGGTCGCACCGTGCCGATCAACTCGCGGATCGCGATCCCGCCCCTGGCCACCGGCGCGGCGACGCGCCCGTCGGGATCGATCAGCACGGCGGAAGGCGTACCGCGCACCCGGTAACGCAAGGCCGCCTCGTTGCCCTGCTGCACCAGCGAGGGAATATCGCCCAACCCGTGCTCGATGCCCCACGCCGCCTGTTCGGCGGCATCACCGTTGCCGACCGCCACGATCGCCAGGGCGTCACCGGTTCGCGCGCGCCAGCGGGGCAGTTCGCGGGCCAGCGCCGCGCACAGTTCGCACCCGGGGTGCACGAAGACCAGCAGCACCGACTTCGCCGCGCTCAGCAGATCCTCGAGCGTGGTCTTCGCTCCATCCGGGCCGAGCAGTTCGAACTCCGGCGCCACCGCGCCGACCGGCAGGCCCTCCGCGCCCAACGTGGACAGCGCCTGCTCGTCCACCCGGCGGCGCAGGATCCGAAGCTGTCCGGCGAGCCTGATCAAAACCGCGACCAGCACCGCGACTACGGCACAGCCGATCGCGTCATCGGCGGGCAGGTCCATCGGCACCCGTGGATGGGTCTGCGAGCCGATGCCGACCAGCACGGCGAGCACTGCGAAAAGACCGTTGCGCACCAAGATCTTCGGCCCGATCGGCGTGGCGCTCGCGGCGCCGAAGCAGGAACAGGAAGGGTGCTCGCCGCGCCGCAGCAGGCGCGCGATCACCGCCGTGAACACAGCGAGCAAAACCAGCACCGACAGCGCGGCCACGCCGGAAACCCCGGGAATCAGCACCGCTACCGCGATGATCGCCTCCGCGATGGACAACGCCCATGCCACCGCGGGCACCCAGCGCAGCGGCACCCCGAAGTCCCCCACCGCCTGCCGCGTCGCGCTCCGATCCGCCAGCTTGCCCCACGCCGACAACCCGAACACGACAGCCAGACCCAGCCGCGCAACCCACACCCCGTATTCGATCAGCATGAGCGCACCATTCCACACTTATGCGGTTTACGTATGAATGCGCGGCGAGTGTCCTCAGGACTGCGACCGAGCGGCGACGGCGACCGCGACCAGAGTCAGCGCACAGCCGACGACGGCGGTGATCGACAGTCCCGCGCTGGTCGGGGCGAGTACGTCGAGAATCAGAGACGCCAGCAGCTGCCCTGCCACCGAGGTGAGCCCGAGCAGCAGGACGCCGATCCAGCGGACGGTCAGCGCGGCGAGGGCGATGAACGCGACGCCGATGAATCCGCCGAGATACAGCCACGGCTCGGCCGGAAATTCGGCCGGGCCGCCGGAAGACACGATGACCAGCCCCTCGATGACGAGCAGGGCGGCCAAGCCGACGCCGAAATTCACCAGCGCCGCCGTCAGCGCTCCGCCGACGGCGCCCACCTTGCCGTTCACCGCCTGCTGCCAGGCCAGCCCGATGCCGGCCAGCGCGGGCAACGCGATCAGCAGCACGGTCGGCGTGCCGCGCAGCGCCTCGGGCACGGACAGACCACCGGCGGCGCGGGTGTGCCCGACTCCGGCGATCAGCACGGCGACCACGCCGAGTGTCGCCCCGACGAGGCGCACCGCGGTGACCGGCGTGCGTCCGCTCGGGCCGAGGCCGAGCCGGTCGACCGCCAGGCTGCTGAGCAACTGCCCGGCGACGGTCGCAACGGTGAACGCGGTAACGCCGATGGCGGCGACGGTGAGCCCCTGGCACGCGACGAAGAACGCTCCGCACAGACCCCCGAGCAACTGCCAGGGCCGCAGCGCGCCCGCGGACAACGCCCGCCGCACTCGTCGCCCGCCCTCCCGCAACCGCCCACTGACCGCGAACGCCGCCGCGAGCACAACCAGCCCCACCCCGAAACTGATCGTCGCCGCGGCGATCCCATCCGCCAGCCGCGCCCCCAGCGCACCGTTGATCCGCCCCTGCACCGCCACCCCGGCACCGATCCCGAACCCGAACACCAGCCCCAACCGCACTCCCGCACGCTACCCAACCGTCGCGAGCGGCACATGGTTGCGCGTCAGGCGGCGCGGGATGGGAGCCAGCGGGGGGTGCGGGTGGCGATGGCGAGGAGGGACGCGCCCAGGAGGGCCAGGAGGGTGGAGATGGAGGCGTGGAGGGCGACCAGCGCGGCGAAGCCGAAGACCGCCAGGGCGAACACCTCGCCGAGCAGTCCGGAGACCGAGGTCACGGTGGCTCGGGCGGGGCCTTCGATGGCGTCCTGGAGGCGGGCGGCCGCGACGATTCCCGCGTTGTAGACGATGCCGTAGGAGACGCCGATCGAACCGAAACCGAGGCCGGTGAGCAGGTAGACCGCGTCCGGACGGCCGGTCGCGAGACCGGCGATCAGCGCGCCGCCGAGAAACAGCACGCCGGCGGCGGCCACCGCGATCGACATCGTCCGGCCCGACATCCCCTCGGTGCGCCCCGCCAGCACCGAACCGGTCAGTGAACCGAGCACGGTCAGACCGACCAGCAGTGGCACCACGGCTGTCGAGACCCCCGATTCCTCCGCGAGCAGGGCGAAATACTCGTCGAACGCCGTGATCCCGAACAGCAGCGCCTCCAGCAGCACGCCGTAGCGCACGACCGGTACCCGAACCGCTTCGCCCACACCGGCCTTCAACATGGCGAGGTAGCGCGCGAACGGGCCGGGATGTCGCGCAATCTGTTCGACCCCGGTTCGCTCGGGCATGCGATCCACAGAAGCCTCCCCGGCAACGTGGGCACGGGCAGCGGCGAAATCAGCGGTAGGCGGTGCCCCGACGGCGCGCGGCATCCGACCGCCGTCGTCGTGATCGCTCGTGAGCGCCGGATCGTTCGGCCGTATCCCGTCCCACCCGTTGGATACCGCCACGGAACCACGTCCGTCCGCCTCCGCGCCGGGAGCCCACGCCCCGACCGGGCCGGAGTTGCCCACGTCATCGGCCGACATCGACACGCGCGCGGGAACGACCGACTCTTCCTCTTCCAGGTCGTCCACATGCACTGCGGACACCGCCTTGGGCGCGGTGGGCAGCGCCAGCGCGATCAGTGTGTGCACGGCCGCGACTGCGACGCTGGCCCAACCGACCAGGGCGTAGCCGCCGTAGAGATACAGGGGCGTCGCCGCGACGATCGCGATGACGACGGCGACTTCCGCGCCGGCCCGGGTGTAACCGAGGATGCGCGGGTAGGCCGACGATTCGCCCCGGGCGGCGAGGTCGTCGTACAGCAGCGCCTCGAAGGTGCCGGAAGCCAGCGCCCCCGAGGTTCCCCACAGCACGAATCCGGCGGCGAAACCCGCGAACGAGGGCGCCGCCGTCCACAGTGCGAAGCCTGCCGTCAGCAACGCACCGCTGAGGACGAGCAGCCCGCGCCGCGAGACCGTGTCGGCCCAAGCACCGGAGGGCACCTCGAGCAGGAACGACGTCGCCGACCAGAGCGCGAACAGCGAAGAGATCTGCCCCGTGCTCAGGCCATGGTCGGCGAACAGCAGGGCGTACAGCGCGTACAGCGGAATCAGTTCACCGATGCTCTTGAAGAGCACCGCCCGAACCGTCAGCGAGCGCAGGCCGATGGTACGTGTGCTATCCGCCCGGGAAGGGCGCAGCGATTCGGCGAATCAATAGGCGTAGACGAGCAACCGCATGTCGATCAGCATGCGCACCGTGGGCCCGCGCGGTCAAGCGAATTACGGCAGCGGTACCCAGCCGTTGGCGGCCACCGAGTCTCCGTCACCCAGTTCCCCGTCGGCGACGCCGGATCCGATCCGGCCCTTGTTCTCGTTGAGGTCACTGATCAGCTCCGACACCGGGTGCGAGTCGCTGTAGTGATAACCCTGCGCGAGCGCGAAGCCGAGTTCGGTGAGCACGGCGGCTTGGTACTCGGTCTCCACACCCTCGGCGATGACCTGCAGGTCCAGCGCGTTGGACAGGGCGGCGATCACGCCGAGCAAGGGCGGCGCGGGCGAGTCGGAGCGGATCGCGGCGACGAACGACTGATCGACCTTGAGGATGTCACTGGGCAGGGTGGCGAGTCGGCTGAGCGAGGAGTAGCCGGTGCCGAAATCGTCGATGGCGATGCGCACGCCCCGGTCGCGCAGGAGGTGCAGATTCTCGATCGCGGTCTGCGATTCGGCGGCCAGCTCGCTCTCGGTCACCTCGAGCACCAGCTGATCGGCGGGCCATCCGGTGGAGGCGAGGATGCCCGCCACCCGGTCGGCGTAGCCGGCCTCGGCCAGCTCCAACCCGCTGACGTTCACGTTCAGCGTCAGATCCAATTGCGCGAAGGTCTCCTGCAACCGCGCGGCGTCGGCGCAAGCCCGGCGCAGCACCAGCTCGTCCAGATCGGCGATGAGGTCGTACTCCTCGGCGACGCGGATCAAGCCCTCGGTGGTGACGTCCGGCTGCGCGCTGGACGACCAGCGCAGCAACGCCTCCACGCCGACTGCCTTGCCGCCGCCTTCGGTCAGGCTGACGATCGGCTGGTAGTGCACGTCCAGGGCGCCGCGGTCGATCGCCTCGCGCAGTTCCACCGCCAGCGGCAGCTGCCGGGAAGACTCCAGCACCGTCCGGTTGCGCCCGGCCTGCTTGGCCCGGTACAGACCGACGTCGGCGCGGCTGACCAGCAGCGACCCGGACTCGCCCGGCTGCCAGGAGGTCACACCGGCCGAACAGCCGGTGGTCACCGCCGCGCGCAGCTGTTCGGTGAGCAGGATCGCGGCCTGTTCGGTGGTGTTCGGCAGCAGCAAGGCGAACGCGTCGCCGCCGTAGCGGGCCAGGCGCTGCTCGGGAGTCAGCAGTTTCGACCAGGTGTCGGCCACCCGCTGGAGGACGGCATCACCGGCGCGGTGCCCGAGATGGTCGTTGATCTTCTGGAAGCGGTCGAGGTCGACCAAGACCAGCGCGAGGCCGTGCCCGGACCTGGTGGCCTGCTGGATCGCGGTGTTCAATGCCCGGTCGAACCCGCGCCGGTTGAGCAGACCGGTGAGCACGTCGATGTCGGCTTCGGACGCCATCCTGGTCAGGATCCCGACCACCACGCCCACGCCGAAGGTCACCCCGGCCGGGATCAGGCCGGACCACCACGGCAGCCCGGGACTCACCGGCCGCGCCGGCAGCACCCATAGGCACAGCGCCAAAGCGAAGGCGATATGGGCGGCGGCCTGCGACCAGGCGAAGAACAGCGCCGCGTCGCAGGCGATGAACACGTAGAACGCCGCGAGACTGATCGCGCCCACCGTGTTGGGGAACGAGTGCACCGCGATCGTCACCAGCACCGTCGCGATCGCGACGTAGACGTGGTGGATCGAATGCGGCAGTCGCGGCCCCCAGGCGAGCAGCGTCAGGCCGAGCACCAGCGCTACCGCTGCCGCCCCACCTACCAGCGGGCGATTACCCTCCTCACCAGGGGCGATGGCGGTGATCAGCAGACCGAGCACCCCGCCCATGACGTAGAACGCCCCGGTAGTCCGAGCCATGACCATTGCCGTCGCCAGCGCAGACGCGGCCCGCACCCGGGTTCGGGTATCGCCGCGAGACCCGATTCCTCGCACGACGAATAGCCTAGACACAAGGAATCCCGCCGGTTGCCACATCCCGGGAATCCGGCATGGCGAACCAGTAGCTATTCATCTGGATGTCATTCGCGCGTTGTCAGTTGGCTGGTCGCAGCACGTCCGTGCCGACGAAGGGAACCAGGGCGGGCGGAACCCGGACCGACCCGTCGGCTTGCTGATGGTTCTCCAGGATCGCCACGATCCAGCGGGTGGTCGCGAGCGTGCCGTTCAAAGTGGCGGCGATCTGCGGCCTTCCGTTCTCGTCCCGATAGCGGACGGCCAGCCGCCGCGCCTGGTAGGTGGTGCAGTTGGACGTCGAGGTGAGCTCCCGGTAGGTCTGCTGCGTGGGCACCCACGCCTCGCAGTCGAACTTGCGCGCGGCGGAGCTGCCGAGATCCCCGGCCGCGACATCGATCACCCGGTAGGGCACCTCGATCGCCGCGAGCATCTCCTGTTCCCACGCGAGCAGGCGCTGATGTTCGGCGTCCGCCTGGTCGGGCGTGGTGAAGACGAACATCTCCACCTTGTCGAACTGATGCACCCGGATGATGCCGCGGGTGTCCTTGCCGTAGCTGCCCGCCTCCCGGCGGAAACACGAGGACCAGCCCGCATACCGCTTCGGGCCGCCGCTCAGGTCGAGGATCTCGTCCGAGTGGTAACCCGCCAGCGGCACCTCCGAGGTGCCGACCAGGTAGAGGTCGTCGTCGGCGAGGTGGTAGACCTCGGCCGAGTGCTGGCCGAGGAACCCCGTGCCCGCCATGACCTCGGGGCGCACCAGCACCGGCGGGATCATCATGGTGAAGCCGTTGGCCACGGCCTTCTGCGCGGCCAACTGCAGCAGGCCGAGCTGCAGCAGCGCGCCGTAGCCGGTCAGGAAGTAGAACCGGGCGCCGGAGACCTTGGCGCCGCGCTCCATGTCGATCAGACCGAGCGACTCGCCGAGCTCGAGGTGGTCCTTCGGCTCGAAGTCGAACTCGGTCGGCGTGCCGATGGTCTGCAGCACGACGTAATCGTCCTCGCCGCCCGCGGGCGCGCCCTCCTGCACCACGTTCGAGATGGCGCGGTGCGCGGCGTCCAGGTCCGAGTCGGCGGCGTGCTGCGCGGCCTCGGCCTCTTTGACCTTGACCGACATCTCCGACGCCTGCGCCAGCAGCGCGGACCGCTCCTCCTTGCTCGCCTTGCCGATCAGCTTGCCCATCGCCTTGTGCTCGGCGCGCAGGTTGTCCGCGGTGGCCACCGCGGCACGCCGCGCCGCGTCCGCCTCGAGCAGCGCGTCGACGAGGGCGGGGTCTTCGCCGCGGGCGCGCTGCGAGGCGCGGACCGCGTCGGGGTCGTCCCGCAGGAATCGGAGGTCGATCATGGGCCATCAGCCTAGTAGTCGATGTGTTGCCGTTTCACGCCGATATCCCAGGATGCGGTCCATACCCGCCGGATCGCGCGCATAGTGGGCTTGTGGGCACGCCTTTCGACGAGACAGCCATCGACAACGCGCTGGCCGACCTCACCGCCGGCGAGAAAACGTGGGCCGCGACCTCGCTGCGCCGACGCCGTGAGCTGCTCGACGAGATCCACGCCCGGACCGGCCGCTTCGCCGAGGACTGGGTGCGGGCCGCGTGCGTCGTCAAAGACCTGGACGCGCACTCCCCGCTGGTCGGCGAGGAATGGATGTCGGGCCCGCTGGCCCTGCTGCAAGCCACGGACGCGCTGTCGGTCACCCTCGCCGCACTGGAGTCCGGGCGCAGCCCGCTCACCGGCGTCACCCTGCGCGAGGCGCCGGGCGGACGAGTCGCGGTGCCGATCTTTCCGTTCGGCGTCTACGACCGGTTACTGCTCAACGGCTTTCGCGGGGAGGTGTGGCTGCGGCCCGGCGTAGACGCCGACACCGCGCGCAGGCGAGCCGGACTGGCCCAGCTGGATCCCACCGCCACCGGCGGGATCGGCGCCGTGCTCGGCGCGGGCAACATCACCTCGATACCGCCGCTGGACGCGCTGTACGAGCTGTACGCGCACAACCGCGTGGTGGCGCTGAAGCTCAACCCGATCACCGACCCGTTGTTCACCGTGTTCGAGATGGTGTTCGAACCGCTACTGGAACTCGGCGTGCTGCGGATCCTCACCGGCGGCGCGGAGCAGGGCGGTTATCTGGTGCGTCATCCCGACGTCGCGCATGTGCACATGACCGGCAGCGCCAACACCCACGACGCCATCGTGTGGGGCCCCGGTGCGGAGGGCTCGCAGCGCAAGCAGGACAGCCGTCCCCTGCTGGACAAGCCGATCACCAGCGAGCTGGGCGGCGTCTCGCCGACCATCGTGGTGCCCGGCGACTGGTCCGACACCGATCTGCGCTACCAGGCCGAGCACGTGGCCACCCAGCGGCTGCACAACGGCGGCTACAACTGTGTGGCCGCGCAGGCGGTGGTGATCGCCTCCGAGTGGGACCGCAGAGATGAATTCCTCGCCGAGCTGCGCCTGGCCATGGAGCGGGCGCCGCAGCGCACGGCGTACTACCCGGGCAGCGACGCCCGCGTCGCCGACGCGCTGGCCTCGTATCCGGAGGCCGAGCGGCTCGGCGCGGGACGGCTGCTGGTCGACGGATTGCCGCGGACCGGCACGCCCCTGCTGCGCACGGAGTACTTCTCCCCCGTGCTCGGCGTGGTGGAGCTGCCCTACGCGGGCGGCGATTTCCTGCAACGGGCGGTGGACTTCGCGAATGCCGAGCTCACCGGGACGCTCGGCGCGAACGTGATCGCCCATCCCACGACCATCCGCAGGCTCGGCGTCGCCTTCGACCGCGCGATCGAGCGGCTGCGCTACGGCGCTATCGCGGTGAACACCTGGACGGGGCTGGCCTTCCTCGCACCGCGCGCGTCCTGGGGAGCCTTCCCCGGGCACACCCTCGACGACGTGCAGAGCGGAATCGGCGTAGTGCACAACGCCCTGCTGCTCGACGACGTGGAACGCACGGTGGTGCGCGGCCCGTTCCGGCCCGCGCCGCGCTCACTGCTGGGCGGCGAACTCGCGCTCTCCCCGAAACCGCCGTGGTTCGTCGGCAACGCCACCGCCGCGACCACCGGCCGCAAGCTCACCGAGTTCTACGCCGACACCAACCCCGCCCGGCTGCCCGGCGTCTTCCTGTCGGCTATGCGCGGCTGAACCATCCGTGCCGCGCCGATCGGGGCAGGTCGTGGCACCACGGCACGGACGCTGCCATGATGGACCGCGATGTCCTCCGAACCTAGGTCCCGGTCCCCGCAGGCGCCCAAGCGCGGCGCATCGTCGCGTGCCGACTCGGTACGCCGCTCGTTCGACTCGGCCAAGGCCGCCCTCGCCGACCGCGATCTGCGCGATGTCCACCTGTCGGCGCCCACGTTGCGCCGGGGCCTGCTCGCCGTTGCCGTCGGCGCCGTGGTCGCGGCCTTGGTGACGCTGTTCATCACCGGCTTCGACAACGAGAAGGGCCTGGAGGCGCACAATCCCGCCGCCCCGGCACAGCCCCTGCTGGACAAGGAGTTCGGCACCGCTTCCAAGGGCGACTGCCTGAGCTGGACCAAGCCCGACCGGGCCGATCTGGTCAAGGTGAACTGCTCGAGCAAGCACATGTTCGAGGTCGCGGCCGACATCGACATGAGCAGGTATCCGGGCAAGGAGTTCGGTCCCGGCTCGCGGTTCCCGGACTCGCTGCGGCTCACCGAGCTGAAGGAAGAGCACTGCGTGCCCGCGGTGCAGAAGTACATGGGCGGGCGCTTCGACCCGCGCGGCAAGTACATCGTCGGCCTGATGTACCCGAGTCCGGACGGCTGGCAGCACGGTGACCGCACCCTGCGCTGCGGCCTGCAGGTCGCGGCCAGCGCGGGCACCCCGCCGTCGGTCGGCAGCGCCACCGAGCACGACCAATCCAGGGTGTACGAGCCGGGCGTGTGCCTCGGCATCAATCAGAATCTGCCCACCGATCCGGTGGACTGCGCCCAGCCGCACGCCGTGGAGATCGTCTCCACCGTCGATCTGTCCGCCCACTTCACCGGCGGCCCGCCCGCGAAGGAAGAGCAGGACAAATTCGTCGAGGAGGAGTGCACCCGCACCTCGACCGAATACCTGGGCGCGCCGGACGTCATCCGCAACAAGACGCTCACGCTGTTCTTCGACTACATCGATGCCCGCAGCTGGATGGCGGGCAGCCGCAAGCTGGACTGCATGATCGGCAAGGGAGCCGACCGGGAGGGTTTCGCGCCGATCACCGGCTCGGCCAGGGGCGACATCCTGATCAACGGCCAGGCTCCGGTGCCGCCGCCCAACAGCGGACGTTCCACGCCTGCACCGCTGCCCGGCGCCGCGCCGCTGCCGCCGCAGCCCCAGCCGAGGTAGCCGCACGCCGATGCCCGTATCGATGTCCGCCGACCGCTTCGAGGAATTGGTCGGCGACGCACTGGATCTCATTCCGCCCGAGCTGGCTCGCGCGATCGACAATGTGGTCGTGCTGATCGAGCCGCGCAATCCGGAGGATCCGCATCTGCTCGGTCTGTATCACGGCATCGCCCTCACCGAACGTGACAGTCATTACGGCGGAGCGCTTCCCGACACCGTGACCATCTACCGGGACGCCATTCTCGAGCACTGCGCCGACGAGTCGGAAGTGGTGGAAGAGGTGGCCATCACCGTGATCCATGAGATCGCACACTATTTCGGCATTGACGAAGACCGCCTGCATCAGCTGGGATGGGGATAGTCTGATCCGAGCTGTATTGCGCGCCCCGACCGGTGGGTGTGTAATCGGCACGGAGATCGAAAAGTTGGGGATTCGATGGAACCGATCGCGTTGCTGTCGCGTCCTATCACTCGAAGGGGGAATTCTCGTGGTTCCGCCCCACAGCCACTAGAAGGAGTCGAGTCATGGTTGGACATGTACTGATCGCACCCGAAGCCATTCTCGCCGCCGCGGCCGAACTCGACCTCGTCGCCGAACGTCTGGCCGCCGCCGCGGCGATCACCGCGCCCGCGACACACGTGCTGCCCTCCGGCGCCGAGGAGGTCTCCTTCCTCAGCGCGAGCCACTTCAACCAGGGGGCCATGTCGCACGACCGCGCGATCGCGCAGGCGATTCTGGAATGCCACCACGCCGCGGCCACATTGCGCATGCAGCTGGCGCAGCACGTCGCCGGTGACGTGGTGCGCGCCGCGGGCATCAGCGCCATTCAGGTGTAGTTCCGGAACCGGATCCATCAGCAACGCCAAGCAGGGGAGAAGTCAAACATGGTTGCAGGAGTCACCGGGGTGATCTGGGCGGCGCGCCCGTCGGAGATCAATTCGGCCACGCTTCACGCGGGCGCGCACGCGATTCCGATCTCGGCCGCCGCCACCGCCTGGGGCGGCCTCACCGCCGCCTGGATCGACGCGACGACCACCGTCGCCAGGGTGATGGCCGAACTCGGCGTCGGGATGCAGGGCATCAACGGTATCGCCGCGCTGAGCAAGCTCACCGGTTTCCTCGGTTGGTCCGAGCAGCAGGGCGTGCAAGCGGCCGCGATGGGTGCGAAGGCCGCGGCGAACGCCACCGCCTACACCGTCGCATCTTTG
The DNA here is from genome assembly GCF_040632645.1 of Nocardia sp. NPDC019219. NCBI lineage: Bacteria > Bacillati > Actinomycetota > Actinomycetes > Mycobacteriales > Nocardiaceae > Nocardia > Nocardia sp. NPDC019219. The sequence continues at coordinate 641,768 of NZ_JBEYCG010000001.1, read as the reverse complement.
GCGATGCCGAGCCCGCCGGAGATCGCGGCCGTCAACGCCGCCTTGGCCGCGTCGGCGAACCCGCCCGGTGTGCTCAGCGGCGCATTCGAGGTCGCGGAAGTCGCCAGGAACGCCATGGACATCCGTGCGGCTCTGGTCATGGAGACCTACGAGGCCGCCACCAGCGCCATGGTCGCCACGCCCGCCGAGTTCCTGCTGCCGCCGCCGATCGCCAAGGGCGCCGGAACGGCCAGCCCCGAGCAGGCGGCGGACACGACCACCGAGGTTCCGGCGGATCCGATCCAGGCCGCCGTCGCCGCCACCCAGGCGTTCTTGAGCAACCCCGGCGTGGCGAGCGCTGCCACCCAGGCCGCGCAGGCGGTCGGTTCGATCGCCACCACCGGTGTCTCCACCGTCGGAAACGTCGCGGGCAGCGCGATCGCGGCGGCGACCACCACCTCCGCGCCGACCTTCTCCGGCATGGCTCCGATGGTCATGGGAGCCGGTGCGGCGGCCACCGGCGCCGCGACTCGCGCGGTGTCGTTCTCCGGCCTCGGGTCGGCGGCCGGCATCAGCAATGGCTCGCTGAAGCTTCCGGAAGGCTGGGGCTCCAGCGGCACGATCGGTGGCGCCGCCCCGGTGCAGGAGACGGTCGGGGTCAAGCCCGTCGAAGCGGCGCCGGTCCGGTCGGCGACCAACGGCAACGGCAACCCCCTGCTCGGCAACCAGGCGCGCAGCGACGAGGACGACGAGGCCGAGCACAACGGCCGGGACTACCTGCGGTCGACCGAGCACTTCAACGACGGCCGTTTCACCGCCGATGGAGTCATCGGCGGTGACCTCAGCGGGACGGTTAGGTGACCGTACTCGGTGCGGGCCGCGATCCGTCCACGCTGGATGCGGTCGTCCTGTCGCTCGACGAAATGCAGTTTCTCGTAGAGAAACTGCAAATCGAAGTCCCCGTCGTCTTGAACGCTCGGGCGCGTTACGACAACCTGACCGATCACAAAGCGGCGATGGACGCGGCCGCCGAGTCGCTCGCCCAGCGGGAACTCCTCTTCGACGATGTGCTGCATCGCGATCTGGAGAATCGGCTGCGCGCGCTGAACCGGCCACACTGGATCATCGCGCTGCGATTGATCGTCGATGGTTGGGTGAGTCGTTTCTGCCTGGCGAAGGGCGTCGACCTCGAGGTCGTCGCCCTTCGAGGGCAGGACTCCTACGTCATCGACGAGGCGGGCAACGATCTGCCCGGCACGGTTCTCGCGGCACTCGGTTACGCCGAGCCGCTGGAGCTGTACGGGATGAACGCCCCGACCGAAGAACTCGCCACGATCTTCGGCGACACCGGTGACGCCGCGGCCACCGCGGAGCGGCTCACGAAAGTGGGCAACCCTGCCCAGGATGCGAAGACCTTGGCGGCGGCATTGGTCGAGATCCACTCGTTCGCCGAGATCGTCGGCGTGGTCTATGGCGACGGCACGAGAGACATGGCCGACAATCACATCGCCGTCTTCAACACGCGGGCAGGACGATTCATCGCGACCGCGAGCAAGTCCGACGACGGCGTGAAGTGGACATCGCTCAGCAGCGGAACCCCCGCTCGACTGCGCACGGCGGTGCAGGATCTGATCCATTCGCTGCCGGAGCGCGAAGAGTTCCCGCGGAATCCGAAACTGTCCTGAACAGGCGCTAACCCATGGGATCGTCGGAGGTCGGCGCGACGTCGTAGCCGAACGGCGGCGTGAACCGGCCCCACCGAATGCACTCCCACCCGCCATCCGGCATCGGCACGAGCTCGATGGTCTCGGTGTTGTCCAGGTGGTTGTTCGTGGTGAACGGCGGCCGCACATCCGCCAGCGTGCGGCCGACGAGCCGCATGGCCGCGCCGTGACTGACCACCATCACGTCGCCGTGCTCGTCGTCATCCGACGTCAGATACGTGTTCCGCAATTCCGCGATCGCAGGCAGGAACCGATCCAGGACGTCCTGGGCGGATTCGCCGCCGGGCACTCGCAGCGTGAGATCGCCTTCGTGCCAGGCACGGTAGATCTCCTGGAAGGTGTGGTGCGCTTCCTCGCTGTGTTGTCCCTCCAGGTCACCCGCCTGCACCTCGTGCAGCCCGTCGAGCACCATGGCGGCGACACCGGTCGCCGCCTCGATGTAACTGGCGGTCTGGCGCGCACGCAGCGCCGCCGAGGAGAACAACACCTTCGGGGGTCGGAGCAGGTTCTCCCCGAACGTCTTCGCTTGTGCCGCACCGCGTTCGGTCAGCGGCAGTCCTGGGATCCTGGTGTCCAGCAGCTTGGCGACGTTGCCTTCGGTCTCCCCGTGCCGGACCAGGATCAACCTCCCGGTCATAGGTCCGCCATCCCCTTTCTCAACTGGATCAACCACTCCGCCGAGGCTTCGTCCGACGGTGGTGGCGTGCCGGTCGCGGAAGTCGCCGGCCACGACCCGAGAAAGCGGATCCGCGCGGTGCGATGCAATGCCTTGAGCGCTTCCGCCACGGCGGTGTCGTCGATGTGTCCGACGCAGTCGAGATAGAAACGATAGGTGCCCATGCCGGTCCGGGTGGGCCGGGACTCGATCCTGGTCAGATCGATGCCGCGCGTGGCGAACTCGGCGAAGGCGCGCATCAGCGAGCCCGGGACGTTCGGCAGCTCGAGCACGATCGAGGTGCGATCGGCTCCCGTGGGGGGTGGCGCCACCGTGGGCCGGGTGCACAGTACGAACCGCGTGATCGCCTGCTCATGGTCCGCGACCCCGGAGGCCAGTGCCATCAACCCCAGCCGTTCACCGGCGAGGGCGGTCGACACGGCGGCATCCGCGTGGCCCGCCACCACGTCTTCCGCGGCCGCGGCGTTGGACGTCGAGGTGTAGGGCTGCGCCTGGGGCAGATGCCGCGCCACCCACAGCCGCACCTGCGCGGCGGCCACGGGGTATGCGGCGAGGGTGCGCACGTCGGGCAGCGCCGTGCCCGGCTTGCCGAGGATCGTGAAGCTCACCTCGAGTTCGGTCTCGGCGACGATCTGCAGCCGCGGGCCGATTGCCAGCGAGTCGAGCGTCGCCGAGATCGACCCCTCCACGGAGCTCTCGATCGGCACCACCGCGCCCTCCACGTCGCCGGAGCGGATCAGCTCGAGCGCAGCCCCTTGGCTGGGCGCGGCGACCCGCTCGACGGGTCCGTCGAAGGTTCCCGAGGATTCCAGTTGAGCGAGGGCCATCTCGGTGAAGGTTCCGGACGGCCCGAAGTACGCGATTCGCGGCACGGTTACGAGATTACTTGCGCGTTCGCCCGGCTCCCCACCAATTGCGGAGGCACGGCCACCGCGCGGCATCTGTTCGACGGCCGCACGAGCGGCGTTCAACCTCTCCCGAACACCCGCAATGCGGCGTTCACCTGGTCAACGGCTTCGGTTTCGATGGCGAGCAGGACGGACCGGACCGCGTCGATCGCCGGGGGTTTCAGAGAAGTGAGGAAGGCGATATCGGGGTTGCGCAAGGCGGTGCCGATGTCTTCGCCGCACAGGGCGGCGGCCGTGGCGGCGACGACGGCCACCGCGCGGTCGCCGGAAGAGGTACGCGCGACGAAGCCGGTATCGGAGTGGGCGACGTGCGCGAGGAAGGCGGCGATCTCCGCGTCCGGGGCGTCCAGCTCGAGCGTCGGAGCGGCGGGGCTTGCGCCGATGTTGCGGACCAACCCATCCGAGAGACTGCGCCGCGGAGGCGCCGACAACGACACCAGCACCGGTTCGCCCGGTTCCATTCCTTCCGACACGCCCCAACCGTAACAACCCGCGTCGAACGAAATCGACGCACTTCGCTCAGTCCGATCGGAACGCTTGCGGAACCGAGCATCGTCACTTAGCTTAGGGTAACCTAATCCTCAGCTTGCTGCGTCGCCCGCTCCCCGGAGGTTTGAATGCCGCGTCCATCTCCGACCGTCGCACCGTCCACCGCCGAGCGGGTGCGTAGCGCGTGCGCCCACGCGGAGCAGGCGGTGCTGGCCATGCCGGGCATCGACCCGACGCCCGCGTCCGTGCACCACGTACGGCAGTGCGGCGACGCCGTGATCGCGGTGCCGACCGCCTCGGTCGCCGCGATCCTGGCAGGCAATTCCGGGGAGCACGGCGCACCCGCGGTGCTGGAACTCACCGATCACGCGCCGCTGCCGCTGCGCGAGCCGGTGCGCGCGCTGGTCTGGCTGCGCGGCTGGGTGCGCGCGGTGCCCACCCAGGCGCAGCGCGCGCTGGCCGGCGAGGTGGCCAAAGAGCTCCCCCATCCCGGACTGCTCGACGTCGGCTTCGGCGCCACGCTGCTGCGGTTGGTGATCAACTCGGCGGTGGTGGCCGACTCGACCGGCGCGGAATCGGTGTCCAGCGACGAGCTGCGCCTGGCGCAACCGGATCCGTTCTGCGCCATGGAATCCGCGTGGCTGCAGCACATGCAGGCCGACCACGCCGATATCGTCGCCCAGCTGGCCAGGCACCTGCCCGCGCACCTGCAGCGCGGCATCGTGCACCCGCTGGCCATCGACCGGTACGGGCTCACTCTGCGGGTGGAAGGACACGATGGCGATCACGACGTCCGCTTGCCGTTCAACGCCCCGGCCGACGACATCGAGGGCCTCAGCCGTGCCGTACGCACCCTGGCCGGGTGCCCGTTCCTCAACGGCCTGCGCCGCATCTGACCGCCCGCTGTAAGGGGATCAGGCGCGAGCATCGGGCGCACGCGACCGACGGCGGCCGTAAAGACCGTGGTCCGGCCGGTCGCACTTTTCCACGGCGACGCGCCGCGCGCCGGACAGGGGGAGCGCAATAGATTCGACTCATGCGCGCGGAGTCCGATGCCCAGTGGGACGAGACCGAGCCGACCGATCGGGAGCGGCTGGCGATCAAACTCGAGATCGCGGTGGTGCTGCTCGTCACGTTCGGGCTCAGCGGGCTCAGCGCCGCGCTCTCGCTGGTGGAGAGCGCGCTCGCGCCGGGCGGGATCGGTGGGCGGACCGTCGCGCTGAACCCGTCGCGGTCCACGCAATCCACCATCGACCTGCTGTTCCAGCTGCTCAGCGTGCTACGGCTGCTCGGGTGGGCGGCACTGGGCCTGTATCTGCTGTGGCGCGGCGGCATCGGACCGCGACTGATCGGGCTGGCGAACCGAATCCGGTGGCGCGCGGACGTGCTACCCGGCTTGACCCTCGCCGCGATCATCGGCCTGCCCGGCTTGGGGCTCTACCTCGTGGCCCATGCGCTGGGTTTCAGCGTGACGATCGTGCCCGCCTCGCTCGGCGACTACTGGTGGCGGCTGCCCGCGCTCGTCCTGTCGGCCTGCGCGAACGCCCTGGCCGAGGAGGTCATCGTGGTGGCGTTCCTCCTCACCCGGCTGCGCAGGCTCGGCTGGTCGGAGAACTCGGCTCTGCTGACTTCGGCCCTCCTGCGTGGCAGTTATCACTTGTATCAGGGACTGGGCGGCGGGCTCGGAAACTGTGTGATGGGCGTCATATTCGGGCGCTATTGGCAGCGCACGAACCGGCTGTGGCCGCTGGTCCTCGCCCATGCGACCATCGACGCGGTCGCCTACATCGGCTACACCGTTCTGCGCGGCCATGTTTCGTGGCTCCCGTGACGCAACCGTGCCCTCCGGAACGCTAACAACCTGATGCCGCCCGCGAATTAGGAAACAGCGCCGCTTCGCGTGCGCCAGTGTCCACATGCGGCACCGCACAACCGCCCGATAAGTAGAGTTTCAGTGATGAACGGCGACGACCCCCAGCGCAACGCGCGTACGCGCCGGATGCCGCCGCCCGGCAGACCCGGTGAACCTCCGATGCGCCGGCGCATGCCTCCTCCGGGTCCCGGCGCGCCGCCACCGATCGAGCCCACCCAGGTGGTGCGCCGCGACGGAACGGGCGACCCGCACGCGCAGCCGTTGGCGTATTCGCAGGTCCCGCCGGAACAGGCCCGGCGAATGCCACCGCCTCCCCCGGCCCGCAGGCACGCCCCCACACAGCGCCCGGTGCCGCATCACGAAGGTCAACCACACGCCCCGACACAGCGGCCGGTGCCGCATCACGACGGGCCGACGCACGCGCCCACACAGCGCCCGATGCCCTACCACGAAGGTCCACCTCCCGCACCGCCCCGGAAACCACGACGGTTCCGCGAGGGACCACCCCCGGTGCCGCCGCGCGGCCAACGCCCGCCGCGACCGCGCCGCAAGCGCCACCCGTTCCGCTGGTTCCTGGTGATCCTCCTGGTGCTGGTACTGGCCGCCGTCGGCGCCGTCATCCAGTTGGACAACTCCCTCAACCGCATCCCCGCGCTGGCGAACTACGCCAAGCGAGTCGGCGACACACCCGGCACGAACTGGCTGCTGGTCGGCTCCGACGGCCGCGGCGGGTTGACCCCTGAACAGGAGCAGGAACTCGCCACCGGCGGCGAGGTCGGTCCGGAGCGCACCGACACGATCATGCTCGTGCACGTGCCGAAATCGGGCAAAACCACCCTGGTCAGCCTTCCGCGCGACTCGTACGTCAGCATCCCGGGCCAGGGCAAGGACAAGCTCAACGCGGCGTTCGCCGTCGGCGGCCCCGCGCTGCTGGTGCAGACGGTGGAGATCGCCACCGGCCTGCGCATCGACCACTACGCGCAGATCGGTTTCAGCGGCTTCGCGAGTGTGGTCGATACGCTCGGCGGTATCGACGTGTGCGTCCCCAAAGCGATCGACGACCCCCTCGCCGGCATTGATTTGCCCGCCGGCTGTCAACGCTTGAACGGACCGCAGGCGTTGGGCTTCGTCCGCAGCCGCGCGACCGCGCTGGCCGACCTGGACCGGATGAACAACCAGCGGATCTTCATGGCCGCCCTGCTGAAGAAGGCGACCAGCGGCGCCACGCTGGCCAACCCGTTCAAACTTTGGCCGCTGGCCTCCGACACCGCCAAGTCGCTGAAGGTCGACAACGGCGATCACATCTGGAACCTCGGCGGGCTGGGCTGGGCGCTGCGCGGCGAGACCGTCGCCACGACGGTGCCGGTCGGTGGATTCGACGACACGGACAGCGGCAACGTCCTGCTCTGGGACAAGGAGAAGGCCGGGCGGTTCTTCGACGCGCTGGCCGCCGACCGCCCTATCCCCGAGGACCTGCTGACGCGGTAGCGTCATTGCCATGCCGGACATCGACGAGGCCGACGAGTCCTTCCCCGACTTGCTGCGCACGCAGATCCGACACGGATTCACCAGCGCCCAGCAGTATCTCGCCGCCGCCGTGTACTTCGACGCGCATCGGCTGCCGCAGTTGGCCGGACATGCCTACGGCCGGTCGCGCGAGCACTACGGCAACGCGCTGCGCATGGTGCAGTACCTGCTGGACCGGGATCTCCCGGTGCAGATCGGCGGCCTGGAGGCGATCACGTCAACGTTCGAAAGCCCGCGCGGCGCAATCGCTTTGCTGCTGGAGCTGGAGCAGGACCGCAGCACCCGGATCAGCGGTCTGGCTCGCGCGGCCCGCAACTCCGGGGACTATCTGGGTGAGCAATTCGTCCGATGGTTCCTCGAGGAACAGGTGAAGAGCGTCGCCCGGATGACCACGCTACTGTCTGTGCTCGACCGCGCCGACGGGCAGTTGTTCGATGTGGAGGAGTTCGTCGCCCGCGAGATGCGGACGCGGCCGCACACCGAAATCCCGGCGCCGAAAATGGCTGGAGCGGCGCAGAATTAATTAGGCAACACTAGCCTCATTAAGGTTGTACTTGGATGACACGCGACCGCACCGGCGCTAATGTCGATGCCATGTCAAGCCATCCGGAATCCCCACGCAGCAAATTTCACAGCCTGTTGCACGATCAGATCCGGCACGAATTCAATGCCGAGCATCAGTACATCGCGATTGCGGTGTGGTTCGACAATGCCGACCTGCCGCAGCTGGCGAAGCGGTTCTACAAGCAGGCCGTCGAAGAACGCAATCACGCGATGATGATCGTGCGGTACTTCCTGGACCGGGATATCAGCATCGAACTCTCCGGCATCGACGCCGCGAAATCACGGTTCGAGAATGCCAGGGAACCGATCGCGCTCGCGCTCGCGCAGGAGAAGACGGTCACCGAGCAGATCATCCAACTGGCGAGCACCGCCCGCGAAGAGGGCGATTACCTCGGCGAACAGTTCATGCAGTGGTTCCTGAAGGAACAGGTCGAGGAAGTCGCGAACATGACCACACTGCTCACCATCGCCGATCGCGCCGGGTCGAACCTGTTCGACTTGGAGGAATTCGTCGCCCGGGAAATGAGCGGCCCGAGCGACGCCTCCGGTGCGCCTTCGGTGGCCGGCGGCTCCGTCTGACGGAGCTTGCCGGAAAGGTGCACAGGCCCGGTTCCCCAGGAACCGGGCTTGTCGCTGCCCGGGCCCATTGCCTGTCGAAATCCGAAATTCCGGGAGAAGGATTCTCCCGCATTCGCGGCAGTTCGGTCAGACTTACCTATCCCCAGCGATATCGGCGGCAAACAGTAAACCTTGTTCGCCGCTCGACAGTCGCGGGACATCTCGCAGGATTCCGGTACTCAGCGCAAAGTGACCTGACGTGACCGCAAGCCGTCGCGGGAGCGCCGCTCGTCGGCATTCAGCGGGGCGTCGATGGCCAGCGCCTCGGAAAGGCGCGCACCGAACTCGACCGCCGGCTTCACCCATTCGTCGGGGTGCCGCTCCCGATCCAGATCGAACACCGGGACCAACAGGCCGTGCGTGCGGAACGACCCCGCGAACCGAGAACCCTCGCCGAGGTGCAGACCGCCGGACGCGTGTACCCGCGCCAGCGCCAGCATCAGCGCGTCCTCGTCCTCCGGACGCACCCAGCGGATATGCGCCTTCTCGCCGGCGTCCACCCACCAGGCCGCGCCGATCGCGTCCGCGTCCAGCCCGAGCCGCGCCGAAGGCATGATCGCCTGCTTGGCCTGCTCGATGGTGGCGGCAACCTGCGGATCGGGCTCGACACCCGCCGGCACCCACCAATCGAAGTCCTGGTGCACGGTCAGGTCCAGGCTCGCGCCGGGATCGATGACGTCGGCCAGCCGCGGCCCACCGGCGACGCTCTCCACGGAGGTCAGCGAGTCACCGGGCTCGGCGGACTGGGTCCACAAGATCGCCGCGGCCAGATCGGCGGCCGGGTCCGCACCCTGGAACTGCACCTGCGCGCCGACATACCCGCTCGGCTCGTCACCGGCGCGCACCAACGCGGCCACCGCGCCGGGCAGCACCGTGGCGAGCACCACCGGGCGCTCCGCCGCGACCGAAGCCGCCAGCGTCAACTCCGCGGTGGCCGACGGCACGAATTCGCGCAGCGCGACCAGATCGCACTCCGCGGCCAGACCTTCGAACGGACGCGTGACGGCCTGTGCCGCCTGCTCCTGCGCTGCCCGCCGCTCGGCGAGACGCTGCGCCCGGTTACCGCCGGGCTTAGGACTATTGCGCTTGCTCTTACCCACGAGGGGTCAACCTACACAGTGTTTGATTTGCCGCGCCCGCGGCGCGGCGTGTCGCGTATGACCGGTCGGTGAAACGATCCGGTCCGCCCGATCTGACCGGATCAGGCGGCAGGCAGCAGCGACTTGGTGCGGCCGGGGTGGTTGGTGGCGATCCAGCTGACGCCGAGGTCGGCGCACAGTTGGACGTCGTCGGGGTCGTCGACGGTCCAGCAGTAGGTGGCGCGGCCCGCGGCGGCGGCCTTGTCGACCAGATCGGGGTGCTCGCGCAACGTCTTCACCGAGGGGCCGACGGCCGTGGCGCCGACCGTCGTGGCGGCGGATCCGCCCAGGTAGCGCGACGATTCGCCGAGCAGGACGGTGGGCAGCAGCGGCGCGGCGCGGCGAATGCGCCAGACCGCGGTGGCCGCGAACGACATCACGACGGCTCGGGAATGGTCGGCCGAGGCCGGGGTGGCGATGCCGAAGCGCTGGAGTTCGGCGAGCAACTTGTTCTCCACCAGCGCGCCGTAGCGAACCGGGTGCTTGGTTTCGATGAACAGCTTGGTCGGCCTGCTACGCCAGTCCAGCACGAGGCCGATCAGCTCGCTGAGGGTCAGCACCGAGGCGGGCGAGCCGTCCGCGCCGAAATCCAGGGCCCGCAGCTCCTCCAGCGTCATCTCGCTGACCAGCCCGCTGCCCGAGGACGTCCGGTCGACGGTGCGGTCGTGCACGCATACCAGATGCCCGTCCCTGGTCAGCCGGACATCGCATTCGACCCCGTCGGCGCCCTCCTGCAGCGCCAGCTCGTAGGCGGCGAGCGTGTGCTCGGGGCGCGCCGCCGAGGCGCCTCGATGCGCGACGACGAATGGCGCGCGACTGCCCTGGCTCACTTGGCCATAACCTCCTCCTGCTCACGGTCCTCAGCACCGTTTTCCTCGTGCGCCGGTCCGGCGTCCACCGGTTCCGCCGCGGTTCGCCGTCCGCCGGGATGCACCGGTTCGATCACCGGCACGGCGGGGTCGACCGCGATCAGCCAGCGGCGCGCGGTCCGGTGGCGTCCGAGCAGATCACGCCCCTCGATGGTGCGCAGCAGCCAGAGGGTCAACAGCGCGACCGCCGCGCCGACCGCGTCGGCGAACGCGGTGAACAGCACCCCGTCCGCCTGGGCCTGCAACGAATCCGCGGTCCGCCACAGTAGCGCGGCCGCCGCGACGAGGCCGCCGAAGACCCAGGCTGCCCACCAGATCCGGACCGCCCGGCCGATCCGGGGATCACCTCGCAGCGCGGCCACTTCGCTCAGGAAAACCCCGGGCCACAGCAAGTTGACCACCGGGACCAGAGACCCGAGCGCGAGCGCTCGCGGCGACCGCGGGTCGCGCCTGCCCTCGGCCGCGTAGGCCGACCGCCTGACCTCGATCAGCCTTCCGGTCGCGGCCGCGGCCGCCAGCAGAGCGAGCACGATGGCGAGCACGCCCGCGCCGATCACCAGGGCATCGGAAGCGAAGAGGACGGCGGGGTGGATCAGGCGCGTCCGGTTGCGCAGCAAGACCCCGTACCGCGCCAGCTCGGCGCCGGCCGCGAGCCCGAACACGCTCGCGGTCGCGACGAGCAACTTGGTCACCGAGTCGGTCAGTTTCTCGAACGGGCGGCGTGCGGCAGCACCGGCCTGCGGTGGCGGGTCGATCAGCCCCCAGCGCGGGATCTGCGTGTACCGGGGCGTGCGACTCTGCGTGACCGGCCGGGCGGGCGGCTGCGCTCGGCGACCGCGCTGGTCTGGTCTGCGTGCCACCCAGCGATAGTTGCGGCGGTCGGCGGGCGCGTCGATCGGCGCGGGCGAGAGCAGAACGCCGCGGCAGCGCGGGCACCAGTGCATCGGCGTCCCTTGCACGGCCCAGCGCGCCCCGCAGCGCGCACAAGGTTGCACCACCGTACTCACCCGCGCACCTCGTTCTTTCGTCAGTAGATCTTCGCCTCGTGGTCGCCTTCCGCGACCAGCGGTCGACCGGCCTGCTGCCACGCCACCATGCCCCCGTGGACCTGAACGGCCTCATAGCCGATGTGCGTGAGGTATTCGACCACCTGCAGGGACCGGCCGCCCTGCCGGCAGATGACATAGAGCTCCGCGTCGTACTCCAGCTCGTCGATCCGGGCGGGGACGTCGACCATCGGGATGTGGATCGCTCCCGGGGCGTGTCCGAGCCGCCACTCGTCGTCCTCGCGGACGTCGAGCAGGATCGGTCGCGGCGTGTCGGCCGGCGCGGGGACGCTGTCGAATTCGGCAGGCACGTCCTCCACCGTCACCGACGGAACGTGGGGGCTCGTCACAGATTCGATCCTGCCATGGGCGGCGGGCCGCCGTGCAGTTCCATGCCCGGGGAGCGGCCTCGACAGCGCGCGACGACTTCAGGTATGTTCTCTGCTCCGGAACTCGACCGCGCCCCCGCTCGATGCGGGTTGTGCATAACTCGGGCGAAGTTATCCACATAATCCACAGCCTGATCCACAAGGCGTGCTGCCGACCAGCGTCCACCCAGCTCGCGGCACTCATTAGCTACTGTTCAGTTACCTACTGCGGGGATTTTCCATACTTCTGGTCCGCAATCGAGTGGTGTGCCCATACCTGATGACTGGATTCGGCCCCAACGGGCAGCGATGCGAATGGCCGATCCGGGACTCCCCTCCTGTCCATCCCGGAGCGGCCATTCGTCGCCGACCTCGGAACCTGCGGCCGAAGAGGTTCCGATAACTACTTGGACGGGCCCGGCCCGCGATCGGTTCCATCGAATCGTGAACACCGCCGAAATACCGCGATCCGGCAGTGGCGATCGGTAGCCTGGGGCTATGAACGCGAGCAGGGGGCTACGCCACGGACTGGATACCGCAGGGCTGAACATCGCGTTGTCCGAGGCCACGTGCCTCGGTCTCGCGGTCGACGAGCCCGCGGGCGAATTGCGGCTCGACCTCGAGGTGCTGACTCTCCCCGAGCAGGGGACGGCGAACGAGGACTATCGGGTGCAGGTGACGTTGACCGGCGTGAGCCGGGTCGCCGCGTCCCTGCGCACACAGCACTGGGACGACCTCGAGCCGCAGGTGCTGCCGCTGCAAATGGATGGCCTGGACGAGGCCATCCGGAGTTTCGGCGGCGGTCGGCTGCACGGCTGGGAGTTCGTCGACCTCGACGACAGCAGCTGGGCGTTGTGGAGGGAACTGCTCAGCTTCGACACCCGGATCCGCGATCACGAGTCCACGCACGTGCTGGAGTTCTCCCAGGAGGAGGGCATCGATCCGCGCGAACTGGACATCCGGGTGTGGTTCGACGACATCGTCGTGCACGACGCGCGCGGCAAAGAGATCCCCTTGGCGGACTTCATCGCGGGCGGCGCGCGGTGGTGGCAGGCGCATGACGCGGGTGATCCCCGGGCGACCCGTCCCGGCATCGCTCCCCCGCTGTGAGCGCTGCCTCCGCGATCATCACGAGCGAACCGCGCATCCGTCGACGGAGGTGCGGTTCCTGTGTTCAGGCGCCCGTGCCCACCGGGCAGCTCACTCCGGTGGCATGCACCGGGCAGTATCCGCCGGGGTTCTTCGCCAGGTACTGCTGGTGATAGCCCTCGGCATAGTAGAAGGCCGCCAGGCCGGGCAGCGGCGAGATCTCCGTGGTGATCTGCCCGTATCCCGCCGCGGCGAGGCGCTTGCCGTATGCCTCGGCCGTCGACCGGACCAGATCGGCCTGCTCGGCGCCGAAGGTGAAGACGGCCGAACGATATTGGGTGCCGCGATCGTTGCCCTGACGCATGCCCTGGGTGGGGTCGTGGTTCTCCCAGAAGTGCCTGAGGATGCCTGCGTAGCCGATCACGGCGGGATCGAATACGACGAGCACCGCTTCGGTGTGCCCGGTCCGCCCGCTGCAGACCTCTTCGTAGGTTGGATTCGGCGTGTACCCGCCGACATAACCGGCTGCCGTGGTGTAGACGCCGTCGAGTTCCCAGAAACTCTTCTCCGCACCCCAGAAACACCCCATCGCGACGACCGCGAGCTGGAGCCCCTCGGGGAACGGCGGATGGATCGGGTGACCGTTGACGTAGTGGGTATGCGGCACGTCGAGCGGCTCCGCCCGGCCCGGCAGTGCTCGCTCCGGCGCGACCATGGCGGGTTCGGGGAGGCTCAGACGCCCCACTAGTTCGTCGTACCACGACATGGTTCGATGCTACGCGTGCGTTTCCACTGGGGCCGATGTGCGGGATGTGACGGTGCGCGACCCGATGTGTGTGAGCGGCGTCACCGGAATGTGCGGGCGTGGGCCCGAGTTGGAATCGACCGGGTGTACGAATGATGGTTGGCTGTGCTCGGAACAACGGGCACAACCGGCCCGACATAGGAAGGGACATCGTGGCTGAGTACACGCTGCCAGATCTGGATTACGACTACAGCGCCCTGGAGCCCCACATCTCCGGGCAGATCAACGAGCTTCATCATTCCAAGCACCACGCCGCGTACGTCGCCGGCGCGAACACCGCGTTGGAGAAGCTGGAAGCCGCTCGCGAGTCGGGCGATCACAGCGCCATCTTCCTGCACGAGAAGAACCTCGCGTTCCACCTGGGTGGGCACGTCAACCACTCGATCTGGTGGAAGAACCTCTCCCCCAACGGCGGCGACAAGCCGGTCGGCGAGCTCGCCGCGGCGATCGACGACCAGTTCGGTTCGTTCGACAAGTTCCGCGCGCAGTTCACCGCGGCGGCCAACGGCCTGCAGGGCTCCGGCTGGGCGGTGCTCGGCTTCGACACCCTCGGCCAGAAGCTGCTGACCTTCCAGCTCTACGACCAGCAGGCCAACGTCCCGCTGGGCATCATCCCGCTGCTGCAGGTCGATATGTGGGAGCACGCCTTCTACCTGCAGTACAAGAACGTCAAGGCGGACTACGTCACCGCTTTCTGGAACGTCGTCAACTGGGCCGACGTGCAGGAGCGCTTCGCCAAGGCGACCTCGCAGGCCAAGGGCCTCATCTTCGGCTGAGCCGGCTCAGCACCCGAACCGGGTCCGCGAATCCGTCCGCCCCGCGCGGCCGGGATCGCGGGCCCGTTCTGTTTTCCGGCGACGCGGACGCTTTGCCGAGCACGCCGCCCCGCGCCGCGTATGCGGGCTCGGCGAGGTGAGGCCCTATCCGCCGCGTACGCAGCACGATTGCCCGCCGACCGGTCCTCCGGCTGTCCGATTGGCACTCTTTGGTACTTGTGTGCCAGGTGACTCGTGGTTCATATTCGGAAATCCACACAAATAGCACGGGCAAGGTCGCCCCCGGGTTCGACAACGGGAGGCAGGAATGCGCACGAACGAACCGATCGGCATCACGCCGTTTCACTCGCGCGGGTCGCTACGCGGCTTCGTGATCTCCGGCCGCTGGCCGGACACGACCAAAGAGTGGGCCCAGGTACTGGTACTAGCGGTGCGTGTGGCCACGCTACCGGGCTTGCTGACGACCTCGACGGTGTTCGGAGTCCGCGAGGACCTGCCCGACGATCCCGCCCCCGGCACGGTCGGCTTGGTGATCGCCGAAGGCCCCGTTCTCGGCGACGAAGCGGTCGAGCCGGGTCATTTCGCCGAGCACGTGCCACCGGCGCTGCTGATGTTGCATCCGCCCTGCGAGACGCGCCCCTCGCTGCCCGAATGCGCGGGCGCGGCATCCGGCTGCGTCTTGCTGCCCGGTGTGCCCCATCTGGGGCTGGAACACCGCGCCGCCTGGGTGGAGGCGGAGTCGGACGGAACGGTTACCTCCCTGGTCAGCCGGGTCGGGCTCGATCCGATCAGCGATCCCGACACCGCGGTTCTGGCCATGCTGCTGGCCGCGTGAGGGTAACCGAATTTCCGGACGTGGATCGCCAAACTTATTGTGCGCATTGCGATTTCGATTACAGCGGGTTGGCAGGAGCGGCTCGCGCCGGTAGAGTCGGCTGCAGCGAAGGGGAGTAGCCCCCAATTGCGCAGTCGACATACTGACCCGCCGGTCCATTCGGGCCCGGGTCCGGCTGTGTGAACCGGCATCCGTCCGGTGGGCGAGACCTTCGGCCTGGACAACCATTTCGTTGTCGGCCGGAGTCCACCCGTATCTCCGGCCGGCAGGCCGGAGACCTGGGAGCCGCCAACACATGATCGCCACGGTATTGCTGAGTATCGGCATCGTCTTCCTCGCCGAACTGGGCGACAAGTCCCAGCTGATGGCGCTGACGTTCGCGCTGCGCTATCGCTGGTGGGTGGTGCTCGGCGGCATCGCGACCGCCTCCGCCGCGGTACACCTGATCTCGGTCGGCGTCGGCCACTTCCTCGGTGCCGCCCTGCCGACCACGGCGATCGCGCTGATCGCCGCCGTCACCTTCCTCGCCGTCGGCCTGTGGACCCTGCGCGAGCACTTCGGTCCCGGCGACGACGACCCCGAGCCGAAGACGCCGAAGGCCGCCGGTGCGCCGTTCTTCGTGGTGCTGTCCGCGTTCCTGCTCGCCGAGCTGGGCGACCGCACCATGTTCGCGACCGCGGCGCTGGCCACCGACTACGACTGGGTAGGCGTCTGGCTGGGCTCGACCATCGGCATGGTCGCCGCCGACGCGCTCGCCATCGCGCTGGGCATCCTGGTCGGCAAGCATCTGCCGGAGCACGCCATCGGCATCGGCTCGGGCCTGCTGTTCCTCTACTTCGGTGCGGCGACGCTGTTCGGCGCGGCCGCACCCGGCCTCGGCGGCGTCGCGGTGGCCGGGCTCGCGGCGCTCGCCCCCGCGCTGGCCGGTGCGGCGCTGCTGCTCACGCGGATGGCTCGCCGCGCACGTCCAGCGCGGCCCCGTACAGTCCGCCGCCCCGGCGCAACAGATCCAGCAGCGGTTCCCGCAGCGCCAGCAGGCCGGCCGAGTCCCCGGCCGCGATCCGAGCGGTGACCATCGCACCGACCGCCGCGGCCAGGGCCTGACAGGCGAAACGCTGCTGCTCGGTCCGCGCGTCGAGCACGGCGGCGATCAACTCGACGAACCGCTCTTGCAACTGGGCCCGGCGCGCGATGGCCGCCGACCCCACCGCGAAGACTTCGACCAAGAACAGCCGCGCGCTCGCCGGGTCGTCCACCAGATAGTGGAGATAGGCGCGCAGGATCCGATCCATCCGAGCCACGGCGTCGCTGTCGCCTTGCCCAGGCGCGGCCTCCTCCTGTTCGGTGGCCTCGGCGATCCGGTCCAGCAACAACTGCACCGCGCGCTGATAGGCCGCCTCGAAACAGTCTTCTTTGGAACGGAACTGCTCGTAGAACGTCTCCCGCGACACGCCCGCCCGCTTGAGGATCGCCGCGACAGACGTTCCGATGTAACCGTTCTCAGCCATGGCCTCCGCCGTCGCGACGAGGATCCGCTCACGCTGCGAGGCGATCACCTGCTCCCGCGGCAGGCCGTGCCTCCCGCGTGGCAGACGTGCGCTGAGGGCCGATTCGGTCATACGGAGACTCCGGTGTTCGGTCGAGCTGACTGGGCTGTTCCATTCTGCGCGGTCGGTTCTATCGTCCGGCCGGACAGGGGGCGCGCCGGGAACACCGATCGGTAACGAGTCGCGGGAGCCATGCGGGGCCGCGCGCCGAGCACCGGTTAGGGTGCAATTGACGAAAGGCCAACTGGCTGTCACAAACGAGAGGACCATCGTGGAGATTTCGGGTTCCGCCGCCATTGTCACCGGAGGCGCATCGGGCCTCGGCGCCGCCACCGCCAAGCGCTTCGCCGAGCTCGGCGCTACCGTCTTCGGACTCGATGTACCGCAGTCGATCGAGCGCGCCGGCGACAATGTACCCGCCGGGGTCACCCTCATTCCCGCCGATGTCACCAGCAATGACGAGGTCAGCGCGGCCGTCGCGCAGGTCGCCGAGTCCGGCGCGCCGTTGCGCATCGTGGTCAACTGCGCCGGTGTCGGCTGGGCGGGCCGCATCCTGTCCAAGAACGGCCCGCACGACCTGGAGCTGTTCCGCACGGTCATCACGGTTAACCTGCTCGGCACCTTCAACGTCATGCGGCTGGCCGCCGACGCGATCGCCAAGACCGACGCCGTGGACGAGTACGGCCAGCGCGGCGTCATCATCAACACCGCCTCGGTCGCCGCCTTCGAGGGCCAGATCGGTCAGATCGCCTACTCCGCGTCCAAGGGCGGCGTGCACGGCATGACCGTCCCGGCCGCGCGTGACCTGGCTCAGTTCGGCATCCGGGTGAACACCATCGCCCCCGGCATCATCGACACCCCGATGCTGGCCGGCGTCACCGAGGAGTACCGCAAGGGCCTCGAGGCGGGCGTGCCCTTCCCGTCCCGGCTGGGCCGTCCGGACGAGTACGCGCAGCTGTCGCAGTACATCGTCGAGCACGACTACCTGAACGGCGAGACGATCCGCATGGACGGCGCACTGCGCATGGCGCCGCGGTAATTCCGTTCCGCTCTCCCGGCAGCGCGCGGCTCTTCCTCGGAAGAGTCGCGCGCTGTCGTCTGTCACGCCTGCGGCTTGTGACCGATGCCGAGGTACGCCGTGGTGGACAACGGGGAGTTCGGCCGGTATTTCTCGGCCAGGAACCTTTTCATGACGGCGGCGCGCCGAGCCCACTCCTCCGCGCTCACGCTGTGGCGCATGAGTTCCAGCGGGGCGCTGCTGCGCACCATGGTTTCCCACATCTCCTCGGGATCGCCGAAGGTCAGCGCGATCGAATGCCGCTGGATGGACACGGCTTCGAAGCCCGCGCCGCGCATCTCCGATTCGAAGACCTCGGGATTCTCCAGGCTCAGGAAGTTCGGTTGCGGCTCTTGGATGTTCGGGTCGGCCGCGGCCAAGGCGCCGAACATCATCCGCATCAGCGGCGAGTCCGCGATCGGCGCCCAGCTCGACACCACCGCGGTGCCACCCGGCCGCAGCACGCGGAACAGTTCGGCGAACCCGCGGGCGCGATCCGGGAAGAACATCAGGCCGAACATGGAGAACCCCGCGTCGAAGCGGTCGGATTCGTACGGCAGATCCTGGCCGTCGCCCACCCTCGCGCGAATGTTCGTCAGCCCGGCGGCGGCGGCGACCTTCGCCAGACGCGCGATCATCGACTCCGCGAAATCCAGCGCCTCGACCTGCGCCACCTGGCCCGCGGCCGGCAAGCTGAGCGTGCCCGGCCCCGCCGCCACATCCACGATGTGCGATGTGGGCAACAACGACGCGAACTCGAGCGCCCGCACCGCGAACGGCTGCATGATGGCGGGTGCGAACTCTGCGTATCCGTCGGCGACCAGATCCCACGGCTCGGACACGGCAAGCGGGTTTGCGGACATGTTGTGACAATCCTTTCAGACATCCACATCTAACCGCGCCACCCGGGGGCGAACTCCCCAGTCCTGCGAATATGCCATCTCGGCGGTCACCGTAGCCGAGAAATGGCCGAAATACCGCCGACCGCACCGGCCGCGACCGGAGGACAACGGCGTGGTCCTCCGGTCGCGGGCGATGTCACAAGGTGCGGGTGAGCCGATCGGTGAGGATATGGGCGAAGTGCGCCGGATCCTTCAGTTCACCGCCCTCGGCGAGCACCGCCGTGCCGAACAGCAGTTCGGCGGTTTCCGACAGCTCGGTCGCCGTACCCGCGTCGGCCTCGTCCTTCTTCGCCGCGTACGCATCGCGCAGGCCGGTGACCAGCGGGTGGGTCGGGTTGAGCTCCAGAATGCGCTTGCTCTCCGGCAACGCCTGGCCCGACGCGCGGTACATCCGCTCCAGCATCGGCGTGAAGTCGAAGACGTCGCCGACCAGGCAGGCCGGGGAGGTGGTGAGCCGGTTGGTCAGACGCACCTCCTTGACGTTCTGCTCCAGCGTCTTGCCCAGCCAGGTCAGGACATCGGCGAAGTCCTTGTCCTGCTGCTCGCGCAGCGCCTCGGAGGCCTTCTTCTCCTCCTCGGTCTCCAGATCGACCTCGCCCTTGGCGATGGACTGGAACGCCTTGCCGTCGAACTCCGGCACCGAACCGACCCACATCTCATCGACCGGATCGGTCAGGATCAGCACCTCGCGGCCCTTGGCCTTGAACGCCTCCAAGTGCGGGGAGCTCTCGACCTGCTGACGGGTCTCGCCGGTCATGTAGTAGATCGTGTCCTGCCCCTCGGGCATCCGCTCCACATACTGCGCCAGCGTGGTCAGTTCGGTATCGGAGTGCGTCGAGGCGAACGAGGAGACCTGCAGGATCGTCTCGCGGTTGTCGAAATCCGAGAGCAGACCCTCCTTCAGGACGCGGCCGAACTCCTTCCAGAAGGTCTGGTAGCTGGTCTGGTCCTCGGCGCCCTGCAGATCCTTGACCGTGGACAGCACCTTCTTCACCAGGCGCTTGCGGATCATCTGGATCTGCCGGTCCTGCTGCAGGATCTCGCGGGAGACGTTGAGCGACAGGTCCTGCGCGTCCACCACGCCCTTGACGAAGCGCAGATACTCCGGCATGAGCTCTTCGCAGTTGTCCATGATGAACACGCGCTTCACGTAGAGCTGCACGCCGCGCTTGTGCTCGCGGGTGAACAGGTCGAACGGCGCGTGCGAGGGGATGAACAGCAACGCCTGGTACTCGAAGGTGCCCTCGGCCTTCAACGGGATGATCTCCAGCGGATCGTCCCAGCCGTGGCTGACGTGCTTGTAGAACTCCTTGTACTCCTCGTCGGAGACCTCGCTCTTCGGGCGCGTCCACAGCGCTTTCATCGAGTTGAGCGTCTGGTCCTCGAGGACGGTCGTCTCCTTGGCGTCCGCACCCTCGCCCTCGGTGACGGTCCGCTCCACCTGCATGCGGATCGGCCACGCGATGAAGTCGGAGTACTTCTTGACGATCTCCCGCAGCTTCCATTCCAGCGTGTAGTCGAAGAGGTGATCCTCCTCGTCCACCGGCTTGAGGTGCAGCGCGACCGACGTGCCCTGCGGGGCTTCGTCGAGTTCTTCGATCGTGTAGGTGGAGCTGCCCGCACTCGACTCCCACCGGGTGCCGGTGGTCTCCCCCGCACGGCGGGTGGTGAGCGTGACCTTGTCGGCCACCATGAAAGTCGAGTAGAAACCGATGCCGAACTGGCCGATCAGCTCCTCGGCCGCCGCCTCGGACTTGGCCTCGTTCAGCTTCTTGCGCAGCTCGGCGGTACCGGACTTGGCGAGGGTGCCGATCAGGTCGACGACCTCGGCGCGCGACATGCCGATGCCGTTGTCCCGCACGGTCAGGATCCGGTTGTCCTTGTCGACCTCCAGCTCGATGTGCAAGTCGGAGGTGTCGACGTGCAGATCCTTGTCCCGGAAGGACTCCAGCCGCAGCTTGTCCAGCGCGTCGGAGGAATTCGAGATCAGCTCCCGCAGGAAGGTGTCCTTGTTGGAGTAGACGGAATGGATCATCAGCTCGAGCAGCTGATGGGTCTCTGCCTGGAACTCGAGTTGTTCGACGTGCTCTGTCACGTCGCGATGGTACCGCTGCGCGCCGGCTAGGGAGTCGAAGGAGGCACCACCGCGTAACCCGCGACGGCCTCGGGCGACCGCGGATCGGAAAGCGGCGGGAAGTCGGCGAGACCGGGGACCTCGGCGTCGGCGCGGTTCGTCATCCACTCGCGCAGCACCTGGGTGGCGCGGACGTCGTCCTCGTTGTACTCCAGCAACCGGGTGCGCTGGGTCGCATCCGGCGCGGCGCCGTCGTAGCCGACCGCGAGCCGATACCAGCTCATCGACGCCTCGCCGCCCGCCTCGGGGTCGCGCCACGAGAACCCGGCGACCGGCGCGATCTTCTTCAGCCCCTTGCCGTTCGGGCAGATGAACTGGTCGGAGACGGCCTGGAACATGTCCACCCACTGCGGCCCGTCCACGAACGCGCGCACCTGCTCCACCGTCGGCACGCCCGGTCGGCCCGCGAACCGGCGCGCCGATTCGTACAGCCACTTGTCCTCGGCGGTGCGCGAATAGCAGTACGCCGCAAATGTCTTGCCCGCCGCGGCCGCCTCGGCGCGCACCGTCATCAGCCAGGTCCAGAACTCGCCGAAGGAGCGGCCCTCGTCCTCGGTGGGCAGCGGATCCCAGGTGACGAATGGGCGGTAGACACCGTTCAGCAGCGTCCCCCAGAGGTAGGCGCCGTATTCCTGGAAACTCTCCAGGTCGACGTCGACCTCCACGTCCGCCCGCCGCACCCGCACGCGCTCGACTCGCCGCACCACCGGCGCGCCCGCGATCCACGCCCGCGCCGTGACCACGGCCTCGTCGAACGGGCCGTGCTGCCAATCCTCGGGATCCTCCCCCACCCAGGCGGCGAGCTCGTCGATCGTCTCGACGTTGTGCCTGCGCAGCACGTCCGCCCGCGAGCCGGGCGCCACCAGGCTGACGTCGCGGTGCTCGATCAGCCAGTCCTCACAGCTCGGGCCCTCGATGCCGCGCGTCCACCACGGGCACTGCCTGCACTCCGGCACCTTGGAGGGGACGGTCGGCAGCTCCCCGCGCACCACCGCGATCCGGTCGGCGTAACGACGGTCGTAATCGGCCAGCAGCGGGGCCAGATCGTGGACCAGGATGCGATCGAAGTCGAAGCCGATGACACCGCCGAGCAGCGCGGGACTGGCCAGACCGTGACGTTGCAGCATCCGGTGCAGATGGGCGAGCCGCTGTTGGTCGCGGGGCTGCTGCCGCAGCTTGCGGTGCGGGTCCGGTCGCGGATTCCAGTGGTAAGGGTCGGAGGTGGTGGGGTGGAAGTCGGCCGGTTCGGGCTGACGCGGGTCGGTCACCTTGTGGTTCACCACGATGACCGGGATGTACCCGCCGCGGTCGGCGTCGCGCAACAGGATCTCCGAGCCGCCGCGCCTGCCGGTGTCCGGCTCCTGCGGTAGCAGTCCGCCCCAGATGTGCCGCGTGCCGGCTTCGCACGCGCGCATAGTCGCTTCGGCGCGCTCGGTGGCGCGTAGACCGGGATCGATCACCACCCAGGCGTCGGGATCGGCGCCGACCAGCGCGTCGCGCACCCGGGCGCGGTGCGCGGCGGCGGCGTCCCGCCGCTGGCGTACGCCCGCGTCCTCCACGACGCCCGCCAGCGCGCCGGGGTGCGCGGCGTCCAGATGCAGCCGATGGCGGCAGCCGATCAGCGCCCTGGCATCGATGAAGGCGGTCGGCACGTCGGTGGCCCGATCCACGGCCGTTCCGTTGCGCTTGCGACCATCCCGGTCACCGATGTCCGAATCCACGCTAAGCAGTATGGTCCCTACCCCCGACAGTATTAAATTTCCAGCGCCTGCGGCGCTGGGTGTTCGCGGCCCCCTCATGGCTCGCGTTCGAGCGACCGCCGCTGGCGACTTCGTCGCGGACGCGGCGGCCGCTCGAACGCGAGCCGGGCCGCGAACGGCGCATGCTCGGTCTCGCTCCGCTCGAAACCGGGAGTTCAGGTGGGTGGTTGCGTCAGGTGGTAATCGCCGCATCCAGCGCAGGCAGCAGGGACGCGAGATATCTGGCCGGCTCGCTCGGGGCCGAAAGTTCGGTCGACCGAGGTGATGCCGCTTCGGCAGGTGCGGAGTGCGGGGGCCGCACTACCCTCGCAGCTGAGACCGGGGACCCGATAGGGTAGCGGCAAAGCGTGTGACATGGGCGGACGGGCTTCCCCGGCGTCGTACTGCCATGGCGAACCAGCATGACGGAGGGCCTTCGATGGGGTTGTTCACGAAGCGCAAGCGGCGGCCGAGCCGCAGGGCCGAGGCGAAAGCCCTCAAGCACAAGGCCGCGATCGAGGCCAAGCTCGCCGCGAAGAACGACCGCAAGGCACGCCGCGCCGAGGCCCGCACCCAGCGCAAGGTGGCCAAAGCGCAGATCGCGGCGTTCCAGGCGGAGGAGAAGGCCGCGCTGAAGGTGGCCGCCAAGGCCGAACGCGATCCGTTCAGCGCCGGCCAGGTGAAGAAGTATCTCGGCGTGGCGCGGGTGCTCATCCCGGTGCTCGCCCCGCTCGCCTACCGCGGCGCCACCTTCCTGCGCGGGCAGTTGGACACCCGCCGCGCCCAGCAACTCGGCGTGGGCATCGACCAGCTCGGCGACTTCAGCGGACACGGCGCCAAACTGCAGGCGCGCATCACGAATGCCGAAGCGGCCCTGGCGAAGATCGGCGCGCAGGACGGCAAGGACAAAGGCGAGACGCAGAAGTTCGTCACCGCCACCAAGGACCGTCTCGGCAGTCTGACGGCGGCGGTGCACACCTCCGACCAGATGCCTGCCAACCGCCGCCGTTCGGTGCACGCGTCCATCTCCCACGAACTGTCCGGGATCGAGTCCGACATCCTGGCCCGGCTCGGCGTGCGCTGAGCGTCCCCGTCCCGATGTCCCCGCACCCGATCACCGGCCACCTGCGTGGTGGCCTGGTCGGCGTGCTCGTCGGCGTCTTGGCCGTGGCGGCGCACGGGGCGGCGGGCGGAGGTGCGCCGCGCACCACCGAACTGACGTTGCTGCTGCTGATCGCCGCCGGATTCGGTTCGGCCGCGGGAACCCTGCGGGCGCACCCGTGCGTCGTGGCCGGGTCGCTCGGCGCCGGTCAGCTGCTGAGCCACGTCGCGCTGTCGGTTCTGCTCGGCCACGACCACACCGAAAGCGGCTCCAGCGCAACGTCATCCCCATTGCCGACCGGAGGGATGCTGCTCGCGCACATCGTCGCGACTGCCGCCTGCGCGGCGCTGATCGTGCTCACCGAGCGGCTCTACGCCGCCGCCTCCGGCGCACTTCGCGCGATACTCGCGCCGCCGCGGAGGGCACGGATCGTCGGCGCGCCGCTCTGGCCGGATTCCGGCCTTCCGCCCTATCGCTGTGCTCCGCTCGGTGCGCTCGGCCCGCGCGCGCCGCCGGTGTCGGCCTGACCGCCCGACACCCATGTACCTTCGCACAGGAAGCTTCAGCATGCACAGCTCTCTTTCGCGCGCCGTCGGAACGACCGTCACGACAACGGCACTCGTCCTCCTCGCGGGCGGCACCGCCGCCGCCCACGTCACGGTGGACGCTCCCGGCGCGACACAAGGCGGATACGCCGTCGCCACCTTCCGGGTGCCCACCGAATCGGATACCGCGGGCACTACAGCGCTCACCGTCACCCTGCCCAATCTCAAATCGGCGCGGACCGAGCCGATTCCGGGATGGTCGGCCAAGGTCGAACGCAACGACAAGAAGGAGATCACCGCGATCACCTGGACCGCCGATCCCGGCGCGCCGGGTATCCCGCCCGGTCAGTTCCAGCGCTTCGCGGTGTCCCTCGGCCCCCTGCCCGCGCAGGATTCGGTGAGCTTCCCCGCCAAGCAGACCTATTCCGACGGCAAGGTGGTCAGCTGGGACCAACCGGTCGAGAAGGACGGCGACGAACCCGAACATCCGGCCCCGTCGGTCACCTTGGCCCCCGGGAAAGAGGATGGGGACGGGCACAAAGTGAGCAGCGAAGCCGCGGACGAGGACTCCGAGCACGAGGACGAGACGGCCCGCTGGCTCGGCGGGATCGGCCTCGCGCTCGGCCTGCTCGGTGTCGCGCTCGGCCTCGGCAATGTCGTTCGCGGACGTCGCTCATGAACCGCCGACTCCTCGCCGCCCTTGTCACGGGCCTGTTCCTGCTCGGATTCGGTATCGCCGCAACCGGGGTCGCCGCCGCGCACTCCGCGGCCACCGGAAGCGTCCCGGACGACAACGCGACAGTGGACGCCGGGCCCGAGCGCGCCAGCGTGGCGTTCAACGAGGCACTGCAGCCCAGCTTCCCGTCGCTCACCGTCGTCGGACCGGACGGCAACCTCTGGTCCAAGGGCGACCCCGTGGTCGAAGGCAATACGGTGAGCGTCGTCCTGGGCGAGTTGGGGCCGGTCGGCGAATACACCATCGCCTACCGGGTGACCTCGGCCGACGGACACCCCGTCAGCGGCAAACGGCACTTCACGCTCAGCAAGCCGGGCAACGGCACGCCGGGACCGAAACCGAACGCGAAGGCGCACGACAGCTCCGACGGCTCGGACGGAATTCCGCTGTGGGTGTTCGTCGCCGGGGCGGTGGTCCTGTTCGGTGGCGGACTCGCGTTCGCGTTGTTCGGCGGCAGGAGCCGCGACCAGAAGCGGTGAGCGACGTGAAGACCGGCGGCCGAGGCGGCGCGCGGCGCGCTCCCGGCCGAACGCCCTGGCCCGCGCTGCTCCTGGCCTTCCCGGCCGGATTGCTCGGCGTCGCACTCGCCTGGGTGCTGATCCTGCCGAGTCCGCTGCCCGGTGAGGCCGTGGTCCGGGTGGTGGCCGACGGTGTCGGGGCGACCGCACTGGGATTGGCGGCCCTGCCCCGCGTGACGCCGCGGTTGACGACACCGTGGCGGCTGCTGGCGGTGCTCGCCGGAATCTGGGCGGTCGCGGAATTCGCCGTGCTGATCTTCGAGGCAGCCGAGGTGGTCGGCGTTCCGGTACGCGAACTCGGCGCCGAGGAGTTCGGCACCTATCTGGTCGACGTCAGCGGCGGGCAGATCGGGATCGCGATCCTGGCCGGCGTCGCGACGGTGGCCTGCGGGTCGGCGCTCGCCTTCCGGCGACCCGGGTCCGCCTCCGCGGATCTGGTGCTGGTGTTCGCCGCGGTCGCGCTGGCGTTGCGGCCGATCACCGGACACATGTCGCAGCAGGCGTTCGGGTCGGTGCTCGCCGCGGTGCACGCGCTGGCGGCGGGCGCCTGGTTCGGGTTGCTGATCGCGCTGGCACTGGTCGTGCGGACCCGCGGCGAGTGGGCGGTGGTGCTGCCGAGGTATTCGGCGGTGGCGCTGCCCCTGGTGGCGATCGTGGCGGTGACGGGGCTGCTCAACGGGCTGATCCGGGTCGGAGGGGTAGCTCCGTTCGTCGGCACCGGCTACGGCCGGATCCTGCTCGCCAAGACCGTGGTGCTGCTCGGCTTGCTCGCTCTCGGCTGGTGGTGGCGGCGCAGTTGGGTGCCGAAGGCGGCCGACCACCGGATGGACGCCGACGACTCGCTGCGCCGCGCGATAGCCGAGGTGATCGTGATGGCGCTCGCCTTCGGCCTCGCCGCCACCTTGGCGGTGACAGCCTGAGCCGGATCGGCCCGCCCCGGTTAGGGTCTGCGCATGACCGAAGTGAAGATCGTCGAGGATTGCGTGGCCTCGGCCGAGTCAGCGTTCGCCTATGTGAACGATTACCGGAACCTGTCGCGATTCCTGCACGGCATCCAGTCCTTCACTCCGGTCGGCGAGCAGACCGAAGGGGTCGGCGCCACGTTCGATGGGCACATGAAGCTGGGTCCCGCCGCACTGAAATCGCGGATCCGGGTGATTCGGTGGGAGGAGAACTTCGCGATCGGCGTCGAGTCGATCAAGGGTTTCGACGTCGAATCCACGTTCCTGTTCCACGCCAAGGGCGACGACTTGTGCACCGTCGACGCGATCGTGGACTTCCGAGTGCCCGGCGGCCTGGCGGGGCGAGCCCTCGGTAAGACCATCGAACCGTTCGTGAAGATCGCCGTGCAGCACACGACGCACAACCTGGTTACGCAGATCGCCGCGTTCCATGCGGGACGTGTTTGATCGGCCGCGACTGTGTTGGGTTTTCAGCGCCTGCGGCGCTGAGTGTTCGCGGTCAGTGACTGGTACCGCGCCATCGGCCGGCAGGGCGAGCAGTTACGTCAGGAGATGTCGTATGCCCGGCCGCGCTATCGATCCAGAGTCCACCGGCGGTGGCCATGAGGCGGGACGATGGCCGCAATCTTGGTCCGGTCGCGTTCCGCGAAGCGGGTGGGGCGTAGTTGCGCGGGTGATTGCGGAGTCGGGATGCTGGAGGCGTGCGCGCTTCCCCCTCGTTCGGCCAACGGGTCGGCTATATCTTCGGCCGTACCCTGCCGGAATCGATGTCCGACTGGGTGCGAGACGACCTGGTCGGGCCCGGGGCCACGCGGCGCTATCTGGTGCGATTCCTGGTGCCCGTGCTTCCGGTGCTCATGCTCTTCCTGCTGCTGCCCGGCCCGTTGTGGATGGGTCTGGCGATGATGGCGCTGTTGTACATCCCGTTGATCTACTTCACGGTGGCGCTGCTGTACGTCTACCGGCGCCATCGGCTGATCAAGCACGGTCTCGACCCCGCGCTCGCCGACGCCGACGCCCGTCGCCGCGACGAGCGCGAACGGCTCGACTACGAGCGCAGGCACGGACGCGGGTGAGCCGCGCCGGGAACTAGCGGTGACTTATACCACAGGCATAGCCTTGTGATATGCAAACCCCCACGTTCAGGCAGCGGGTCGCCTACGATCTGGGCCGCGAGCTCCCCGAGGAGCTGCACGAGTGGGTCACCCACGACCTCGTCGGGCACGGGGCCATGGAACGCTATCTCGTCCGTTTCCTCGGGCCGATCATCCCGTTCTTCGCCCTGGTGCTGCTGTTCCCCGGGCCGATGCCCCTGAAGATCGGCTTGATCGTGATGATGATCGTCCCGATGGTGGTCTTCACGGTCGCCCTCAGCTACGTATGGCGCCGCTTCCGCTTGGTCCAGCACGGCCTCAACCCAGACCTGGTCGACCACGGCAAGTGCACCGAACACGACCGCGACCTGTACGAACTGCGCTACGGCCACCGATAACGCCGCCCACCGCCTCGCGCGCTGACAACCACGCGCGCCGCCTGTGCACGCCTACGGAACGAAGCCGATCCACCGGGTAGCGCCACCCCATCCCCCTCCGACCACCCGGCAATCCGAACCCGGCCGGTCACCCCCAAGGAGCACACCCGAACGACCTGCTCCGCAACAAATGAGCAAGCGACGACCCTGCGCCACCGCAATCACACCTGCCCACGTCTTCCGAGCAAGCGAGGTCGAGCCCTCACCGCTCACGGCCAAGCTCCCGTTCGCGTTACTGCCGTCTAGACGAGGGAGTCTCGTGCCACCAGCCACGCTGAACCGCGTGCCGGGGGCCGACCTTCGAACCCCACGCACCCAGCGCACCTCGACTCCCGGTTTCGAGCGAAGCGAGACCCGAGCATCCGCCGTTCGCGACCCGGCTCGCGTTTGCGCGGCCGCCGCGCACGCGACGAAGGAGCAAGCGGCGGTCGCGCAAACGCGAGCCATGAGGGGGCCGCGAACACCCAGCGCCGCAGGCGCTGGAGAATAAACACCGTGACCGAATCGCAGAATGTAATCGCCACCGCCGACCTGGCCGACGAGATCGGCCCGGAGATCCGCAGCTGCGATACGCAGTTCATCCAGTTCGGCGGGCGGGCGGCGTTCTCCGGACGCATCACCACCATCCGCTGTTTCCAGGACAATCTCCTGGTGAAGCAGACGCTCGGTGAGCCGGGCGAGGGCAAGGTGCTGGTGGTCGACGGCGGCGCGAGCGTGCATACGGCATTGGTCGGCGACATCATCGCCGGGCGCGGCGTCGAGAACGGCTGGGCGGGCGTCGTCGTCAACGGCGCGGTTCGCGACTCCGCCATCTTGCGGACCCTGGACATCGGTATCAAGGCGCTGGGCACCAACCCGCGCAAGAGCACGCAGACCGGGAGCGGTGACCGCGATGTGCCGGTGGAGTTCGGCGGGGTGACGTTCGTGCCCGGCGACATGCTCTACAGCGACCACGACGGCATCGTGGTGCGCGCCGAGGACTGAGCCGGTTCGGCGGCGCGGCCGGACCGCTCCGGCCGTCAGGCGGACACGATCGCCTTGTGACCGGCGAGAGCCACCACGTCGCCGATGTGCAGTTGCCGCCCGCGCCGCAGTTCGACCTCGTCGTTCACCCGCACCAATCCGGCGGCGATGACCGTCTTCGCCTCCGAACCCGAGTCGATCAGGTTGGCCAGCTTCAGAAACTGGCCGAGCCGAATAACGTCGTCATCGATCGGTACTTCGACTGGTTCCGACATGGGGTAAATACTTACTCCCTCACCCCAACTCGCCGGACACCGCCCCACACGCCCAGCGATCTCGGAGCAACTCGAACCCTCGCCGGGCATCGACCGAAATCCGATCGCTGCTATCGCACGTATCGAAATTCACTCCGATTCGCTCGGCCCTGTCGTGCAGGGCGCCGCGGAATCAGGAAAGTTCGTGTTCGGCTCCGACCTGCGGCATACTCATCGCGACGAAGTACCGCCCGCACAAACACCGCACAAACACGCGCCCCGCAGGCTTGGCAAATCCGACACACTCACGTACACACTGGTTCCGTGACCTCCACGCAAGCCCAGCAACACCTCGATACCGCACCACGCGCGGATAAACCGACTCCGCCGGTTCCCCACCGGGGTCACGGACGACTTTCGGAAGTGCCGCATATCGCGGGATTGACGCTCGGGGTATTCGCGGTGCTGTGCTTCCTCTGGAGCCTCTCACCCGGCCTGCGTTTCCTGACCCAGGTGCCGCGCCGCTATATCGATACGTATTACTTCGACGCGCCCGACACGAACCTGATGTGGGCGTTGGTCGTCGGGCTGACGGCAGGCGCGATCGCCAGCCGCAAACGGATCGCCTGGTGGTTGCTGGTCGGCTATCTCGCGATCTACGCCGTGGTCAACGCCGTCACCTTCGCCGATCGGGGCAGTATTCACGCGCTGGTGGCGATGGTGCTGCACCTGGCCACGATCGGTGTGCTCGTCGCGGCCTGGCCGGAGTTCTA
The DNA here is from genome assembly GCF_040632645.1 of Nocardia sp. NPDC019219. Lineage (NCBI taxonomy): Bacteria > Bacillati > Actinomycetota > Actinomycetes > Mycobacteriales > Nocardiaceae > Nocardia > Nocardia sp. NPDC019219. The sequence continues at coordinate 611,720 of NZ_JBEYCG010000001.1, read as the reverse complement.
CACCAAGGTGCGCCGCGGCGCCGGGTGGAAGGCGCTCGGCGTGCTGGCCGGCGGCCTGGCCATCGGCGCGCTGCTCGGGTGGGGCTTGGTGGAATTGTTCCCCGGCAGCCTCCCGCAGGGCGTGCAGCGACCGGGGTGGGCGGTCTATCGCGTGACCGCTGCCGTGCTGGCGGACAACGAGCACTTCGACGGACATCCGCCGCCGTTCGTCAACTTCCTGCTCGGCCTGTTCGGCGCGGTCGCGCTGCTGGCCGCGGTGGTCATCCTGCTGCGCTCGCAGCGGGCGGCGAACGCGATGACCGGTACCGACGAGTCGGCCATCCGGGGTTTGCTGGACCGCTCGGACGTGGAGGATTCCCTCGGCTACTTCGCCACCCGCCGGGACAAGGCGGTGGTGTTCGCCCCCAGCGGCAAAGCGGCGGTGACCTATCGGGTGGAGCTCGGCGTGTGCCTGGCCAGTGGCGACCCGGTCGGCATCCGCGAGGCGTGGCCGCAGGCGATCGATGCCTGGCTGCGCTTGGCCGATCGTTTCGGGTGGGCTCCCGCGGTGATGGGCGCGAGCGAACTCGGTGCGACGGCCTACCGCCGCGCGGGCCTGTCCGCGCTGCGCCTCGGCGACGAGGCCATTCTGGACACCAGGAACTTCTCGCTGGCGGGGCCGGAGATGAAACCGGTGCGCCAGGCCGCGAACCGGCTGCGCAAACACGGCGTCATCGTCCGTATCCGCAGGCACCGCGACATCCCCGCGGAGGAGTTCGCCCGGATCATCGCCCGCGCCGACGCTTGGCGCGACACCGAGACCGAGCGCGGGTTCTCCATGGCGCTCGGCCGCTTGGGCGATGCGCTGGACGGCGACTGTTTGCTGGTCGAGGCCGTCAACCCGCAGGATCGGGTGCTCGGCATGTTGTCGCTGGTGCCGTGGGGCCGCACGGGCGCCTCGCTGGAGTTGATGCGCCGCGACCCCGGCGGGCCCAACGGCGTGATGGAGCTGATGATCTCGCAGCTCGCGCTGAACTCCGAGCAGTACGGCATCACCAAGGTGTCGCTCAATTTCGCGGTATTCCGCTCGGTGTTCGAGGAAGGCGGGCGGATCGGAGCCGGTCCCGTGCTGCGCTTGTGGCGCGGCGTGCTGCTGTTCTTCTCCCGCTGGTGGCAGCTGGAGGCGCTGTATCGATCGAACGTGAAGTACCAGCCGTACTGGGCGCCGCGCTTCTTCCTGTTCGAAGAGCGCAGGCAGCTGCCGCGCGTCGCGGTGGCCAGCGCGCTGGCCGAGGGATTCCTGCCCCGGTTCGGCAAGGAACCCGACGCCGCCGCCCACACCGGTGAGCATGTCGCGGTGCCTGCCACCGTGACCGGGCTGCACACCGACGGCAGCCCGCCGGACATCACCGAGGCGGAGGCCGAGGAGCAACTGCCGCGCAGGCCCGAACAGGTCCGCGTGCGCATGGACAAACTGGCGCGCTTGGCCGATGCCGGTATCGATCCCTATCCGGTCGCCTATCCCCCGACGCACACCGTCGCCGACGCGCGGCGTTCGCCCCGGGGCACCACGGTGCGGGTCTGCGGCAGACTGCTGCGCATCCGCGACTACGGCGGCGTGATCTTCGCCGTGGTCCGCGACTGGACCGACGACATCCAGCTGGTCATCGACCGCGACCGGGTCGGCGCCGCGCGCAGCGCCGAGTTCGGCGAGTTCTTCGATCTCGGCGATCTGATCGAGGTGAGCGGGCAGATCGGGGCGAGCAGGCGCGGTGAGCTCTCGCTGCTCGCGGCCGACTGGCGAATGCTGGGCAAGTGCCTGCACCCGTTGCCGGACAAGTGGAAAGGGCTGGCCGATCCCGAGGCCAGGGTGCGGCAGCGCTATGTCGACATGGCGATCAACACCGAGATCCGCGAGGTGCTGGCCAAGCGCAGCGCGGTGGTGCGCTCGCTGCGGGACTCGCTGAACTCGCTCGGTTTCCTGGAAGTGGAGACGCCGATCCTCCAGCAGGTGCACGGCGGCGCCAACGCCACGCCGTTCATCACCCACATCAACGCCTACGACCTCGACCTCTACCTGCGGATCGCGCCCGAGCTGTATCTGAAGCGGCTGTGCGTCGGCGGCATGGAGAAGGTGTTCGAGATCGGGCGGACGTTCCGCAACGAAGGCGTCGACTTCAGCCACAACCCCGAGTTCACCATCCTGGAGGCCTACGAGGCGCACAGCGACTACGAGCGCATGATGCACACCTGCCGGAGGCTGATCCAGAATGCCGCGATCGCGGCCAACGGAGCCATGGTGGCCCTGCGGCCCAACGGCGACGGCAGCTTCGAGGAGGTGGACATCTCCGGCGACTGGCGGGTGCAGACAGTGCACGGCGCTGTGTCGGAGGCGATCGGCAGCCAGATCACTCCCGAGACCGGTGTCGCGGAGCTGCGCGAACTGTGCGAAAAGGCCGACGTGCCTTATCAGCACGGGTGGGACGCCGGCCAGGTGGTGCTCGAGATGTACGAGCACCTCGTCGAATCCCGCACCGAGGAGCCGACGTTCTACATCGACTTCCCGACTTCGGTCTCCCCGCTGACCAGACAGCACCGCAGCATCCCCGGCGTCACCGAGCGCTGGGACCTGGTGGCCTGGGGCGTGGAACTGGGCACCGCCTACAGCGAACTCACCGACCCGGTGGAGCAGCGCCGCAGGCTCACCGAGCAGTCACTGCTCGCGGCCAACGGCGACCCGGAGGCGATGGAACTCGACGAGGACTTCCTGCAGGCGCTCGAGCACGCGATGCCGCCCACCGGCGGACTGGGCATGGGCGTGGACCGGATCGTCATGCTGATCACCGGCCGCAGCATTCGCGAGACCTTGCCTTTCCCTTTGGTGAAACCCCGCTGACCGCCCCTTCGTCCGGAAGAGTTCTCATCGAGCGAATCGGGCCGCTACCCTTGGAGATTCGGCTCCGGGAGGAGGCCGCTACACCAAAGGGGTTCGAATATGTACCTTGACCTGCTGACGAACGCGAGTCTGCTGGACCACACCGTATGGGCCAGCCCCGACACGTGGAACTCCGCGCTCGAGTTGGCCGCCAAAAAGAAGAAGAGCAGGGGCGGAGGCGGCCTGATCATCGGCGCGATCTGCTGCCTGCTGGTGGTCGCACTGATCATCGGCGGCATCTACCTGCTGACCAAGCGCAAGAAGAACACCTAGCGGCAGACATCCGACGGCCCGAATGACGCGACGCGACCCGGGCCGTCGTTTCTCGTCGTCCACGGCACCGTGCACCCGATGTCGGCTCGGCAAGCAGCTGCGCGGTCGTGTGCTCGCTGAGACCCGGCCTCACCTGACCAGGCCCGCGCGACCGGCTTCAGATCCGGTCGATCTCGGTGAGGTCGACGTCGATATCGAACGGCACGGTCAGCTTCAGCCGATCGTGATGAATACCGGTGAGCGCGTAATCTTTCGTCGCCGGATCCAGCTCGTAGACATACGCCACCGGTCGGCCGTCGACGTTCTCGACCCGCCAGAAATGCGCAATGCCCGCCCGGGCATACAGCTGTGGTTTGCGCTCTCGATCGCGTGTCCGCGATTCGGCGGATACGACCTCGACTGCCAGTACGACATCGTCGGCCTGATACGAGGTCAGCTCGGGACCACCGTCGCGATCGGCGTGAATCACTATCAGGTCCGGCTCCGGGCGCTGGTCCCGTCCCAGTGTCACGGTCATCTCCCGGCGTACCCGCAGGTGTTCCGGGGCGAGCCGACGAAGCACGGAATCGAGCAACGTTATGGCCAGCATGTGGAACTTCGCCTGCGGACTCACGAAGACGAGACTCCCGTCGATCAACTCGGTGTGTGGAGGAAGGTCTGGCAGGCGATCGAGATCCTCGGCTACGAACCCGCCGGGCGGCGGACGCAGCCACTGGGGAAACGGCTCGACGGGCATGGCATCGAGTATCTCACCGCAGGTGGCCATGCACAGCGGTCGCACCGGGGCGAGAGGAGACCGGGCAGGCGAATGCGGCAGAGTGGGGTGGGTGCAGTTGATTCTCGTTCGCCATGCCCAGCCGGTCCGGATGCTGAGCTCCGGTGGGCCCGCCGACCCGGAATTGGCCCCGGTGGGAGTGGAGCAGGCCGAGCGGGTGCCTGCGGCGCTCGGCCATCATCGGGTGTCCCGGGTGGTGAGCAGCCCGCAGCGCCGGGCCAGGGAAACGGCGGCGCCGACCGCGGCGAAGCTGGGTCTCGGCGTCGATGTCGTCGACGACCTCGCCGAATACGATCGCGATCTGCCTGCCTACATCCCCATCGAGGATGCCAAGGTCGAATTCCGCGACGCCTATGACCGGATCAAGGCCGGTCACCTGCCGGTGCAGGTGGACGGTGCCGCGTTCAAGGCCAGGGTGCACGCTGCCGTCTCCGATATCGTCGCGGCCGCCGACCCGGCGGACACGGTGGTCGCGTTCGCGCACGGCGGAGTGATCAACGTGCTGCTGCAAGAGGTCCTCGGGCTGGAAAGACCGCTGACCTTCCCCATCGACTACTGCTCGATCACCAGGATCCTGTTCTCCCGCACCGGGCGGCGCACGGCCGCCACCGTGAACGAGAACGGCCACGTGTGGGATCTGTTGCCTCGCAATATCGTCCCGCACTGAGCCTTCCCAGCCGATTGCCAGGCCGGTCGCATCGATGTGCCAGTGACGCGAGCTGAGATAGGACACGTGAGCCGCTCCGACCGGCGGCCCACGATCCGAACGAAAGGATTCTCGTGTCGCTCTCCACAACCGCTACACCGCTGCGGCGTCTGGCCCAGGTGGCCCTAGCCGGCGCGCTGATCGCCGTCCCGCTGGCGGCCCTCTCGGCGACCGCATCCGCAGAAACCCCGTCCGACCAGAGCGTTGTACAGCTGGTGGACACACCGCAGCAGATCGCGGACCACGATCGCCAGTTCGACCGTGACGGACGGCATGACGATCAGGGCCGTGGACCGGACGACGGCCCCGGCCACGGACCCGACAACGGACCAGGTCAGGGACCGGACAACGGCCCGGGCCGTGGCCCGAACGACGCCCCGCGGCAGGATGGCCCGCAGCAGTTCCTGCCGCCGACCGGGTCGAGCTAGCCAGTCGACCACATCGAACAGTGCCCGCCTCCGAATTCGGAGGCGGGCTCTGTTGTGCAACGAGACGGTGCCGGCCACCGTCGATGAGAACGGGCACGTCCGGGAGTTGTTGCCCCGCAGCATCGCTCCGTGCTGAGCATTCACAGTCGATTGCCAGGTCTGTCGCACCGGTGTCCCAGTGACGGAATCTTCGATAGGACCGGTGGGCCGCTTCCGACAGTGGTTCACGGTTCGAGAGAAAGGAATTCCGTGTCGCTCTCCAAAACCGCTACGCCGCTGCGGCGTCTGGCCCGGGTCGCCGTGGCCGGGTCGCTGATCGCCGTCCCGCTCGCCGCCCTCGCCGCGAACGCTTCCGCCGAAACCGCGGCCGCCCGGGGCCAGGTACAGCTGGTGGACGCACCGCAGCAGGGCGCCGACATCGACGGCAGGCCCCGCCATTTCGAGCACCATGAACGGCACGACGGTCCGCGCCGTGGACCGGACGACCGGCCGGGTGACGGCCCGTGGCGTGGGGGCCCGCCGCACCAGTTCCACCAGTTCCAGCAGTTCCTGCCGCCGACCGGCTCGAGCTAGCCGCCCGGCCACATCGAAAAGGGCCCACCTCCGAATCCGGAGGTGGGCCCGTGGTTTCGCTGCGGCTCAGGCCATGCCCGCGATCCAGTTGTGCATCCAGGAGATGGCGGTCTGACCGCCACCCACCGGGTAACTGCCGTACAGGGTGTGCGCCTGCGACTTGTAGAAGCGCTCCAGGTCCTTGGCCCGCTGCTGGTTGGCCGAGTCGGTCAGCTGCGCCTGCAGAGTCGGGACGCCACCCGAGCTCATCAGGTCGCCGATGATGTTGCCGGCCTCGATCTGGTAGCGCCACATGTTGGCGGGGTTGGCGTCCGACGCCTGGGCCAGGAACCCGGCGAACCGGGTGACGAAGTCCTCGGTCGCGGTCGCGCAGTAGAGGTCGTCGAGCGCGCAGATGGTGCGGGTGCGATCGCTGACCCAGCCGAAGCCGCCGACCCGGGGGCCGCCCGCGCCGGCACCAGGAGCGACCGGGCCGACCTGGATGTCGGTGGGCGAACGACGCGGATCGGAGATCAGGCCGACGCCGGCGACGCGGTCGGCAGGCACGACACCGAGGCCGGTGCCGAGCTCGGCGGCGAGATCGCCTGCGGCGTCCGCGCCCTGGCTGTAGCCGATTAGGGCGATCTTGGTCGCGCCGCACTGCTGCGCCATGTTCGCGATCAGACCCCGGGCGTTGTCGACCGCCTCCTTCTTGGAGTTGCCGTAAACCTCACCCTCCCAGGGGAAGGCGGTCGCGGCATAGGTCACATAGTCGACCTCCGTGTTGGACGGGAGGCCGCGGGTGACGCCGGCCAGCATGCCGGGCTGCGGGGTCTTGTCCCGTCCGGTCTCCCAGGTACCCGGGATCGCCACCACGTACAGGCTCGGGCAACCGGGCGCGGCGCTCGCCGTCGCACCACCGAAAACCAAGCCGGACATCACGGTCGCGGACGCGCCCAGAGCCGCGACGACCTTCTTCCACTGCATACCGCTCCAAACCTCGCCCTCGTCGAACTTCCCGCCGAGTTGCCGCGTCAATGCTGAACTCACCGGATGTCGTTCCAGTGCACGCCGGGTGAACACAAGTCACCCGACCGGATGACGTGCACCCAAAACCGCATCCCAAGATCAGCAGCACGCCGAAGATCACAATAAAGCCACGAACGCCGCAATGCCATTCGAACTCCGCAGTGTGTCGGATTTCCGTTCCCCGTGCGCTACGAAGCCCGGAGATCGAGGTGGCGGAACGCCCCGGACATGCGGAAAGGCGCCTGTGGACGAGTTGTCCACAGGCGCCTTCGTTTCCGCTCCGGTAAGAGAGGGGACCTAGCGCTGAGCCACCATGGTGGGGGTGATCGGCGCCGGGAGGGCGGTCTCGCCTTCCAGGTACCGGTCCACGCCCGCGGCCGCGGCGCGGCCCTCGGCGATGGCCCAGACGATGAGCGACTGGCCGCGGCCCATGTCACCGGCGACGAAGACGCCGGGAACGTTGGTCGCCCAGTTCTTGTCGCGCTGCACGTTGCCGCGCTGGTCGTAGCCGACGCCCAGATCGGTGAGCAGGCCCGGCTTCTCGGGACCGACGAAGCCCATGGCCAGCAGCACCAAGTCGGCCTCGAGGGTGAAGTCGGTGCCCTCCACCTTCTCGAACCGGCCGTTGACCATCTTGACCTCGTGCGCGTCCAGACCGGTCACCTTGCCGTCCGCGCCGACGAAGCGCTCGGTGTTCACCGAGAACACCCGCTCGCCGCCCTCCTCGTGCGCCGAGGAGACCCGGTACATCAGCGGGTAGGTCGGCCACGGGGTGGACGCGGCCCGCTCCTCCGGCGGACGCGGCATGATCTCGAACTGGTGCACGCTGGCCGCGCCCTGGCGGTGCGAGGTGCCGAGGCAGTCGGCGCCGGTGTCGCCACCGCCGATGATGACGACCTTCTTGCCCTTCGCGTGGATGGGCGGCAGGCCCTCGTCGTCGGTGACGTCGTCGCCGAGCTGGACCCGGTTGGCCCACGGCAGGAACTCCATGGCCTGGTGGATGCCGTCCAGATCGCGGCCGGGGATCGGCAGGTCACGCGCCAGGGTGGCGCCACCGGCCAGCACGATCGCGTCGAACTTCTCGCGCAGCTGCTCGGCGGTGATGTCGACGCCCACGTTCACACCGGTCTTGAAGATGGTGCCTTCGGCCTCCATCTGCGCGAGACGGCGGTCGATGAAGCGCTTCTCCATCTTGAATTCCGGGATGCCGTAGCGCAGCAGACCACCGATGCGGTCGGCCCGCTCGAACACGGTCACGGTGTGCCCGGCGCGGGTCAGCTGCTGCGCAGCGGCCAGACCGGCCGGACCGGAACCGACGACGGCGACCTTCTTGCCGGTGAGGCGGGTCGGGTAGACCGGGGTCACCCAGCCCTCGTCGAAGGCGTTCTCGATGATCTCGACCTCGACCTGCTTGATCGTGACCGGATCCTGGTTGATGCCGAGCACGCAGGACGCCTCACACGGCGCGGGGCACAACCGCCCGGTGAACTCCGGGAAGTTGTTCGTCGCGTGCAGCCGGTCGATACCTTCGCGCCACCGGTCCTTGTAGACCAGGTCGTTCCACTCGGGGATCAGGTTCCCCAGCGGACAACCGTTGTGGCAGAACGGGATACCGCAGTCCATGCAGCGGCTGGCCTGGGTCCGCAAGGTCTGGTGGGAGAAGTTCTCCTCGTAGACCTCTTTCCAGTCCATCAGGCGCAGCGGCACCGGCCGCCGCTTGGGCAGTTCGCGTGCGGTGTGCTTCAGGAACCCTTGGGGGTCAGCCACGTGCGGCCTCCATAATCGCTTCGTCCACGTCCTTGCCGCTCTTCTCAGCTTCGGAGATGGCGAGCAAAACCTTCTTGTATTCGCGCGGCATGACCTTCACGAAGTGGTTCACCTGCTGCGACCAATCGCTCAGGATGCGCTCGGCGACAGCGGAACCGGTCTGGTCACGGTGCTGGGTGATGATGTCGTGCAGCCAGGTGAAATCGTCACCGGCCAGCTGCTCGACGGCGTCGGCCTGCTCGGGGTTGAGCCGAGCGGCGAAGGTGCCGTTCGGGTCGAAGACGAACGCCACGCCGCCGGACATACCGGCGCCGAAGTTGCGGCCGGTCTCGCCCAGGATGACCACCCGGCCACCCGTCATGTACTCGCAGCCGTGGTCGCCCACGCCCTCGACCACCGCGGTGGCGCCGGAGTTGCGCACGGCGAACCGCTCGCCGACCACACCGCTGAGGAACACCTGGCCGCTGGTCGCGCCGAACAGGATGACGTTGCCCGCGATGATGTTGCGCTCCGGGACGAACTCGCCGGGCGCGTTCAGCGATGGGCGCACCACCAGCCGGCCGCCGGACAGGCCCTTGCCGACATAGTCGTTCGCGTCACCCTGCACGCGCAGCGTGATGCCCGCGGGCACGAAGGCGCCGAAGCTGTTGCCCGCCGACCCGGTGAAGGTGATGTCGATGGTGTCGTCGGGCAGGCCCGCGCCGCCGTAGAGCTTGGTCACCTCGTGGCCGAGCATGGTGCCGACGGTGCGGTTCACGTTCGTGATCTTGGTCTCGAACTTCACCGCCTGACCCCGTTCCAGCGCGTCGCGGCTCTGCACGATCAGCTGCTGGTCCAGCGCCTTGTCCAGGCCGTGGTCCTGGGACTTGGTGCAGCGGCGGTCCTGGAACATGAACGCCGTCTCGACGTCGTCCAGGATCGGCGACAGGTCCAGCTTGCTGGCCTTCCAGTGCTGCTTGGCCCGCGAGGTGTCGAGCAGGTCGACCCGGCCGATGGCCTCGTCCAGCGTGCGGAAGCCGAGCTGCGCCAGCAGCTCCCTGACCTCCTCGGCGATGAACAGGAAGAAGTTCTCGACGAATTCCGGCTTGCCGGTGAACCGCTCGCGCAGCACCGGGTTCTGCGTCGCGACGCCGACCGGGCAGGTGTCCAGGTGGCATACCCGCATCATGATGCAGCCCGAGACCACCAGCGGCGCGGTGGCGAAGCCGTACTCCTCGGCGCCGAGCAGCGCGGCGATCATCACGTCGCGGCCGGTCTTCATCTGGCCGTCGACCTGCACGACGATGCGGTCGCGCAAGCCGTTGAGCAGCAGCGTCTGCTGGGTCTCGGCCAGGCCGAGCTCCCAGGGACCGCCCGCGTGCTTGAGCGAGGTGAGCGGCGAGGCGCCGGTGCCGCCGTCGTGACCGGAGATCAGCACGACGTCGGCGTGCGCCTTGGAGACGCCCGCCGCGACGGTGCCGACGCCGGGCTCCGCGACCAGCTTCACGTGGATGCGCGCCTGCGGGTTGGCGTTCTTCAGGTCGTGGATCAGCTGCGCCAGATCCTCGATCGAGTAGATGTCGTGGTGCGGCGGCGGCGAGATGAGGCCGACGCCCGGCGTCGAGTGCCGCACCTCGGCGACCCACGGGTACACCTTGTGCGCCGGAAGCTGGCCGCCCTCACCGGGCTTGGCGCCCTGCGCCATCTTGATCTGGATGTCGGTGCAGTTGGTCAGGTAGTGCGCGGTCACGCCGAAGCGGCCGGAGGCCACCTGCTTGATGGCGCTGCGCCGCCAGTCACCGTTCTCCTCCGGCTCGAAGCGCGACGGCGACTCGCCGCCCTCGCCCGAGTTCGACCGGCCGCCGAGGCGGTTCATCGCGATCGCCAGGGTCTCGTGCGCCTCGGCCGAAATGGAGCCGTAGCTCATCGCGCCGGTGGAGAACCGCTTCACGATCGCCGAGGCCGGCTCGACCTCCTCGATCGGAATCGGGTTGCGCGCCTTGTGCTTGAACTTGAACAGACCGCGCAGCGACGCCAGCCGCTCGGACTGGTCGTCGACCAGCTTGGTGTACTCCTTGAAGATCGAGTACTGGCCGGAGCGGGTGGCATGCTGCAGCTTGAACACCGTGTCCGGGTTGAACAGGTGGTATTCGCCCTCGCGCCGCCACTGGTACTCACCGCCGACCTCGAGTTCGCGGTGCGCGCGCTCGTTGCGGTTCTCCAGGAACGCGACCCGGTGCCGCTGCGCGACATCCTCGGCGATCTCGTCCAGGCCGATGCCGTCCAGGTGCGAGCGCAGGCCGGTGAAGTACTCGTTCACCAGCTCCTGCGACAGGCCGATCACCTGGAACAGCTGGGCGCCGTTGTAGGAGGCCAGCGTGGAGATGCCCATCTTGGACATCACCTTGAGCACGCCCTTGCCCGCGGCCTTGTTGTAGTTGGCGACCGCCTTGCGGTAGTCGGCGGCCAGGTCGCCGGTGCTGCCCGGCATCTCCAGCGCGCCGCGCTCGAGCATGTCCTCGATGGTCTCGAAGGCCATGTAAGGGTTGATCGCGGCGGCGCCGAAACCGACCAGGGTGGCCATGTGGTGCACCTCGCGGGCGTCACCGGCCTCCACGACCAGGCCGACCATGGTGCGGGTGCGCTCACGCACCAGGTGGTGGTGCACCGAGGAGGTCAGCAGCAGCGACGGGATCGGCGCCAGCTTCTCGTTGGACTCGCGGTCGGACAGCACGATGATCCGCGCTCCGCCGTCGATGGCGGCCGACACCTGGGTGTTGATCGCCTCCAGCGCCTTGCGCAGGCCCTTGCCGCCCTTCTTCACCGGGTACAGGCCGCGCACCACCACCGAGCGCAACTCGGGGTGCGATCCGTCGTCGTTGATGTGCACGAGCTTGGCCAGCTCGTCGTTGTCCAGGATCGGCTGCTCCAGCGCGATCATGTTGCAGGACTCCGGTCCCGGGTGCAGCAGGTCGGCCTCCGGGCCGATGTTGCGCTTGAGGCTGGTGACCACCTCTTCCCGGATCGCGTCCAGCGGCGGGTTGGTGACCTGCGCGAACAGCTGGGAGAAGTAGTCGAACAGCAGGCGCGGGCGGGCCGAAAGCACCGCGATCGGAGTGTCGGTGCCCATCGAGCCGAGCGCTTCGCCGCCGGTCTTGGCCATCGGCGAGATCAGCAGGTTGAGCTCCTCGGTGGTGTATCCGAAGATCTGCTGGCGGATCAGCACGCGGTCGTGCGACATGTGCACGTGCGGGCGGTCGGGCAGGTCGGCCAGGCGGGAGACGCCCGCGTCCAGCCACTGCTGGTACGGGTGCTCCGCGGCGAGCTGGGACTTGATCTCCTCGTCGCCGACGATGCGGCCCTGGGCGGTGTCGACCAGGAACATGCGGCCCGGCTGCAGACGCGCCTTCTGGACCACCTTGGACGGGTCGATGTCCAGCACGCCGACCTCGGAGGCCATCACGACCAGGCCGTCGTCGGTCACCCAGATACGGCTCGGCCGCAGGCCGTTGCGGTCGAGCACGGCGCCGACGACGGTGCCGTCGGTGAAGCACACCGACGCGGGGCCGTCCCACGGCTCCATCAGCATCGAGTGGTACTCGTAGAAGGCCCGCCGCTGCGGGTCCATGGTCTCGTTGCGTTCCCAGGCCTCGGGAATCATCATCAGCACGGCGTGGGGCAAGCTGCGGCCGCCGAGGTGCAGCAGTTCCAGCACCTCGTCGAACCGGGCGGTGTCGCTCGCCCCCGGGGTACAGACGGGGAAGATCTTCTCCAGCCGGTTCTTGCCCGCGGAGTCGACGCCGAAGACGTCGCTGCGCAGCAGCGCCTCGCGGGCGCGCATCCAGTTCTCGTTGCCGGTGACGGTGTTGATCTCACCGTTGTGCGCCACCCGGCGGAACGGGTGCGCCAGCGGCCAGGACGGGAAGGTGTTGGTGGAGAACCGGGAGTGCACGATGCCCAGGGCGCTCTCCACGCGGGAGTCCTGCAGGTCCAGGTAGAACGCGCGCAGCTGCGGCGTGGTGAACATGCCCTTGTAGACGAAGGTCTGCCCGGACAGGCTCGGGAAGTAGACCGACTCCCTGCCGACCGCGCCCTCACCCGCACCGGCCGACCCCAGCTCGCGCTCGACCCGCTTGCGCACCACGTAGGCGCGACGCTCCAGATCCATCTCCGACAGCGGATCGGAAGCGTTCTTCGGCGAGGCGATGAAGATCTGCCGGAAGCTCGGCATTGCGTCGCGCGCCAGCGCACCGAGCGACGACTCGTCGATCGGCACCTCGCGCCAGCCGAGGACCTCGAGGCCCTCTTCCTTGACGATCTTCTCCACGCCGTAGGCGGCGCGCGCGGCTTCGCGGCGGGCCTGCGGCAGGAAGGCGATGCCGGTGGCGTAGGAGCCCTCCGGCGGCAACTCGAAGTCCACGATGGCGCGGAAGAAGCGGTCCGGGACCTGGATCAGGATGCCCGCGCCGTCACCGCTGTTGGGCTCGGCGCCCGCGGCGCCACGGTGCTCCAGGTTCAACAGAGCCGTAATAGCCTTGTCGACGATGTCGCGGCTGCGTCGGCCGTGCATGTCGACGACGAATGCGACGCCGCAGGCGTCGTGCTCATTCGCCGGGTCGTAGAGCCCGATGGGTCCAGGTGACCGGTGGCCAGGAAGTTGCGTCATGCCTCTGCCTTCAAGAAAGTCGGCCTTCGAAGAAAAACGGCCTTTCGTCGAACGCCTCCGTACAAGACTGCGCCCGTACGTTCCGAAGCCAGCCGCGCTGATGGTCTTCGGCGTGCAGTCAGGTCTGCAGTTGTCTCCACCCGCTTCTGTGACGTAGTGGGTGCCCTTCGGTAACGGATCCCTAACAAGATCCTTACCTCCGAGCGGGTGCTCGCCCGCTACGCTGAGCACCTGGCTAGGGCTGCCCGAGCGGGCGAGGTAGCCGAACGTTCTGTGTTCGGCGTAAGAGCAAACGATAAGTCAGGTCCAGGGCCCAACCAACTTAGGTAGTACTAATAACCAGGTTTAGCTGGGCTTCTGCATTCGGTCCTCCACGTGTGCGCGTTGTCCAGTGTAAAGCAGCGAGTACCGTGCGATCGATCCCCATGGCACCCGGTGCCACCTGGGGAAACCGGCGCGCGACACCCACCCGAGACTTTCCTCACAAAGCCCGGAAACCGCCCTCACCTGCATCGAAGTGGATTTCCCCGGTTCGCTACGCGGCAAACCAAGTGGCAGCGGCTAACTCGGCGATCGGGCCGTTGAGATATTTCCGACACGGGCGTGACAAGCCATGAATGTGATCCGACCGTCCGGCCTCTTTTGCCCGCTGTGTCGTTCAGCACATAATCAGCAAATATCGTGGAGTGGTGTTGGACACAGTGTTCCGCCGCAGTCCGCCGGGCGGTCGGGGAGCACTGCCTAGGCCGGGCAGAGGGATACGGCGGCGCGCACCAGCGCCGCTCGATGCAGGGCGTCGCCGCGGCCGGCGCTGAACACGCCGAAGACGCTGCGTGCCAACCGTTCCGCGCAATCCGGCGCGGTCAGCTCGGCTCGGCGCAGGTCGAGCTGGTCGAGGATCTCGACGTTCACCCGGTCGATGACCGGGCGCACGGACGCGAGCCCCTCGGGTGCGGTGGGCGCCGCGGCCGGGTCGAAGCGCCACTGCAGCATCAGTCCGCGCTGCACCGTCTTGTTCGCCTCGATCTGCCCGAAGAACACCTGACGCACCCAGTTCTCCGGCAGGTCACGGCCGTTGCCCAGGCGGGCCATCGCGTCGTAGACGTTCGCTTCCCGCACCGGATCGTCGATGGCGGGCTCCGTGCCGAGTTCGCCCGCCGCCACCCACTTCGCCGCGGCGACGGCGTCCGCGGTGTCCAGCCGCTCGAGCACCAGGGCGACCAGCCGGTCCAGCGACCGGTCGTCCGGTGCGGCGCCCGCGCTAGCCGGCCACATCAGCAGCGCCACGGCCAGCAGCGTCAACCCGATTCTGCGCACGCCGCGACCTCCTCGGATCCCTCGCACGGAAACGAATCACCGCGTCAGCGTAGGCACACGCGCCCCCGCAGCCGCAGACGACGTTCGAACGACCTGTGAGCCTGGCCACATCCGGCCTTCCCTGCTCGCTGCGCGCCCCGGGAGCCTGTCACGCTGTCACAACGAATCCGTGACAGTTTCGTCGCGCCCGTGTCAGCGCCTGGGACGTAGAGGATGTGCCTTCCGATGACCGTCACCAGCTTGTTCACCTGGCTCGGCGGGGGCAACAGCGCGATCACCGATCGTCATGAGCGTGCGGGATACGCCGTCACAGGGGCGGTCGTGCTGTTGTTCGGGACGATCTCCGGTGTGGTCGCCGCGCTGGCCGCGGGCTCCGCGTGGCCATGGTGGGCGGCGTCGGCGGCGGGCGTCGTGATCGCCGCGCTGACCGGCGCGCTCGCCCGGGCGCTGGCTACGGCCCGGCCCGGTGGCGGGCCCGATCGGCTCGGCCTGATCGCGCGTCTCGTGGTCGCGGTGCTGGTGGGCGGATTGCTCGCCGAGCTCGCCGCGATCGTGCTGTTCAGCGGATCCGTCGACCGGCTGCTGGACGAGAAGGCGCAGCGGTCGCTCGATTCGGCGCCGCGGGTCGTCGCCGCGCAGGCGGAACTCGACCGGGCGAAAGCCGACCGGGCCGCGCTCGAACAGGCGATCGGCATGGCGCAGAACGATATCGATCACGCCTTGGTGATCGCCCGCTGCGAGCTCAACCCGGCTCCGGAGTGTCCGCGCACCAGGATCACCGGCGTGCCAGGCCGCGGGCCGGAGGCGCAGACGGCCAACGACATGCTCGACGACGCCCGCAAGCAGCTCGCCACCGCGCAAGGCCGGGTCGATGCCGCGGACCGCCGGATCGACGCGGGCCAGGCCGCCCTGTCGACCGCACGGACCGCCGCCTTCGACGACGCCGACCGCGGGCTCGGCGCGCGCTGGCAGGCGATGAACGACTACACGGTGCGCGACGCGCTGCCGCTGCGCGTGCTCACCATCGTGGCGTTCGTCGCGCTGGCCCTGCTGCCGCTGGTCCTGCGCTGGTGGCGTGGCGAGACATCGTTCGACCGGCACAACGCGGCCCGCACGGTGCACGACCGCGCCGAGCGGGAAGCCGACGCGGTGATCGCGGTCAAGCAGGCCGAAGTGCGCGCCGAGGCGGAAACCCTACGCGCCGAGCGGGAACTCACCGCCGCCCGCCTCGCCGTCGAGGCGGACACGGCCATCGACCGGGAGCGCCAGCGCACCCGCATCATCGCGGCCATCGGCGGCATCGAGATCGGCATCACCGAGCCGCCGCGCCGCCCCGAACTTCCCGCCGTCGCGGCGGACGACCGAAAGGACAGCGCCGTGCCCGACGAGGCGACGAACCTACCCGCTCCCGCTGCCGTGCATCCGCCGGTGCCGGCCGTCGCACCCGCACCGACGGCGCCGAGCGGCGGCGGCCTCGAGCTGCCATTGATCGGCACGGTCCCGTTCACCGACACCGCCGCGCGTTTCCTCCGGCCGCTGGTTCCGTCGTTCGTCGCCAACGCGATCGACACGGCGACGCATCCGTTGCGCACCGCGCGACAGGCGTTCGAAGAGGTCGAGGAGATCACCTTCACGCTGCGGCGCACCCGCAAGGTCACCGTCGACGGCCAGACCTCGCATCCGCAGGCCGTCGGCTACCAGCTGCAGCCGGGCACGCCCGACATCGCACACGCCCAGCACATTGCCTCCACCGTCGTGGACGCCGACTACTCGGCGCCGCACGCCCCCCGTTACTCCTCGCTTCCCCCCACCGGCGCCGCCGGCTACGGCCTTCCCACCGGAGCCCGCCGGGACGAGCTGCCGGGCCACCACCGCCCCGAACTTCCCGAGTCCAGCCGCCGCGAGCTCCCGCCGGGGCGCTGACCGCCCCACTGAGGCAAGCGATTCAGCTACACCGGGAGCGGCCGCAGCGGCAATTTCGCACACTTGCCCCGATGCGGGCGGCTGTCCCGAGGATCGTCGCGCAGCGCCGAGCGCCCGGCACGGTCACCCGGCCGAGCCGCGACGGAGCACCACCGGCAGCGAGTTCTGGTTCCGACGGCGCGCCCCGCATGCGGGCTGCCGACGGCGGTCACCGTCGGCAGCCCAGTCACCGCTGTTTTCCGACCACTCGATCACCCGCCGAGCTACCGTCCGGCGCGGGCGCACGGACTGCGTCGGCGACGTACTCGCGGGATCACATCCGGCCCCGACCGCACGTCGACCGCGCACCGATGCGTCGCCACCGCCTGCCCAGCACGACTCGACCCGTGAACCAGCGAGACGTGCGGAGCATCGTCCGGGTCGGAGCGCTGCCGCCGAACTCACTTGCTCGGCTCGGAGCCCGTGGTTCGGGCTCACGGTGCGACTCGCCTCCGCTTACGCTGCACCCATGCAACACAGGGAGGTGACGCTCGCCGCGGCGCCGTGGGGATCACGATTGCTCGGGTCCGCCGAGGAGTCGTCGGGGCTGCGACGCATCCGCATCCAGCTGTTGCTCACTGTGCCCACCCTGCTGGGCAACCTGACGGGCATGGTGGTGTCGATCGCGCTGGTGGGCTTCGTCTTGCCGGGGCCGTCGGTCTTCACCCGGGATCTCTTGCTGCTCGACGTGCTCGCCGCACCGCTGTACGCGACCTGTGCGCTGCTGCTGGGGCTGTGGTGGGGCACGACTCGCGGGCTGCGGGCGCTGCGGTGGGCCACCGACCCGCTGCACGTGCCCACCGAGGAGGAGCAGGCCGCGGCCATCGCGACACCGCGCAGGCTGGTGCGCAATCAAGCGCTGCTGTGGTTCGGCGGACTCGTCGTGCTGACCACGCTGTACGGCCTGGCCGAACCGCGGCTGATTCCGAAGGTGGCCTTCGGCATCGCGCTCAGCGCCATCGTGGTGTGCGCGAACAGCTACCTGATCATCGAGTTCGCGCTGCGACCCGTCACCGCGCGGGTGCTGGAAGCCGCGGCTTCCGGTCGACGTCGCGGCATCGGCGTCTTCGGGCGCTCGCTGGTGGTCTGGTTGGTCGGATCGGGCGTTCCGGTGGCCGGGATGATGGTGCTCGCGGTGTCGGCGCTCGCCATGGACGACGTCACCAAGGCTCGGCTGGCGGTCTGCGTGCTGTCCCTCGGTGGGGCCACGTTGATCTTCGGTCTGCTGCTGATGACGCAGACCCTGGCCGCCACGGTCGCCCCGATCCTCGGCGTGCGCCGCGCGATGCGTCAGGTCGAGGACGGTGATCTCGATGTGGCGCTGGCCGTGTACGACGGCACCGAATTGGGTGAGCTGCAGAGCGGTTTCAACCACATGGTCGAGGGACTGCGCGAGCGGGAGCAGATCCGGGATCTGTTCGGCAGACATGTCGGGCGCGAGGTAGCCGCCGCGGCTCTGGCGGGTGATCCGACGCTCGGCGGCGTGGAGACCGACGCCGCGGCCCTGTTCATCGACATCGTCGGCTCGACGACGATGGCCGCGACCATCCCGGCGCCGGAGATGGTCGCCCTGCTCAACCGGTTCTTCGGGATCGTCGTGGACGAGGTGGAGCGCCACGGCGGGCTGGTCAACAAGTTCGAGGGCGACGCCGCCCTCGCCGTTTTCGGCACACCCGCTCCGCTGGGCGACGCCGCGGGCGCGGCGCTGGCCACGGCGCGCGCGATCCGGGTCAGGCTCGACGCCACCGCGACCGATTTCGTCGCGGCCATCGGCGTGGCCGCGGGCCGGGTGGTCGCGGGCAATGTCGGGGCGCATCAACGCTACGAGTTCACCGTCATCGGCGACGCGGTCAACGAGGCCGCCCGCCTGTGCGAGCTGGCCAAGCAGGAGGGTCTGTTGCTCGCGTCCGGCGCCACCGTCGCAGCGGCTGCCGATACCGAGGTGCGACATTGGCGGCTCGGCGAATCCGTCACCCTCCGCGGCCGCCTCACACCGACCCGGCTGGCCCGTCCCACATAGAACTTGTCCCGGCGGTGTCGCGATGCAGTACGCGCAACGCCCGCTACCGCCGCCCGCGCTCGCGCTGCCGCCGCCGCGGCTGACCGGTTGGAGCGGTGGCTGCCTCGGCGACCGCAGCCAGCCCGAACGCGCCCACATGTCTCGCCTCCACGGCGACGACCACTGCCCGTGACCATGCCGCCACCGAGTGCGAGGTGGTTCCGGTGCGCCGAGAACGGGCGACCGAGAATCACGGCAGTCGCGAGCACCGCCACCGATCGCATGGCACCGGATGAATGAGAGGTCGGCCCATTCTGTGCCGGGCGCACGAGCGGCGCGCCCGGCAGGGGACTCGGGTCCGGTCCGCTAGGCCGCGAGAACGGGGCGACCGGCAGCCGCGAGTGCCCTCACCGACCATCGGGGCACCGGCGCGGAACGGCATGGTCGCCCCGCCAGGCGGACGGTCCCTGCCCGCGCCGTCGCAACTACTACCTGGTGCGGAGGCTTTCGGAACCGGCGATCACGCACGGGCACCGCGCAACCGGAACGCCACCAGCGCGGCCATCAACAGGATCGAGGTGGTGCCGATCGCCGCGAAGTGGATGCCGGAGACGAACGATTCGTGCACGGAGGCGAGGAACGCGCTTCCGGCGGCCTCCGGCAGCTCACCGGCGAACGCCGTGGCCGCGCCAAGGGATTCCGAGGCGGCGTCCACCTGATCGGACGGCACGTGGCTCAGGTCGAGACCGTTGCGGAAGATCGCCATGACCACGCTGCCGAGTACCGCGACGCCCAGCGCGATCCCGGTCTCGTACGCGGTCTCCGACACCGCGGCGGCCGCACCCGCGCGCTCCGGCGGCGCCGAACCGACCACCAGGTCCGACGACACGGTCAGCGCGATGCCGACGCCTGCCCCCACGAAAAGGAAGCCGAGCACGAACGGCGTCGTGCTGGTGGCCGCGTCCGGGCCCAGACTGCCGAACAGCGCAGCGCCCACCGCCGCCGTGCTCAGCGCACCGCCCAGCACCGTGCCCGGCCGCAACCGCCGCACCAACCAGGCCGCGGCGAGCGAGGCGACCATGCCGGTCAGCAGACCCGGCAGGAGCAGCAAGCCCGCCTGCATCGGCGAGCGGCCGAGCACCAACTGAAGGTACTGCGAGCCGAAGAACAGCACGCCGGCCAGCGCGAACACCGCGAGCAGGTTGGTCACCACCGCCGTACGGAACTTGGGCAGCGCGAACAGCGCCAGATCCAGCATCGGCTGCGCGAGCCGTCCCTGCCTGTGCACGAACCCCACGCCCGCCAGCACGCCGAGCGCGCCGACCAGGACCGGTCGCAGAGCGGGACCGTGTGCCGCGAACTCCTTCACCGCGTACACGACGGGTACCAGCGCGAGCATCGACAGCAACGCACTGGGCAGGTCGAAGCGACCGGGCTTCGGATCACGCGATTCCGGGATCAGCACCGGACCCAGCCCGAGCAGCACCAGCATGACCGGCAGGTTCACCAGGAACACCGAACCCCACCAGTAGTGCTCGAGCAGCCAGCCGCCCAGCAGCGGTCCCGCCGCGGCGCCACCGCCCGCCATCGCGCTCCATACCGCGATCGCGACGGTGCGCTGCCGAGGATCGAGGAACATCGACCTGATCAGCGCGAGCGTCGCGGGCATCAGCGTCGCGCCGGCGACACCTTGCAGCACGCGGGCCGCGATGAGCATTTCCGGCGTCACGGACCAGGCCGCCAGCACGGATGCGACACCGAATCCGGCCGCGCCGAGCAGCAGCAGCCTGCGTCGCCCGATCCGGTCGCCCAGGTTGCCCATGACGACGAGCAACCCGGCCAGCACGAACGAGTAGACGTCGATGATCCACAGCAATTGCGGCGTGGTGGGCGCGAGATCGGCGCTGATCGCGGGCACGGCCAGATCCAGCACCGTCGCGTCGACGGCGAGCAGTAGCAGAGCGAGCGCGAGCACCGACAACCCCGCCCACTCGCGCGCTCCGGCGCGGTGGGTGGTGGCCGCTCGTCCGATGGGCTGGGGGGTCATGACTTTCTCGACTTCCGTCGTTAGTTTTACCGTCCAGACGGTATAGTACTCACATAACCGTCCGGACGGTATAGTCGACCGGGTGACGGCTGACACCCGCGACCGCATCCTGGACGCGCTCGAGACCTTGCTGCTGGAGAAGGGCATGTCGCACGTGACCCTGGAAAACGTCGCGGCCACCGCGGGCGTCTCCAAGGGCGGCTTGCTCTATCACTTCAAGAGCAAGGACGCGCTGCTCGCGGGCTTGGTCCGCAGGCTGGCCGACCGTGCGGGCAGGCAACTGGACACGGCCGTCGCCAAGGGCGGTTCGGTAGCCGAGTGGTATCTGCAGACGCCGAACCCGGACAACGCGGCGGAAGCGGTCGAACTCGAGCTCTACCGGTCCATGCTCGCGACCATGCGCACCATAGACGCCACCCCGGAACCCGACGAGGTGCAGCGCGCGCTCGCCGAGATGATGAACTCCTGGTCGGACGGTTTGGACGAGGAGGTCGCCGATCCGGTTCAGGCCGACCTCATCCGGTTGGTCGGTGACGGTGTGTACCTGCGCGCGCTGCTCGGCCTCCCACCCATCGATCCGGTTCGCTACCGGCACGTGGTGGACCGCTTACTACAGCGCTGACGGCTAGACTCGGCCCGTGCTGCCAGCCGCCGAACCGGCCGGCGCCGTCGGGGCGGGAACAGATCCGGTACCGGGGTCTCCTGGAACGACGGTGCCGATCCGACCGCTGAGTTTTCGCGAACTGCTCGATGTGCCGTTCGCGCTGATCCAGGCGAACGTGCGCGCCTTGGCCGGGCTGAGCGTGACGGGCCTGGTCCTCGCCGAGGCCGTGGTCGTCTCGGTGACCGCGGGCGTCTCCGAGCTGACCGACGGCTCCGACCCGGGCACCGCCTGGGCGGCGATCCTGTCCACCGCGGCTTGCGCGTGGTTGCTGCGCTTCGTGTTACGCGGCACCACGGTGGCCCTGGGGCTCGCGACCGTCGGCGGCGCGCCGATCGGCCGCCGGGCCGCGCTCCGCCGATTCGGTGCGACGCTCGGCCCGTTGCTGGTGTTCCAGCTGTTGTTCACCGTGGTGGGCGTCGCCGTGCTGACGGTGGGCAGTGTGCTGATCGTGACGTTGCCGCTCGCGGCGATCTGGCTGGGCCGGCTGCGCGCCGGCCGCTGGGTCGCGGTGCCGGTGCTGTTCGTCGAGCGCACCTCGCACCGGGACGGTATCGCGCGGGCCAAGCTGCTCGCGGAGGGCGCGGAGTGGCCGACCACCGGGCTGTGGATCGTCCAGCGCGCCCTGTTCGCGCTGCTGGCGGTCCCGCTGCTGGCCATTCCGCTGTTCGTCTCCGACTTCTCCGGCACCCACCGGTGGCCGGTGATCGTGCTGACCACGTCGGCGGTGCTGCTGCTGACGGCGTTCGGCGAAGTGGTCGAGGGTTCCTCGCGGGTGGTGTGCTACGTCGACCGCCGTTGCCGCAGGGAGGGATTGGACATCCGCATCCGCAGGCAGGAGGCGCGGTGAGCGGTCCCGTTCCGCCGGAAAGCCCGTCGGCGCAGCAATCGGGCGAGGTCACGCTGACCAAAGGCGCGACCGACGACACGGCGCCCGGCACACCACGGCTCGGCGCGGCCGCCGATCATCGCGCCGCCGCCGAAACGGCCGCCCAGCACCGGGATTTCGATCGCGCCCTGCGCGAACGCTTCCGTGCCGTGCTGCGTGGTCTGGAACAGGGTGGTGTGCTCGAGGTGCGGCGCTCACGAACCGCGCGGGAAACCGCCGACGACGTGACCACCGCCTTACCGCTCGAGACCGCCACCGAGATCCAGCCCGCCGCACTCAGTTTCGACGAGGTGGTCTACGGCGGACGCCGCGCCACCGAGGACGAATACCGCAGGCTGGAATACGCCGACCGGTTCTCCGCTTCCGCGCCGCCGCCGGCTCCGGAACCGGTGGAGATAGAGGCGGTGGAGAAGGCGCCGCGCAGCAAGCGCAGGCTGCCACCGCTGCCGAGTCTGCTGCGCGACCCCCGCTTCTGGGCGGCGCTCGCCGCCGCGGCCACGTTGCTGCTGCTGGTCTACGGCGCCCTGCAATCCTGCGGCGCGCCGACCGCTCCTCCGGCGCCGCCGCCGCAAACGCCTCCGGATCTGCCCGACGTCCCGCCGCCGGACGCCCCCGGCTTCGGAGCGGGGGACGACCCGATCTGGGACCGGCTGCCCGCGCCGGTCTTCTACGGCGGCGTGCAGTTCCTGATCGCCGCCGCACTGGTGGTGTGGTGGCGTGCCCGCAGGCGGGGCGCGCTGGTGCGCGAGCCCCGGCCCGTCGAGGTGGCGGCGAACGAACTGCTCGCCGGGCAGGCCGCCCTGTACCGCCGCTCGAAAGATCACGATCACGTCGCCGGGAAACTGCGGGCGGCCACGCTGCGCCGCATTCGCACCCCGCTCGGCATCACGGCCGACACCCCGCCGGACCGCATCGTCGCCGTGCTCGCCGCGCGCATCGGAGCCGACACCGCCCAGATCGGCGCGGCCTTGTTCGGTCCCGTGCCCGATCCGTGGACGCTGCAGGTGGTGGCCGCCCAACTCGAATGGATCGAATCGGAGGTCGGATGAGACGCCTTTGCCCAATCCTCCCCCGGCCCACGGCATGCGGGAACACCCGCGAACCACAGGAGATCGAATGACCAGCACCGAGACCACCCCGACGGCCGAGCAGGCGGGCGCCGCGTTCCACGCCCTGCGCGCCGAGATCGGCAAGGCGGTGGTCGGCAACGACAACGCGGTCATGTACTTGGTGCTCGCACTGCTGTGCCGCGGCCACGTGCTGCTCGAAGGCGTGCCGGGCGTCGCGAAGACGCTGCTCGTACGGGCGCTGGCCACGGCGCTCGACCTCGACCACGCCCGGGTGCAGTTCACGCCGGACCTGATGCCCGGTGACGTCACCGGCTCGCAGATCTACGACCCGCACTCCGCGGAGTTCACCTTCCGGCAGGGTCCGGTGTTCACCAACCTGCTGCTCGCCGACGAGATCAACCGCACGCCGCCGAAAACTCAGTCGGCGCTGCTGGAATCGATGGAGGAGCGGCAGGTCTCGGTGGACGGGAAACCGCAGCCGCTGCCCGATCCGTTCGTCGTCGTCGCCACCCAGAACCCGATCGAGCAGGAGGGCACCTACCCGCTGCCGGAGGCGCAGCTGGACCGGTTCCTGTTCAAGGTGGACATCCACCTGCCCGGCCGCGACGACGAGTTCCGCATCCTGCAACGCCACGCCGCGGGCTTCGATCCGCGCGACCTGGCCGCAGCGGGCCTGCGTCCCGTCGCGGGCGCGGCGCACATCACCGCCGCCCGCGCCGCGATCGCCCGGACGACGATCACGCCCGAGGTGCTCGCCTACACCGTCGACGTGTGCCGGGCCACCCGCACCTCGCCCGCCGTGCAGCACGGCGCCTCGACCCGCGGCGCGACGGCGCTGATGGCTGCCGCCCGCGCGTACGCCTGGCTCAACGGGCGCGGGTTCGTCACGCCGGACGACGTGAAGGCCGTCGCCGTCGCGGTGCTGCGGCACCGCCTGCATCTGCGCCCGGAGGCCGAGCTGGACGGCGTGACCACCGAGGGTGTGCTGTCGTCGCTGTTGCTGTCGGTTCCGGTCCCGGTGTAGCGCATGGTCGTCACCGGTCGGCTGGCCGCCGCGGCAGGC
This sequence comes from Nocardia sp. NPDC019219, assembly GCF_040632645.1. Classification (NCBI taxonomy): domain Bacteria; kingdom Bacillati; phylum Actinomycetota; class Actinomycetes; order Mycobacteriales; family Nocardiaceae; genus Nocardia; species Nocardia sp. NPDC019219. Next base: position 587,623 of record NZ_JBEYCG010000001.1, on the reverse strand, counting down.
GTGGCGGCTCTGTTCGTCACCCTGGTCCTGCCTTCCGTGGCCGGCGTGGTGGTGGTGACCTGTGTCCTGGCGGCGGGGCTGCTCGTCGACCTGGGCGCGGTGGGACGGGCACGCGATCTCACGCTGTCCCGCGAGGCGCTCACCACGGTGCGACTCGGGCGCTCGGCCGAGGTGGAACTCGTCGCGGTCAACACCGGAGCCCGGGTGCTGCGCGGCACGGTCTGGGACGACTGGCCCGACAGTGCGCGTCCCGAACACCGCACGCACCGGCTCGACCTCGCCCCGGGCACCAAGGTCCGTTTCCGCACCACGCTCACGCCCACCTACCGTGGCGATCGGGTCGCGGGCCAGGTCACGGTGCGGCTGCTCGGCCCGCTCGGACTGGCTGGGCGCCAGACCAGGCGCGACGTGCCCGCCCGAATCCGCGCGCTGCCCGCGTTCCGCGCCGAACGGCTGTTGCGCTCCAAAGTGAAGAGGCTGCAACACCTGGAGGGCAGCAACGTGGCCGATCTGCGCGGACCGGGCACCGAATTCGATTCGTTCCGCGAGTACGTCGCCGGAGACGACGTGCGCGCCATCGATTGGCGCGCCACCGCCCGCGCCACCGATGTCCTGGTCCGCACCTGGCGTCCGGAGCGCAACCGGCACATGCTGATGTTGCTGGACACCGGCCGGATCAGCGCGGGCCGGGTGGGTGACGGTACGCGCCTGGACGCGAGCATCGAGGCGGCCCTGCTGCTCGGCGGTCTGGCCGCCGCCGCGGGGGACACCGTCGATCTGCTCGCCTTCGACCGCCGACCGCGCGCCGAGGTCCGCGGGGTCGGTGGAAAAGGATTGCAGCTGAAGCTGATGCACGCGATGGCGGGCATCACCCCCGCTCTCGTCGACACCGACAGCGCCGGACTCGTGCGGGCGGCCGTACAGCGCACCCGCCGCCGCAGCCTGGTCGTCTGGTTCACCAGCCTCGACGGCGCCGCGGTCGAGGAGAATCTGCTGCCCGTGCTGCCGGTGCTGGCGCAGCGGCACCGGGTGCTGATCGTCTCGGTGACCGACCCCGAGATCGCCGCGGCCGCCACCCGGCGCGACCGCCTCCCCGACCTCTACGCCGCGGCGGCGGCCGAATCCGTGCTCGCCGAGCGCGCGCTGGTCCAGGAGTCGCTGCGCCGCACCGGTATCGCGGTCGTCGCCGCGTCCCCGGAACGGTTGCCCGAGGCGCTCGCGGACGAGTACCTGGAGCTGAAACAGTCCGGGGCCCTCTGAGTTCCGGCCGTGGTCTGGTCGAAGGACGTCCTCGCGGGGCCGCCGAGGAGGATCATGACCCCATGGCCTCAGATCTCGCCGCCTTTGTCCGTGGACTGCCCAAAGCCGAGCTGCACCTGCATCTGGAAGGGACGCTGGAGCCGGAGCTGAAGTTCCGCCTCGCGCGGCGCAACGGCATCGAGCTGCCGGAGAAAAGCGTGGACGAGGTCAAGCAGACCTATCGCTTCCACGACCTGACGTCGTTCCTGCAGGTGTATTACCCCGCGATGCGCGTGCTGCGGCGTCCGGAGGACTTCCACGACCTCGCCTACGACTATCTGCGCCGCGCGCACGGCCAAGGCGTGCGTCATGTCGAGCTGTTCTTCGATCCGCAGGCGCACACCGGGCGCGGGGTTCCGTTCACCACGGTGATCAGCGGATACCGCTCGGCGATCGCGCGGGCGCGGCGGGAGCTGGGGATATCCGCCGAGCTGATCCTGTGCTTCCTGCGCGATCATTCCGCGGAGTACGCCATGGCGACGTTGCTGGAAGCGTTGCCGTACAAGAGCTGGATCCTCGGCGTCGGCCTGGATTCCGACGAGCGCGGCAACCCGCCCAGCAAGTTCGCCGCCGTCTTCGAGCGCGCCCGCGCGGAAGGATTCCTGCTGACCATGCACTGCGACATCGACCAGCCGGATTCGGTCGAGCACATCCGCCAGGCGCTGGAGGACATCGCCGTGGACCGCCTCGACCACGGGACGAACATCGTGGCGGACGACCGTCTGGTCGAGCTGGCCAAGTCGAAGGGCATCGCGCTCACCTGCTGTCCGGTGTCGAACTCGTTCGTCACCGCCGAGATGAAGTCCGCGGAGATCGTCGGCTTGCTCGACCGCGGGCTGACGGTGACCGTCAACAGTGACGATCCCGCCTACTTCGGGGCATACGTGGCGGACAACTACCTCGCCCTCGCCGAGCAGGCGGGGCTCGGCATCGATCGACTGGCCGAGCTGGCCCGCAACTCGTTCCGCGCTTCTTGGCTGACGCCGGCCCGGCAGGATGCCTTCCTCCGCGAGGTGGACGACTACGTCGCGGCGAACGGCTGACCGGGGCGCAGCGGCATCGGCGGGAACACCGGCTGCGGCAGCACCCGGCGCTGTCGTTCGGCGATCACCGCACCGAGAATCTGCGGCGGGGGGTAACCGGCCGGCGGCGCGACGCGCAGCCGCCCGCACACCTCCGCCACGAGCTCGGCGCCCAGCTGGTGTTGCGCGGCGGGAGTCAGGGTGCGCAAGCGCGTCAGGTACTGCCGCACGGACAGCGCGAGATCCTCCGGCAGTCCGGACAGATCGAGCTGCGCGCTCCAACCGGTCAGCCACGGCGGCGCGAGCGCGAGCGCGGGCGGCGGCAGGGAGCGTTGCGCGTGCACGACCACGGTGCCCGCGAGCACGTCACCGATCCGCCGCGCATGCGGCGAGCACATCGAGGTGAGCACCGCGATGGCCCCGAACCCGCCGAGCATCCAGAAATCGACGATCGCGCCCGCCAGGCCGCGGGTGAGCGCGTGCCGGAAGTCGATCGGCCCGCCGTCCGCGCGCACCACGCGCAGCCCGAGCATCAGCTTGCCCAGGGTGCGTCCGCGCCAGGCGGTCTCACAGGTCACCGGATAGCCGACCAGCACGGTCACGATGGTGACCAGCATCACCACGTCGAGCCACGCCGAGTCCACGCCCGCGGGCAGCAGCAGCGTGACGACGGCGAACAGCAGCACGAACCCGAGCGTGCACTGCGCCAGCACGTCGATCAGGAACGCGGTGGCCCTCGTGGGGATCCGGGCGATCGGCAGTTCCAGGGCCACTGCTTCGCCGGTGGTGAACTCAGCCATGTCGATAGCATTCTTGCGACCGGCGGGAGTGGGAGGCAACCGAATGGACGTGGACGCATACAGCCTGGCGCACCGCAGGGCGTGGGACCGGCTCGACTACTTGTCCAAGCGGAGCAAGCTGACCGGCGCGGAGGTCGACGAACTGGTTTTGCTCTACCGCCGCACCTCCCAGCAGCTGGCACGGCTGCAGGCGCACAGCCCGGACCCGGAACTGATCGCCGGACTGAGCGCGCTGCTGGCGCGTGCGCGCGGCCGGGTGCTCGGGACGCGCGCCGACACCTGGCAGGAGATCGGCCGGTTCTTCAGCCACCGCTTCCCGGCGGCGCTCTACCGGTCGTGGCCGTGGTGGGTCGGCGTCGCCGCGGTGTTCCTGTGCGTATCGGCCGGCTTGGCCGTCTGGGTGGAGCGGTTCGACTCGGCCCGCGACGTTCTCGGAATCCCGGCGGACACCAGGAGTCTCACCGCACCGGGCGGTGCGTTCGAGACGTACTACTCGGAGCATCCGCAAGGGGCCTTCGCCGCGCAGGTGTGGACGAACAACGCGTGGGTCACCGCGATCGCCCTGTTCACCGGCGTATTAATCCTGCCAGCGGCCTACCTGCTGTTCATGAACGCACTCAATCTTGGTGTCACGGCGGGTCTGATGTCCGAGGCGGGGCGGCTGGATTCGTTTTTCGGCTTCATCCTTCCGCACGGCACGCTGGAGCTGACGGCGGTGTTCGTGGCGGGCGGCGTCGGCCTGAAACTCGGGTGGACGCTGATCGATCCGGGACGGCTCAGCCGGGTGGAGGCCGTGGCCAGGCAAGGGCGAGCGACCGCGACGGTCGCCCTCGGGCTGGTCGGAGTGTTGCTGGTGTGTGGCTTCATCGAAGGATTCGTGACGCCGAGCCCGCTGCCCACCCCGATTCGCCTCGCGATCGGGTTCACTGCCGAGACGTTGTTCCTGGTCTACGTGTTCGTCGTGGGCCGCCGCGCGGTCACGGAGCGGGTCGACTCGGGTGCTGAGGCGGCGAGCTATCAGCCGGACGGTGTGACTCAGACAACATTCAGCACACGCAGAGCGGCGTGATCGGGATAATCGACAGCTAAGCGGCGCCAGATCGGTTCGGAACTCCCCCCTTTGAGTTCCGCTGGCCGCAGCGAGTCGCTGCTCTAGCTGCGGCCAGCGTTACCGTCAACTCTACACAATCGTTATCCCTACGCAACCCTCCCCGCCGAGGTCAAGCGTATAAAGCAGCGGGCCAGCAAACCCCTACGGCACCCTCCGGGCACCCACATCCAGCTAACCGCATGCGACTCGCGCGACCGGAGTTTCGGGAACCCGGCAGTACTCCGGTGACGCCGCCGGAATACTCTCCCGGAGCCTCCTCCGGCAATGGATCGGAACGCTCCGGAGGCGTTAGCCGAGCTATTGCATAGACCCCTCCATGGTTTGCTGAGACCGCCTCCCACCTGCACGTTCATTTGCACAAAAGATCAGTTGCTGACCACCCACCGATAGAAAGAGACCACAAGTTTGTTTACGCGGTAATAAACCGGGTAAAGACATAGCGGCACGCGAGGAAGACCGGCCAGTTCCCCGACAGGCTCCGCATTAACCGGGGAGCGAAAAGCCTCCGGTTCACCTGCTCGGACCACTCGATTCAGCACCTGGGCCGCAACCATAACGAGGCATGTGATCTTCGCCTCACCTGCCGTTACCGTGCCCCGGAGCCGTGCGAAAACGGCGCCGCCACATGCCACTTGGAGAGACACACGTCACATACGAGGGCGCTGCGCAACGGCTGAGGAGATCGCTCGATGGGCCCCGGCAGTTCGGGGCCTATGCCGGGTAGACCTCGGTGATCTTCGAGGTGACAAGAGCGCTCAACCGACGCGCAATATCCCGGTGACCGTGCCTTGTAGCAGACGACTGTCATGGGTGATCAGCGGCGCGGTTTGCAAAGGGTCGTCGATGATGGTGCCGGGGAGGGGGTGGGAGGCGGTGACCACACCGGTTTCGGGATCGATGACGGTGAAGGCGTACCCGTCCAGGGGGGTGGTCTGGTCGAGACCGACTCGCGCGACCGTGTAGAGCGCGCCGTCGGCGGTGGACAGACGTGGTACGGCCGCGCTGCGAACCCTGTTCTCCCACACCACATGACATCCGTCGTCGGCGACATCGACGCGCGTCATCCCGCCGGTGAACGGCGCGCTCGGCGGTACCGCCGGTCCCGCCCCCTCGGGTAGCGCCGGATACGGGTAGCCGTAGGTGCTCGCCACGAAGACCGAGCGGCCGATGCCGACCGGCGAATTCTCGCTTCCTGAGCCGCCTTCGCCGAGCACCGGAACCGCGCACATCAATTCTCCTGTGCCCGTCCGGTACACCAGGGCGTGCACCTGTTCGTCGGCGTTGTCGACGATGGTCACATAGTCCGCGCCGGTCGCCGGGCCGAAGTAGGTCGGTGTCGAGCCCGTACCCCAGCTGAGCTGGCCGGGCTTACGGGCTGATCCCCGGTCGTAGGCCGCGCGCCACGCGATCTCCGGGACACCGGACGCGCCGACGCGCAGTTCGTACAGCGCATGCGTCGTCGCCACCGCGACCTGTCCGCCCGGGGCCGACGAGATGCTGTTCGCCACCTGCTCCCCCGGAGGCAACGTCGACTCGGCCACCCGTCCGGCAGCGGTGACGAACCCGACCACTCCCCGGCCGGTCGCGAACCACACATTGCCCGACCAGTCCGGCACGAGTCCCGTCACGTTGTCCCCGGTCGGGATCACGGGCCTCAGATCGGCGGCCTCTTCGCTGATCAGCCGCCAGGTTCCCGCCGCGCCACGCTCGTGCCGCACTCGGAGCAAGCGGTCCGAACCGTCGACGACCACCAGACGGTCGTCCTGGTCGAGGTAGGCGTAGACGCCACCGAGCAAACTGCCTTTGGTCAACGGCAAGGCGGCGAGCGATCGCGCCAACGGACCCGGCGCCGCCGGATCGAGCAGATGCACCGTCGGCGTCTGCCCCGCGATCGCGGTGCACAACGCGACCACGAGACGGTCCGATCCTTCCAGCAGGGTCGGGCACGCCGAAGCCAGCGGGTACGCGGCGACCGCCGCGGCACCGGCGCCCGGCCCGGCGAGCGGCGTCACGTCCGACGACCCCGCGTCGCCGTGCATGGTGGCGGTGCCGGTCGGTCCGAGGAAGGGATTCGGCGACCCGAGGGGCCCCCACGGCCCGGCTGCCGAGGCGGGCAGAGCGGGCAGCAATGCCAGCGCGCAGGCGGCGAGGAGAGTCATCGGTCGGCGCATCGCGGATGGTCCTTCGCTAGACAACGCGGTATCCGAACGGACACCGGGGAAACAGTATTCGGACAATCGCCGCCCCACCCGGAAGGCCAGGCTCGATACGATGACGCCCATGAACTCCGTCCGAGCCCGCCTGTTGTCCACTCTCGCCGGTCAGCTCGGAAATCCGCACGGCACGCTCGGCAAAGGCGTCGCCTTCGTGCTCAATCGCGGCAACAAGGCCGCCATCGCCGGGGCGGTGGAGGCGGCCGGCCTCGCGCCGGGGGGCACCGCGGCCGACGTCGGCTTCGGTGGTGGAGCGGGGCTGTCTCTGCTGCTCGAGCGCGTGGGTGCGGGCGGGGTCGTGCACGGCGTGGAGATTTCCGCCGACATGCTGGCGCGCGCCCGCGCGAGTCACCGCGGCGCCATCGATGCCGGAAGACTCCGGCTGCTCGAGGGGTCGCTCACCGCGCTGCCGTTGCCGGACGACGGCCTCGACGCCGCGATCACCGTCAACACCGTCTACTTCGTGCCGGACCTGGCGGCTGCCTGCGCCGAACTCGCGCGGGTGGTCCGGCCGGGCGGCCGCCTGGTGATCGGCATCGGCGATCCCGACGCGATGGCGAAGCTTCCGTTCACCTCGTACGGCTTCACCCTGCGCCCGGTGCCGGACGTGATCGCGGCGCTGGAGCGGGCGGGCTGCGCGGTCGAGCATCGGCGGCCGGCCGGCACGCCGATCCCGCACCATCTGCTGGTGGCCACGCCGCGCTGACTACATCAGCGCGCCGCCGTCGACCCTGATCTCGGTGCCGGTCATGTACTTGCCGTCATCGGAGGCGACCATGGCGACCACCCCGGCGATGTCCTCGGGAGAACCGAGCGCGCCTTTGTTGAGCCAGCCGGTCATCCGGGAGAACAGCTGCGGGTCGAAGCCCTCGGGCTGGTCCAGGATGGATTTCGTCGTGATGCCGCTGGTGATGCCGGCCGGGACGATGTTCACCGCGCGCAGACCCTGCTTGGCGTACTCCAGCGCGATGGCGTGCGTGAAGGCGTTCACGCCGCCTTTGGACGCCGCGTAGGAGGCGAGGTAGGGCGCCGCGCTGAAGGCCGCGGTGGAGGAGAGGTTGACCACCACCCCGCGCCCGGTATCCAGCAAGGCGGGCAGCGCGGCCTGGGTCATCAGGAAGGTGCCGGTGAGATTCACCCGGATCACCCGGTCCCACACCTCGAGCGGCATCTCGTGGGTGCGCGCGGGCCGCAGGATGCCCGCCGCGTTGACCAGCACGTCCAGCCCGCCGAGGAATTCGAGCGCCGTCGCGATCGCGGTGCGCACCGATTCCGGATCGGCGATGTCGACCTCGACCGTTCGCAGTCGTTCGGCGCCGTCGCCCGCCTTTTCCGCGGTGGCCGCCAGGCCCGCCACGTCGATGTCGGCGGCGACCAGCTGTGCCCCTTCGTCCAGCAGCCGCAGGGCGATGCCCTGACCGATGCCGGATCCCGCTCCTGTCACCACCACGCGGCGGCCGTCAAATCTGCGCATGCCAAAAATTAGAACACGTTCTCATCGAGCGGCAAAGGACTTCGCCGCTTCCCGGCGATCCGCAGCACCATGGCCGCCGCCGCCGCGCCGTACGCCCGGCTGGCCGACGCCGGACGACCCGCCGGGTAGTTGGAGCGATGCGTGACGACGACGCCGTTCGGTAGCGTGACGGTCCGGTCCGGCACGGTCGCGACGCAATTGCCGCCCGCCTTCGCCACCAAGTCCACGATCACGGTTCCCGGGCCCAGCAGGTCCAGCTCCGCCTGCCCGAGCAGGCGGGGCGCGGGCGATCCGCGATGCACGGCGGTGCAGACGACGAGGTCGGGCGGCGTGGCGGCGAGCGTCTCCAGCACCGCCGCGTTGTCGTCCTGATTCGGCACGAATCGCCCGGCGCCCGCCGCGACCGCGGCCGCCCGCTGTTCGAGGCGGTTGCCGATCGCCACCGGCTGCTCGTCGCCGAACGCACGCGCGGCCGAGATCGCGGCGAGCCCGGCCGCGCCGCACCCCAGCACGAGAGCACGGACCGGGCGCGTGCGTCGCTCGGAGGCGAGCAGTCGCCTACCTTCGGCGTAACCCTCCGCGCCCGCGATCCGGCTCATGGTCGACAGCGCATCGATCTCGGTGGTCGTGTCGTCACGCGGCACCTCGTCGAAGGCGACCGATTCGACGCCGCGGCGGCGCAACCGGTCGATCTCCTCGCGACGGTAGTGCGGATCCTGGAAGCCGAGCAGCGTCGTTCCCGCGCGCAGCGGCATCGAATCCAGCTCGAAGGCAGGCGGTTTCACCCAGACGACGATGTCCGCGCGCTCGAAGACCGTCGCCCGGTCTGCGACGACGACCGCCCCGGAAGCGCTGTACGCGGCATCGGCGTAACCCGCACCGCGCCCGGCGCCTTCGTCCACCAGGACTCGAAGTCCCTCCGTCGAAAGTGTGCGCACGTCGTCGGGAGTGAGTGCCACACGAGTCTCCCGCGGCGCGGTTTCGCGCAGCACCCCGACGATCACCGCGTGGCCCTGCGCTCGGCCACCAGAGCGGTCAGGCCGCGATCGGCGAGCGCGTCGCGATAGGTCAGTCCGCCGACGATGTCGCGGATCAATTGCTCGAGCCGGTCGAAGAGTTCCTCGATCAAAGCGGGCGATTCCTGGCGGGGAGCTTTGCGCGGAGCGAGGACGTTCAGACGGACGCCGGGACGCAGCGAACCGGTCCGGTCCAGCGCGACGCTGTCGACGCCGGCCACGGCGAGCAACAGGTCCTCCACCTGCGCACTCGTGCGGACTCCCGCCCCGTCGAGCAGCGCGCGATCGAACACCACGGAGACGAACATCCCTTCGGGGTTGCCCAACGGTCGCAGCACGCCGGTCCCGAGCCGGGCGTTGATCGCGGCGATATGCGCACAAGCCCGCTCGATCTGCGCGCGCATCAGCGCGTGGTTGCGATCGAAGTAGTCGTCGGGGGTGTGCTCGAGGATCGCGCGAGCCAGATGGGTGGTCTCGCGCTGGAACGAGATGGTGAGCCGTTCCCGGATCCGCTCCAGCCACGCGCTGTCGCCGGTGCACGCCGCACCCATCTTGCAGGGACCGAAGGCGTTGTAGCCCTTGGAGTTACCTGTGACGGTCAGCATCACGTCGTACAGCCGCCGGATGCCGCGCTCGGTCTCCACGTGCAGCGCGGCGATCGGGATGTGTGAGGCCACCAGCCGGTCGAAGGCCATGTCGCAGATGACGGGAACACCGCAGTCGAGCAGCACCCGCCCGATCTCCGCGAGCTCGGTCGCGGTGTAGTCCGCCACCACCGGATTACCCGGCAGCGTGAGCAGCACGCCGCACAGTTCGCCGGTCGCACGCAGCCCGTCGAGGCAGCGGGCCAGCCGGGCGGGATCGATCTTGAACGCGTCGTCCGAGCCCACCGGGCACGACACGATCCGCAGACCGAATTTCTCCACATGAATGCTGGAGCTCTTGTAGAAGCCCTCCGGGCAGACGATCACCCCGCCCGGCCTGGCCAGCGTGGCCACGGCCTCCTCGAGCAGCATCGTGCTCGAGTACGGGCAGACGATCACCTCCTCCGCGCGCACCCGGACGCCGGGCACCCCTTCCACCGGATGCGACAGGCGCTCGAACAGCTTGCGTGCTGCCAGCTCGCGCAGGATCAGCGGCTGCCGCTTGTCGTAGAGCCGGCCGTCGAGGTACTCCGCGGAGGGCGCGATGTGCAGACTCTCCCGCCACGCGCGGTCCAGCGCCGCGACGGCGTGCGCGTCCGGGGCCCGGCCGGTTTCCCCGTGGTAGGCGTCGATGACGCCCGAGTAGCGGCGGCCGCCGGTCCCGGCGAACCACGCGTCCCGCGAAACCCGCCCGCGTACTTCCCGTTTCCTGGCCTCGGAGCGGTTGGTCAGCGTCGCCAGGTCGGCGAGCGGAAGGGTGAGCACCTGGCTCTGAGTCACGGAACCTCGCCTTCTGAAGAGTCTCCCGGTGCGGGCATGGTGTTCCATTTCTCCTGCAGTGCGGCGCGGAACAGGCTGCGGCAGTTGGCCTCGGTGAGTCGTTCGAACTCCGCCAGGGGCGGCTCGGCGACGATCTGGTCGACCACGATGGCCGTTCCGGCGCGTCGGAGATCGTAGAGTTTCTCGAACCGCCGGACCGCGAACGCGACATCGTGCTTCAACACGGAGAAGCGCGTCGCGACCCGCGCCTGGCGTGAGTAGTCGTACTCGCCCACCGCGACGTAGCGGTCGTCGACCACGAGCATGCTCTGCGCGTTGCGCGCGTATTCGCGCTTGACCAGCACGCTCTCCACGCCCGAGCGGGCCTGTTTCCACAGTTTGTCGTCATAGGGCCAGACATCCGAGATGTCGTCCAGCACATACATCCGCCGCACATCGATCTTCGGCGGATGAGTCTTGTCGGCCAGGCGCAGAATCGCCGCGTGATAGTCGTCGCCGACGTCGCCGCCGATCGTGCCCAGGTCGGCGGTATGGATCGCGCGCACCGACGTGGTGGCCTGTTCCAGGATCGTCAGCCAGTCGGTGACGGTGTTCCATTCCCATACCGTGGCGCTGCGCGACGGAATCTGCGCGAGGATCTCCTCGGCGCGCTCCAATTGCCGATCGGCGACCAGGCGCAGCGGCTCGATTTCCGCTCGCGCGCCGGAGGCGTCGATCAGGCTCTGCGCGATACCCAATGCGCGCGAGACCAATTCGGGGTCCTTGCCCAGCAGGACGTTGAATCGCATCCGCAGGTCGTAGTAGGCGCTGCTGGTCGGGTCGGTCGCGGGGTCGGCGCTGCCGTCGGTGGGCAGTTCCGCGCCGAGGGCCAGGCTCAGGCGTTCCCGTAGCGCGAGCGGCGGAATCCGGCTGCCGTTCTCGATCTGCTGAATCAGACTGCGGGAGCAGCCCGCCCTGGTGGCCAGCGCGGCCTGGGTGTAGCCGCGTTCTAGTCGTAGCCTGCGGACCAGGTTGCCGACCTGCTCATCCGAGCCCGAGTCAGCCATCCCGTGCCTCCCATCCTGCGCAGTGCATACTCATGCTCACGGAGTATCACGATGCGCCATTCTAATCATCAAATGTCAAGAGGCGTGCGATGAATCGCGTTCACACGATTTCGTTGCGAACCGGAGATCCGCCTGCTCGATCACTCTTGCGAAGAAAAGACTGCCACATAGGCTCAGAAACGGGCTTCACGAGTTCCATCCCGCAGTGGGAACGGATAGTCGTGCAAAACTTCGATGAATTTTGGGCGCTCTGATTATTTTCGAGCATGGAGGCTCACCGCATATCATCACAAAGCGTTAAAGCTTCGTTGACAGCATGCAGTGGCCGTACCTAGCCTGGTTCTCGAAGCCACCGCAATTCGGTGTCGGCGCAAAGGGTTTCCTCCTTCCCGACCTCGGTGGCCCGATAACTCTAGGAGGTGCCGGATACGGATACCTCGTCATGGCGCGGTCCGGGCCCCAACGCCTGCGGCCGGGTGTGACCATCCCACCCCAACGCCATCGCGCCCGACCTCCCGACGATTCGGGCACCGAACCATCCAGGCACGGACGACTCCACCGCGTTCGGGCCGTGACCGAGCACGGTCATCACACCCGGCGGCGGGTCCGCGTCATCCAGAACAGAGTGAATGAGAGCGGATCATGGCACTCGACATCACCGATTCGATCATCACCAGCGACATCACCCCGGAAACCGCACGGCTGCTTCCTTCTTCCTCCGGCGCGGCATGGGAGCTCAGTTGGCTACCCACCGTCATCCTGACCCGCGAGCAGGCGGTGAGCGGGATGGTGCTCGACGAAATGCTCAGCGATCCGGGCACCATCACCAGCGATCTCGCCCTCGAACTGGCCGCCATCCGTGCGGCGGAACTGGGCGTCACCCTGCGGGACGTGCTGATCCGGCTGTACGTCCGCATCACCGAACGCGACAACGAAGCCGCCTGCTGCACCCATACGCCCCTGCCCGCCTGACCCGGCGTAGACCGGCTCGCCACAGTGGCGCCGGACGCGCCACCCAACCGTCGCGGTCCCGCGCTTTCCTCGACTGATCGCTCGACTCCCGATATGACCGCGTCCGGCCTTGCATGCCGCAACCGGTCGGCGAACGATTGACTTGCGCCGGCCGCGCTCGCGGGCCGTGCGGTGTCCCGCGCTCGGTGGACCACGAGGTGACGGCCCGGCGACAAGCGGAGCGATCACTCCGTTCGAGGAGGAACCGATGTTCATCCAAGTAATACAGGGCAAGGCCGCCGACCCGGCCCGGCTGCGGCGATGCATGGATCGGTGGAACGAGGAACTGCAGCCGGGAGCCATCGGCTATCTCGGCACTACGAGCGGGCTGTGCGACGACGGCACGTTCATCGCGCTGGCCCGATTCGAATCCGCGGAAGCGGCGCGCCGCAACAGCGAGCGCCCGGAACAGGGCGAATGGTGGCGGGAGACCGAGCAATGCTTCGAGGGTCCGGTCACGTTCATGGACTGCGCCGAGGTCACCGAGTGGATGGGTGGCGGCTCCGACCGCGCCGGTTTCGTGCAGGTCATGGAGGGCCACACGCGAGACGCGGGCCGGATGCGCGAGCTACTGACCCAGACCGGCGATCGAGTGCACCAGTTGCGCCCGGAAATCCTCGGCGGCACGCTGGCGACCTACGGGGACGACGGATTCGTGGAGACGTTGTATTTCACCTCCGAATCCGAGGCTCGCGAACACGAGAATATGGAGGTACCGGACGATCTGCGGTCGCTGTTCGAGGAGGAGAACGCGCTCATGGGTGACGTCGCCTACTTCGACCTGCACCAGCCGATGCTGAGTTCGCCCCGAGGTTGAGCGGTGCGACCGCGCGCCCTGCGGTCGCATGGCGTATCCAGATACTTCGCGGCAACTACATACACAACTGAGCTCATCCCGCCTCCGATAATTCTCAACACCGAGAAGAAGTGAAACGGACCTCGGGATGAGCCGAGAGGACAATGTCTTCTCTCGGTGTCGTTGACGCGGGGAGAAGGGTTTGCCGGGATATGGGTCGAGTGTTGCGGGTGGACACGGACCTGCTGCGAGCCCTGACCCCGGAACTGGCCGCCATCGCCGACGCGGCGCAGGGGGAACTCGCGCGCCTGAAGCACAGGCTCGCCGCGGAGGGCGAATGCTGGGGTGACGACGAACCGGGCCGGGTCTTCGGTGACAGCTACGAGCCCGCGGCCGAGAAGGGAGTCACCGGCTTCGAGAACCTGGTTCACAATCTGCGGGGTATGAGCAGCAGCGTCGCGGACAGCGGCGAAGCCCTGCAGGACCGAGACCAGAACCTCGGCTCCCAACTCCGTAACCAGGACCCGTTCCGCTCCGATCCGGTCGGCAGCGGCCCGTTCGACCAGCCGCGATGGCAGAGCGCGGCACCGTATCGACCCGTCTCCACACCGGAGGCCGCCGATCCGGATCCTGCCCGGGACGCAGCCACGCCCACCTCGGCGGACGACCCGGCCGGTGCGGCGAACAATCCCACCGCCGCGGCGGACGACCCGGCGGCTGCGCTGGGAAACGAGCAGACCGGCTACCAACCCGCGTCCAACCCGGCCGCGCCCGGTCGAACGAATCCCGGCGACTACAGTCCGACCGACGGTCCCGGGTCCACCGGGCAGCAGCCGTACCCCAACTCCAACCCGACGCCGTCGGTTCCGGACCGGGCGACGCCGATCGCGCGAGGCTCCGCGCCCGCCGCGCGAACCCCGGCGTCTCCCGCTCCTACCACCCCTTCGACCGCCGATCCAGCCCCATCGGCGGCACCCAAACCCGGCGCGCCCCAGCCCTCGGCCAGTCGGGGCACACCGGAAACCCGGTGGACGAGGCCACCTACCGAGTCACCGTGGATGCGAAACGCTCCCGGCACGCCGTGGTCGCGAGGTGCCGGTGGTCCGTCCCAGGGCCAGGCCTTTCCGCCGCGCCGCAAGGGTCCCCAGCCGAGCGAGGCGAAATCGGGGAAGCCGGGCAAGGACGCGAAACCGCGCAAGAAGCCGATACCGACGGAGGCGAAGCGCTCCTGGGTACGCACCGACCCGAGCGCAGTCGCCGCCGCACAGGAACTCGCCGCCCGCCACGGTCTCCGGATCACCGGATTCGACACCTCCGGCGTGCTGCGGCCAACTGTCGACCAGATCGCGGCGGCCATCGACGGCATCCTCGGCAAATATCCCTTCATCGAGCTGGCCGGGATCGAGATCACCGATCTGCGGGACGGCGGGGTGTCTCGCGTGGTGCTGGATCGCGCGGACGACGAGGAAAACGAAGAGATCACCGGCGGACGGATCCTGCTCGACCGAATGACGCTGGCGAATCCGGCGCTGCTGGCCGAAAAGGTCGAGACGGCGGTTCGATCGGGCGAGCGGGTAGCCGGATCGGCGGAACAGCCGATGTATTCGACCATCGTGCGCGACCTCGGCCGGATACTCGCAGCGGGAACCGCTCCTGGTGTCCGGCAGTCGGCGCACCGCTCGCTGCTGATGGAGTACCAGCGCATCAGCGGGCCGTGGGACCGCGAGGTCACGCTCGCCACGATCGTCCGCGGCTACCGGAAGTGGCGTGCCCAGCTGATCCGCGCCTGCTTCCGAGGCGACCGGTTCGACCCTCGGGCGGCGGTGGCAGAAGCTTTCGCCGAAGTCGAATTGCGTGGTGAGGGAGCCTGCGGGCCCGCGAAAGTACTGCATCGCCTGGTCGTCGAGCATGCCCGCGGGCGGTCGAGCGCCTGATGGTGGCCATTCCGGACTATTTCCCCGACTGGCTGACCACCATGGTGCTGGGGCACTTTCCGGAGGGGGATCCGGAGGCGATGCGACGCACCGCCGACGCGTGGTCGGACGCGGCGAACGCGCTCGTGCCGGTACTGCATCGGCTCGAAGCGGCGTTGGAGCAGTTGGACAAGGCGGTCGAGGGCGAGACCGGTACGGCGATGCGGGAGCAGTACCGCAAGATCATCGACCAGATCCAGGCGCAGATCGATTTCAACAACGCCATGGCCCGGCAGTTGTACGACAACGCGACGGCCATCGAGTACCAGCAGTACGTCATCATCGGCATCGCCGGAGCGCTGCTGGCTCAGGTGATCATCGACATGGCGATGCCCCCGCCCGGCAGCATCGTGAAGGCCGTCGCCGACCGCGCCGAGGCCAGGGCGGGGATGGAACTGGCCAAGCGCGACTTGGTGCTGTCCATGCTGGGCAAGGCGGCGCGGTTCGTCGCGGAGCACCCACGACTGATGCTGGCCACGAAGGGCGTGTTCTTCGGCACCGCGATCGGCGGCGGTGTCCCGTATGTCGCGCAGCGTGTGCAGATCGCGCAAGGCCACCGGGAGAAGGTGGATTGGCAGCAGGTCGGGATCGGAGCGGCGGCAGGCGCTGTCGGCGGTCTTATCGGTGTCGAGGTCGGGCGGCGCGTCGCACCCGGGGCGATCCGGGCGGGTGGGCGGGTGCTCGGCACCGTGGCCGCGGGCGGTGTGGGCGGTATGGCCGGTGGCCTGGCGGGTGGGCTGACCGCGTTCGGTTTGACGGGCGGCGAACTGCGCGGCAAAGACCTGGCCACCATGGTGTGGACGGGATTCGGCTCCGGTCTGGTCGGGTCGGTCGGGGCATCGGTGCGAGGCGTGCGGGCCGGGGCGTACACCGGTGCACCCGAACCGGTGTCGTCCGCGGATCCGGGTCGACCGCCCGACGCCGCGCCACCGGCCAGGGTTTCCGCGCCCGGGGACGGTCGGCCGCCCCAGACGCAGGCAGCGACTACCGAACCTGTTTCCACCACCAGTCAGGTGGACGCGCCGGGATCGAGACGTTCCGCAGGCGGCTTCGGCGACGGTTCCGCGGATTGGGACATGCCGGACGCGATCAGGGCGGAGGGCGATCAGATCCTCCGCGACCTTTTCAACGATCTTCCGGAGGGGCCGGAGCGCGACGCCCTCGTCGCGTTCCTGAGAGGTGACGGCCCGGGGCAGCTGCCGGACGGAAGCGGCGGAATCACATCATCCGGGAATGCGCCCGACCACCCATCGGGAGGACCATCGCACCCCTCGGCACCGTCTTCTCCTGGCCGCGGCGGCTCATGGCCTGCCTGGGGCAACACACCGGCCGCGCGCGCGGGCAGCTCGGTCGCGGTGGCCGCGCCTCCCGAATCCGGTCCGGCCACAACGATTCCGGCCCGTCAGTTCCAGATCAGCGATCCTCAGGTGCGTCCGGACCAGCAGGGCACCGATGTGCTCACCGAAGGGACCATCACACAGCCGGACATCCCCACCTTCGGCGCTGAAGTCCTCGATGGCAGCAGTACTTACACCGATCCTTTGATGATCGAGTACGGACCGGCCGGCGAGATGTACTTGGTGACACCGGAGCAGACCACCGGAAACGCCACAGCATCGCCTTCGGCTCACATCGGAACGGACAACGTCCTAGGGGACGTACAGTCGGCTCCGGATACCCCGCCCGCAGTGTCTGCCGGGACCGATACGCCCGACCTCAGCGCACAGGCCGGTGCGGCGATACCGAAAGCCGACTCCGCGCCGACGGGGCACACCGCCACCACACCCGAAGCGCACAGCCCCGTCGTCGCATCGAACGCAGTGAACTCGGCCGGCCCGGCAACGGCAACACCCGCAGCGGCCACGGCAACCCCGGTGGTCGCGGCAACACCCGCAGCGGCCACGGCAACCCCGGCGACCGCCACGGCACCGCCGGCGGCCACGGCAACCCCGGCGGCGACAAGCGGCACCTCGCACACCAGCGGACCGAAACCACCCACCGGCCCCACCCCGCCCAGCGGTTCGCAAAACACCGGCCCGCTCGCGGGCCCCACACCGAATGCCCACGGCCCTATCGCCCCCACGAGTGCGCAGGCAACATCGGCTTCGCCCGCCTCCCAGGTCTTCACCACACCATCGGCCCCCACCGCCGCAACCGGCCGACCGGGCGACGAACCCGACACCAGCCCAGAAGAATTCCCCACACCCCCGGGAACCGTCGTAGACCACCCCCGCGAGCACAACGTTCAAAAAGACCCCCGCGAGCACAGCGTCCAGCAAGACCCGCGCGACCACAGCGTCCAAAAGAAACCGGCTTCGGACTACGTCACCGTCCCTGGCGTCTCCTACCCGCTGGAGGACGAACCACCCGCCGACGCCATCCCCGTCATCCCGCGCCCACGCGCTTCGACTCCCCTACCCAACGATTCCGTCGGCTTGGGCCGCGCCTTCGAGAACCCGGACGACCCCGAGGGCACCCCGGACCCCACATCGCCACGCCAGCCGGACATCGCCAACCCCCTGTCGGATCGCCATCTCGCCGCGCCGGAAACTGATCTGGACGCCGGGCTGGGCGAAACACCCGACTCGGCGGCGATGGCGTCCCGGTACGCGACCGAACCGAACGCCGAAACACCGGGTGCTCCGCAGAAACCGGCTACCCCACGACTGAACCCGTATTCGCTCGAATACAACGAGGACCCCAGCCGTCTGCCCGCTATAGGCGGAGTACCGAGCCTCTCACCCGCCCCGCTATCGAAGAAGAGGGACGGAAAGCGCCTGGTCGCCCGAATGGGTGGCGAGCCGGACGACAAACCCGAACGCCGCAAAAAACAACCGCCACCGCCGCCTCCGCCACCGCCGGTAGAGGCGGCCGAGAGACCTGTCCCGACGCCGCCGCCGGACGTGCGTTCCGATGTGCAGAATTCCGCTGATCGTTCCGGTCACACACAGAAGCTGGGCCGGCCGGCGCAGGCCAAGGGCCGCGAGAGTCTCGGTCCAGCACACGATTTCACCAGGATAAAGGACGGGATCACCACCGCCTATCGGCAAACCGAGGGTGCAGGGGAGCTTCACCCGGTGAGCCAGGCGCTGGCGCGGATGAAACCGCTCGATCTTGTCCTTCTCAGCGAGCTGAGCCCGCTGGTGCGCAGACGCATCATCGACGTCGTATCCGCCGTGGAGAACGGTCAGGAACTCTCGCCCTTGCAGAGTGACGCGGTCAAGGCATTCATCCGGCTGTTGCCGATGGAGCCGCTCGATAGCACCGGGACGCTGACCGATATCGAGTTCACCGAGCTCCGATTGGTCGCGGAGGACAAATCACTCCGTGAGATCGGCGTATTGATCGGGTTGAAGGAGACTACGGTCCGGGCCCACCTGGTGCGCATCGAACGCAAGCTCGGCGCCGAGGATCGAGTGACAGCGGTGGTGGCGGCGATCCGCAGCGGCATCTTGCCGCGAACGCTCGAGGACGGCGCGGCTCGCGCCCGTTCGCCCCTTCCCGGGCTGACCCAGCGCGAGATCCAGGCTCTCGCTCTGGTCGCGGACGGCAGATCGAGCCCTGAGATCGCGGCGCAGCTCGACATCTCGGTGGCCGCGGTGAATTCTCTCGTGGAGCGCGCCGGTGAAATGCTCGGCTCCACCACCCGGGCCGGAATGGTTGCCGTGGCCGTCAGTACGGACGTCCTCTCTCGCAGCACACAAGAAGCTGATTCCGGCCGGGATCTTCCTGAACTGACTCCACGCGAGATCGACGTACTCTCTCTCGTCGCCGAAGGGAAGACCAGCGCCGAGATAGCCGACGACCTCGGACTGACACCGCAGACTGTGGAGTCCTATGCCTCCAGGATCAACCGAAAACTAGGCGTCGGCACCAGAGCCGGCTCGGTGGCAATCGCCATCCGCACCGGCGTCATTCCTCCGATCGAAGCGCGTGCGGCAGGCGGCACCGCCCGGCCCGAGCTGACGCCTCGGGAAAGAGAAGTGCTCGAGCTGGTCGCGAAAGGCGCGAACGACAACGAGATAGCCGCCGCTGTGGGCCTGACCCGACAGAGCGCGAAGACGTACGTCTCCAACATCAACCAGAAGTTCGGTACCCATCACCGCGCGGGGATGGTGGCTTTCGCACTGCGCACAGGCAATCTCCCGCTGGCGGATCCCGCCCCGGTCACCCGTGCCGAGCTGTCAACGGGTGGCGGTGCCCAGGGTGGACGACAGTCGACCCGACCGCACGGCGCAGTCGACAGCTACTACGACGCCGATCCGGCGGCCGCACTCGGGCTCTCTCCCAGAGATCATCCAGGCCCGATCGCGGCGCACGTACCCCGCGATGTGCCGCTCTGGGCGATGGGCTTCAACCGCGACCCCGACACCGGCGAGGAATGGGGCGACGCCTCGGACCAGAGCGGCCCCAGGCAGTCCCCGAGCGACGCCCACCGAGGTTCTGCGGTGCATTCTCGACCGGATCCGGACAATTCATCAGCGCGGAAGCCGCCTACCGATCGGTCGAACGCGTCGGCCGACCATACGGAGTCGGCGGCACAGCCGCGTCCGACTACTCCATGGAGCGGTCATCCCGACGCGGCGACTACGCCGCCGACCACCGAGGCCGCGCGAACCACACCGTGGAATCGTGCTGGAGAGAGCGAGCCAACCGAGGGCGGGTTCGCCCGCGGCAAACAACCCGATGCGAAAGATGCTGGGAGAGGCGGGGAGCGGGGACAGCCCGACGACCACGAGCCGCCCGGCAAGCCCGAGACGCCGAATCATGAATCGGCCGAGAACGAGACCTCGACTCCGAAACCGTCCTCGGCTCCCGACTTCCGCAACGCCGACTACGCCGATCTGCGCGCCTGGGCCGCCGGACTTTCCGACGCGGACGCGCGCCACCTGCTCGACCGTCTGCATGCCGATGCGACCGCCCACCTGGACGCGCTCGAGCGCGGCGCACCTCCGCCGGGAACGGAAGTGGTGGCAACCGCTCGGGCCTTGAGCGTCGTCATGTGGGAGCAGAGCCACCGGCTCAGCACGGAAACGCACGCCGGCCCGATCCACGATTACGCGACCCTGTTCGCCGTCAGCCGACAGCTGGCCGCTCAGCTCCCGACTGTCCGAAAGTTGTACGCGGCGGCCGACACCGTGTTCACCGTGGCCGGAGCGTTGGCGCTCGACACGCCCGGCTCGGCTGGCGCGCGCGGGTCCATCATGGTCGACGATTTCAACGTCATGCACAGCGTGCCAGAACATCTCGGCCGCTCGGTGGACAAGATCGAACGATCCTTCGGTTCCGTCCCGTGGTCGGCGGAGTCGTCACTTTCGCCACGGAGCGCGGCGGATCCGGAACACCGCGGACTCACCGCCGCCGCGGTTCAGCAGGTGCAAGGTTTGCGGCTGCATTTCGAAACGGTACGGGAGACCAGCGGAACGGACTGGTCGGAGTTCGTCGACGAGTATCTGACCTCGAGGTCCGAGCTCGGATTCGATTCCGAACTCGCCCGCGCCATGGCATCCCTGACGGAGGAAGCGGAAGCCTTCGCTAGTGCGCGAACCGGCTCGGAGCAGGAGTTCGCCGTCGCCGCGGCACCCTATCTGTCCGATCTGACCGCAGTGACGACCCATTATCTGACTCGATCCCGCGATACCGGACTGGCCTTCGACCTGCTTCACCAGGCCCGTCGCGCCTTCACCCGCGTCGCTGAGCGTCTGCCCCACTGGCAACCGGCGCAGCACGCCGCCCGAACGATGACATTGCTGTACGAAACCGTCACCGCTGCCCATCCGGAGCTGCCGATTCACGAATACGCGCGCATGATGCGTAGTTACGCGCTGATCTGGCTCGCCGAGCCGACTGGATTCCCCCGATCGCTCGACCAGACCTTGCGAGAGCTTCGCCGTCTGGGCACTCCGAGCACCACGGCGAACGCTCCGGATCTTGCCGTCGATGACAATGTGCCTCGTCGCATGATGTCCGCCTCGGAATTCGCCGCACGACTGGCCGAGGCCGAACGTTCCGGTCCACCTGTTCGCACCGCGCCCGCGCACATGTTCACGCAGAACAGCGTGACCGAACTGCTCACCTACCCCGACGGTTTCCTTGTGGTCGAGAAGAGCGCGCTGACGCGAAGCGCCCGCGCCGCAGAAATCCTGGCTTCCGCGGTCGGACATGCGATGGAGGCGCCGGTCCCGCCGGTGCTTCCGGTCGATGGCGACGACAGCGCCGTACGGATGCCGTGGCTGCCCGGTATCACCGTGCGGGGAACGATGGATGACCCTGGGGCCATCTCCGCTATGGAAGCCCTGCTCGGCCATCCGGACGCAGATCAGCTGGGTCTCCTCGATGTGGCGATCAACAACTGGGACCGGCAGATGAACTGGATGCGCGACCGGAATCGCTTGTACGGCTATGACCATGCGTTCGCGTTTCGCGCGCCGGTGGATCCCAGCTCGAGCCCCTTCTCACAGCCCTACGTCAGCGATGTGGTCGCTGAGAACTCCGAAGACCCGTACGTGTGGTTGCCCCACAACCGCAGCCGGTCGCAGATCGACAGATATCTGCGCGCCGTCGAGGGGCTGCTCCCGCTGTTCGAGGAGTACCAGTTCCCCGAATGGCATCCTGGCGTGGTCGCACGACTGCGCTGTGTCAGAGACCACGCCCGCGATTCTGCGTCCGCCGATCCGGGGCTCGCGGGAGCGGCACAGGCATCGACAACCGGCACGCCGACGACCGTTGAGTCCCCGGCTCCTGCGTTCGTGGGATCCGAAGCAGCCCGGACCGAAGCACTCTCCGAGGAGTTTGTGAATCCACCCTGTGTGGTAGGAGCATTCGCGGATGCCGAGGAACTCGGGTTCGACGTGCAGCAGCCGGTGGACGCGGATGGACCGGTTCCGGCGGCGGCGGTGTCCTGGCTGGCCGGAGCGCACCACGAGCGGTTCGATGGCGGTCTCGGTGAAGTCGCGCACTTCCTGGCCGATCTGGGGCCCGGGGCAGGGATGCTGGTGAATGCCCGCCCGGTCGGTGCGACGATCGGGCATCTCTTCCTGCTGTACAACGACGGTGAACAGATCTGGATACACGATCGGCAGGCAGTGGAGCCGAAGGCGGTGTTCGATCCGGAGAATCCCCCCTTCACAGCGCAAACCACCCATGCGCTGAGGTTGACCCGCCGGGGTGGTCGCAGCACGTTGGCGTCTCGACAGTGGCAACTGGGCGAAGACATCGTTCCCGGCGATCCGGATATGACCCGCGGGCGGGCCCTACGACCCGTCGATGCCGGTGCGCTACCGCCCGACGACGACGTCGACGAACCGTCGGCCGTCGCGCCGCCGATCCCGCGCACGACTACAGAACCTCCGGGCACGACCAACCCACCGGCTTCTGAGAACCACCAGAGCCGGCCTCCGATGTCCGAGCACGAGCCGACCGACTCACCCGAGCGGCCTGGAACACAACGCGCTACGAAGCACGTCGGCCTGATCGGGCAGGCAAGCGTCCCTTCCTGGGACGACATCGACGGCGCCGGCGCACTCGCGGACGGTGGCCCCTCGGACCTCGCGAAACGGCAACAGATGCGCGGGCGGCGACAGGAACTCGGTGAACTCCACATCGATGGTGGTGGTTGGGTTTCCGGGGGATGGCAACAGCGCGGACTCGATCCGGACGAGGCTGCCGTTGCCGCGGTACGAGAGCTGCCTGCGACTGCGGGACATTCGAATCCGGATCTGACGCTGGAATTCTTTCCGCTCTACGCATCCGACGGTCTGCGCACCGAGGAGGACTTGGAGGCGGTCGCGACGGCGGTCGCTGACATGATGCGCGAGTGCGGCTGGCGAGATCGGGATCAGATCGAAGCCGCATCCGAGTTGGTGCGCGGTGCGGGGCGCAACGCCATGACGTACATGGAGCGGTACACCCGCGCACTGCAACGGTCTGGCGTCGAATGGTACGAGGAACAGACGGCCGTGCAGGACATGAAGGCTCGGCTCATGCTGCGGATGTCCACGCAGGCCGATGCCCGATCGCTCTGCGTGTCGTTCGACGTGGACCAATACCGTCCTGAGCGATCTCCCGACATCCGAATGTTCACGTGGCACGCGCCGCTGTTCAGCCATGCGGAGGTGGGAGCCGAGGTGCGGGGGCTGCTCGACTCTGCCACCGTGTCGGGTGTCGAGCAGTGGGGCGAGGTCTGGGCCCGATTCGACGAGCCGCGACCGGAATCGAGCGGCGACAGCTTCATCGAGCCGCCGCCCCGAGGAGATCTCGACACGAAGACTCGTATCGTTCGGAAACTGTTCGACGATCACCGCATCCGTTTCTCGGGCTGGGAGGATCCGGTTGTCACAGTGCAAGCCGTCGAATCCGTCGACCGTGCGCTGCGCGATCGGATCGCGGAACACGGCAGCCGCTTCGCTCTGCGGTACTTCGTGTTCGACGACGAGATCGAGGGCTTCGGCCTGACCCAGAGTTTCGGTACCACGACTCCCGACACCAAGGATTACTACGTAACTGTCACGCTCAACAAGAAGATCTTCACCGATCCGGAGTTCGCACAGGCGTGGGCGGATCAGGTCGCCGACCACCGCTGGGCGCAGTCGGCCGAGGACATGATCTACCAGGTGACACACCATGAGTTCATCCACGTCGTAGCGGACGAGGGTAATTGGGCGCTCCACGACCTCGCGCCGGCGATGTTGCGAGCGGCCCATGAGCTCTACCGACAACTCGATCTGATACCGGCCGATGTCGGGTACACCGAGTGGCTTGCGCTGCTCCCCCACTACTCGCTGCTGTCGTTCTCGCACCCCGTGACGGATACCTTCGACCCGATCGAGGGTGTGGCGGAAGGGGCGAGGGCCGGCGCGGTCGAGTCATGCTTGCCGTTGACCGATCCGGCGCGAGTGCTGCATTGGCTGACAGTGACACGTGACGGATCGTCGCCGGCAGAGTTCTTGGCGCGATGGGCACAGCGACAAGCATCCGGCGATCCGGATATATCGCTGCTCGTGCAGGACTTCTGTGACGTCACCGGCCGCAATGACATCGCGATACCGTCCAGTCCCCGTCCGGGGGATACGACAGTCGATGTCCTGGCGGCCGCGACCGGCGGGCAGCCGCAGCACTTCGCCCATGCCGGTGAGATCGAGGCACGGTTACGGGCGTGGGACGAGTCGCCGGACAATCGAGACGGTGTCTCGGCACTGGTCGTCCCGCCGGAAGGAGATCCCTACCTGCTGGTGCGCCGCCTCTCCTCGGACGGGACCACGCGGATCGAGCTGCGAAACCCGGTCGAGGGTGTGCTGCGTGCCAATCACGTCCGGTCCACGCGATCGCCGGCACCGCTCGGCGCGCAGGCGATGTTCTTCGATGAGACCGGCGCGCCGATCCCGGGTCCCCTCAGCCCAGTTGGCCGCTCCGCGCCGCACACCTACGCGGTCGAGGTCGAAAGTGGACATGTCGACCCGCACGTCGACCCCGCTGTAGCAGCCGGTCTCGCCCCCGAGCGCTTCCGGCACGTCGCAGGGGTGCGCAGGTCTGGGATCATTCCCAAGGACGCCCATCTCGCGTTCCACCACAACCCCGAAAACGGCCAGGAGTGGGGTGAACACGAACCGGCTCCACGCCCCGGACAGCCAAGTGCCCGCGAGAGCACCGGCGGCGGCATTCGCATAACTCCCGCCGGCCTGATCGTGCCCGCCGACCCGACCAACCGCTTGATCGTGCCTGCCGCGCATGTGCTGCCCGCCGATCCCTCTCTGGAAGAACTCATGGAGCGGCTGCGCCCGTGGAAGGAGATCTTTTCCTACTTCTGGGAATTCCCGCTGCCCCGGGAAGGTGAGCCGTCCGGCCGCGAATGGATCGAAAGCAGCGAGCGAAAAGCTTGGATGAGGAGGCGGGCGATTCGACGGACCCCGCTCTATGCGGGGGTCGACGCGGCCGTACGGTTGACTCTCGGAGCCGAGAGACTGCTGAAGGCGCCCAATGCGACTCCTGGACCCGCGACGATCCAGCAACGACGGGTGATTCCGGGTCGTGGGGAAACAGATGCCGAGAAGAAGCGGACGATGCACCCCGACGCGAAGGTACGCGAGGCGAATCGCGCCGACGTCGAGGAGATGACGGCCTTCGAGAAGTTCTGGAGGAAAGTGTCCGGGGACGAGCTGCCCCAGACCAAGCAGATTCGCCGGGGAGAAATGGCCTACGTCGGAGGTCGTCTGCTCCGCGCAGAGGGGCACAACCTCATGGTGGCGGGTCGTTATGCCGAGGGCTACCACCTCATGGTGGCGGGACGTGATCCCGTCCTCACTCCCGAGGAGTACGCGTTGTGGCTGATGTTCAGCCACGACGCACTGTGGACCGTGCACTATCCCGGCTGCCGAGAGCTGGAACCGCAATCGCCCGACTTCCTGCTCACGCGCTACCTGACGGTTGCCATCTTCGACAAGATCGCCTCCAAGCCGCTCGAGGTCCAGTACTTGGATGATGTCGTCCGTCCGTACTTGCGCCGTCAGGGTGTCGCAGCCGGCCGGGTATTGCTCCACGAACTATCCCATCACCTGCCGAATTCATGCCGCTCCACGATGGAGCAGCTCGGGGTGTGGGCACTCAGAGGCCTGGGCCGAAAGGTAGGGGCCGAAATCGAGGAGCACCTGGACAACTGTGCGGCCTGCCGGAACTCCGCTGCGACTCTTCCCGCAGTGGACAGCAGCCTGGGCGGCCGCAAGCTGCTCGTTCCGCCGGGCCCCGCCGGAGACGGCGCCACTCGGTTCCCCCCTACCGCACCAGCGCAGACCGCACCTACGACTGGCGCCCGCACGCCCGCACCACGGGCTGGGACGTCAACGGACCACGCCCAAGCCGCCCCCGCGCAGCAACTCGACGAGCGCGCGGCTCGAGACGACGAGGTCGGTGACGGTGACGCCAGGCGCGGCGGCACTCCCGCACGACCACCCGAGGGCGTACTCCGGGGCGGTAGCCGTCCCGCGCCCACGGTCGATCCGCGAGAAGGGGTGCACGGCCCGAGCACCGTCGGGCGAGCGCAAGCAGTCCGTCCGGGCGCCTATC
Source organism: Nocardia sp. NPDC019219 (assembly GCF_040632645.1). Classification (NCBI taxonomy): domain Bacteria; kingdom Bacillati; phylum Actinomycetota; class Actinomycetes; order Mycobacteriales; family Nocardiaceae; genus Nocardia; species Nocardia sp. NPDC019219. The sequence goes on along the minus strand of NZ_JBEYCG010000001.1, from coordinate 561,380 downwards.
CGCAGGCCGCGTTCGATCCGGCTGTCGCGCTGGATGTTCCGCCGCACCGTGCCCGTGGTCTCGATGGACTCGGCTTCGATCCGCCACAGGCGGTGGCGAATCACCTCGGCGGCGTGCCGCGGGGATTGCCCGAGGGCGTGGTGGCCCATGCCGCGAATGCGGACGACACGCACGGCGCCCTCGGCGGTGGACGAAGAGAAGCCGAGCGAATCGCCAGCGCTGCGCTGTCGACCTTTCGGGTCGAGGCCACATTCGACAACCTGTGGAATTGGGCCGCACGCCTCTCCGATGACTCCCTCCACCACCTGCTGACCGGCTTCACCGACCGGGTCGCCGGACAGCTGTCGGCCATTCATCGCGGCAAACCGCCATCGGTGACCGACCGCGTGACCAACCCGGCACGCTTACTGGGCGCGATCGTGGCGGAAGCGGCCCGCCGCTTCGGCGACAGCGTTCCTACCAACACGCCGACCACCTACCGGGATTTGCTCGCGCTCGGGTCCTGGCTGCGGGCGAACCGAAGCACCGTCGCCGACCTGCACGCCGGCATGACCGCCGTGCTCGACGCCGCGTTCGCGGTAAGCCGTACGGCCGCAGGGCACCGCTGGTCGGTGGATGCCATGCATCACACGGTCCCGGCGCATGTCCAGGAGGTAGCACGCCATATCGAAGAAGCCGGGCGGCACCGCATCTGGTCTGAGGAGGATGCATTCCCGCCGGATGGCGCCCTCGATGCGGAACATGTGCGGCTTGTGCAGTCCGTCGTGCTGGACGACGTGCGCACCCCGACGATGGCTCAGATGGTCGCGCGGTGGGCCGATGTCATGGACACGCTGCTACGGTTGCGATCCAGCGAGGACTTCTCGCCGAGGTACGCCACGATCTTCGAGTCGCTGCCCATCCACGCCCTTGCGCTCGATCGGGCGCGAACCGGCTCCGACCGGCTGTTCGCCGCGACGGCAGCGACTGCTCTGCCGCATCTGCTCGATGCGGCGTTCTACCTGCTCCCCACCAGCAACTCCGCCTTGGGACTGGACTACCTGCGTCAGATCGACGACCTGCTGAACGAGGCCACCACTCGCTTCGCGAACCACATTGCCATCTACTCGCTCCAGGAAGCCGCCGACGACATACACAGGCTCTACGAAGAAATCATCGCCGCGGACTCCCGCCGATCGCACGAGGTGCGGGCGCGGCGCATTCACGACGCGCTATCGGACTTCTTCGGCATCGGATCGGAGCCGCACCTACACCGGACATTTCATTGGGCAGTGCGGGCGCTGTGGGGACTGGGTAGTCAGCATCCGGGGATCGAATACGCGACTCGGGAGCACCGGCTGGACCCCGTCCTGCCGTGGGACTGGGATATCACCGATGACGAGCGTGCCCTCGCCGCAACCGCAGCGGACTTGCTGCACAGCCTCTGGGGACCGGAAGTCGGCATCTCGTCATTGCTACGCCACAGCGATTCCCCGGATCTGTTCGAGGACACCTTCGACAGCGTCTCGAAGAACATGCGTTGGTGGATGAAGCTGGGAAGGTGGATGAAGCTGGGAAGATGGACCGGCGGGCACACAACGATCGGTTCCCTGCTGGCGGGAGCCACGGACTTCTCGGTGTCGCAGATGCAGTTGGCGGTGCTGAGACAGTATCCCCACATCATCGGAGCCGCCGCAGGCATCGAATACCGGGCGCGGGATCTGGCGAATCGGCTATCGCTCGCCCGCGATCTCGAATCCCCCGGGCTCGCCCCCGAAATCCGGCATCAGCTCGCCGCGCTGCGCGAGCAACTGGCAGAGGTCAGACACCGCGCCTTCGGGCTCCGCAGCCCCGGCTCCGGTCCGGCACCAGTGCTGCTGATCTCCTACGATCCCATCGCCGAAGGCGGCACCGGCAGAGCTGTCATCTCGATCGGCGAAGCCGACAGCGCATCCTTCATGGCGTTCAACGTCACCGGAACCGACACGCTCATCACCGGTCCGTCGAACTGGTCGGATATCGCCTGCCGGCAGTACGAGGAAGCGCAGCGGCATGCGCCCCCCGACGCCCGCGTAGCGATCATGTTCACCGTCGGCTTACCGGGTGGGAGCGGTGCACCTACGCACGCCGCAGGGCCGGACACCATGCCGATGGACAACGTCATCGAAGCCCGAGACGTAGCCGGGGAGATCGTGGCGAGAGAACTCATGACCTACGACGCAACCCGCGAATTGGCCCTCGACAGCCGCGACGAGAGTTGGTCGCGAATGGTACGGCTATCCACCGCGATCGGGCACGGCGACGGTATCGGTGTGCTGCGCGCGGCCGCTAATACCTTGTGGCTCGATCGAGCTGTGGACCAGATCGTTCTCGCTCCTGGTTCGGCCGACGACCGGCTACCCACCGCCAGTCAGCTCGATATCGGCACCGAGCATGTGTACACGCTCAATCCCCACCGCGACCGGAACGGCGATCCGAACACCATCGGACTGATCATGGTCGGACGCGGCGCCGATATCGAATCCGCACCCGACGCCGAAAGCCGCTCAGCCGCTCCGCTGATCGAGACGCCCACGACCGTCCGCGATCTCGCTCAGCTGCTCTCCGCGCACGAATACCGCCCCCTCGAGGGCAGCCGGGGATACGCCATGACTCACGACGAGGGCCTGACGGTGTACCGAGCAGCACAACCACTGCTCCAGGACGCCCTGACGGGAACCTACAACACGACCGTCCTCCTCGAAGACCTCGGTTTAGTCCTGCGCATCGGTCGACCTGATACCGACAGCTACGATCCACGTTTCGGACCTGAGCACAGAACCCTCCCGGTCATCTCCCGATACGTGCGGAACGCACCTCAACTACTGAAAGTCCTCACCGGCCGCATGCCGGACGGGCGCGTCATCGACGAATCGGCGCCGATTCTGATCGAAAGGCTCGCGCGGGGACAGAATCTCGCCGAGACGTTCCGGCGAGCCGACCGGCGAACGATCCGGTCCCATCAGGGTCTGATACTGCGGACCTTCGCGAGCATCCACGAGCAGCTGCGCGCGATGCCGGAGGACCATCCGCTGCTGGATCAACTGACCCCACCAGGCGTCGCCAAGGGCGACACCGGCGGGTGGTACCTGAATCATATCGATTGGTACACCGAGAATTTCTATCGACGGCACCTCGATCGCTTCGGTCACCTGTTCGAGGAGTTCGGCCTGCTCCGCGGCAATCCTTTCGAACCGCTGATCGATGAGGCTCGATCGATGCGGGAGTCCCGCCACCACATCCTGCATGCCGACCCGAACGAGGGAAACTTCCTCATCAGTAACGAGCTACGCGTGACCCTGCTCGACTGGGAACTCGCCGTCAACGGTCCGAGCGCCTACGACTGGGCCCGGCTGGGCCATCTCATTCCAGGGATCGAGGTGCCTCGTGAACTCGGCGGCCCCGACATGGTCAAATTTGCCCGGCTCGAGAAGTTCAAGCGGGTCATGAACGACACCGTCAAGCTGGCGCCGCTGGCTGCCGCCGGACAACTCACCCCGCAACTGATCGAATTCATCGACACCGAATTCAGCGAGGCCGTGATCCAGGTGCGTCAGCTATCCGGTCACACCGATCTGCTGCCGCCACGGGCGGAACTCGAAATTCTCCGGTCATGGCGACCGTGAAAGACCGCAGCCGGCACTGCTCACTCCGCGGTGTGCGGCGAGATCAGTGACTGGATATCGATACGGAGGACGACGTGGTAGACGCCCCCGGTGGGCTGACCAGAGAACACCCACTCGCTCGTGCGCTGGCGACGCACGCGCCGACCGGGTGGGAGCGGGTGGACGCGGTGTTCGCGGTCACGGTGGTGGGTGAGATCGCCCAACTCGTGTATTCCGTCGGCCGGCAGGCGGTGTCGGTAGACCCGCCGGAGCCGGTGCTCGCCATCGTCCGGGAGCACCGTGCGATCGCGGCCTGCTCCGGGGCGGACCCGTGGTGGCGGATGATGATCGCGATGACGAGTTCCGGCCGGATCGAGGTCGCCTACGACTACGGCGACGAACCCTTCCCGGACGGTCAGCTGTTCGTGCCCGAGGCGTATCGCGCCGATCTCGAGGCGTATCCGCGCGAAAAGGTGCCGGTGTGGCTGGCCGCCTACATCGGGCATGGCGACCGGCAGGGGCGCACTCCACAGCAGGCCGCCGCCCAGGCCCGTGCCGACCGGGCGCAACAGGTGTGGGCGGTACTCGCGGAGAACGAGTTCCCCCCATTCCCGCAGATGTGGGCCCGATGGACCACGATCGCCGCGGCTTTTGTGGCGGCGAAGTCGGAATGGGGTCCGCGCATGCTGCCCTGGGTCGGGGTGTTCGAAGGCACTGCGCGCGGCGGCTCCACGTTGCACGCGCTTCCGGCCGGACGCGCCGTGTTGTCCGGTGGCGTCTGGAACGCGCCGACCCTCGACGCTGTGTACAACGCCGGCGCACCGATGCCCGAGCTGTACGGCGGCGCGCCGGACTGGGTGGCCGACCCCGTCTTGAATCCGCGGGCCGCTTCCGGCCTGCTGTCGTTCTGCTACTGGTGGGAAGCGGGGCGGTGGTACCGCGGGCAGTCGCCGTCGGCCCAGGAGTGCGCGCCCGCGGTGCCGGGCGTCTGGACGCGCGAAACGGCGATGAAGGTCGTGGCCGGGGTGCTCGGAGACCGTCCGGGCGCGGACGCGATGGAGGCGATAGGAGCGTTGTTGTCCGCCGCCGAGGCGGGGAGGGTGACACGAGCCACGCTGGCCGCCGTCTTCGGCGACGACGGCCGCTTCGACATCGATGGCGCGCTCTATCAGTTCTCGGTGGCCGGGCTGCAGTCCACGGTGCCCGAGCCGATGCCCGCCGAAGCGGCGATCAGCCGGGTCCGGGACTACGTCACCGGACGGCAGCTGGACACCACCGGGTATCCGCTGTCGCGGCTGACCGCCGAGCGCTTCCGCTTCGGCTGGATGGTGCACGTGCCCGCGCGCGAGAACCCGCGGTCGGACCGGGCGATCTTCTATATCGCCGACGACGGCGAGTTCGCGCACTCGTCCTCGGCCGTCGATCAGGCGCGCTTCATCGCCGCGTTCGAACAGCGCTTCCTCGACCGCCACGGCCCGGTGAACTGATGGTTCGCTACCAAGCTGTATCCGATTTCTGAGCAGTGTTGTCGGAGGTTGCCGCACGCGCGGTGCGACACTCGGGTGAATGGCCGCTCGCCGCCCGGCACCCCGAGGAGGAAGGTCGATCATGTCGCTGGAAGCCAACAAGGCGCTGGTCCGCCGGTTCTATCAGGAAATCGACGCGGGGAACGTCGACGCCATGGACGAAATCGTCGCGGAGGATTACATCGATCACTCGCCGCCGCCCTTTCCCGGCCTCGCCCCGGGTCGGGAGGGCCTCAAACAGGCGTTCCGCATGTTCTGGGACGCCACTCCAGGACGGCACGTGATCGAGGATCAGCTCGCGGAAGGCGACCGGGTCGTCACCCGGCTCACCGCGTACGGCCGGCATACCGGCGACCTGCCGGGGATACCGGCGACCGGGAACGAATTGACGATGACCGGCACGGCGATCCACCGGATCGCGGACGGCAAGATCGCGGAGAAGTGGTCCGACAAGGACGTGCTCGGATTTTTGCAGCAACTGGGCGTACTGCCCGCTGTGGGAGGACACTGACGCGCCCGGACATGGGTCACCAGCGATTCGAAACACAGAAATAGGGAAAGCCGCGTATCAGAATGAACCTGAAACACGGCTTCCCGTCTGTGGGCGAAGGGGGACTTGAACCCCCACGTCCCGAAGGACACTGGCACCTGAAGCCAGCGCGTCTGCCATTCCGCCACTCGCCCGAGCGACTGGGAGACAGTATCACGGCCCCGCGCCGGATACGAAATCGCCATTTCAGAGGCCTGACTGGGGGGCTGAACGGGCCCGGGAACCTGGGGCCGTCGCCAAGAGTTACAGGTGTGGACGATCGTGGATATCATGCAATGAACGTGGTCGATTAGCGACACGCCATACACGCGTGTCGTTGTTACGAATCAGGAAGAGACGCGCACCGAAGGGAGGCCGAGATGGGCATCGTTTCGCGATTCGAGCGTCGCCTGCAAGGCGCCGTCGGTGACGTGTTCGCCCGAGTGTTCGGCGGCAGTGTCGTACCCCAGGAGGTGGAGGCGGCGCTGCAACGCGAGGCCGCCGACCACGTCCAGGACCTGGGCGGCGGGCATCTGCTTGCGCCCAACAGCTATGTGATCACGATCAACTCCTCCGATCACCAGCAGTTGGATGCCGACCACGACCTCACCACCCGCGCGTTCGCCAAACACCTCCAGGACTACATCCGCGACCAAGGCTGGCAGACCTACGGCGAAGTACACGTGGCGTTCGAGGCATCACCTACGCTGCACACCGGACAGTTCAGGGCGAGTGGCCGCGTCGATCCCGACGTCGGACACAGAGCCAGCGCGGCTCGCGGCCCCGAATCACCGCCACAACGACCTGCAAACCCGCAACCAGGAGCTGGCCCCATGACGCAGAACTCAGGCTACGACCCGAGCCGTGAGCCCGCGGAGTCCGATCCACGCAACCGCGGGTACGCTCCACCGCCTGCCGGTCGCGGCGGTCCGCAGAACGGCGCGTACCGCGACGACTACGGCCGCGGCGGCGCGTACGGGGCGGATTACCAGGCTCCGGACGCGCAGCAGGGTTACGGCGACTACCAGAACGGCTACGACTACCCGCAGGGTGGCCAGGGCTACGGCCAGCAGGGCGGCTACGGCGAGTCCGGCTACGGCCAGCAGGGCGGCTACGCCGACCGCGGCTACGGCCAGCAAGGCTACGGCGAGCCGGGTTACGGCCAGCCAGGCTACGGCGAGCCGGGTTACGGCCAGCAGGGCTATGCCGACCAAGGCTACGGCCAGCCGGGCTACAGCGAATCCGGCTACGGCCAGCAGGGCTACGCCGACCAGGGTTACGGCCAGCAGGGCTACGGTCAGCCCGGGTACGGCCAGTCCGGATACACCGACCCGGGCTACGGCGATCAGAACTACGCCGACCAGGGCGGCTACGGCCAGGAAGAGCAGGGCGGCTACGGCCAGGCATACTCCCAGCAACCGGGGTACGGCGCGCCGCAGGGCTACGCGGGCGGAGCAGGCTACGGCGCCGCGCCGCAGGCAGGTTCGGGCTATTCGGCGACCCTCCAGCTGGACGACGGCAGCGGCCGGACTTACCAGCTGCGGGAAGGCAGCAACATCATCGGCCGCGGCCAGGACGCGCACTTCCGCCTGCCCGACACGGGCGTCTCGCGCAGGCACATCGAGGTGCGCTGGGACGGCCAGACCGCGATGTTGTCCGACCTCGGCTCCACCAACGGCACCCTGGTGAACGGTTCCCCCGTGCAGGATTGGCAGCTCGCCGACGGCGACGTCATCCGTGCCGGGCACTCCGAGATCCTGATCCGCATCGTCTGATCCCGTAAGCTCGCGGTGCAGGTCACGAGATGGCTCTCGAGGGATTCGTCGGTCGTATCGTGATCGAAATCGACCGACGGCCCTATGATGCTGCCAACACACGCGCGGCGCCGACACCGGGGCCGGCAAGACCAGCAGGCTGGTGGGGGTGGTCGAACCGCACCTACGGCACCGACGTACACGGTCGAACAGGAGGTGGAGCGCCGTGCAGGGACTGATCCTGCAACTGACCCGTGCGGGGTTCCTGCTGCTGTTGTGGTTGTTCGTGTGGGCTGTGCTGCGCACGTTGCGCAGCGACATCTACGCGGCATCCGGCATTCGGATCCAGCCCAAGGCCCCACGCGGTGCCGCGGTGCTGCCGTCTTTCAGCCGGGGCCAGAAGGGCGCCAAATTTCTTGTGGTGACTCAGGGTTCACTCGCCGGCACCCGCATCTCGCTCGGCACCCAACCGGTGCTGATCGGGCGTGCGGACGATTCCACGCTGGTGCTCACCGATGATTACGCCTCGACCAGGCATGCGCGACTGTCTCCGCGTGGTGACGACTGGTACGTGGAAGACCTCGGCTCGACGAACGGCACCTACCTCGATCGCGCGAAAGTCACCACCGCCGTCCGTGTTCCACTCGGCACGCCCGTCCGTGTCGGCAAGACAGTGATCGAGCTGCGATCGTGACACTTGTTCTCCGCTACGCAGCGCGCAGCGACCGCGGTCTCGTCCGAGGCAACAACGAAGACTCCGTGTACGCGGGCGCCCGGCTGCTCGCACTCGCCGACGGCATGGGCGGCCATGCCGCGGGAGAAGTCGCGTCCCAGTTGATGATCGCCGCGCTCGCCCATCTCGATGACGACGAACCCGGCGACGATCTGCTCGGCAAGCTCGACGCGGCGACCCGGGAAGGTAACGCGGCCATCGCCGATCAGGTCGAGGAGGAGCCCGAGCTCGACGGCATGGGCACCACGCTCACCGCAATCCTCTTCGCGGGCAGGAAACTCGGCCTCGTGCACATCGGCGACTCGCGCGCCTACCTGTTGCGCGGCGGCGAGCTCACCCAGATCACCCGCGACGACACGTTCGTGCAGTCGCTGGTCGACGAGGGCAGGATCACACCGGAGCAGGCGCACACACACCCGCAGCGTTCGCTGATCATGCGCGCGCTCACCGGCAACGAGATCGAGCCGACGCTGATCATGCGCGAATCGCGTGCCGGTGACCGCTACCTGCTGTGTTCCGACGGCCTCTCCGACGTGGTCAGCGACGAGACCATCGCGAACACGATGCGCGAGGGCAGCACCGACGAGTGCGCCGACCGGCTCATCGAGCTGGCGTTGCGCAGCGGAGGCCCGGACAACGTCACCGTCGTCGTGGCCGACGTCATCGATCTGGACTACGGCCAGAGCCACCCGATCGTGGCGGGCGCCGCGTCCGGCGTCGACGAGGACACTCCTCCGCCGAACACCGCCGCGGGCCGGGCCTCCGCCTTGCGCCCGCCGCGCGCCGCTCCGCGCCGGGCCGCCGCCGCGCCCGAGCCGCCCGCGAAGAAGTCGCACCGGCTGCGCTGGATCGTGCTCGCGCTGGCGCTCGTCGTCGCCGTCTGCGTGGGGCTCGTGGTCGGCTACAAGATGATCCGCAGCAACTACTACGTGGGCGCCGACGACGGCTCGGTGGTGATCCTGCGCGGGCTGCCGGGGTCGATCCTCGGCTACTCGATCCACGACGTGAACCTGGTCGGGTGCGTCACCCGCAACGGCGAGCTCACCCTGACCGAGCCCGGCGCGGACGTCCCTTCCGCGTGCAAGCCGCTGAAGGTCAGCGATCTGAAGCAGACCGGCCGCGATCAGGTGGACAAGGGATTGCCGCCGGGTTCGCTGGACAAGGCCAGGGACTCGATGACCTACCTCGCCCAGCGAGAACTGCTGCCGCCGTGCCCGGTCAAGGAAGCGGCGCCGCAGCCGGGAGTCGTCCCGCCGGTCGAGACCGCACCGCCCGCACCGAACGGCGCTCCGCCCGCACCTGCCACCGCCGCGCCGGCTCCGGCGCCGGAACAGGGTGACGCCAGGGGCACCGAAATCAAGACACCGACGAAGTCGGAGGCTCCGGCCGCGCCGTCGAGCACGTCACCCAATCCCCAGACCGCGGGGGAGAACTGCCGGGTGACGGACTGATGTCCGCGCCGGCACCGCCGTCGGCTGGAGCTTTTCCCAGTCCCCCGGGCGGCTTCGCTCCCGCGCCACCGCCGAGCACCAGACGAAACGTCGAACTGTTGCTGCTCGCGGCGGCGGCGGTGATCACCACTGTGTCCCTCTTCCTGGTCGAGGCCAGTCAAGAACAGTCGCTCACCTGGGATATCGCCAAGTACGGCCTGGCCTACCTGGCGCTGTTCGCGGTCGCGCACCTGGCGGTGCGGCGGTTCGCTCCCTTCGCCGATCCGCTGCTGCTGCCGATCGTCGCGTTGCTCAACGGACTCGGTCTCGTGCTGATCCATCGGCTCGATCTGGCCGACCAGCAGACCGCCGCATACAACTCGTGGGCGACCCCGTCACCCGACGCCACGCAGCAGATCCTGTGGACCGCGCTGGGCACGCTCGTGTTCATCACCCTCCTGATCGCGCTGCGCGACTACCGCACCCTGGCGCGCTACAGCTACACGCTGGGCCTGGTCGGTCTGGTCGCCCTCGCCATCCCGGCACTGCTGCCCAGCAAGTTCTCCGAGACCAACGGCGCGAAGATCTGGATCCGGCTGCCCGGGTTCAGCGTCCAGCCGGGCGAGTTCGCGAAGATCCTGCTGATCATCTTCTTCGCCTCGGTGCTGGTCGCCAAGCGCGAACTCTTCACCGCCGCCGGGCGCCACGTGCTGGGCATGGAGTTCCCGCGCGGCCGCGACCTCGGTCCGATCCTGGCCGTCTGGATCGTCTGCATCGGCGTGCTGGTGTTCGAGAAGGACCTCGGCACCTCGTTGCTGATCTTCAGCACGGTGCTCGTCATGCTCTACATCGCCACCGAGCGGGTCGGCTGGCTGGTCATCGGCGGCGGGCTGCTTGCCCTCGGTTTCGTTTTCGCCTACCAGCTGTTCGGCCACGTGCGGGTCCGGGTGGAGACCTGGCTGCACCCGTTCGACGATTACAACAACACCGGCTACCAGATCTCCCAGTCGCTGTTCGGTCTGGCCACCGGCGGACTCGCCGGAACCGGCTTGGGCAGCGGCAGACCCAGCCAGGTGCCCTTCGCCAAGACCGACTTCATCGTCACCACCATCGGCGAGGAGCTCGGGTTGATCGGGCTCGCCGCGGTACTGGTGCTGTTCCTCGTCTTCGTGGTGCGCGGCCTGCGCACCGCCCTCGCGGTGCGCGACAGCTTCGGCAAGCTGCTCGCCGCCGGACTCGCGTTCACCATCGCGGTTCAGCTGTTCGTCGTGGTCGGGGGTGTGACCAAGCTGATTCCGCTGACCGGTCTCACCACCCCCTTCATGTCCTACGGCGGCTCTTCGCTGCTGGCCAATTACGCATTGCTGGCGTTGCTGATCAAGGTCTCCGATGCCGCCCGCGCACCCGCCCCGGTACGCAAGAAAGAACCGGCGCCGATCGCCGAGGCGCAGACGGAGCTGCTGCGGCGCGACGGCGGACGACCGGAGGCGGGGCAGCTGACATGAACACTCCACTACGCCGAGTCGCGATCGCGGTGATGGTGATGGTCGTCGCGCTGCTGGCCAACGCCACCTACGTACAGGTGATCAAGGCCGACGACCTGCGCTCCGATCCGCGCAACTCCCGGGTGCTGCTGGACGAGTACGCCCGCCAGCGCGGGCAGATCTCGGCGGGCGGCACCGTGCTGGCCAGTTCCATCGCCACCGACGACCGCTACAAGTACCTGCGCGCCTACCCGACCGAGCCGGAGGCGTATGCCCCCGCCACCGGTTTCTACTCGATGCAGTACGGCAGCACCGGATTGGAACGATCCGAGGACTCGGTACTCAACGGCTCCGACAGTCAGCTGTTCGGCAGCCGCCTCGTCGACCTCATCTCCGGCCGGGACCCGCGCGGCGGCAACGTGCTCACCACGCTCAATCCGCTGATGCAGCAGGTCGCCTACGACCAGATGACCCGCAAGGGCTACACCGGCTCGGTGGTGGCGATCGAGCCGAGCACCGGCAAGATCCTCACCATGGTGTCCACGCCGAGCTACGACCCGAACCTGCTGTCCGGGCACGACGGCGCGCGCGGCACCCAGGCGTGGGAAACGCTGAGCGCGGATCCGAACCATCCCATGTTGAATCGCGCCATCTCGCAGACCTATCCGCCCGGGTCCACATTCAAGGTCGTGGTCACCGCCGCTGCGCTGGCCAACGGCGTCGCGACTCCCGACGACCAGTTCACCGCCGCGCCGACCTTCACCCCGCCCGGCACCAGCACCCCGATGGAGAACTACAACGGCACCACGTGCGGTCCGAACCCGACCGCTTCGCTGCTCGAGGCGTTCCGGCGCTCGTGCAACACCGCTTTCGCCGAACTCGGCATCAAGGTGGGCGCTTCGACCCTCAAGGACGAAGCGGCCGCGTTCGGTGTCGGCCCGCACCGGGGTATCCCGATGCCGGTGGCGGAGAGCACCGTCGGCCCGATCTCCGACGACGCCGCCCTGGCCCAGAGCAGCATCGGGCAGCGCGATGTGGCCTTGACCCCGCTGCAGAACGCCGTCGTCGCGGCGACCATCGCCAACGGCGGTGTCCGGATGGAGCCCTACCTGGTCGATCAGCTGCAGGGCCCGGATCTGAGCGAGCTGTCGAAGACCAAGCCGGTCTCGGTCGGCCAAGCCGTCAGCGCCGATGTAGCGTCGACCGTGACCAACCTGATGATCGCGTCGGAGGGCAACACGGCTGGAGGTAACCAGACCCCTTATCAGATCGCGTCCAAGACCGGCACCGCGGAGCACGGGACCAACCCGCGCAATACGCCGCCGCATGCTTGGTACATCGCGTTCGCCCCCGCGCAGAACCCGAAGATCGCCATCGCGGTGATCGTGGAGAACGGTGGGGACCGGGCGCTTGCCGCGACCGGTGGGTCGGTCGCCGCGCCGGTGGCTCGCGCGGTTCTCGACGCCGGTCTTCGAGGGGGCTGAACGATATGGATGTGCGAGTGAAGGTACGGGGACCTCGATGCTGAACAACGGTGCGATGATCGCCGACCGGTACCGGCTGCAGCGACTGATCGCGACCGGCGGCATGGGTCAGGTCTGGGAAGCGCTGGACACCAGGTTGGACCGCAGGGTCGCGGTCAAGGTGCTGAAATCGGAGTTCTCGGCCGACCCGACGTTCCGGCATCGATTCCGCACCGAGGCGAAGACCACCGCCCAGCTGAATCACCCCGGTATCGCGGGAATCTACGACTACGGCGAGACGATCGACCCGCAGGGCAGCGAGATCGCGTACCTGGTCATGGAATTCGTCCAGGGCGAACCACTGAACACGGTGCTCAACCGCCTGGGCAGGCTGTCGGTCGCCCAGGGCCTCGACCTGCTCGAGCAAACCGGACGCGCGCTGGAGGTGGCGCACCGCGCGGGCGTGGTGCATCGCGACGTGAAGCCGGGCAACATCCTGGTCACCCCGACCGGACAGGCGAAGATCACCGACTTCGGCATCGCCAAGGCGGTGGACGCGTCCCCGGTGACCAAGACCGGCATGGTGATGGGCACCGCGCAGTACATCGCACCGGAACAGGCGGTCGGCGAGGACGCCTCCGCGGCCAGCGACGTGTATTCGCTCGCCGTGGTCGGCTACGAGGCGCTGTCCGGACAGCGGCCGTTCACCGGCGACGGCGCGCTCACCGTCGCGATGAAGCACGTGCGCGAGACGCCGCCGCCGATGCCGGCCGATCTGCCCGGCAACGTGCGCGAGCTGATCGAGATCACGATGGAGAAGGATCCGGGGCGCCGCTACGCCAGTGGCGGTGAGTTCGCCGACGCGGTCGCCGCGGTGCGCGCGGGCCGACGTCCGCCGCCGCCGAGCGGCGCCCACCCGGCCGCTCCCCTGACCGGCGCCACGCGAGTTCTCCCGCCCGGCCCGACCGCCGTGATCCCCTCCAGCCCCGCCGACTTCGACGGTGCGACGGTGCGCTACTCGACGCCCGCGGCAGGCGCGGTGAACGCGGCGAATCGCGCGGGCACGGTCGCCGCCCCGGCCACCGTGCTCAGCCGTGGCGCGGCGGGCGGTCCGCCGCCCGGCGACGACAAGCGGTTCACCTCGACCCAGAAATGGTTGGCGGGTCTGGGCATCGGCGCCGTGCTGCTCGGCGCGCTCACGACCTTCTTGCTGTTCGGCGGCGACACCAACCCGGATTCCACACCGTCGCCCACCACCACGTTCGCGCCGAACCCCAAGCCCGCGCCGCCGGTGGCCACCACGACCATCCCCAAGCCCGCGCCCGCGCCGGTGGACACCGAGACCTACGAGCCGACCACCACCGAGCCGAAGACCACGACACCGGAGCCGACGACGACCACCCCGCCGACCACCACCACGGCACCGAGCACCACCAAGCCGACCACCACCGCGCCGACCACCACGATCACCCGGCCGCGCGTCCCCACCCTCGACCTACCATTCCCCGAGATTCCCGGTGCCCGGGGGCCATCGGCCACCCGTAACGGAACCGCTACTCCTCCGCAAGGACTGCCATGACGACCCCGAAGAATCTCTCGTCTCGCTACGAGCTGGGCGAGATCATCGGGTTCGGCGGTATGTCCGAGGTGCACAAGGCGCGCGACGTCCGGCTGAGCCGGGACGTGGCGATCAAGGTGCTGCGGGCGGACCTGGCCCGCGACCCCACGTTCTACCTGCGGTTCAAGCGCGAAGCGCAGAACGCCGCCGCGCTCAACCATCCGGCCATCGTGGCGGTCTACGACACCGGCGAGGCCGAGGTGGACGGCGGCCCGCTGCCCTACATCGTGATGGAGTACGTCGACGGCGACACGCTGCGCGACATCGTGCGCGGCAAAGGACCGCTCCCGCCGCGCCGCGCGATGGAGATCATCGCGGACGTCTGCGCCGCCTTGGATTTCAGCCACAAGGCCGGGATCGTGCACCGCGACATGAAACCCGCGAACATCATGATCAACCGAGCCGGCGCGGTGAAGGTGATGGACTTCGGCATCGCGCGCGCGATCGCCGACAGCTCCAACCCGATGACCCAGACCGCGGCGGTGATCGGCACCGCGCAGTACCTCTCGCCGGAACAGGCCCGCGGCGAAACGGTGGACGCGCGCTCGGACGTCTACTCCGTCGGCTGTGTGCTGTTCGAGATCCTCACCGGCGAGCCGCCTTTCACGGGTGACTCACCGGTCGCGGTCGCCTACCAGCACGTCCGGGAGGATCCGCGGCTACCCTCGCACGTGTACTCGGGCGTCCCGCGCGAGCTGGACTCGGTCGTGCTCAAGGCGATGAGCAAGAACCCGGCCAACCGGTACCAGACCGCCGCCGAGATGCGCGCCGACCTGATCCGGGTGCTCGGCGGCCAGAAGCCCAGCGCTCCCATGGTGATGACCGACGAGGATCGCACCACCATCATGGGCCAGGACGAGCCCGCGCCGCGCACCTACCGCACGGTCGAGCGGCACGACGACACCGCCGAACAGGATCCGGCCGAGCCGAATGGCCGGCGTCGGAGCACCTATATCGCGCTCGGCGTCGCCGCGGCTGTCGCCGTGGCGTTCGCGCTGTTCTGGGTGCTGCTCGGCCCGGGTAGCCGCCCGGATCAAGTAGCCGTTCCCGATCTGTCGAACAAGTCCTCCCAGCAAGCGCAGGACGCGTTGCAGAAGCTCGGCTTCTCGGTGGCGGTCCAGCAGAAGCCCGACAGCAAAGTCGCGACGGGCAACGTCATCGCGACCCAGCCCCTCGGCGGCTCGCGGATCGACGAGGGCAGCACGGTCACCGTCCAGGTGTCCTCCGGTCCCGCGCAGGTCCAGGTGCCGAAGCTGACGGGGCTGACCCAGGAGCAGGCCGAGCAGGTGCTGAACTCCAAGGGGCTGCGGATCAACCCGAACATCGAGCGCAAACCGTCGAGCACCGCCGAGAAGGACCAGGTGATCGAGCAGAACCCGTCGCCGGGTTCGAAGGTGGACGTCGACTGGGAAGTCGTCGTCACGGTCGGCACCGGTCCGGAATCCGTGCGGGTGCCCTACGTCGTCGGCCAATCGATCGACGTGGCCCAGCCGAACATCGAGGGCAACGGCTTCAAGGTCGTCGTCCAAGAGGTGCAGTCGTCCAAGCCCAAGGGCGAGGTGGTCGCCTCCAGTCCGGCCGGCGGCAGCAACGCGGAGAAGGGCTCCACGGTCACCGTCCAGGTGTCCGCGGGTGACCTCAGGATGCCGTCACTGATCGGCCTCACCGTCTCGCAGGCGGTGGAGAAGTTGCGCGCGGAAGGCTGGTCGGGCAGCACCAGCCAGATCAGCCAGTCGCCGCAGGGCACCTTCGACGCGGGCAACGTCGGGCGCATCCTCAGCCAGCAACCGTCGGCGGGCAGTTCCATCCAGAAGAACAGCGCCATCCTGGTCGGTGTGGGGGTGCTCGGCCCGCCGTGATCGACGGCGCCGCTGGTATCCAGAAAACGAGACCATCCGGTGTGAATTGCGGGAGAATGATGCTGCTCCATCCCAATCAGCGCAGCTGAGCACGAGGAGGTAGCTCATGACCACTGCCAGGGACATCATGAAACCGGGCGTTCAGTGGATTTCGAAGGACACGACCATCCAGCAGGCCGCGCGCACCATGGCCGAGCTCAACGTCGGGTCCTTGATCATCTCGGACGAGAACGAGCGGATGTGCGGCATCGTGACCGACCGCGACATCGTGGTGAAGTGCATCGCCCAGGGCAAGGCACCGGCGGATTGCCGCGTCGACGAACTGTGCGAAGCGACGCCGCGGTGGGTCGACGCCAACGCCGACATCGAGGAGGTTCTCGATGAGATGGAGAGCAACCGGGTCAAGCGCATGCCGGTGATCGAGAACAAGCGGCTGGTCGGCATGATCAGCGAGGCGGATCTGGCCAGGCACCTGGACGACAATCAGCTCGGCGAGTTCGTAACCGCCGTCTACGGGCGTCCCTAGGCCCCGGAAGCGCACCGAGTTGCCGTGCCGCCTTGGGGCTGAATTCCGCTCGGTCCCGGGATCCGGCGGTCGGTCGAATGGCGATTCAGGCGCGAACCGCGGACGGCCTGCCCGTCGTCCGCGGTTTCACGCGCCCGCGTGGCGTACGAAGATCGACGCGCGGCAGCGGCGTCAGATCGGCTCGGCCTTCGGTAGATAACGCAAGACGGCGACATCGCCGACTTGCGTCACGCCCGCCAAGCGCATCCTTCGGTGTGGCGCCCCCGGAAAGTCGGCTGGATCGACGAAACGCGGCGCGGCGGCGTCGCCGACCAGAATGGGGGCGATCGCCAGGTGCAGTTCGTCGGCCAAGTCGGCAGCGAGAAACGCGGTGTGGATGCGGGTGCCGCCCTCCACCATGAGGCGGTCGACACCGCGTCGGCCGAGGTCGTCCAACAGCGCACCGAAGTCGAGGTCGGCACCCAGATCCACGACCTCGGCCAGTCCCGCCAGCCGGGCGGTGAGTTTCGGCGCGCCCGCCGTGGTGGTGTAGACGAGCTTGTCGCCGCCGTGGTGCCAGAATCGCAGACCGGGATCCAGTTCGCCGCTCGCCGAGAGCGTGACCTTCAACGGGTACTCCGATTTGCCCGCCGCGACGCGTGCCGCCCTGCGGTCGGCGCTGTCGACGAGCAACCGCGGATTGTCGCTGCGCAAGGTCTGCGCGCCGACCAGGATCGCGTCGGAGTCCGCGCGGACCTGGTCGACCCGGTCGAAGTCCGCGCCGCCGGACAGGCGCAGCCGCTCGGGGCTCGCGTCGTCGATATACCCGTCGACGCTCACCGCGACCGACAGCAGCACATGTGGACGCGTCACTGCAATACCAGCGCGGCGACCTCCGCCTCCAGCGCCTGCACCAAGCCCTCCGCGGGACGTTTCCCACACACACCGAGCCAGTTCGCCAGCATCCGATGCCCACCCTGGGTCAGCACCGACTCCGGATGGAACTGCACACCGTGGATAGGCAGGGTCCGATGGCGCATGGCCATCACGATCCCGCTCTCGGTGCGTCCGAGCACCTCGACCTCCTCCGGGAGGGTCTCCTCGAGCACGGTGAGCGAGTGGTACCGGGTGGCGGTGAACGGGTCGGGCAGACCGGCCAGCACGCCTGCGCCGATGTGGAAGACCTCGCTGGTCTTCCCGTGCAACAACTCGGGAGCCCTGGTGACGGTGGCGCCGAACGCCTCGCCGATCGCCTGGTGCCCGAGGCACACGCCGAGCAGGGGGACGCTCTGCTCCGCGCAGGCGCGCACGAGCGGGATGCTGGCGCCCGCACGGTCCGGGGTGCCGGGGCCGGGGCTGATCAGAATGCCGTCGAAGTCGCGGACGACCGCGCCGACGTCGGCCAGATTCGGATCGTCGTTACGCCACACGACAGCGTCGACACCGAGCTGGCCGAGGTATTGCACCAGGTTGAAGACGAAGCTGTCGTAGTTGTCGACGACCAGAACACGCATGGCATCGAGATTACGTCCCCGCACGGCACCGCGTCGCATCCATTACCTGTTGGGATAGCCTAGAGACCACGACCTGCCGCCGAATACGAGGACGTCATGCCCAAGTCGAAGGTCCGTAAGAAGACCGACTACACGATCAACCCCGCCAGCCGGACCCCGGTGAAGGTGAAGGCCGGCCCCTCTCCGGTCTGGTATGTCGCCATCATGCTCGGGTTCATGCTCGCCGGGCTGGTGTGGCTGCTCGTCTACTACTTGGCGGCCGAGCAGATCAGCTGGATGAACGACCTCAACGCCTGGAACTTCCTGATCGGCTTCGGCCTGATGGTGGTGGGCTTGATCATGACGATGCGCTGGCGCTGAGCTGGCGACATCGGCCCGGATTACAGACGTGTCATTCATGCACACCTGTGGATGAGCCTGTGGACAACTCGAGGAGCGATTGGGGAGTGTCGTGAGTCCGGAGCGCTCCGTCCCCGGCCCACCGGACCGTGACGAGCCGAACCTGACCTGGAGCACGCCGACGCCCGCGCTCGTCGCGGTCGCCGTCGGCGGCATCGCCTTGGCCGTTGCCGCAGTGGTGACCACCGAGGCGGCGAGCCGTCTGCTCGTCGGGCTCGCAGCCGTCGGCCTGCTCGGGCTCGCCGGGCTCGGATTCCGGCAACGCCCCCGGCTGTCCGTGGTAACCGGCGAGCGACCACGCATGGTGGTCCGCACGCTGACGGGACCGGACGAGTACGCCCCGGACCAGATCGTTCGCGCCCGGGTGGTGAGCTATCGGCGTCTCGGGCGCAAGATGCCGATGCTGGAACTCGACGTCCTGCACGATGGCGCGGAGCGGCTGCTGATCTTCGGCCGCTGGGATCTGGGCGCCAACCCGGAGTTCGTCTACCAAGACCTGGTGGGAGCGCTGCGGCTCACCGAGGACAAGACCCGCTGACGAGACATTCGCTCCGCTGCCGACGGAATGTTTCACGTGAAGCGAATCCCGCTGTCAGACAGCCGAAGTGATCGCGCTCACAGTCACCGCGGCCAGAGCCGCGAATGCGACCAGAGCCACCGCCACCCAGCCGACAGTCCGCGCCGCTTGCGGAGTCCGCACGCGCAGCCAGCCGGGCAGGAACAGGATGCCGAGGGTCGCGAGCGTGCCCGCGGCCAGTCCGCCCAGATGACCCCAGAGCGAGATGCCGGGCAGCGACAGGCTGATGAACACATTGATGCCGATGATGATGAGCATCTGATTCGGATTCTGCCGCAGCCGGATCAGGATGACCGTGATCGCACCGAACATGCCGTACACCGCTCCGGACGCACCCGCTGTGAGGCTGTGCTGCGCGAACAGCATGACCCCGGCGGACCCGCCGAGCAGCGAGACCAGGTACACCGCCAGATAGCGCGACCGGCCGAGCACCAGCTCGGCATCCCGGCCCACCACGTACAGGGCGAACATGTTGAGCAGCAGATGGATCGGGCCGTAGTGCAGGAAACCCGAACCGAGCACCCGCCACCATTCGCCGTCCGCGACCGCCGGTGCGTACAAGACCCAGTCGATGAACAGCGCGGAGCCCAGCTGGTTGTCCATCAAGCTCTTGGCCTGGGCGGCGGTGATCGCGTAGATCACGACGTTGATCGCGATCAGCGCGTAGGTCACATAGGGAGCGGACGTTCGAGCCGCTGCGCCCGAGACCGTCCGCACCGGCGCGGCGCTACGCTGATCCGCGCGCAGACAGTCGACACAGTGCTGGCCGACGGCTGCTGGGCGCAGGCACTCCGCACAGGACGGCCGCCCGCACCGGGTGCAGGCCAGGCCGGTAGGGCGATTCGGATGGCGGACGCACGTGGGTGCGGGCGGCTGGGGGTTCATAGTCTCATTCGATCGTGATCTTGGTGATGACGACGGGCTCCAGCGGCCGGTCGTTGCGATCGGTCCTGGTGGCCGCGATCGTGTCGACGACCTTCCGGGAATCCGGGTCCACCACTTCGCCGAAGATCGTGTGCTTGCGGTTGAGATGGGGCTGCGGGCCGACGGTGATGAAGAACTGCGAGCCGTTGGTGCCCGGCCCCGCGTTCGCCATCGCCAGCAGGTAGCCCCGATCGAACCGCAGCTCGGGGTGGAACTCGTCGCCGAATTCATAGCCGGGGCCGCCGCGCCCGGTGCCGGTGGGATCGCCGCCCTGGATCATGAAGCCGGCCATCACGCGATGGAACAGGGCGCCGTCGTAGAACGGGCCGGTGCTGCCTCCACTCGCGTTCGCGGTGGTGTACGGCGCCGAGCCGTCGGCGAGACCTAGGAAATTGCGGACCGTCTTGGGCGCGTGGTTACCGAAGAGCGAAAGCTTGATATCGCCGTGATTCGTGTGCAGCGTTGCCACGGATGTCTGATTCGGTGAGGTCACGCCGCCCATCGTGCCACGGTCGGCGACAAGGCCGCGGAACTGGGCCGGACCGGCTTGTGAGCTGGGCCTCCTGCGCGAATCGCCGGGCTGTGCATACAGTGGTCCCATGACCTCGGGGCGCCTGCATGTCTCTTCGCGTTCACGTAACCGGCTCATCCTCGCGGCCGCCGTCGCGCTGGCGGGTGGCGTGGCCTATCTGGTCCGCACCAGGCGGCCGCAGCAGCCGGAACCCGCACCCGCGCCGCCGCGCATCGGATACTCCCGCAACGGCTCCGCACCGACCCCTGTTGCGGGAGCCGGCGCGGAGCACTGACACGCGCGCCGCGGGTCAGCGACTGACGGTCTTCTTGTACTGACGCAGGGCCAGCGGCACGAATACCACCAGGATCACCACCACCCAGGCCAGGGAGGTGATCACCGGATGCCGCAGCGACCAGGCGTCCGACGTCGGCGCGAGCGGACTGGTGTTGCCGAACAGGTCACGCGTCGCCTGAGTGAGCGCGGAGACGGGGTTCCATTCCGCGATCACGCGCAGAGCGGTGGGCAGCTTGTCACTGGGGACGAAGGTATTGGCGATGAAGGTGAGCGGGAAGATCACCATGAAGCTCGCGTTGTTGAACACCTCCGGCGCCCGCACCAGCAAGCCCACCACGGCCATGATCCAGGACACCGCGTAGGCGAACAGCAGCAACAGGATGTAGGCCAGCACCGCGTCCAGGAACGAGCCGCGAATCCGCCAGCCGACGAGCAGACCGGTCAGCGACATGACCGTCAGGCTGACCACGTTGATCACCACATCGCTGACCGTGCGGCCGACCAATACCGCCGAGGAGGCCATCGGAAGGGAACGGAATCGGTCGATGATGCCCTTCTGCATGTCCTCGGCCAGCCCCGCACCGGTGAAGGTCGCGCCGAACACCACGGTCTGCGCGAAGATGCCCGCGATGAGGAACTCGCGGTAACCACCGGACAGACCGGGCACATCGATGGCCGCGCCGAAGACGTAGGCGAACAGCAACACGAACATGATCGGCGACAACGTGGAGAAGATCAGCACGTCGGGCACCCGTTTGATCTTGATGACGTTGCGTTTCGCGATGGTCACGCTGTCGCTGACCACTATGGACAGTCGCGCGCCCAGCGAGGGCCGTGCCGGGACCGAAGCCGTCGCGGTCATCGGGTCGTTCCTTCCGTAGCTTCCAACTGGGCGTGCGTCGTCGTGCCGCCGTCGGCGATCGTCTCCGCTTCGTGGCCGGTGAGGGTGAGGAAGACATCGTCCAGGGACGGGCGGCGCAGACCGACATCGTGGATCTGCACGCTGTGCTCGGCCAGCCGCCCGACCGCCTCCACCAATGCCTGCGATCCGTCGGCGACCGGAACGATGATCCGGCGCAACCCCGGTTCGAGGTGGATCTCGCCATCGGCCAGGCTCTTCAGCGCGGCTTCGGCCGTCGCGAGATTGTCGGCGCGGTCGACGGTCAACTCGATGCGATCACCGCCGACCATGGTCTTGAGTTCGTCCGCGGTGCCCTTGGCGATCACCTTGCCGCGGTCGATCACCGCGATCGAATCGGCGAGCCGATCCGCCTCCTCCATGTACTGCGTGGTCAGCAGCAACGTGGTCCCGCTCGCGACCAGTTCCTCGATGACGTCCCAGAGGTCGAGGCGGGCACGGGGATCCAGCCCGGTGGTCGGCTCGTCGAGGAACAGGACGGGTGGATTGGCGACCAGCGCACCCGCCAGGTCGAGGCGACGGCGCATACCGCCGGAGTAGCCCTTGACCGGCCGGTCCGCGGCTTCGGTGAGCCGGAATCGGTCGAGCAATTCGCGCGCGCGTTCCTTACTCCGCTGCACGCCCATGTGATAAAGACGTCCCACCATTTCCAGATTCTCGAAACCGGTGAGATATTCGTCGACCGCGGCATATTGCCCCGACGCCCCGATGCGGGACCGCAGTGTCTGCGGATCGCGCAGCACGTCGATTCCCGCGACCGTCGCGTGCCCGGCATCCGGTACGAGCAGGGTGGTGAGCACCCGGACGGTGGTGGTCTTACCTGCGCCGTTGGGTCCGAGCAGGGCGGTGACGGTGCCTTCCGGGACTCGCAGGTCGAGTCCGTCGAGGGCCACCAGCTGGCCGTATCTTTTGACCAGCCCCTCGGCGACTATTGCGTCGGGCATGATTCTCCTGAGGTTGCTGAGTTCGATGCGCTTCCGTGCGCCGCCGAGCGCCGATCGATGCGCTGGATCGGGTGACCGGCCGATACCGAGTCAGTATTGTCCGGGTCGCCGACAAATTCATCCGAATTGTCTCCGCCACGACCGGGCGGCCCGAGCCACGCGAGAAGGCCGCATTCCGATCCAGTGGTGCTCGGGGGTACCGGATCGGAATGCGACCGGTTCGATGATCTCGTGGGCCGGGCATCGGAGCGCGGGTAGCGCACTACCTGAATCGAGCAGAGCCCGTACTCGGATCGCGACGATTCGAACGCGGGCTCTCGCGACGCGCGGATGCGCTTCGTGCGGACGATCGAGTCGGTGGACACGAACGCATGTTCGCATCGGGGTACGACACAGTTCGGGCGTCGCACGGAGACGGGCGACACGTGGTGCAACCGTGACCGGCGTGCCGACACGCCCGGACGCATTGCCGATTGGTGGCACGGCGACTGGTCGGCATGTTCCACGCCGCCCCGCACTTCGGCAGGTCAAAGCGACAGTGCTACACGGAAGAGCTTGTTCGACAAGACTTTTGGCTAACAACAGGCCAACGGTCCGCCGCAGCGCGGACCACCGATCGGCTCACCGCGACCGTCGGGGGTCGGCCATAAGTAAGCCAACCCGAAAAAACTTGGAACGTGGCGGTCCCCACGCACACACAATCGCAGATCATCGAGTAGCATCGTTCTCGTCGGCCCCTCCCCCCCGGGCCGACCCTACGCGGGCCTCGGCTAACTCCCCCCCTTCGCCGAGGCCCGCTCCCCATTTCCGGGACAGGTCGAGCGCCTATTCCGCCCGGTCCTCTCCTGCTTCCACCGCTCGCCACGCCGCGACGAGCCGCTGCTCGCGCACCCGCCCGGCGGTGGCGAGCAACGGACGGTCCCGCTCCCACCGCTGCCGGGTCGCCGGGTCCGCGGTCTGCCACAACGGCTCCAGCTCGGTCGCCAACGCGGCGAAGGACGCGAAGACGCCGCCGAGGGCGACGTGCACGCCCGGCGAAGTCGGCGCATCGATGTCCAGGCCGCGCACGGCCGCCACCAAGGTCAGCAGCCGTTGCAGGCTCTCGCGCGGCCAGGCCGACGCCCGCGCCACCCGCACCAGCCAGCCGAGCGTGGCGGCCAGCACGTGAATGTCCTCGATCGTCCGGAACGGCTTCAGGTAGTCCAGATATCCGTCACCCGGGAGCACCAGCGCGGGCACATCGGTCAGCACGACCGAGGCGTGTGGAACCTCGGGCGCGAACACGAGCGGGGGATGATCGGTCAGGCGGACCCCGGCATCGCCGGCCTCGACCAGGCAGGCGCGCAGTCGATTCCGTCCGTCCGCGGCCGTGCCTGCGCTGGCGATCACGACCAGTTGCCGCGCGAAGGAGCCCATGGTCGCGAACGACTTGACACCGTCGACCCGCCAGACCCCCTCTCGTTCGGTGAGCCCGGTGCGGATCGCGGAGGGGTGACCGCCGCCCTCCTCGGTGGCGCACATCGCGACCAACTCGTCGTCCGGCAGATCCGGAATCAGCGTCCGCAGCGCCTCCTGATAACCGGACAGGAAGGCGAACCCCAGCCGGTCGGCGCCGAAGCCGCCTGCGATCGCGATCTCGACCGGTTGGTCGAATCGGTTCGCCGCCACCCGGTGTCGCGTCCACGCCGCGGCGACATCGTCCAGCGGCGCGGCCGCCACCGGTTCGGTCAGCAGGAAGTCGAGCAGAGTATCCACCTCAGCACGGTAACCGAGCGGCGACTCGCGGACGGCTCGCTACGCCCTGCGGGGGCCTGCCGGTTCCGACGACGCGAATCCATGCCTCGGGTCCCCTGGAAGCGCCACCGATCCAAAGCGCAGGAACCAAGCGCTCCTTGCAGCGCTGGCGATCTAATGGCAATCGTCGGTGCTGCGTGGGCGAAATCCACTGAGAAGCCTGCTTCACTGGAGTGTCGCCTCGTACCGGAAGGAGTTCGGTCAGTGCCGGAGCTGGAAGAAAGTCGCAAGAAGGCGCTTTTCGACAGCGAGGCCAGATTGTCCTGGGTGCTGGCCGCGCTCGCCGGGCTTATCGGCGCGGCGGCGTTCATGCATACGGCCGGCTATTTCGTCACATTCATGACGGGCAATACCGAACGAGCCGTCCTCGGTTACTTCCACGACGAGCCGGACATGGGTTTGGCCGCCGCCGGATTGCTCGCGTCGTTCCTGTCGGGGGTGGTCGTGGCCTCGTGGTGCCGCAGGCGCTACTGGTCCGGACATCCGCACGGACCCACCCTGCTCACCACCGTCTGCCTGGCCGTGGCCTCGGCCGTCGACGTCCTCGAGTACCAAGCCTCCGACGAGCCGATCGGCCTGCTGCCGATCATGTTCGTCGCCTTCGGCGTCGGCGCGTTGAACACGTCGTTCGTGCAGAACGGCGAGGTGTCGGTGCCGCTCAGCTACGTCACCGGGACGCTGGTCAAGATGGGTCAGGGTATCGAGCGCCATCTCAGCGGCGGCGATTACGCCGACTGGCTCGGATATTTCCTGCTCTACGTTGGTTTCGGGCTCGGCGCGCTGCTCGGCGGACTGCTGAGTCTGCTGATCGCGGGCTGGGCGATGCTGATCACCGCGACCGTGGTGTGCCTGCTCGTCACCGGATTCACCTACCTGCATCTGGACCGGCACGGTCCCCTCAGCGAGTAAGCCGCCGCCGGACGTCGGCCGGCGATCACGACTACGGTGACCGCGTGCAGAACATCGAAGACGAAGCCGCCGCGTTCGCCGCGCTCGTGATGCGACAGCTGTCCACGCTGGGCGAGACCGACGTCGAATACCAGCCCGACGAGTTCGCGATACGCACCGGGGATCTGGTTCTCGATCTGCACAACATCTTTCACGAAACCCGTGACCTCGATCCGGCGGAACGCGAGGACCGCGTGGCACAACACTGCGATGCCCTGCGCGAGCTACGTGCTCCGGCCCCGGATTGGCCGTCGGTTCGGTCGATGCTGCGACCTGTGTTGCGTCCCAACAGCTTCGGCGTAGGGGTCGAACCCGAGTCGCGACCGGTCGCGCGCCCCGCCTTTCCGTTCGTGGACGAGATGGTCGCCATCGACATGCCCCATACCCGATCGATCGTCACCTACGCGTCGTTGCGGGAGTGGGGCGTGAGCGCGGACGACGTCTTCACCGTCGCGCGCGAGAATCTCGGCGAGATCATGGGTTTCACCGGTATCGAAGAAGACGGAATCCTGCATTTCGTCGACGACGGCAACGGCTACTGCTCCTCCTGGCCGCTGCTCCCCGGCCGGCTCGCCGGTTCCGGGACATCATCCGTCGCGTTCATGCCCGACGTCGACACACTGATCGTCGCCTCCGGCGTCACCGATCTCGACCCCATTTTCGAGGCCGTGGAAGAGCAGTACCGTGACGCGCCTCGCCCGATCTCGCCGCAGGGTTACCTCGTGGACGACAGCGGAGCGGTGATACCGCTCGATCGTTCGCCCGCGCACCGCCACCTGCCCGCCGTGCAGCGCGCCCGATGTGGTCTGGCGGTCACCGAATACGAGGCGCAGGCGCAGATTCTCAACGAGATCGTCGAGAGCGATATGGAGTTCACGCCCTACGCCATCGAGCCCGCCTACGTCGGTTCGGTCATGTACGGCCATGGCGACAACGGTCCCTACACGATCACCGTCTGGGGCGAGGGTGTCGACTATCTCTTGCCGGAGGCCGACTACGTCGCCTTCTGCCGTGACGACCGAGGTGAGCTGGAGCGTCTGTTCGAGGTTCCGTTCGAGGCTGTCGTCGCGCTGACCGGCATCGACCCGGTCGCTGATCTCGCACCTCGCCGCTACGAGATTCGCCACTGGCCGGATACCGAGACGCTGGCGAGGTTGGAAGCGGCGGCGGTCTCGCTCTGACCGGAAACGGTCGGCGCGGATTTCGCGGCGGGAGTCAGAAGCGGCGGGCGCCGGTCACCGGCATCGAAGAGAGCGGGGACGTGGTGACTCCCGTGCCGTATGTCGAGGCATGGATGACTTTGCCATCGCCCGCGTAGAGGGCGGAGTGACTTCCGCCGTAGAACGACACCATGTCGCCTGGGCGCAGATCGTCGAGCGGTATCGGCGTTCCGGCGGCGAGCTGGTCGTAGCTGGTGCGCGGCAGTTCGATGCCGGCCTGCTCGTAGGACCACTGCACCAGTCCGGAGCAATCGAAGGTGTCGGGGCCGACCGCGCCGTAGCTGTAATCGGATCCGATCTTGGTCCGGGCCGCGTCGACCGCCATTTCGCCTGCGGTCTTCTGCGGTATCACCGCCGCGGGCGGGGTGGGCGCCCGCGGCATGATCTGCGGGATGTCGCCGAGGAAGGGGAGCTCGATCTCGGGAAGCAGGCCGAGCAGCGGGATGTCGATGGCCGGAACGATCGTCGGCACCGGCAGCTCGATCACGGGGACGGCCACCGAAATCGGGAACTCGATCGCCGGGCCGAGCGTGGCCGGCGCGATTTCGATTTGCGGCACCGAGGCTCCCGCGATGTCCTCGATTTCCGCGAATTCACCGGCGACGGGTGTCTCGGTGACGGGAAGTATGGCGTTGTTCCGGAAAAGCTTCTCCGGCGAGTCGGGAAGCGGAATATCGTCGGAGATCTCGAACGTTCCCACGCCCGGGATGGTCACCGGCTGGGCCGATGCCTCCCCGGCGTTGCACCACGTGCCCAGGAGGGCGGCCGCTCCGGCGGCGAACGCCCACAGCAGCGCACGTCGCAGGTAGCGGATATATCGGACGTCGGTCGATGATGCCATGATGCGGTCCTCCGATGCTCATATCGCCGGCCTTCGGTGGGCCATCCGCCGTAGTTCATGGCGCGAGGGACCTCACCTGAGACCTCGAATTGATTCGAAAACCATCACGGTGCTTCGTCAGTCCAGCGGATCCGATCCGAGCGTTCACCTTTCGGCATAGCGTGCACGAGGTAAAGCACAACACGCGTTTATTTACGTAACAAAACAATAACTCGTTCTGTGCTGGGGGCGGCAATGTATATTTCGCGCCACGAAATGCAATCTGCCAGGACACAAAGCACCCCGCAGGGAAAATTTTCCACTGCGGGGCGCGATGCCGGGGCCTTGCTTCACGCGGTGATCTGTTCTTCGATCTGTTTCGCGATCGTCCGGAGCTTCGCCGCGAATTCGCGGGCCGCGCGCGGGTCGTCGTTCGAACCCTTGACCACGCGTTTCGTCAGCGCGGCGAGCCGGGACTCCATGGCGGTGAAGATGTCGGCGGCGCGATCGTTCGGGTCGTCCGGCAGTTCTCCGCGCAGCCACGCCTGCAGACGCTCGACCACCACTTCCTCGTCATAGCGTTCGGGCAGCAGCGCCACCGCTTGCCGGAGTTTCCCCGCGGTCACCTTCACTCCCGCGCCCGCCGCCACGGTGGTGTACACGGTGATCGCGGCGTCTTCGCCGTATTCGGCCACCACCGGCAGCAGTTCACGCACCTGGCCCTCGTTGATCGCGGGGGCCATCGGGTGCAGCCGCGCGGCGAGCGGCCACGCCCGAATGAGCTTGTGCGCGTAGGACCGTTGCATGTCCCACCGCTGCTCCACGTACTCGTCGAAGGTCTCATGGCTGTCGCGGTAGAGCCGGCCGTCCCGGACGATCTGCAGGGCGCGCCCGGCCGCCCAGAACGCGATGCGCAGCGTGTCGATCGACGACTCGCACGCGGTCAACTGCGCCCGTTCCCGATCGCTCAGCGGGCCGTCGCCGGCATCCGGCACCGGCATGGTCAAGACATTCGGGCTCACGGCCGGCTTCGGCCGCCGCCACTCGGCATCGCGCAGCGGTGACACCGGCGGTGTGTGTTCGGCGCCGTCGGATAGCGGATTGCCGCCACCGATGGAACCCTTCCTGCGTTGCGGAGGCATCAGGCGGGCACCTCCATCAGGGCCCGGTACGAGTTCACCAGTTCGTCGCCTACCCGGCGGTACTCCCCCAAATCCTCGATCGGGTTCTCGGCGCCCTCCCCGACCTCCCCGTCGGCCGCCTCTCGGTACCATTTCCAGGCACTCAGATAGGAATCGAATACGTCGTAGCCCGCGCTTTCCAAATGGCCGCGCTGCGCACGGTATTCGGTCGAGATGTTCACGCCTTTCTTCATGATCACCGGCACTTTGGTCATCAGCACCCGCACCCGGATTTCCCGGTCGGTGTCGGCCGCCGCCTCCTCGGCGGCTTTGAAGGTACTCGGCACGCGCTTGACTTCCGACGGACTCACACTGGTCAACAGCAGGAGCTCGTCGCTCTCGGGAACAGCGGCCTTGAAGATGTCGGCCGACTCGCCCCCGGCGTCCACGATGATGACGTCGAAATCGGCGGAATTGTCGGTGATGCAGTCACCGACATGCCGCGACGGGAAAGCGACCAGCTCGAACGGCACGTCGATGCCCCCCTTGACCAGCCGCCGGTACCAGGAGTATCCGGTCTGGCTGAGCGGGTCGGCGTCGATCACCAGCACCCGCAGTTCGTGAACCGAAGCGAAGTAGCTCGCCAAGAAGAACGCCGATGTCGTCTTGCCGACACCGCCCTTGAGATTCCCCAGCGTGATGACCAGAGGTTCGGGCAATTCGAGTGGCGCAACAGAATTCGTCATAGACGGTCCTCCGAGGATGAGGAGTGCATTACTGTGCGTGGCCAGTCTGGCACAGTACGCGCGAATACCGTCTGATTGCGACGCCTGGTTCCGGCTGTGCCGCTACCGCCGCTGTGTCCAATTGGACACAGCACGACGGTGTACGAGGTGCTTATTTTGTGGAGCCTAGGGGAATCGAACCCCTAACCCCTGCCTTGCAAAGGCAGTGCTCTGCCAATTGAGCTAAGGCCCCCGGAGATCAGCGGCTGGTGACCTCGTGCCACATGTCCGACTCGCTGCGCCGGCGCAGCTTGGAGATGCCGAAGAGAACCAGGACGACGACACCGGCGGTGCAGAGGAGTTTCATGGCTTCCACCCTACTGCGCCGCCGGGACGCCGCCCAGGACTACCCGAGTCCGGTGAACCGGCATGACCTGCCTCCTGACCGGCCAGGAACCGGGGCATCGCCGCGCACAGCCGCGGCAGGTCCCGCGCGGTGCACTGGACGACGCCATCGGGCCGGACCAGGGCGGCGCGGGCGCCGCGCCGGACCAGCCAGCGCCGCAGTTCGCTCCCGGGAGCTGCCGTCACGAGCACTGCCCCGCGCTCGCGGATCCGGGTGTGCTCCGCGGCGGCGGGCTCGATCGTGGTGACGATGGCGTACCGGCCCGCGACGACGTCGTCGTAACGACGGCCCTCGTCCAGGAGGACGTTGGGAACCAGACGACCCGCGCGACCGCCACCGAGGCGCGACCGCATGACCAGCTCGGACCGACGCAAGGGCGGTGTCTCGCCACTGGTGACCAGCGCGTGGAAGCCGGGCAGCCGACCCAGGTGGGGAGCGAGCCGGCCGCGCAACAGATCGCCAAGCTCACCGCCCTCGGTCATCGCCATCCCGGTGAGCTTCGCCAGCCGAATCATGGTCCGCGCGTGTGGCTTTCGCTCGACCTCGTAGGAGTCCAGGACCCGCTCGGGCAGGTCTCCGGCGAGCACGCCGGCCAGCTTCCAGGTGAGGTTGGCCGCATCGCGCAGGCCGGCGCCCATACCCTGACCGATGAACGGCGGCGTGAGATGCGCCGCGTCGCCCAGCAGGAAGACCCGGCCCGCCCGCCAGCGGTCGGCGAGCTGGGCGCGGAAAGTGTATTCGGCCACCCGCAGCAACCGGATGTCCTCGACCGCGACGTCGCCGGTCCACGGGCTGATCAGTCGATACACCCGGCTGATGTCGTCGTAGTCGGCTGCTGCCTCACCGGGATCGAGCCGGAATTCCCATCGGTGCCGTGATTTCCCGATGCGCATGTAGGTCGCGGCGCGGACGGGGTCGCAAACCTGATGCACGCCCTCCCACTCCCCTAGTTCCGCCGTCGTATCCACGTCGACGACCAGCCAACGCTGCTCGAAGTTCAGCTCACGCATCCTGGCGCCGATGGCGGTGCGAACCACGCTGTTCGCGCCGTCGCAGCCGAGCACGTACGGCGCACGGACCGACTCGGTGGCGCCGGAGGTCCGATCGGTGAAGTCGACCCTGGCGCCACCGGCTTCCTGGACCACCGCGGTGACTTCGGCGTCCCCGCGCAGCGTCACTCGCGCCTGGCGTCGCACCGCGGCACGCAGGATCCCTTCCAACTCCGGCTGGTCGAACATATTCGCGTCCGGGTGCCCGTTGCGGCCGCCCGCCGGGTCGCGCTGGAATTCGGCGAGTGTCCGCAGATCCCGGTCGAGCAAGCGCAGGCCGAGCGCGGGGCGGGAGATGGCGTCGAATTCGTCGCCGATGCCCAGCCTCGCCACGATCCGGCGGATCTCACCGTCCATGTGCACCGCGCGCGGTTGCGGGTAGACGCCTTCCCATCGCTCCAGGACCAGCGACTGGACACCGTAGCGGGCCAGCAGCAACGCCGCGGTGAGACCGGTCGGACCCGCGCCGACGATCACCACCGGGGCATTCATCGGCGCGCCTCGATCTTCCATTCGATCGCGTACCGGCCCAGGATCGCCGCGACCACGCTCTCGTCACCGGTGTGGTCGAGTTCGACGGTGGCCACGATCGCACCGTCCTGGACAGCGGCGGCGATATCGCGCACTCCCTCGGTCCCGGCGAGCGCGTCGAGCAGTTCGCGACGTGTGGCGTCGGCGCGCAGCCCGAGTTTGTACGGCTTGCCCACGTCGGTGACCGGCAGCGCGTCGAGCACGGTGACCGTCTTCGGGACGGCGGCTCGCTCGGGAACCCGGCTGCCCGCCCATTCGAGCAGTGCGGCCGTGCCGACGTCGGCGCCGGGCGCGAGGGTGACGTAGGCGACCGGCACCTCGCCCGCATGGACGTCGGGGCGGCCGACCGCGCCCGCCGCCGTCACCTGCGGGTGTGCCAGCAGCGCGTCCTCGATGAGCGCGGGGTCGATGTTGTGCCCGCCGCGAATGATCAAATCCTTGGCGCGACCGTGCAGATGGATGAAACCGTCGGCGTCGAGGTGGGCGAGGTCGCCGGTGTCGAGCCAGCCGTCGGCCAGTTTGCCCATGCCGTCGAGCGCGAACCCGTGCGCATCGCGGGTGGTCACGTACCCGGCGAAGACCGTGGGACCGCCGATGCTCAGCACGCCGGTCTCCCCGGCGGGCAGTTCCGTCCACGTACCGTCGGCGCCGATGCGCACCACCCGCACCCGCTGATAGGGCATGCGCTGCCCGACCGCGCCCGGTCGCGGCCGCTCCGGGAAGCTGCGTGCGCTGGCGCAAGTCGCCTCGGTGAGTCCGTAGCCCTCGACCAAGGTGATGCCGGTGTGCTTCTCGAAATTCTCCCGCACCACGGGAGGCAACGGCGACGCGCCGACCATCGCGTAGCGCAGACTGCTGATGTCGGCGTCGACCGGGCACTGCGCGAGTACCGCGTACACGGTCGGTACGGCGCTCATCGCGGCGATCCGATAGTGCTCGACTATCTTCCAGAACTCGCCGTAGATCGCGAGGTCCCGGTAACCGAGCGGTCCGGCCCACACCACCGGCTGTCCCTTGAACAAGGGCGCGAGCAGCGTCACGACCAGCGCGTTGACATGGAACAACGGCAAGGCCGCGAAGACCACGGCGTCGTCGGTGAGCAGCGAGTTCGCGGCGATCATCCACGCGTTCGCGACCTCGTTGGCATGGGTGTGCGCCGCCAGTTTCGGCACGCCGGTGGTGCCACCGGTGTGGAACAACGCGGCGAGGTCCTCCGCGTTCGGCGGCACGCCCGCGAAGGCGCCCGCGTCGTGCGCTGCGGCCGCCTGGTCGAGGTAATCGACGCGCACGCCGTCGATGGGCGGCAGCGGCGCCGGCTCGCCCGCCGCGGCGGTCGGCCGCAGCACGAGCACCGCGTCCACCATGCCGTCGGCGGCCAATGCCCGGGTGGATTCCCAGATGGCCGCTGACAACTCGGGTCCGGCCGTGACGAGCACGCGTGCTCCGGTGCGCCGCAGCAGTTCGGCGATGTGCCGCTCGGACAACCCGCCGTTGATCGGGGCGGCGACCCCGGCGAGCTGGGCGGCCATGGTCACCGGGATGAGCTCGGCGCAGTTGGGGGCGAGCAACGCCACCGCGTCGTCCCGGCGCACGCCGATGTCGTACAGCAGGTTCGCGTAGCGGTGTACGTCCGCGAGCAGCTCACTGCTGTTGCGCCGCAACGGTTCCCGCCAACGCGCCGCTTCCGGCAGCACGGTCACCGCGGTGCGTTCCGGCCACGATCGCGCCGCCCGCGTCAGCAGGGCGTAGGTCGATTCCGGCAGGCCACGCTCGGCCAGTGGCACGGATTCGATGTCGAGTAGATCGGCCGGGTCCGCGTAGCGCGGCCAGAGCAGGTCCTCGGTCACCGGTACCTCACCGTGGTGCGCTGGCGGCCCAGGTCGATGGCGCCGTCGTCGGTGGCGACCGCCGCCTCGACGACGTCACCGTCGCGCAGGTACTTCGGGTTCTTGGCCTGGCCTTTGAAGAACAGTTTCCACTTCACCGCGGGCGGGAGCAGCGAGCCGATGATCTCGACCGGCTTGGGCGGGGCGCTGATCGCGGTGCCGACCGGAGTTCCGGTGAGCAGCAGGTCACCGGCGTCCATGCGCTGGAAACCGGTCAATGCACGCAGGGTCTCCGCCGGCTGGTAGATCATGTCCGCGACGGTCATGTCCTGGCGCGGTTCGCCGTTGACCCACAACCGCAGCCGCAGGTCGGTGAACCGTTTCAGCTCGTCGTCCTCCAGCAGCACCAGCACGGGCCCGACCGGGGTGAAGGTCGGATAGGACTTCGCTTCGTAGAACTGAGTTTTCGGCAATTGGATGTCGCGGGCGGAGATGTCGTTGGTGGCGACCAGACCGGCGATGTAGTCGGCGAGGTTGTCGCTCGTGATCTCCGATCCGACCGGCATATCGCGACCGAACACCAGGCCGATCTCCACCTCGTAATCCAGCAACCGCACGTGCGGGGGCCGGACGACGTCGTCGTGCGGGCCGCTGATCGACCCCGATGCCTTGCGGAAGAACGTCAGCGGCACCGTCGCCGGATCACCGCCGGAATCCTTCACGTGCGAGGCGAAGTTCGTCATCTGGGCGACCACCCGGCACGGCGCGGTCACCGGGGAGACCGGCGACAGGCTCTCGACCGGCACGACTGCACTGCTCGCCGACGCCGCGCGGATGGCCTGCCGATCCCCCAGCAATTGCCCGGTGGTGGTCGCGGCGGTATCGACTCTGGCCGCGCCCGCGGGTGTGATCACCCACCAAGCGTCGGCGGTACGGAGCACGGAAACACTCATGAAGCAGCTACTTTCAACAGGCCGCGCAGGCGACGGAGATCGAATTCGTTGTCCTCGCGCAGCGCGTCGGCCATCGCGCGCAGCTCGCGGAGGGATTCCCGGCCCGGTTTGAGGCCGAGGAAGTCTTTGCTGGCAGGCGGCCCCCACTGCGCCAGCCCGGAGGCGGTGAACGGCGCCCAGCCGGGTTCGAGCGTGCAGTCGAACATGTCGCCGTCGCTGAAGTGTTCGACGAGGAATCCGTCCGGGTCGCGCCAGTAGTCGAAGATCTGGCTGCCCTGGACATGCCTGCCGATCCCCCACGACCGGTGATAACCGTGATCGCGCAGGTACTCTCCGCCCGCGGCCAGGGCATCCAGGTCGGCGACTTGGTAGGCAGAGTGCACGTAGCGGTTGGCCGGGCCGAGCACCAGCGCCAGCGTGTGATGGTCCGCGGGTGTCCGGCCGCGATCACAGCGGATGAAGCTCATCACCGGACCGCGTTCGCGTTGCCCCGGGTAGTAGAGGAAGTCGCTGACGATCAGCCCCAAGTTCCGGAGATACCAATCGAGCGTGCGACGGTACTTGGTGGTCTGCACCACCACATGCCCCAGCCGCTGAACCAGCGCAGGCGAGCGAGGCGGCCGCTGCGTCCGGTTCACGCGCGCGACTTCGTGCCCGAAGTTGAGCGTGTGCGGCGGCTGCGCCGGCAGAGCCGGGAGTTGGTCGGTGTCGGCTACCACCCGCACCCGTAATCCACTGGGGTCGGTCAGATCGACGGTGGATCCGCCCAAAGTGTCGGGCAGGGCAGCCACCGTGCTTCCTGCGGCGTCGGCCAGCCGGAGCAAGTCCGCAGTGTCCGCCGCGCGGAAGGCCGGTCCGGCGAATCGCGAACGCATGCCTCGACGGATCAGCACGCAGGGCGACTGCGGGTCGGTGCCCCGCAAGTGCAGCTCGTCGGCCGTGCGCAACGCGGTGGCGAAGCCGAAGGCGTGCGCGAAGACCTCGGCGCGCTCGAGGTCCGGCTTCTCGAACTCCAGCCACGCCAGATCGTGCACCTTCACGATCGGATCGCGCGCCCGTCCCGGATGCTCGCCCGCCTGCGCGCCGTACTCGCTGTGCAGTCCGGTGTGCGGGTCGTGCTGGTCGGACATCGGCCACTCCCTCCATTTGCTGACGATATCGTCACATACGACGCAATATTCAGTCAAGACTCTCCTGATGAATTCGTCATAACTGAGCGCTGGCGGCTACGATGGTCGATGCACCGACAGGGAGAGGAGCGGGCATGACCGATCGAACCGGGACGGCGGAGCCCAACCGCTTGGAGCGCCGCAAGGCCCGTACCCGCGCCGCCCTGATAGCCGCGGCCCAGGCGTTCATCGCGACCGGCAGATCGAACGCACCGATCCTGGAGATCACCCAGGCCGCCGACGTGGGCATGGGGTCGTTCTACAACCACTTCCAGAGCCGGGAGGACCTACTCCGGGCGGCAGTGGAAGAAGCGCTCGAGATGCACGGCGCCGTGCTCGACACCTTGTCCGAAGGCATCGAGGACCCCGCCGAAGTCTTCGCGCAGAGTTTCCGATTGACCGGCCGTCTGCACCGGAGAATCCCCACCTCCAGCAAGGTGCTGCTGAACAACGGGCTGATCTTGACCGGATCCGAGAAAGGACTCGCCCCGCGCGCTCGTCGCGATATCGAGGCCGCCGCTCGCGCGGGCCGGTTCCGGACGAGCGATGCGGAACTCTCCATGACCATCGTGGCCGGCGCCGCCCTGTGCCTGGGCCAGCTGCTGCACGATCACCCCGACCGCGACGACGCGGCCGCCACCGATCAGATCACCGAGGATCTGCTGCGGATGTTCGGACTTCCCGCCGACGAGGCGCGCGACATCTGCTCGCGCCCCCTGCCGTCCCTCGACGACGTGCTCGAGCGCGGCGACGCCGCCTGATCGCGCCGGTCCGACGGCGTCACCCGCTCGCGCTGCCGACGGCGCTCGGATTTCTCGACGACAACCTGCCGTTTTGACCGCGTCAACGGCGAGAAGGTACCGTTTTCCAGGCGTCTGTACGCGCACGACGGGGCCTTAGCTCAATTGGCAGAGCACTGCCTTTGCAAGGCAGGGGTTAGGGGTTCGATTCCCCTAGGCTCCACTCCTCGGAGGCTCATGCTCATAGGGAGCATGAGCCTTTGTCGTTTCGCGGGTTCTGCGGCATGCGAGCCCACCCGGCGGGCTTCGCCCCGGACCTCGTGCTCGGAGTTGGGTGGGCATTGCCCAGGTAGGTGCCGCGGCAGATCCACGAGGTCAGTGTTCGCGCAGCGCACGTCCCGCAACGAACCGAGAGTTCTGCTTTCCGCCGAGAACAATCGCGACCGCTGGATCAGCAGTGCCAGGGATTCGAATGGTCGGCGACCGAATGAGGTGAAGAGAGTGGGCCTAGGAGGACTTGAACCTCGTCCGCACACCCGTCGTTTTACCAGGTCAGCGAGCTGATCCTTGCGTAACACTGCCGCTCAACTGCTGTTTCACGACGCGTCACTACATTTCACGACAGACCATACCAGCTTTGGTGATGACGCGGTCATCACCAAAATCAGCGCGGGATAGACCCCCGGCGATGACGGCGTCATCACCGATGTCCGCCCCGTGGAGACACTCGATATATGCCCCTGGTCTCCGATGACATGGTCCCCGCTCACGGATGGCACTACCCCAGCTGCCGCGCGATCAGGTGCCAGACCGCTTTTGGATCGATCAGTCGAGCGGGCTCGAGCGCTGTCGCGGTCAGCTCGCGCTTGATGACGTGCTCGGGCATAAGCAGTTCCACCCGCCAACTTGTCCGCTTGTTTTCCATGCCTGCCCCGCAAACGATCGTGTCGTGTTTCCGATCTTTCCCGCCGGGTACCGCCGTGGGGTCATCGAGCGAAAGGGAGTGATGCACTATGCGCAAGACCATCGCGATCCCCTTGACAGCCCTGATCCTCACATTCGGCGGAGTCGGAACAGTCGAAGCGACCCCTGCTGCTGCGACCACACAGACAGCCCAAGAAACCCGCGTCGACGACGACCACAGTGACAAGACCGGCCTGTGGGGCCTCCTCGGCCTCCTCGGCCTCGCCGGCCTCGCTGGACTCGCTCGCCGCAGAGATAACCGCACAAGCCCCACCACCGCAACCCGCCCCCGCCAGCCCTGAGGCAATAAGCAGCCAAGGGCCCCTGTCACGCGTAGGGGTCCTTGGCCGGATCACCTGCCAGCGCAATGAGCCAGCGGACTTTCGAGTCCGTCTCTGCGGCTCCGCACGGATGCACGCTCTGCACGGATGCACGCTCCCACCTACGCTTCATGACCCATTCGGTTACACGCCCTGGGCAGCGCTGCTCTTAGGAGACCTTGTGGGGCCGGAACCGTGCACACGACTGCGTCGCGCCCGTTTGCCCTATGCGGGTGATGGCCGTGCGCTCGTGGGCGCGGGAGGCGACGCAGGACTGCCAAAGGACACGCGCACTCGCCGACCGACAATAGCGACTCGGCCGCATGGAGCAGCCCACCGGAGATCGATCATTCGCCGGAGGTTGGTTCCGGGTCAGCGGCGGCTTGGTCATCTGCTGCGACCAGAGCGTGGGCGACGTGGGTGGTGCGGCCTGCGTGGGCTTCGGTGCGCATGCGTTCGGACATGTGCGGGTAGTGCAGTTCGAACGCGGGCCGCTCCGAGCGGATGCGGGGCAGTTCGTAGAAGTTGTGCCGCGGTGGTGGTGAGGTGGTCGCCCATTCCAGGGAGTTGCCTTGGCCCCATGGGTCGTCGACGGTCACGACCTCGCCGTATCGCCAGCTTTTGAACACGTTCCATACGAAGGTGAGCATGGAGACGCCGAGCAGGAAGGACCCGATCGTCGAGATCGTGTTCAGCAGCGTGAAATTGTCGGTCGGCAGATAGTCGGCGTAGCGGCGGGGCATTCCCATGTTGCCGAGCCAGTGCTGGATCAGGAACGTGAGGTGGAATCCGATCAGGGTGGTCCAGAAGTGGATCTTGCCGAGCCTCTCGTCGAGGAAGCGGCCGGTGAGTTTGGGGAACCAGAAGTAGATGCCCGCGAAGGTGGCGAACACGATGGTGCCGAACAGCACGTAGTGGAAGTGGGCGACGACGAAATAGGTGTCGTGTACGTGGAAGTCCAGTGGCGGGCTGGCCAGGATGACGCCGGACAGGCCGCCGAGCAGGAATGTCACGATGAACCCGACCGAGAACAGCATCGGTGTCTCGAAGGTCAACTGGCCCCGCCACATGGTGCCGATCCAGTTGAAGAATTTCACCCCGGTTGGTACGGCGATCAAGAAGGTCATCAGCGAGAAGTACGGCAACAGGACCGCGCCGGTGGCGTACATGTGGTGCGCCCACACCGCCACCGACAAAGCGCCGATGGCCAGGGTGGCGTAGACCAGGGCGGTATAGCCGAAGATAGGTTTGCGGCTGAACACCGGGATCACCTCGGTGACGATGCCGAAGAACGGCAACGCGATGATGTACACCTCGGGATGGCCGAAGAACCAGAACAGGTGCTGCCACAGGATCGTGCCGCCGGTAGCCGGGTCGTAGATGTGGCCACCCAGATGCCGGTCATAGGCCAGCGCCATCAACGCCGCGGTGAGGATCGGGAAGGCCAGCAGCACCAGGATGCTGGTGACCAGGATGTTCCAGGTGAAAATGGGCATCCGGAACATCGTCATCCCCGGCGCACGCAGGCAGATCACCGTGGTGGTCATGTTGACCGCGCCCAGGATGGTGCCGAGACCGGAGACGGCCAAGCCCATGATCCATAGGTCGGGGCCGGGGCCGGGCGAGTGCTCGGCCAGACTGAGCGGGGTGTAGCCGGTCCAACCGAAATCGGCGGCCCCGCCCGGAGTGAGGAACCCGGCGGTGGCGATGGTGGCCCCGAACAGATACAGCCAGTAACTGAAGGCGTTGAGCCGAGGAAAGGCGACGTCCGGCGCTCCGATCTGCAACGGCAGTATCGCGTTGGCGAAACCGAATACCACGGGCGTCGCGTAGAACAGCAGCATGATGGTGCCGTGCATGGTGAACAACTGGTTGTACTGCTCCGGCGAAAGGAACTGCAGACCCGGCCTGGCGAGCTCACCGCGCATCAGCAATGCCATCAGGCCGCCGATGAGGAAGAATCCCGTCGCGGAGGTCAAATAGAGGATCCCGAGCACTTTGGGGTCGGTGGTGGTGACCATTTTCCACAGGAACGAGCCTTTCGGCCCGACTCGCGCTGGATACGGCCGCGTCGCCTCGACAGGTGGAATTTCACGCGCCATCGCAGCCATCGTGCACCTTCTTCCTCGTCCGAACGTCCCCGCAGCACCCGAGCAGTGAGAGCCGAAACCGAATGATGACGGGTTATCCGACAGTGCCCGATAGGCCGGGAATGGAGGCTCAACCCGGCATACGAGCTCGCAGGTTCGGACGTGTCCACGCCATTAGCCAGCCTACTTCCATCGCGGCGTCGAGCAGGTAGGTCTTCGGTATGTCGCCCTCCGGTACATACTTCAGATCGATCGCCAGCAGCCATGCCGCGGTAATGATTCCAACGCGGCGCGCGTGGACGACACCTGCGGGGGAAAATGTGGCCAGAATCTGCGCGACGCCGTTACCGGCAAGCAGCCCCGCGACGGTGTATTGCAGCCAATGATCGTTCTTGGGCCCGAAGACTGCCTCGAAACTCCGTCGATGCAACAAGGGCCACAACCCGCCGACGACATTGAACACACCGTGGGCGCGCGCCAAGCCAACGCCAGGCGAGAGCCGGGCGGGACTGCGGTCGGTAACCTCCACCGCTGCCGGTGGTTCGATGCGATACGCCATGGCGATCGGCTCCCTTCTGGATGGACGAGCAGCCGGTCGGAACACCGTCGGTGCGCGCTCAGGCTGCACCGGTTGTTCGCGTCCGGATTGCTCGGGCGGTCAGCATCGGGTGAGGGCGTCGCGGACCATCATCAGGTGGTGTTCGATGATCGGCTCGGCGTCGCGAGCCAGGGTCGTCACCTGTTCGGAGCTACCGGCCGCTTGTTGCAGTGCGCCGGCCTGCAGTGCCTGGATGTGGAAGTTCTCCTGCATGGTCAGCCAGGCGAGGTCGAAGTCTCGGCCCATTTTCATTCCGGTGCTCAGCAGCTGCTGGGTTTGATCAGGATCCGGGGTCAGCGGCAGCATCACCCCGTTCGGCAGGGCGATCGCCGCCCCCATCGCGTCCAGCCGCGTGTGATCGGACACCAGCATCGCGCCGATCTCCCGCACCTGGGGACATACCCCCATCGGTGCAGCGCGCGCACCGGAGAGGATTTCCGCCATATGCGACTGATGCGACACCATCAGATATGTGCTGTCCTGTCCGGCCAGCGCGACCGGCGCCGCATATCCGCTCCCGGGAGCACCGCACAATCCCAACCCGGTAGCCAAAGCCGCAAACACCAGCAGACGTCGTAGTGATCGCATTTCCGTCTCCTACGGTCGGTGGTCATTCACCGCCCGGGTGCCCAATCGCGCACGCAGTACGCCACCCAGGTGCGATCGGTCGAAGGTGCGCACACGATGACCACGACGGCAGCCGCCTTCACGTAAGGCGGTGGCGAGCAGCTGATACGGCCCGCCACCGCCGGAATAGTTCCCGTCCGCCGCGTGTGCCACTCGAGCGATGTAGCGACGTGTGCGCTCAGGTGGGCGGTGGGTCCGGTGGCTGATGTGACCTCCTGCCGGTGAGCAGGTCACGCGCTTTGTCGGTCAGTGCTGCTACCAAGCCGCCGGTCTTTTGCGCACCTGGAGTCGACGGCGTATCCGGATGTGGTCGGGTCGGGGCCACCTTCTTCGCCGTGGCCATCTTCTGCCCGAGTTCCTCCATCGTGTCCCGGTCGGACGCCTGCCGGAACAGGGGCCACACCTGATCCTGCTCGAACTCGATGTGCTCGCGGACCACGACGATGAACTCGCTGAGTGCCTGCTCGAACTCGCTTGATCCGGCTTCGGAAGCCTCGATCTGCTGTAGCAGACGCTTGGCGCGGTCTTCCTGCTGTAGAGCCCGATCGGCCAGCTCGTCACCGTCGGGAAGCGCCTGCCGCACCGCCGGCCAGAAGAATTGCTCTTCCACCGCTTCGTGCTGCGATGCGGCGATCACCAGGCTCGTCGCGAGATCCGAACGCGCCCGAGTCTCGGCCGCACCATCACCGCGCCCGCGTTCGAACTGTTCGATCATTCCCAGCACGCTCTCGTGATCGTTG
This sequence comes from Nocardia sp. NPDC019219, assembly GCF_040632645.1. Classification (NCBI taxonomy): domain Bacteria; kingdom Bacillati; phylum Actinomycetota; class Actinomycetes; order Mycobacteriales; family Nocardiaceae; genus Nocardia; species Nocardia sp. NPDC019219. The sequence goes on along the minus strand of NZ_JBEYCG010000001.1, from coordinate 520,131 downwards.
CGCAGCAAGGTCAAGGCATCCATCGGTACACCTCCGGTGTGAGTTGCCTGGAAGACACCGGCGATGGTCAGCCGGGCATGTGCTGTTCGTGGGTGAACGGCTTGGTGCCCTGCACCGCGGGTTCGCCCTGCGGATTCTCCTCGGCGCCGTGGTTGGCTCGCTCGTCGGAGCCGAGCCAATCGGTGACCGGGTTGTCGACATAACGCCACTGCATGCCCTCCGGCCAAGGCCCTTGCCCTTCGTTCCAGGGGCCGCGGGCGCTGGCCGCACCATTGGACATGTTGAACGCGACGTTCTGGAACCGATCGTCACCGGGCAGCGTTCCGGGCGGGAAGTTGACCGGCAGCTCGTTGAGCGCCGCGGTGAACTGCTGGAAATGCGCGACCTCGCGAGTCATCAAGAACGACAGTGTGTCCTGCACGCCCGGGTCGTCGGTGAACTGCTTGAGGTATTCGTAGACGATCTTCGCTCGCGACTCCGCCGCGAGATTACTGCGCAGATCCACCGAGGGCTCACCGTTGGCATTGACGAACGAGCCCTGCCACGGCACGCCCGCCGAATCCTTGACGTCCGGGCCGCCGCCGGTCAGGGCGAAATACAACGGGTTCACCGCGACTTGGTGGATGACCTGCTCGCGGCCGGCCGAGTTGCCGACCAGCGGCATCCAGTCACACCGCTGGTTGGCCTGCTTCAGATCGTCGTTGAGCCCGTCCAGCAGCATCGTGATCATGGAGCCGACGATCTCGAGGTGACTGAGCTCCTCGGTGGCGATGTCCATGAACAAGTCGTACATCTTCGGATTCTTGCGGCGCAGCACGAACGCCTGAGTGAAGTACTGCATCGCGGCCTTGAGCTCGCCGTTGGCTCCGCCGAACTGCTCTTGCAGCAGGGTCGCGAACCGCGGATCCGGCCGGTCCACCCGTACCTCGAACTGCAGGTCCTTGTTGTGAATGAACATCCCACTCCTCGATGGTCGTCGTCGCACTCCGATTGGTGGCGGCTACCCGGGTTCATCGACTGGAAACATCACTGAGAGAACGCGCGCCCTGCCGGTGCTGCGACAGCACCCCAGCCTCCCGGCGAACACACGGCAAATTCCGATAGGTGCACTATGATCGAGATGCCGGATAGGAGACCGATCGGCATGAACACGAGCGCCGGTGGCGATCGAAGCGTTGTCATAGATGCTGTGCTGGCGACAATTCGGACCTGGTCACCATCAGTCGATGATGGTCGACTAGTTGTCGCACACGTTGCAGTGCCTTCGGATCGGACTCAGGTTGCCGCAATGGTGAGGCTGACTCGAAACAGCGACAACGGTTGCCGCACGTCGAATCATCGCGTGATCCAGTGATGTCGAAGCGGTGCGGCGCGCTGGGGCTGATGCGGAGGGGTAGGAGGTGTCGACGAATGTCGTCTGATGTTCCCTCGTCTGCTGATGCCTCGTCCGTCGAGGACGTTGTGGACCCGGATGTCGCCGCGGATCGGATCGTTGCAGCGTTCGCGCGTATGTCGGGTCTGTTCTTGTCTGCGGAGACGGTGAGCACGGCACTGGAGATGGTTACTTCTCTGTCGGTGGAGATGGTTCCCCATACCGTGGGTGCCGGGATCACCTTGTTGAACAGCGAAGGTCATCGCACCACCACGGCGGCTACCGACGCGGTGGTCGAGCGGGCCGACGATATCCAGTACCAGCTGGGCGCGGGACCTTGTCTGACCGCGTGGGCGGATCGAGTGGTGGTGCGCGTCGACGATCTGGCGTCCGACGAGCGTTGGCCCATGTGGTCGGGGCCAGCGACGGAGTTGGGGTTGCTCTCGTCGTTGAGTGCGCCTCTGGTCGCGGGCACGAGGGCGCTGGGCGCGATCAAGGTTTACGCCGCGCAACCCGGCGCCTATACCGAGCGGGAGGAGCATCTGCTCTCGATGTTCTCGTCCCAGGCGGCGATGCTGCTGGCCGGAATGCGAGCCGCGGAGGACGCGGAGCGGGTCACCGGGCGGATCGCGGACAGCCTGCGTGGCCGTGAGGTGACTACGCTGGCCAAGGGCATCATCATGGCCCGTGACGGGGTCGATGAGCGGGCGGCGTTCCTGATCCTCGCGCACACCGCTCGTCGGCAAGGCAGCACCGTGCGGCGCGTCGCCGAACGCCTGGCCATGTCCACCGTCCGTCATCGGCGCTGATCGGCAACCGCTGTGCCGACAGCTGACACCGTCTCCCAGACATGGTGGTCGCTATGAACGACGAGTCCGCCACCCAACAAGGCACAGAACACGGCAGTGACCGCTCCCACGAACAGCAGCGCAGCCTGGTCCTCGCCTTGAAGGGCGCCGAGCTGAACCTCGAAGAACTGTGGATGAGCTACTTCACCATGGGCGGAGACGCCGGCTGCCTCGAGATCGACGCCTATGTGCACGGGCTCGGCGAACTTCCCACACGCGACCGCGACATCCTCGCCCATGCCGTCAACGAACGCCTCGACCAACTCGCCTGGACCAAACGCGCCACCTACAGCCGCACCATCCGGGACACCGAAGCCAGCAGCGCTCCCTTGGCGGGACTGGTGGCCCTTCTCGACGGCGCCCACAATGCGGCGCCCGAGCGGCTACCTGCCATCGCGGCAGCCGCCGGCGACGCCCTCGGCGTGCGTATCGCCATGTACCTGGTCGACTACGAGGAGAGTTATCTGCATCCCATCCGTTCGCCGTCCCGTGTGTGGGAGCACGCAGCCCCGGACGAGGCCCTGGATGTCGATACGACTCTGCCGGGCCGCGCATTCCGCCTCGTGCAGACACTACCTTCGCACGTAGCCGACCGGCCCCGGTTGTGGGTGCCGTTGCTCGATGGAAGCGAACGCCTCGGCGTCCTCGACGTCCAGGTCGATGACCCCGAGGACCTGTATGACCCCGGACTTCGGGTGCAATGCCGCTGGATGTCACGGCTGCTCGGTCACTTGGTCACGGCGATGACCGGGTTCGGGGACGCTCTGGACCGAGTCCGGTTGACCACGCCCCGCACCCCCAACGCCGAGTTGATCTGGTCGATGCTGCCTCCGTTGACCGCCGGCGTGGACAACTTCGTGATCAGCGGCGTCGTGGAGCCACGTCACGACCTCAACGGCGACGCCTTCGACTACGCGCTGTCCGACACCACCGCGCAACTCATCGTTCTCGACGCGGTCGGCCACGACCCGGCCAGCGGCCTCATCGCGGCGACGGCGCTGGCCGCCTACCGCAGCGCGCGCCACGCCGGCCACGGATTGTTCGAACAAGCCCGCGTGATCGACCAGACCATCGCCGACCAATTCGGACACGGGAAGTTCGCCACCGCGGTCCTTGCCGAACTGCACATGCCCACCGGCCGACTACGCTACATCAACGCCGGCCACCCCGAACCGATGATCATGCGCGGCGGCAGAATCGTCAAACCCCTCACCGGCGGACACCGACTACCGCTGGGCCTCGGCGACGGTGAGCTCACCGTCGCCGAAGAAGTACTGCAACCAGAGGACTGGCTCGTCCTCTACACCGACGGCATCACCGAGGCCCGCGACTCCGAAGGCGCGTTCTTCGGCGAAGAACGCCTCACCGACTTCCTGCGCCGCGAAGCCGCAGCCGGTTACCCACCACCCGAGACCGCACGCCGACTGATCAACGCCGTCCTCACCCATCAACACGGAACCCTGCAGGACGACGCCACCGTCCTCCTCGCCCGCTGGACCAGCCCCGGCAAGCTCACCCCGTGAGGATCCGGCATCGACGCGTGTCTGACGCCCAGTGACGGCTCCGGCTTCGGTGTCGAGCACGTGCACCGGCGCGACCCCTTATGCGATCACATCGGATACAGCATCGGGCGAGCACGGAAGCGCATCCTGTCGAGCTGATCGCCCTGACTCGGCACGTCTGATGTCTGGTCAGGAAACGGAGGCCGGGGAGACTTCGAGCGGTGCGGGCTCATCCTGCCATCGGTGGACCCCGGCACCGAGCGCGTAGGACAGGTGACCGCCGAGCGCACCACCGGCACCCATCGCCGCCAGGCCCGCCGCGCCGAAGACAGTGGCCGTGAACTCGCCCCTGGTCAAATAGGCGGCGGAGAACAACAGGGCCGCAACACCATTCGCCGCAGCATGCACGAGGCCGACGCGCCGCTGGTAGATGTCGAGGTCGCGGAAGTCCGCCAGTCCGGCGGCGACTGTCGCAGGGGTGGCCAGCAGGCCGATCAACACGAGTCTGCGCGCCGCGTCGTTCTGTCCGGCGATGCGCAGCGCGGCGGCGCTGGACCAAGCGCCGATCGGCAGGGTGACCAGGATCGGGTGAACAGGGTGGCCCAGCTGGGAGCCGCGTACCCAGTCGGCGACACGGCCTTGTCCGAAAACCCGGCGTATCGACGTGGCGAGCCTCTCGGCGGGTTGGTCGAGCCGGTCGGCCGCCTCGACCGTCCGCAGCATCCGAGGAATATTCATGACGTCGCGATACCCGCCGCGCTGTGGGGTGAACCCGGCATCCGCGGTGATCGGGTGGGCGGACCGACCAAGCGCGATAAAGCCTCACCGGCCGCCGTCACAGCCGCTCGCGCTACAGCACCACGGTGTGACCGCGGGGAAGCTCGACGACGCGGTCGCCCCAGCCGCGCCGCCGCATGTGGGCGTGGAACTCGCTGAGCGGCGAGGCGAAGACGGTGTAGTCGTCGTAGTGCACCGGAATCGCGCGGGGCAGGTCGAGTAGGTCGACCAGCCCGGTGCCTTGCCGGCCGTCCATGGTGACAGTCAGCCCGAAAGGAAGTCGCGGGCCCGCCGGCAGTCTGGTGCCGCCGAGGTGCAGTATGCCTGCGTCGATCGTGTCGAATCGTGCCGGGATCTGATGCAGTTCCTGCACGAGCAATGTGTCGCCGGAGACGTAGAGCCGCCGCTGCGGCGGGCCGTCGGCAGGCCCGAATTCCAGCATGGTGCCCATGACAGGCGGCAGGAAGCGCCAGGTGAACGCTGGTGCGTGCCGGCCAGGCAGCGAGGTCACGCGTACCTTCGCGGAGCCTTTGACGATCTCCCTATCCTCCCAGGTGCGCAGTGGTGTGGCCGCGGAAAAACCGCGCCGGTGCAGACGCGTGGCGGCGTGCGGTGTGGTGAGGATCGGCAGGGCGTGATCGAGGTCGCGTTGCGCGGTGCGGTCCCAGTGATCGCCGTGCATGTGCGAGAGCACGATGGCGTCCAGGGCTGGCAATTCATCGATGCGCAGGGCCGGTTCGCGCAGGCGCTTGGAGACCAGGCCGTATCCGAGGTACGCGTGCTGGCCTCGGTGCAGAAAGTTCGGATCGGTCATCAGCATCAGCTCACCGAAGCCGATCAGTGTCGTCGCGTTCCCGATGAATGTGACGGACAGATCCATTCCTGCCTCCGTTCCGGACCGGACGGTCCTCCTCGGACTGCCCCACCTGCCGCAGGGTATGCAATCGACCACTACCGCCCCTTGTGGGGTGGTCGACGTCCGCTATCCGGGTGAGCTCAGGCGCCGGTCGTGGACGGGGTGGTTTCGTTTTGCCCGCTCGAGTGGGGGTAGGACGACAGGACCCGGAGAGAGGAGACGGTATGCGAGCGATGGTCTATCGCGGGCCGTACAAAGTGCGCGTCGAAGAAAAGGACATCCCTTCGATCGAGCATCCGAATGACGCCATCGTCCGGGTTCAGCGCGCGGCGATCTGTGGTTCGGATCTGCATCTCTATCACGGGCTCATGCCCGACACCCGGGTGGGAATGACGTTCGGGCACGAGTTCGTCGGCGTGGTGGAGCAGGTCGGCGGATCCGTAGAGAACCTGCGGCTAGGTGACCGGGTCATGGTGCCGTTCAATATCTACTGCGGCTCGTGCTACTTCTGCGCTCGCGGACTTTATTCCAACTGTCACAACGTGAACCCGAACGCCACCGCTGTGGGCGGCATCTACGGCTACTCACACACCTGCGGTGGCTACGACGGAGGCCAAGCCGAGTACGTTCGAGTGCCGTTCGCCGACGTGGGTCCCGCCAAGATCCCGGACGGGCTCGATGACGAAGACGCGCTGATGTGCACCGATGCCCTGGCCACCGGGTATTTCGGTGCGCAATTGGGTGACATCACCGAGGGTGATGTGGTCGTCGTGTTCGGCGCGGGGCCGGTTGGTCTGTTCGCCGCGAAGTCGGCGTGGCTGATGGGGGCGGCGCGAGTCATCGTGATCGACCATCTGGAGTACCGGCTGGAGAAGGCCCGCAGCTTCGCCCACGCCGAAACGATCAACATGGCCGACTGCGCCGACATCGTCGTCGAAATGAAACGAGCCACCGACTACCTCGGCGCCGACGTCGCCATCGATGCGGTCGGCGCCGAGGCCGACGGCAACCTGATCCAGCACGTCACCGCGGCCAAGTTCAAACTCCAAGGCGGCTCACCGATCGCGCTCAACTGGGCTATCGACTCCGTCCGGAAAGGGGGCACGGTGTCGGTCGTCGGCGCCTACGGACCCTTGTTCAGCGCGGTGAAATTCGGCGACGCGATGAACAAGGGCCTGACACTCAACATGAATCAGTGCCCCGTGAAACGCCAATGGCCGCGCCTGCTGTCGCATATCGAGAACGGCTATCTGAAGCCGAGTGACATTGTCACCCATCGTATTCCGTTGGAGCACATCGCCGAGGGCTATCACATCTTCTCCGGCAAACTCGACGAGTGCATCAAGCCGGTGATCGTCCTTCCTCAGAACGCGTGACAGGAGTTCGGATGCCTTACACCAAACAACACCCGCCGGTTCCCGCTGCCGACGAGCTGCGAGCCCGGATCCCCGGATGGGGTGTCGATCTGGATCCGAAGGATCGGCCGTCGGTTCCCAAACTCGTCTACGATCCCGGTGCCACCGGCGCTCACTGGGAGTTTCCGGACCGGCAACTGGAGAACGTGCCGCGCGAACGCTCGATCGAGCACAAGTTCCTGACCCCGGTGTTCGGTACGTCGACGCCGCTGCAAGGTCTGTCCGGAGTGATCCGCCGCTTCGCCTACAAAAAATACAGCGAAGCCGGCACCGCCCACTGGTTGCTGTTGATCGTCGGCGACCGGGTCGATGTAGCAGAGAACCGCGTCCGGTCACTACTGGCCGGAAAGCCGGACAACCTGATCACCGAAACCGGTATCAAAGCCGAATTCACCCACCACGGACTGCGAAGCCGCATCACCGGCAGCCGCGTCGATCGCACCCACATGTGGATGGACCCGCTCCTCGTCGCCGCCCCCTGGATAGCGTCGGGAATAGCCGGTGCCGCGGCATGGAGGGCGCTGCAGCGCCGCCGAACTCGGTAGACGCGCCGCGCGCCGGGGCGTGCGGCTTACCACTGGGTACTCATGCTGACCAACCCGAGGGGCTCATCGCGATCGCCTGCACATGCCCCTTAGGGCGAGTGGGTTCACCGGTCGGCCTGCTCGCTCGACGAGGGTGATGCCGAGGCTGGATGTCGGCCGGTGGTCAGACTTGGGTGCGCTGGGCGATGTGCACGGTGTGTCGGCCCAAACGTTTGTAGTAGCGGCCCGCCAGGACAAGCTCCACCGCGGTTGCGATGGATTACCGCCGGTTTCTTCGAGCACGGCGGCCGGCAGGGTGCGGTGCAGTTCGTTCATGGTGTCGTCTTGGCCGGCCAGGCGGGCGGCATCGGCGGGATTACGGGTGGCCAGCACCGCAGCGGCGTTGGTGGCCCGCCGCGATCGCGGCCGAGCCTTGTTTAAGCCACCCACACCAGCGCAGTGGCGAATGGGCACGCGAAGAAGGGGCTGGCCATCAAGGCGACCTCGCCGTCAGCGGTGGAGTAACGGCACAACAGGCGGCGGCGCACTGGGTCTCCGGATCGAAGCGATTCCGATGCCTGAGGGCCCGTACCCCGCTAATCCGAGTGCGGATGCGCTGCCGCGACCGGGGGTCGGAGGATCGAATCCTCATAGCGCACACAATAAAAGCCAAGGCCAGCGCCGGTACGTGGAGTGGCAAGCGCCCTCATGTCATCAATGGGCGATGACTGTGTCATCACCAAAAGCGGACTAAAGGGACATCAAATAGGCGAAGACAGCCTCTCACCTGGCGTTATAGCAGATCGAAATGGTGGGCCTAGGAGGACTTGAACCTCCGACCTCTTCGTTATCAGCGAAGCGCTCTAACCGCCTGAGCTATAGGCCCGTAGTCGTGTTGTTCGCGGTAACAACAACGTGTAGAGACTACACAACACTCATCTACTGAACCAAAACGGCTGGTAGAGGCGCTATGGAGCCTCATTCACGACGAGAGCGACATCCGTACCGACAGCGTGACCCGCCCTCCAAGCCCGGTAGCACCAACGAAAACGGCCGGTACCCCACCCTGCGGTGCGAGTACCGGCCGTTCGGAACGCTGGATGACTAGTCGGGGTCGGCCAGGGTGACCTGGATGCCGCCGACGAGGTCGCAGCACTGGTTGTAGATGAACGTGCCGACCGTGCCGAGCGCGGTGAACAGCACGACGTTGATCAGGCCGATCACGCCCGCGTAGCCGAACACGGTGCCCGCGTCGATCAAGCCCACCGAGCCGCTGTCCTGCGACACCATGTCGGTGAACGTGTTGTTCAACCGCTCCCACACACCCATGCCCTCGAGCACGATGTACAGCAGACCGACCGCGAGCATCCACACGAAGAACATCGCCACGCTGATCACCAGCGAGATCTTCAGCGTCGACCACGGATCGATGCGACGGATCTGCACGGTGGCCCGCAGCGGCTCTCCGGAGGCCACCGCCGCTACCGCGACCGGGACCGCGGGCGACACCGGCCCGGACTGCGGGGCGGCGGCTTCGGTGGCCGGCAGCGGATGCCGGATCTCGGACAGGTCGGGCATGTCCTTGATCAGCTCCGGCCGCGCGATACTGCGGGTGGGCCCGTCGATGCCGACCGACTTCACCATGGCGGCTTCCTTACGCGCCGCCTTGGCCGCCAGGTCGGCGGTGGTACGGGCGTTGGACGTGCCGCCGCCGAGACCGCCGCCACCGCCCGAGGACGGGCGTCCGGTGACCGGCGCCTGCCCGGGGCGGTACAGGTTGGACTGCGGCTCCCGCTGCGGCAGCTGCGCCCACCCGTCCTGGTACGGCGACTGCGGACCGCCGTTGGCGGCGGCCCCGACCGGTTGCTTGTCCTCGCTCTCGGGCGCGGACTGCGGGGCCTGGTTGTTGATCCGCGTCGTCTTCTGATCGAAACGGTCCTGGCCGTCGCCGCCGGGCGCTTGATCCGGCGCGCCCTGCTGCGGAGCGAAATCGCCCTGCTGGTCGCGGATCTCGTGCGGCTGAGCATTCGGCTGGTTGCCGCCGGGCGGGTTGGCCTGCGGCCCACCCGGATGTCCGCCGGATTGCGGCCCGTTCGGATGTCCGCCGGACTGCGGCCCGTTCGGATGTCCGCCGGACTGCGGCCCGTTCGGCTGGCCCTGGTGACCACCCGGCTGCGCGCCACCAGGGTGACCGCCGCCAGGGTGACCGCCCGGCTGACCGCCGCTTTGCTGGCCGCCGCCGGGCTGACCGTTCTCGGCCGAGGCGACCGGCCGTGGGATCGGCCGCGGCGGGATCGGTGACGGTGCGATCCGCTCGGTCACGCCGTTCGTCTGGTGCCGCTCGTCATTCGGCTGATTCGGAGTGGTCAATGGGAATCCTTGGGTCCGTTCGTTGCCGCCGCTGTTGGATTACTGCTAGGAGCCGGTGTCGCCGCCACCGGAGACCTGATCGGGATCGGGCTCGTCGGCGTTGCGCGCGATCGCAAGCAAAGTATCGCCCTCCGCGAGGTTCATCAATCGCACACCCTTGGTCTGTCGGCCGGCCTTGCGAACCTGCTTCGCCGCCGTCCGGATGACGCCGCCACCGGAGGTGATCGCGTACAACTCGTCGTCGTCGTCGACGATGAGCGCCCCGACCAGGGTGCCACGTTTCGCGTCGAACTGGATGGTCAATACGCCTTTACCCCCGCGGCCCTGCGGGGTGTACTCCTCGATCGCGGTGCGCTTGGCGTAGCCGCCGGACGTGGCGACCAGCAGATATGTGCCGGCGCGAACCACATTGAGGGACAGCAGTTCATCGCTGTCGTTGAACCGCATGCCCTGCACGCCGGAGGTGGCGCGCCCCATCGGACGCAGCGCCTCGTCGGTGGCCGAGAAGCGAATCGACTGGCCGAGCGCGGAGACCAACAGCAGGTCGTCGTCGGCCGAGCAGAGCACGGCGCCGACCAATTCGTCCTCGTCGCGCAGATTCACCGCGACGATGCCGCCGCTGCGGTTGGAGTCGAAATCGGTCAGTTTCGACTTCTTCACCAGGCCGTTCTTGGTGGCGAGCACCAGGTACGGCGCGTCGTCGTAGGATTTGATCTGGATGATCTGGGCGATCTTCTCGTCCGGCTGGAAGGCCAGCAGGTTCGCCACGTGCTGGCCGCGCGCGGTGCGGTTGGCCTCGGGCAGCTCGTAGGCCTTGGCCCGGTAGACCCGGCCCTTGTTCGTGAAGAACAGAAGCCAGTCGTGCGTCGAGGTGATGAAGAAGTGCTTGACGATGTCGTCCTGCTTGAGACCCGCGCCCTGCACGCCCTTGCCGCCGCGCTTCTGGCTGCGGTAGAGGTCGGTCTTGGTGCGCTTGGCGTAGCCGGTCTCGGTGATCGTGACGACCACGTCCTCGCGGGCGATCAGATCCTCGTCGGCCACGTCGCCGTCGGCGGAGATGATCTGGGTGCGCCGGTCGTCGCCGTACTTGTCCACGATCTCGGCCAGCTCGTCGCGCACGATCGCGCGCTGACGCTCCGGCTTGTCGAGAATGTCCTTGTAGTCGGCGATCTCGGCTTCGATCTTGGCCAGATCGTCGATGATCTTCTGTCGCTCCAGCGCCGAGAGCCGGCGCAGCTGCATGTCCAGGATCGCGGTCGCCTGGATCTCGTCGATGTCGAGCAACTGCATCAGGCCGGTGCGCGCGGTGTCGGTGTTGGCCGAGCGGCGGATCAGCGCGATGACCTCGTCGAGCGCGTCGAGCGCCTTGACCAGGCCGCGCAGGATGTGGGCCCGCTCCTCGGCCTTGCGCAGCAGGTACCTGGTGCGCCGGATGATCACGTCCAACTGGTGGTTGACGTAGAACCGGATCATCTGGTCCAGCCGCAGCGTGCGCGGCACGCCGTCGACGATGGACAGCATGTTGGCGCCGAAGCTGGTCTGCAGCTGGGTGTGCTTGTACAGGTTGTTCAGCACGACCTTGGCCACGGCGTCCCGCTTGACCGTCACGACGATGCGCAGGCCGACGCGGTCGGAGGACTCGTCGTGGATGTCGGCGATGCCCGCGATCTTGCCGTCCTTGACCTGCTCGGCGATCGCGTTGATGAAGTTGTCGGTGTTGACCTGGTAGGGCAGCTCGGTGATGACGATCGTGGTGCGGCCGCGATTGTCCTCTTCGATCTCGACGACGCCGCGCATCTTGATGGACCCGCGGCCGGTGGTGTACGCGTCGTGGATGCCCTGGGTGCCGACGATCAGACCCGCGGTCGGGAAGTCCGGGCCCTTGATCCGCTCCATGCACGCGGCGAGGGTGGTCTCCTCGTCGGCGTCGTGGTTGTCCAGCGCCCAGTAGATCGCGTTCGCCAGCTCGGTCAGGTTGTGCGGCGGGATGTTGGTCGCCATCCCGACCGCGATGCCGTTGCTGCCGTTCATCAGCATGTTCGGCACGCGGCTCGGCAGGACCACCGGTTCCTGCGTCTTGCCGTCGTAGTTGGGGATGAAATCGACCGTCTCGTGGTCGATCTCGCGCAGCATCTCCATCGCCAGCGGCGTGAGGCGGCACTCGGTGTAGCGCATGGCCGCGGCGCCGTCGTTACCGCGGCTGCCGAAGTTGCCCTGGCCGTCTACCAGCGGGTAGCGCATCGCCCACGGCTGGGCCATGCGCACCAACGTGTCGTAGATCGCCGAGTCGCCGTGCGGGTGGTAGTTGCCCATCGTGTCCGACACCGGGCGCGCGGACTTCACATAGCCGCGATCGGGCCGGTACCCGTTGTCGTACATGGCGTAGAGGATGCGGCGATGCACCGGCTTGAGGCCGTCGCGCACTTCGGGCAGCGCGCGGCCGACGATCACGCTCATGGCGTAATCGATGTAGCTGTTCTGCATCTCCAGCTGGATGTCGACCGGTTCGACGCGGTCGCCCGCACCGTCCGGCGGCAGGGTGATGTCGGTCATGAAGAAGTCTCCTTAACGGGCTGACGTGCGCAGACTGCCGGGCGCCACCGCGAACCGGCGGCGCTGCGGGCGGATCACACGTCGAGGAAGCGGACGTCCTTGGCGTTGCGGGTGATGAAGCTGCGGCGGGCCTCCACGTCCTCGCCCATCAGCACGCTGAACAACTCGTCGGCCGCGGCCGCGTCGTCCAGCGTCACTTGACGAAGCACCCGGACGCTGGGATCCATCGTGGTCTCCCACAGTTCCTTGGGATTCATCTCGCCCAGACCCTTGTAGCGCTGGATGCCGTCGTCCTTGTTGATCTTCTTGCCCGCGGCCAGGCCACGCTCGAGCAGGCCGTCGCGTTCCCGATCGGAGTAGGCGAACTCCGGCTCGCTGCGCTGCCACTTCAGCTTGTACAGCGGCGGCTGCGCCAGGTAGACGTGCCCGTGCTCGACCAGCGGGCGCATGAACCGGAACAGCAAGGTCAGCAGCAGCGTGGAGATGTGCTGGCCGTCGACGTCGGCGTCGGCCATCAGCACGATCTTGTGGTAGCGCAGCTTGCTGATGTCGAACTCGTCGTGGATGCCGGTGCCGAACGCGGTGATGATCGACTGGACCTCGTTGTTCTTGAGGACCTTGTCGATGCGCGCTTTCTCGACGTTGATGATCTTGCCGCGCAGCGGAAGGATCGCCTGGTACATCGAGTCCCGCCCGGACTTGGCGGAGCCGCCGGCGGAGTCGCCCTCGACGATGTAGATCTCGGACTTGCTCGGATCCTTGGATCGGCAGTCGGCGAGCTTGCCCGGCAGGCCGCCCAGGTCGGTGGCGGACTTGCGCCGTACCAGCTCGCGGGCCTTGCGCGCGGCGACACGGGCCTGCGCCGAGGAGACCGCCTTGTTGACGATGGTCTTCGCGTCGGCCGGGTTGGCCTCGAACCAGTGGGTGAGGTGCTCGTTGCAGGTGCGCTGCACGAACGACTTCACCTCGGTGTTGCCGAGCTTGGTCTTGGTCTGGCCCTCGAACTGCGGCTCGCCGACCTTGACGCTCACGATGGCGGCCAAGCCCTCCCGGATGTCGTCACCGGTGAGGTTGCCGTCCTTCTCCTTGATGAGCTTCTTATCCTTCGCGTACTTGTTGACCACCGTGGTCAGCGCCGCGCGGAAGCCCTCTTCGTGGGTGCCGCCCTCATGGGTGTTGATGGTGTTGGCGAAGGTGTGCACCGACTCCGAGTAGCCGGAGTTCCACTGCATCGCGACCTCTAGTTCGTGGCCGGTGCCCTTGCCCGTGAACGCGACGACCGAGTTGTGGATCGGCTGCTTGGTCCGGTTGATGTGGCGGACGAAATCTTCCAGGCCACCGGGGTAGTGGTAGGTCCGCGACTTCACCTTGTGCTCGGCCTGCGCGGCGCCCTCTTCGGCGTGCTTGGGCGCCTCGGCAGTCTCGCTGACCACCTCGTCGGTGATCTCGGTGTCGCTGACGCGCTCGTCGTTGAGGACGATGGTGAGGCCCTTGTTCAGGAACGCCATCTCCTGCAACCGGCGCGCGACGGTCTCGAAGTTGAAGGTTGTGGTCTCGAAGATATCCGGATCCGGCCAGAACCGGATGGTGGTACCCGTCCGCTTCGTCGGGTCGCCCTGGATGAGCTTGCCGGGCTTCGCGTCCTTGTACTCCTGGGTCCAGTGATGGCCGCCGGTGTCGATCTCGGCCTCCAGCCGCGTCGACAGCGCGTTGACCACGGAGATGCCGACGCCGTGCAGACCACCGGACACCGCATAGGACTCGGAGTCGAACTTGCCGCCCGCGTGCAACTGGGTCATGACGACCTCGATGGTCGGGATGCCCTGCGCGTGCATCTCCACCGGGATGCCCCGACCGTCGTCGATTACTTCGACGCCGCCGTCGCCCAGCAGGGTGACCTCGACCTTCGTCGCGTATCCGGCCATCGCCTCATCGACGGAGTTGTCGACGACCTCCCAGATCAGGTGGTGCAGACCGCGCTCACCGGTGGAGCCGATGTACATGCCCGGACGCTTGCGAACCGCCTCGAGTCCCTCGAGAACCGTGATGGAGGAGGCACCGTAGTCCTGCTTCCCGGTCGCCTTGGTCGAACCCGATGCGTTGGAGTCTTTGGCAGCCACTGGTCGGTAGCTCTCCTTACTTGCTGATCCCGGCATAGAGCGATCGGACAGCACACGTGAGGCCCTGGTTCATGTCTGGCTCGAGAATCCGGGTCCGGGCGTGGACTGTGTGGAACGCGCCGAAGGTATCGCCGCTAGTTACGTAACCATCCTACTGGTACACCCAACTTACAACCCACCTCCGACACCCCTCACAGCGCCGTGGATGCGAGAAATCGAATACCGCCGACTCCGTTGCGCCTTGCGGCGGTTTTGATCCAGCAGAAGTGGGCTCAGAGATGCGTCGCCGGATCGCGCTCGCACGCTTCGGCAGCGGCATCGATCCGGGCGACGAAGGCGGCGGTATGACGCGCCAGCTCCGCCGGGTGTGAGATCGGCGACCAGTGCCGCGCCGGGATCTCCACCCGGGTCAAGCGCGGCACCCACCGATCTGCCTCGGCGTTCACCACAGGCCGCACGGCGCGGTCCCGCGTGGCGACGATCAGCTGAACGGGCACCTCGATCGGACGGGGCCGCGGATGACGCAGGTGGGTGCGAATGTTCGCGCGGTAGAGCTTCAGGTTGTTCAGCATATCGGTGCGCAGTGTCGGCGCCGTCTCCACCAATGCGGGGTCGAGTCCGTCGAAGAAGGCGAGGAATCGCGGCCACCGGCCGGAGAGAATCCGCAACACCGGATTCGGCAACTTGGGGATCTGGAAGGCGACGGTATAGGCCGAGGCGACGCCCTGGGCCAGCGCACCCCGCAGCCTCGCCGGGGTGAGCGGCCCACGCAGATAGGCGCCGAGGAAGTCCAAGTTCGGGCCGGACACCGACGTGAAGGACGCGATCACCGATGCGGCGTCCTCGGCCGCGACGGCCTCCCATCCGATTACCGACCCCCAGTCGTGCCCGAGGACGTGCACCCGTTCGCCGGGCGAGACCGCGGCGATGACCGCGCGGACGTCGGCCGCGAGCTCCTCGATCCGATAGGCCTCGACTGCGGCCGGCGCGGAACTGCTGCCCGCCCCCCGGTTGTCGAAGGCGATCACACGATGGCGGCCGCCGAGCAGGGCCGCCACCCGGCTCCACAGCAGATGGGTATCGGGCCACCCGTGGATGAGCAGCACCGGCACGCCCTCGGGGTTGCCGCATTCGTAGACCGCGAGTTCGACGCCGTCCCGGCGAACCGTCCGGGTCGCGGTCGCCGGAAACGGACCCACGGCCGTGGTGATCGTCATCGAGGTTCCTTCTGCCCAGACGGTTCCGATCCGACGTCGCAGGGCTTCCGGTGCGGACGTCGAACCGGGGCGTTCCACGTGAAACGCCGCTTCAGGGTAAACGTAACACCAAGTATCACATACTGCCCGGCGCGGTCATCCGTACGTGTCGCGCGGTCCGCGACCTTTGATATGCCGCTCGCCCTTGCGCCAGCTCGGTGCGGCAGGTCCGGAAATCTTCAGCGAGGTCACCACCCCCTGGCCGACCGCGGCATTGATCTTCGCGAGGATCTGGCCTTGCAGCATCCGCAACTGGGTAGCCCAGGCGGTCGACTCCGCGGAGATGCTCAGCACGCCGTCCTTCAAGGTGACCGGCGTGGCGTGCGCGGCGATGTCCTCGCCGACCACTCCCGCCCAACGGCCGAAGACCATGCCCTCGGCCACCTTGCCCGACCACCCGCGGCTCTTGGCGAGGGAGCCGGCCAACTTCGACAACAGCTGTGGATCGCGATCGTCCGGGCCCGCGCCCGACCATCCGGTGCGCCTGCGCCCTCCGGTCCGCAGCCTGCGCTGGGGCGAGGAACGCCCCTGACCGACGGACTTGCCGCTCGCACGTGCCGCGGCGCGCGCTTCCTCCAAGGCTCGCCGGGCCAGATCTATCCCTCGCAATTCGGGTTCCGCTCCTGCGGATTCGGGCTCGGTGGGCCGATCGCTCATCGCCCTTCTCCCTCCGCGTCCCGTGGTCTGTCCCCAGTTTCGATCAAGTTGTCCCCAGCCTCCGCCCACGGTTGCCAGCGCCAGGAATCGCGCATGCCGCACACCCAGGCGGCCGATAGAACACGCTGTTCCCCGCCCAAAACGCCGGATTGTCAGGCAGGGTGGCCGCTTGCTCGACTGTTGCTGTTGCGCGTTTCGCGGAAGCGGTCACCGATGTCCGAGCGAGTTTTCCACAGGTGTTAGGGAATCGGTTCCGGCTGTTGAGGACTCGATCGGCGTTCCCGACGACTGGTCACTGTAGTGGACCGGGGCGGCTGATGGCGAGGCCGGATCTCCGGTCCACTCCACCTGTGGATGGCTAGGGCGTCCGCGACTCCGTCGAACCGGCGACCGGGTCACGTTCACCCTCGGGCGCCGAGTGGGTGGCGTCGTCGTTCAGCCGTTCACCGCCGAACTGCCACTGTCGGACCGATCCTCGGCGGCGATCCGGGAAACGCGGCCGTCGGGGCCGCCCGCGGTTTCCACTCGCAGCGGCACGGCGGCGAGTTCGGCGGGCACGTCCTCCGGCACGGCCGCGGTGATCAGCACTTGCTCCGCGTCCGCGGCGACGGCCGCCAGCGCGGCGCGGCGGCGACGGTCGAGTTCGGCGAACACGTCGTCGAGCAGCAGCACCGGTTCGGCGCCGGTGGTGCGCAGCAGTTCGAACGCACCCAACCGCAAAGCCAATGCGAACGACCACGACTCGCCGTGGCTGGCGAAGCCCTTGGCGGGCGAATCTCCCAGCACGAGGTCCAGTTCGTCGCGGTGCGGACCGACCAGGCACACGCCGCGCTCGAGTTCCTTCGGCCGGGCGGCAGCGAGTTCGGTCAGCAAGATCGCCTCCAGTTCCGCCGCGTCCTCCGGGCGCGGCGGTCTGGCCGGATCCAGGAACTCCAGGGGCAGCGCGGAGCTGCGATAGACGATCGACGCGGGCCGCGATTCCGGGGCGATCGACGCGTAGGACCGCGCCAGATACGGCGCGAGATCGTGCACCAAACGCAGCCGCTGGGCGAGCAGGACGGACGCGTGCGCGGCGAGGTGTCCGTCCCACACGTCGAGGGTGCTCAGGTCGGCCTTCGACCTGGCTTGCCGCCCGGCGGTTTTCAGCAGCGCCGAGCGCTGGCGCAGCACCCGGTCATAGTCGCTGCGGACGGCGGCCAGTCTGGGGAGGCGAGTTGTGCACAACTCGTCCATGAAGCGGCGGCGCTCCCCGGGATCGCCGCGCACCAGCGCGAGATCCTCCGGGGCGAACAACACCGTCTGCAGGATCCCGAGGATCTCCCGGGGTCGTCGGACCGGTGAGCGGTTGATCTGGGCGCGATTCGCGCTGCCCTGATTCAGCTCGACATCGATGCGCAACTCGCGCCCGGTGTTGACCACGGTGGCGCCGATCCGGGCGCGCTCGGTACCGGTCCGGATCAACGGAGCGTCCGTGGCGACCCGATGCGACCCGAGCGTGGCCAAGTAGCCGATCGCTTCCAGCAGGTTTGTCTTGCCGTTGCCGTTCGATCCCAAGAAAACGGTGCGACCTGGGGATAATTCGACTTCCGCATGCTCCCACGAGCGGAAGTCGCGCAGCGACAGAGCACGGACGAACATCCGCTATCGTGCCCCTGCCTGGGCCGAAGCCGACATTCCCGCCGATCGGCAACTCATGGCCGCGGCGAACGGACCTCGTGCAGTGCGCCGCACTCCTGTGGAAGACCTGTGGATAAACCGGTGCTCTGGCTGCGGGAGCACCGGTTTCTCCGACGTCGCTGGGGAGTTTCCAGCAGCGGCACCGCTCGGCCGCGCTGGATCCCGCGGCGCGGATCCGTTCGACATCAGGTCATGCACAGGCGATCAGCCCGGGAGCCGGACCGGCATCAGCAGATAGATGTACGGGCTCGACAGTGCGGCGAACGTCCCGGAGTCCAGCACTTCGGGCTCCTCCGCGGACGCAGGCAGCAGCACGGCGGGCCTGCTCGGTGTGGTGAAGCCGAAAGTGACCCGGTCGGCGTGCAGGGCGGACAAGCCGTCGATGAGATATCCGGGGTTGAACGCGATGGTGAGCGATTCGCCGCGGAAATCGGCCTCCAGCCACTCCTCGGCGCGGCCCGCGTCGTCGCCGCCCGCGGACAGCAGCAGGCCGTCCGCGGAGAACTCCAGCCGCACCTGCGCGCCACGTTCGGCGACCAGCGCGACGCGCTTGATGGCGTCGGTCAGCGCGGCGACGGCGAGGGTGGCGATCGAGGTGTGCTCCTTGGGGAGCAATTGACGGAACTTGGGGAATTCCGCGTCGAGCAGGCGAGTGGTGGTCCGGCGACCAGCGTTCACGATGCCGAGCAGGCCGTCCGATCCGGCACCGGAGCCCAGGGACAGCTGCACGGGCGCGTCGGAGGGGCCGAGCGTCTTGGCGGCCTCCGACAGCGTCCTGGCCGGGATGAGCACCGAAGTCTCGATATCGGCGCGCGCGGGCTGCCATTCGATGTGCCGCACGGCAAGGCGGAACCGGTCGGTCGCCGCGAGCACGACCTGGGATCCCTCGATCTCCACCCGGATACCGGTGAGCATGGGCAGCGTGTCGTCGCGGCCCGCCGCGACGGCGACCTGGCCGACGGCCTCCGCGAAGACATCCACACTCAGTTCACCGGTCTGCTGCGGCACCTCGGGCAGCTGGGGATAGTCCTCGACCGGCATGGTCGGCAGGGAGAACTTCGCGCTGCCGCAGGTGATCAACACGCGCGTGCCGTCCACCGAGACGTCGACCGGCTTGTTGGACAGCGCCTTGGTGATATCGGCCAGCAGACGACCGGAGACGAGCACCTGGCCGGGCCCCGCGACCTCGGCCGCGACCCGCACCTGCGCGGAGACCTCGTAGTCGAAGCCGGAGACGGTCAGCCCGTCCTCGTCGGCGACCAGCAGCACGCCGCCGAGCACCGGTACCGGCGGCCGGGAGGGAAGACTGCGCGCCACCCAGGCGACGGACTCGGCGAAATCCTCGCGGGCGACCCGAAACTTCATGCTTGCAAGCTCCATCGCCCGATCTGTCCTCTCCCGGTTCCGTGATCTGTTGTCGGCTCGTCAGTGTCGGTGCTCGAAAGGGTCCTGCCGAATCGGCCGCCTTCGCAGTCTGGCACAGGCGACCGACATAGAACCGTACCCGCGGAGGGGACATGCACCTAGCCCGACCCTCCGGCACCGCAGACGACCGCCCCTCGGAAGGGAGCACGGATGGGGCCGGCGGTGCGGGATGAGCCGGGGCGTACCGCGGGCGCGGACTGCTTACGCCGATTCGAGAGGGGGACCGGGATCCCTCTGTCGTCCTTGCTGTGAACCGGGAGGGGCTGCGCAGGAGACGCTGCCGTGCCGACTTTCCACACACCCTGTTTTGAAGAGAGATCTCTAATGAGAAGAACTGAAGTAGTAGTAGGCGCTGTGGATTCTGTGGACTGCGGCCGAATCCGCTGTTCAGGGGGCGTGGTGCCGTGGGGATGGCCAGGGGGTGTCTCGAGGATGAACATCCGGCGGCTGTGGAGGTTCTCAGGTTGTCCCCGATTCATCCTCGAGCGCTCCTCGAGTTGTTCCACCGGATTCACCCGGTTGTTCACACATGTGCACGAAATCGTGGACAGCTCGAGGAATCCTCGAGGACTCCACACGGACTCCTCGAGGATTCCACAAGGCCTGATCCGGACACTGCCCTGGTCAACGGCTGTGCGCAAACCTGCCTGGGGAAACTGTGTAATTCGCCCTGTGAGGGAACTCGCGGAGGCTGCTACCCCGACCTGTGCACAGATCGGTGGACAAACCGGGGGATTCCTCGAGGACTCCACAAGGATTCCTCGAGGAATCCACAGCCCACAAAAAAGCACCGCCCCAGGTCAGGGGCGGTGCTCGGGTGTGGATGCCGCTCAGCGCGAGCGTTGCTTGATCCGGGCTGTGAGTTCCTGCACCTGGTCGTAGACGCGGCGTCGCTCGGTCATCTCTTTGCGTACCTTCTTCTCCGCGTACATCACCGTGGTGTGGTCGCGGCCGAACGCCTGCCCGATCTTCGGCAGGGACAGGTCGGTCAGCTCACGGCACAGATACATGGCGATCTGCCTGGCCTGAGCCAACGGTCGCGCTTTGCCGGGACCGGTGAGTTCTTCCAGCGTGGTGTTGAAGTACTCCGCCGTGACGGCCATGATCGTGGCCGCGTTGATCTCCAGCGCCGTGGTGTCCGGCATCAGATCTCGCAGCACCACCTCGGCCAGCGGAAGATCCAGCGGCTGGCCGTTCAGCGACGCGAAAGCGGTCACGCGGATCAGCGCGCCCTCCAGCTCCCGGATGTTGCGCTCCACCCGGCTGGCGATCAGCTCCAGCACATCGTGGGGCACGTCGAGCCGGTCCATCCGCGCCTTTTTGCGCAGGATGGCGATGCGCGTCTCCAGCTCCGGCGGCTGCACGTCGGTGATCAGACCCCATTCGAATCGGGTGCGCAGCCGCTCCTCCAGCGTGGCCAGTTGCTTGGGCGGGCGATCCGAGGAGACGACGATCTGTTTGTTCGCGTTGTGCAGGGTGTTGAAGGTGTGGAAGAACTCCTCCTGGATGCCTTCCTTGCCCTCGATGAACTGGATGTCGTCGACCAGCAAGATGTCGGTCTCGCGGTAGCGGCGCTTGAACGCGACCTTGCGGTCGTCGCGCAGGCTGTTGATGAAGTCGTTGGTGAACTCTTCGGTCGACACGTACTTGACCCGCATGCCCGGGAAGAGACGCTGTGCGTAATGACCCGCCGCGTGCAGCAGGTGGGTCTTGCCCAAGCCGGAAGCTCCCCAGACGAACAACGGGTTGTAGGCACGAGCCGGGGCTTCGGCGATGGCGACCGCCGCGGCGTGCGCGAAGCGGTTGGACGCGCCGATGACGAACGTTTCGAAGGTGTACTTCGCGTTCAGGCTGGCCGAGGACGTCGCCGGCGCGGGCGATTCCTGCGACTTGGCGAAGTAGGTGGGCCAGGAGTTGCGGACGTTCACCACGGGCTCGTCGTCGTGGTCGCCGCGCGGGTGCTCGCCGACCGGTTCCCGGACCGGATCGTGCGCCAGGCCGGTGTCGTCGTCGGCGGTCTCGCGCAGCGGAGCACGGAGCGGGCCGCGCACGCCGCCCGGCGACGGTTCCGGATTGAACAGGGACTCCTGCCCCGGCGGGATGGCCGGTTCCCTGCGGGGCGGAAGCCCGGGTTCGCGACGGGGTGCGACGTCCGCCCCGGGCACCATGGGCAGTTCGCCCGTCGCGGAATACTCGCCGCGCGGTGGATAGTCGGCGTGGGCGTACTCCGGTTGGCGGTACTCCTCCGGCGGGGCGAAGTCCTGCCCGTATTCCGCCCCCGGGTAGTCGGAGCCGTCGTTGTACGGAGACGCTGCCGGGAATTCGGCCGGCTGTGCATAACGCGGTCCGGGGTAGGCGTCGCGGCCGGGGAACTCCGAGCCGGGGTATGCCGCGGGAGCCCGGCCCTCTCGGGTCCGCTCTGGCCTGCTCGTCATACGCGCGTGCCGGGGGGTATTGCTCTGCCGGTCGACGGTCGGGGTGGTCGGGGCGGCGATGCGGACGCCGAGTCCTTCCACTTGGGGACCGAGCCTGCGGCCGAGGGACCGGAGGATGGGTTCGCGCAGGTCGCGTTCGATGGCCTCCTGTGCCAGCGACGAAGGTACGGAGAGCAGGGCGAACCCCTGTGCGACCGTCAGCGGCTTGACCAGCTTCAGCCAGGCCTGCTGTGCTCGGGTGACCGGAGGGATAGCGCCGTCCGGTGACCCGGTGGTGAGCTCGGTGACAACCTCGGGCCACACTGTGGCCAGCACGTTCTGCTCGTCGTCCATGCAGCTTCCTCCCCGGAGTAGGTCGATAGGAGCAGACGGCCGGGGCACGCGTGGAGTGTGCTGCTCGGGGGTGGGCCCGTGATCCGCTGCGTACGTCCGTAACCGGTTCGGACGCTGTCCGGGTCCCCCATCTGGACAGCGGCGTGGCACCGTCGGCCCTACGAATATGCCACTCCAGGGGTCTTTCCACACAATTATCCACAGATGTGGAGAACCCTGGGGAGCTGTGGAACGCGCGCACGCGCGGGAAGGGCGAGGCTGCGACCTGCGGTTCTGCAGCAATCGACTGGCTACGTACCCTAGCGGCCCGGGACGGGTGCTGGCTAGGGGTGTGGACGAACTCACGGTCATTGCCAGAACGACTGACTCGAGGAAGCCGATTCTGCCTGGTCGCCGCGCCCGGGGCGTACAGGGGGGCGAGTTTGACCCGTCCCTGGACGATCAGTACCCTCGTACAGTCACCCCTTGGTGCGGTGGCGGTCTTGTGCTGACCGCGTTTAGGTCGTGATCGACCGACTGTGCGCCAGGACCGACGCGCGCCGATGATGACCAGACCTGCGATTCATTCGCGCAATACACGTATCACCGACAAGCTTCGGGCACTACCTGGTGCCCGCCTACTCGAGGAGTGTTGACCGTGGCCAAGGGCAAGCGGACGTTCCAGCCGAACAACCGTCGTCGGGCGCGGGTTCACGGCT
This sequence comes from Nocardia sp. NPDC019219, assembly GCF_040632645.1. Classification (NCBI taxonomy): domain Bacteria; kingdom Bacillati; phylum Actinomycetota; class Actinomycetes; order Mycobacteriales; family Nocardiaceae; genus Nocardia; species Nocardia sp. NPDC019219. The sequence goes on along the minus strand of NZ_JBEYCG010000001.1, from coordinate 497,313 downwards.
TCCGCCTCCGGATGCGCACCCGTGCGGGTCGCGCCATCGTCTCGGCGCGTCGCCGTAAGGGCCGCGCTTCCCTCACTGCCTGACCCTCGCTCTCGGACGCTCGGGTGTTGCCTGAGCCGTATCGGTTGCATCATCGTGCCGACTTCTCCCGGACGGTGCGCCGCGGCCAGCGAATCGGGAGGCGTGATCTGGTCGTGCATGCGCTCGCACACGGGTATGACGGAAGCGTGGGCGCGAATGGACGACACGATCAGATCCCCGACGATGCGCTGGTCCGGGTAGGCGGACCCCGCTTCGGGTTGATCGTCAGCAAGGCGGTGGGCAACGCGGTGATTCGACATCGCGTCGCCCGCCGCCTGCGTCATATGTGCGCCCAGGTGGTCGACGAATTGCCGCCCGGGACCGATGTCGTGATTCGTGCGCTCCCGGGCGCCGCCACGGCGTCGTCGGAGGATTTGCTGCGCCAGCTGCGCACCGCGCTGCGCAAGCTCGGCGTCGGCGCCGCAGCGGGCGTGTCGACGGGTGGCACGGCATGAGCCTCTGGGCGACGATCGCCAGACTGCCCGCGAATGTGCTGATCTTCTCGATCGAGCTGTATCGGACCTACGTCTCCCCCACCCGCATGCCGGTGTGCCGATTCACCCCGACCTGCAGCGAGTACGCGGTCACCGCGCTGCGCACCCGGGGCCTGTTCATCGGGCTCGTATTGACGGTCGTGCGCTTGGCCAAATGCGCGCCCTGGCACCCTGGTGGGTGGGACCCCGTCCCGGAGCGGAAGCGGACCGGACTTCGCACCGAGCCGACGGATGGGGCAGCGACCGAGGCGGCGACGCAGGAATCGAGCCTGCCCGCCGGACCGCGGTCGGAGCCGAACGCTTGTAAAGGATCGCCGCCCGCGGTGATCGGCGACACGAACGACGGGAGTGCATAGAGCCGTGCTCGACTTCATTTATTACCCGGTGTCCTGGATCCTCTGGTTCTGGCATCGGGTCTTCGGGTTCGCGTTCGGCGCGGACAACGGTCTCACCTGGGCGCTGGCCGTGGTGTTCCTGGTGTTCACGCTGCGCCTGGTGCTCTACAAGCCGTTCGTCAAGCAGGTGCGCACCACCAAGCAGATGCAGGAACTGCAGCCGCAGATCAAAGAGCTGCAGAAGAAGTACAAGAACGACCGCCAGAAGATGGCGCTCGAGATGCAGAAGCTGCAGAAGGAGAACGGCTTCAACCCGCTGATGGGTTGCCTGCCGATCCTCGCTCAGGTGCCGGTGTTCCTGGGGCTGTTCCATGTGCTGCGGTCGTTCAACCGGACCGGGCACGGCTTCGGCCAGCTCGGCATGACGCCCGAGCAGAACGCGAACACGGCGAACTACGTCTTCAACGCAGCTGACGTCCAGTCCTTCCTGAGTGCGCGCATCTTCGGGGCGCCGATCTCCGCGTTCATCACCACGCCGGTCAACGAGTTGCAGGCGTTCGCCGACTACGGCGGTGTGCCGAGCAAGTTGAGCATCGCGCTCGTCGCCATCCCCCTGATGGTCATCGCCGGTCTGGCGACCCACTTCAACGCGCGCGCGTCGGTCGCGCGGCAGACGCCGGAAGCCGCGGCCAATCCTCAGGCCGCGATGATGAACAAACTCGCGCTGTGGGTGTTCCCGCTCGGTGTGCTCGTCGGTGGCCCCTTCCTGCCGATCGCCATCCTGCTGTACTGGGTCTCCAACAACATCTGGACCTACGGGCAGCAGCACCTCGTGTTCGGTCGCATGGCGAAAGAAGAGGAAGCCAAGAAGCAGGCGAAGCTGGAGCAGCGCGCGCAGAACGCGCCCAAGCCCGGCGCCAAACCGGTCAACGTGAAGAAGAAGCCCGCCCCCACCGCGGCTGCTGACACCGCCACGGACGAGGACACTCCGGTCGCCTCGTCGAACGGTACCGCGAAGCCGTCTAAGCAGTCCGCGGGCCAACGCCGCCCGGCCGGCCAGAAACGGCCTGGCAACCGGGGCAGGGCGAATCAGAAGCGCAGGCGCTGATACCCGATCGGTGGGCCGAGCCGCCCACCTCTCTCTATCGCTGAGCAACCCCTTGATCGCGAATACCGCCCGGCGGCGATTGCCCGGCGCGCGCGATGAGCAGATGAAGGAAATCAAATGACTGTTGAGACCGACGGAGGGGACGCCACCGTGACGACGACGACGGCGAGCGCCGGAGCGGACACCGGCGATGTCGTGAGCGATGCCGAGGAAGCGCTGATCGAAGAAGGCGAGATCGCGGGTGACTACCTCGAGCAGTTGCTCGATGTGCTGGACTTCGACGGCGACATCGATCTCGATGTGGAAGGCGACCGCGCCGTGGTGAGCATCGACGGCGGCCGCGACCTGACCAAGCTCGTGGGACGCAACGGCGAGGTGCTCGACGCGTTGCAGGAACTGACTCGTCTCGCTGTGCAGCAGGCGACCGGAGTGCGCAGTCGGCTGATGCTGGATGTGGCGGGCTGGCGGGCGAAACGGCGGTCCGAGCTGAGCGAGCTCGGCGCGGCCGCGGCGCAGCGGGTGCTGGCCTCGGGTGAGCCGGAATCGCTGGCTCCCATGACCCCGTTCGAGCGCAAGATCGTGCACGACGCGGTGGCGGCCGTCGAGGGCGTCAGCAGCGAGAGCGAAGGCGTCGAGCCGAACCGGCACGTGGTGGTCGTTCCCGGCTGAGCCGTGGCATCCCCGAAGCGGGCGGCATGTTTCGCGGCCCGGACGGGTAGTGGTTGGATAGGGCCTCTGGTCTTCGGACCGGGGGCCTTGTTCGTGTTCGGAGCCCGATTGCTCGCTCGTAGATCGAACCGAGTTCGGAAGGATGTTTCACGTGGAACGAGATCTCGGTGGAACCACCGCCGTACCCGCGGAGCTGGAACCACCCGCGTCGGCGGCCACCGTCTTCGGCGACCGACTCGATCTCGCGCGTCGATATTGCACAGCGCTCGCGACCGCGGGCGTGGAACGCGGGTTGATCGGCCCACGCGAGGTGCCCCGCCTGTGGGATCGCCACCTGCTCAACTGCGCGGTGCTCGGTGAGTTGATCGCCGAGGGCGCTTCCGTGGTCGACATCGGCAGCGGCGCGGGCTTGCCCGGCATCCCGCTCGCGATCGCTCGACCGGACCTCCGGATCACCTTGGTCGAGCCCCTGCTGCGCCGAACCGTTTTCCTGAGCGAGTTCATCGAATCGGTCGGACTCGATGTGACCGTGGTACGTGGGCGCGCCGAACAGTCCGGCGTGATGAAGGAGGCCGGCGGCGCGGACGTTGTCACGTCCCGTGCGGTGGCCCCCCTCGGGAAACTCGCTCAGTGGTCTCTCCCCCTCCTTCGCGACCACGGACACATGCTCGCTCTCAAAGGCGCCAGCGCGGCAGAGGAACTCGAACGCGACGGCGAGGCGCTGGCGAAAGCCGGAGCCGGCAATGCCATCGTGTTGGAATGCGGCGTCGGTCTGGTGGACACGCCCACCGTGGTGATCAGCGCGGAGCGACTTCCTCGCGCCGAGCGCACCTCGCGGCGGCGCGCCGAACGAGCGGTCGAACGCGAAGGCAAGACGGTTCGCAAGACAGCAACGGACCGCGCGCGCAAGCGTGCCGCACGCAAGGCCGAGTAGCAGCTTCGATCGCGAAGGTTCCCGGTTCGAGCTGGGACCAGCGGTCATTTCGTCACCCTGACGGAATGGTTGATCTGACCTTGGTCACACGGTGCGTGTGGATGGTGCGGCGCACTCGAATGGGCGCGCATCACCATGACTCGAACCCGATCTGTGGAGTACTTCCGATCTGGGGCGCGGTACCGAGACTGTCCCCGCTCCGCGAGCGGACGCCTAGCCGCTGAGGCCTGAACTGTGCCGCATGTTTCACGTGAATCCAGTGGCAGCTAGGCATCGCCGAGACAGCCCCGAACGACCGATCATTCGACCCCGTATGACGATGCAAACCGAGCGCGTTCTCATGACGAAGGTGACCTGGTCCTCGACCAGCGCGGAGAAGATGCCGCGCAGCGCGGACAGCTCCAGCACGGCGACCTCCTGCGCGGCCAGCTCGCCGCGCACCTGGACCTCGACGCTGACCGGCAGCTCGTTGCCTGACGTGGTGGCAGCGAGATTCGGCGATGTTTCACGTGAATCATGCTGCGCGTTCGGCTCGACCTTGAACGCCCAGCGCCCGTAGAGAACTCACGCTCGGGCGTGAACCGAGCTGGTTGCGACACCGCCGCCAAGCAGAACTTCGCACCTCGTGAGCTTCTCGCTCACCGCATGGGGCAGGGCATGGCGCGCCGCTTCGTCCGCTCGTGCTTCTGGCGCGCAGTCAAACTGGTGCGCCGCCATGTCGACACGAAAAGGTCGGCGCGGGATAAGTCGATGGGCGGTGATGCGGCCGGTCTCGCGCCGGACGGCAGCACGTCCGACGTCCCGGCTTGACGATCACCACCCAACGGTCAAACCGTCGCTGTGAGTGGTTATCCGGCATCCGCAGAGGGCCGCGTCGCACCCGGCGCCGCCTACTCCCCACCGTCGGCCGCGCGGCACAAGCCAATGTTTCATGTGAAACAGCGCGCGCGGCGGGGTGAATTCGTGCGGATTCGCGTGTCGCTCTGCGCCTCGCCGCGATTCAGCTTTCTTAAACCGCTCAGTGCTGGCAAGCTAGTGGGCGTCGGGCGTGAGCGTAGGTGCCACGGAGGGATCTGGTTGTCACAACGGCGAGGAGCTCCGCTCGGTCGATCGGGCGCCGCGAACCCGGTTGTGCATCGTGTTCGATCCGACAAAGGCTGTTGCACACACGGCGCCGATCCGTCCCGTCGCGCGTACGTGTTCTGAAGTTCTCGGGTTAGGAGCTGTCTATGTCGAGCGGTCCGGCGAATGTTTCACGGGAAACAACGTCGCGCGTGCCGGGGATGCTGGACTCCAGCAATTTCGACGCGGATGCATTCGGAAGTACCCCGTTCGGGCACATCTCCCCTAGTGAGACCCCGATAGCTGCCGAAGCGCAACGTGCAAGTCAGGTCCTCCATCCAGGAAAGGTGACTGTGCCGAAACCGCACGAGCAACGGATCATCACGATCGCCAATCAGAAAGGCGGCGTCGGGAAGACGACCACCGCGGTGAATCTGGCGGCCGCCCTGGCGCATCAAGGGATGACGGTTCTCGTGATCGATCTCGACCCCCAGGGCAACGCCAGCACTGCCCTCGGCATCGAGCATCATTCGGGTGTCCCCTCCAGCTACGAGTTGCTCATCGGCGAGGTCTCGGTCAGAGAAGCTATCCAGACGAGTCCGCACAGTGAACGTCTCCTGTGCATCCCCGCGACCATCGACCTGGCGGGCGCCGAGATCGAACTCGTGTCGATGGTGGCCAGGGAGGGCCGGCTGAAAGCCGCAATCCAAGAGGCGAATATCGCCGGATACGACATCGATTACGTGATGATCGACTGCCCGCCGTCCCTGGGGCTGCTGACGGTCAACGCGCTCGTCGCGGCAAAGGAGGTGCTGATCCCGATCCAGTGCGAGTACTACGCGCTGGAGGGCGTCGGCCAGTTGCTGCGCAATATCGGTCTGGTGCAGGCGCACTTGAACCCCGAACTCCACGTCTCCACCGTGATCCTCACGATGTACGACGGACGCACCAAGTTGGCCGACCAGGTCGCCGAGGAGGTCCGCGGACACTTCGGCGATGTCGTGCTGCGGTCGGTGATTCCGCGCAGTGTGAAGGTGTCGGAGGCGCCGGGTTACGGCATGACGGTGCTCGATTATGATCCAGGCTCCCGGGGCGCGATGAGCTACCTGGATGCCGGACGCGAGATGGCGGCCCGCGCGGTGGCTCCGCGCGTCGCCGCGACGAAGTCGGCGGAGTGATTCGGCCAGTGGTGTCGATGCTCGGCACAGTCCGGTTTGGTGGCGGAACGAGGAAGGGGTCGGTAGACCGATGAGTCAGGCGAAGAAGGGTGGGCTCGGGCGCGGTCTCGCCGCGCTGATCCCGACGACACCGACGACAGCACCGGGCCTCAGCAGCGCCGCTGCGAGTGTCATCGGTCTGGATCCGGTGGGGCCGCAGCCGCCCGCAACCTACCTGCATCGGGTACCCGATCCCGCCGACAACGCCGAACTCGAGGCAGGCGGCGCTGTCTACCGTGAGATCCCGCCGGACCAGATCGAACCGAATCCGAAGCAGCCGCGCACAGTCTTCGAAGAGGACGCGCTGGCCGAGTTGGTGCATTCGATTCGTGAGTTCGGTCTGATGCAGCCGATCGTGGTGCGCCGGACCGAGCCGGGCGTGGATCGCTATCAGCTGGTCATGGGCGAGCGGCGCTGGCGGGCCTGCCAGGAGGCGGGGCTGGCCGCCATTCCCGCGATCGTGCGGGAGACCGCGGACGAGTCGATGCTGCGCGACGCCCTGCTGGAGAACATCCACCGGGTGCAGCTGAATCCACTCGAAGAGGCGGCGGCCTACCAGCAGCTGCTGGAGGAATTCGATGTCACCCACGAGGAATTGGCTGCCCGAATCGGCCGCTCTCGCCCGGTCGTGACGAATATGATCCGTCTACTGAAGTTGCCTATCCCGGTGCAGCGCCGGGTCGCGGCGGGCGTACTGTCCGCCGGACACGCGCGAGCACTGCTCGGTCTCGAAGCGGGTGCGGACGCTCAAGAGGTGCTCGCCGCCCGAATCGTCGCCGAGGGACTCTCGGTCCGGGCTACCGAGGAAGCCGTCATGCTGGCGAACCGAGAGCAGGACGCGGCCGCGCCCTCTCCCGTCGTCCGTCGCAAGCCGATCGAGATGCCCGGCCTACAAGCCGTGGCCGATCGGTTGTCCGGCTCCTTCGATACTCGGGTCCTGGTGAGTATGGGCAAGCGCAAAGGCAAGATCGTCGTCGAGTTCGGGTCGGTGGAAGACCTCGAGCGGATTGTCGCCCTGATGGAGCAGAACGCACCTACCGTGTGACAGAAGTGACGAAATTCAACTTGTGGTTTCCATAGGCGCGAGTTCCGGGCCGAAACGTCACTGTGACGGCAGGAATTCACGCGGCCGTGGAGCGCCCATCGCTCCCGGCGAAGCAACACAAGTTCTTCTGACCAACAGCACAGCGACATGGAATGAGGCGGGTTCCCCTTGATCGCTTATTCTTGCTGGCGAGCAAACGTTGATGCGACGTGAGCGTGGATGAATCGGACAGCTGGAGGCTGAGCAGAGCGGTGTCGACCAGCGTCACAGCACTAACCCTCGGCGGACTGGAGAAGCTTCCCGCGCATGCGCGGCGCTGTGTCTTCTGGGAGATGGACCCCGCGGTGGCCGAGGATTCGCGCAACTTCAGCGATCCGGTGTTCGAGAAGGAAGCCTGGTTGTCCACGGTCATGCTGGAGTGGGGTTCGTGCGGGCAGGTGGCGAACGTCGACGGTAACGTCGCCGGCTGCGCCTTCTACGCACCGCCCAGCGCGGTGCCCCGGGCCACCCTCTTCCCCACTTCCCCGGTGAGCCCGGACGCGGTCCTGCTGACCACGCTGCGGGCCGAATTTCCCTATCGGGATGCCGATGTCGCCCACCACCTCATCCAGGCTGTGGTGGCGGACCTGGTGCGCCGTGGCGTGCGAGCTTTGGAGGCATTCGGCATCCGGACCCACCCGGCGACGCAGGCACTGTCGGAGCGGTCCGGCTCGATGACATTGCTCGAGCGGATCGTCGCCCCGATCAAGAGCGCGAGCGCCACGGCCGAGTGCTCACCGGAGAGCTGCATGATCGATGCCGACTTCCTGGAAGATGTCGGCTTCGAGGTGGTGGCCCCGCATCACCGGTTCCCGCGGTTGCGGTTGGAACTCGACTCGGACCACGGCTGGAAGGAAGACGTCGAACGGGCGTTGGATCAGCTGCTCGCCGCGGCGTCGATGACGGTGCCGACTCGTATCGGAGCGCGCTGAGCCAGACAACGAAAAGCCCCCTGGCTGATTCGACAGATCAGGGGGCGCTTCGAAAGATGGAAGGCGAAGCTACATCCGGTCCGCGGCGGCCAGCTCCTCGGCCAGCAGCTCCGCGAAGGTGTACGTACCGGTCGGCTGGTCGTCCTGCCCCAGCAGATACAGCCGCTTCACCGAGATCAGAATGGCCTCGGCGATCACGTCGCGCATGCGCGGGTTGGTGAGCACCGAAGCGTCGTATTCGTTGGTCAGATAACCGATGTCCACCTGCACCGTCGGCATCTTGGTGAGGCGCAACAGGTCCCAGGTGCGCGCATGGGTACGGCAGTCCTGCAGCGACGTCCGGGCGACCACCTCGCGCTGGATGAAGCCGGCCAGCACCTGTCCGATCATGGACACCGAGCCGTGCGAGTTGCCGAAGTAGAACCCGGCCACGCCGTTGGCCAGCGGGCTCGGGTTGGTGGCACAGCGCAGCGAAATCATCAGATCCGCGTCGAAGGCGTTGGACGTGTCCGCGCGCTCAACGTCGGTGGGGTTGGCGCCCCACGGACGCGACAAGAAGGTCTCCATACCCGTGGCCGCCATCCGTCCCTCGAGCCGGCTCGCCAAGTCCCACAGGATTTCCGACTCGTAGACGTCGCCGTACTCGGTGGGTACGGCACATCCCTTGTCCGGCCCGCCGAGACCCGGATCGATGACGATTCGCTTGCCCGTCAGCTGCGGCCCCGCCCGGTGCACCACTTCTTCCTCGGCGATCCGGTGCGGATTGCCTCCGGTCACCCGGGCGCCGAGCAGGTCCAGCGAGCGCAGCGTGTCGGGTCCGCAGATGCCGTCGGCCGACAGCCCGATCTCCCGCTGGAAAGCGGTCAGCGCGTCATGGGTGTGCGGACCGAAGTAGCCGTCGACCCGGTGCACGTAGAAGCCGAGGTCCTGCAGCCTGCGCTGGAGCGTGGCCACGTCGTCGCCGTACAGCGGCGCGGACAGCTGATAGATCAGCGTGCGCGCGCCGAGCCGGTAGGACGCCTCCTTGAGTGCCCGGTAGGTCGCCGGACCGACCACCCCGTCGACGAGCAGACCGCGATGCTGCTGGAACGCGCGAACCGCGGAGTCGAGGTGGTGGTCGAAGGACACCTCCGTGTCCTTCCAATATTCGCGTGCGTCCGCCTGATCGGTACCGACGTGCGCGTGTAGGAACCCGAGGCTTGCCAGGGTGCTCCGAACCTCTGCTACGGCTGGACCGGAATCGCCGTGACGAAGTCGGTGCATGCGTGAGAGCCCTTTCCTTCCGTCAACCCGCGGGTACCCACTCATGCGATGGGATACACCTTCGCACGACCGGAACGTCGGTCGATTGTCTCAGACCCGGACCAGGTTTCGACAACCCCGGGTCCAGGGCATCCTACGGCGCGTCGTCGGATCGCGTCGTCAGATGACGTCTTCGAGTTCGCGCAGAAGAGCCGCCTTGCCCTTCGCCCCGACGATCTGCTTGACCGGCTTACCGCCGCGGAAAAGCATCATAGTGGGCAGCGAGAGGATCTGATAATCGCGGGCGGTGCTCGGGTTGGCGTCCACGTCCAGCTTCGCGATGGTCAGCTTGTCCGCGTGCGCACCGGCGATCTCCTCCAGGACGGGCGCGACCATCTTGCACGGCCCGCACCAGTCGGCCCAGAAATCGACGAGGACGGGCTTCTCACTCAGCAGCACGTCGTCGGCGAAGGTCGCGTCGGTGACGACAACCGTGTTGGCGGACTTGGACATGGGTGTTCTCCTAGCGATACAGCGAAACGAAAGGTGTGTAGCTGGTCCGGTGCGAACTCAGTTGGCGGGCACGGTCACCGACTCGCCCGCGTGGGCGAGAGTGTTCGAGGTGATGTCGCCCTGCTCGGCCAACCAGCGCTCGGCATCGATGGCCGCGCGGCAGCCCGTGCCCGCGGCGGTGATCGCCTGACGGTAAGTGTGGTCGACCAGATCGCCCGCGGCGAAGACGCCGGGGATGTCGGTCGCGGTCGTGGGGTCGTTCACCAGCACATATCCCTCGTCGTCCAGGGCGACCTGGCCTCTGACGAGCTCACTGCGCGGGTCGTGGCCGATCGCGACGAACAGGCCGGTGGCGGCCAGTTCGGAGGTCTCGCCGGTGCGGGTGTCCCGCAGGGTCAGGTGGGTGACGCTGTTCTCACCGTGCACCTCGACCACTTCGGCGTTGAGCACGAACTTGATCTTCTCGTTCGCCTTCGCACGCTCCAGCATGATGCGGGAAGCGCGGAATTCCTCGCGGCGGTGCACGATGGTCACGCTGGAGGCGAACTTGGTCAGGAAGGTCGCCTCTTCCATCGCGGAGTCGCCGCCGCCGACCACCACGATGTCCTGCCCCTTGAAGAAGAAGCCGTCACAGGTGGCGCAGGCGCTGACGCCGCGGCCGAGCAACCGCTGTTCGCCCGGGACGTTCAGGTAGCGCGCGGCCGAGCCCATGGCGAGGATGACGGCGTAGGCCTCGAAAGTTTCGCCGCCGACGACGACCTTCTTGACCGGGCCGGTCAGGTCGACGGCGTCCACGTCCTCGGTGCGGATGTCCGCGCCGAACCGTTTCGCCTGCTCGCGCATCTCCTCCATGAGATCCGGGCCCATGATGCCGCCGCGGAAGCCGGGAAAGTTCTCTACCTCGGTGGTGGTCATCAGCGCACCGCCGAACTGGGTCCCCTCGAACTGCAGCGGCTGGAGCTCGGCGCGGCCGGCGTAGACGGCGGCCGTGTAGCCGGCAGGTCCGGAGCCGATGATGATCAGATCGCGAACTGGCGCGCCGGTGTCGCTTACTTGCTCGCTACGCTCGCTCATGGGGCCCTTCCGGGAAGTTTCGATCGGACGTGTCGGTCAACAACAGGGTAATGGCTGTTGTTCCCGCGTCGGCCGGGTCACACCGCGCGGGTGGTCCAGATCGCACTGTCAGCCGATGTCCTGCAGTGCCTTGCGCTGGGGATCGCCCGTACCGCAACCGGTTCCGACCACCAGGGCGGTGATCTTGGGCGGCTGCGGGCCGTTGAGCAGGATGAGTACCGCGTTCCCGCCCTGGAATCGGATGTCTGTCGATCCGAGGACCGTGCGGTCGAGACCGTTCGCCCGGACACAGCGCTCGAGTGCCCCGGGGCCGGCCAGGGAGCCGGTGACGGTGTGACGGCCGAGCGCGCTGAGGGCCATGGTGGCGGTGAGATCGTCGCCCCATTCGTCGTTCCCCGTGGTCGGCTGCGCGGTGGGCGCGGGAGCGTCACCGCCGCGCAACGTCGAGACCCACACCCCCGCACCCGCCACGGTGACGATCGCCGCGGCCGCCGCGGCGAACCACCGCAATCGGCCACGGCGCCGCTCGTCCAGTGCCACCGGCGGGGATTCGGAAATCCTTGTTTCCCCGGCGGATTCGCCGGCCCACGCCCGCGGAAGCTCGTGAACGGTAGCGTCGGGCGCGTCCTCCGGCGGTTCCAGTTCGTCGACGAACAGAGCGAGCCGAGCCGCCACATCCTCCGGCATCGGGTGAATGATGCGCTCATCCCGGCCGAGAGCACGTAACTCGGCGGTGACGTCGTCCAAACCGCGCAGGAATCGCACGGCCTCTTGATCACGGGAGACCACGGGCCACAATTGCGCACGCTGCTCCGGCGTCACGTTGTCGGCGTGCAAGTCAGCCAGCAATTCGGACGTGAACGGGGGCTGCGGCACGGACCGGGTAGCCATCGCACCTCCGTTGTTCGCATCTGACATCGCGGGGATCCCCTCGCCGACGGGGCCTGCCTCTGAATCGTTCAGGGGTTCGTCACTATTAATGACGCATCCCAACTACCTCCGGTTCCCCGGATCACGCAGATAATCCAATCGCTCTTTCAACCGCTGCCGCGCGCGAGCGCACCGGCTCTTGATCGTTCCCTCGGGCACACCGAGCAATGCGGCCGCCTCGGCCACGCTATACCCCTCCACGTCGACCGCGACGAGCGCGGTCCGCTGATCCGGCGGCAAGGAGAACAGCGCGCGATCGATGTCCATGGACATCTCCACCTGGGCCATCTCGTCGCGATCGTCCTTGGGCTCGGGCAGCGACTCCGGCGCCAGCGACACCGCGCGTCTGGTCTTGTTGCGGCGGATCCGATCCAGGCAAGCGTTCACCACGATCGCATGCAGCCAGCTGCGCACCTCCGCCTCCGCACGGAACGAGGCAGCCGTGCGATGCGCCGACAAGAGCGCTTCCTGAAGCGAATCGGCCGCGTCCTCGCGCGTGTAGGACGTCCGCAACGCGGTCTGCCACAGGTGATCGTTGTGCCTGCGCAGCAACTCGGCGAACGCGTGACGCTGACCACGCACATGCGCCCGCAACAACTCCACATCGGTGGCTTCACCGAGTACGAGGGAACGCCCGTGACACATCACCTGCCGCGACGCCCCCCTGCCGAGCTCCTCGTTCACTTCGGACGACAATGCCAACCCCTTGGACGGCCCTCACGGCGGCAATGGGCTGATCGACCATTACCGAGACTTCGCAGCATCCAGGAACGAATACGCCAGAACCCGGGAAGCTCCCCTGCTGAGAGCGCCCGAAGATCATATCGTCCGTAACGTTTTGGCAGCAACCAAGTGTCGAGCCGGTACGGAGCAATGCGATGCTCGACGTGCGCTACGAATCCGCGCGAACGACAGCGCGGCGGGAAGGCCGGCTACGGCGCGACGTCGAAACGGATATCGGAAATTGCGGTCTGGAACTGTCCTCCGGAATTCCCCAGTCCGGTGATCCAGACCAGCACGTAGCGGGCGGCCTGGTCGGCACGCACCGGGATGTCGGTGACACCGTCGTCGAGCCGGGCGGAACCGATCAGCTGGGTCTGATCCAGCGTCGGCGAGCCGGTGGGCGAGGTGCGGATCTCCACCGACGTGCCCGCGCTGGGCGAGTTGATCGAGACGTTCGTGAGCTTGGCCGGGGCAGGCAGCGTGGCGAGCAGCCCGACGCCCTTCTTGAGCGCCGGGAACTGCTGGAAGTACTGATCGGTGCGCCACTGGGTGCCCGGATCGTTGTCCAGCACCGCCTGGACGTTGGCGACGCCGTCGGCGGTGCCCTCCGGCGAGAACACCGACACACCTGTCACCGGGACCGGCGCACCGGTCGAGGTCAGGTTCGGGCCAGCGGCGGCGGGTGTCGGCACCGGCTGGTTGTTCGTGGTCAGGCCGATATTGCGCTGCTCGTTGAGCGGAGCCTCGGAAGCGGTCGGCGCGAACACGCTGACCATCCACCAGATCACGATGCCGACCACCAGCGCGGCGAGAATGCCGAGGCCGACCATGATCCACATCATTCGCTGCGAGCGTTCGCGTTCGGCCGCGAGCAGTTCCGGATCGGCGAGCGAGTCGTCCATATTCGCGGGCGCCCGCTGGCCCAGGCGCAGCACCGGGATGAAATCGGTCTTCTGATCGACTACCGACGCCTGCTCCAGCACGTGCTGCACCGTCGCCGCCGTCCGCACGCCCTTGTTCGACTCCAGCGAGCGCACGGCGACCGCGGAGATCTCGAACGGCACCTCGGGACGGATCTGGCGCGGCTCCACCGGAGTTCCGTCCGGGCCGAAGTCCGCCAGCCGAAGTCCGCCGACCGTCGCGGCGGTGCCGGTGACGCCGCCCGAGCGGATCGGCCAGCGGGCGGTGATGAGCGCGTAGAGCATCGCACCGAGGCCACGCACGTCGGATTGCGCGTCCGAGTCCGACAGCGTGCCGGGGAAGGCGAGCACCGCATCGCCCGAGGCGCTGATGCGCACCCGGTCGGGATGATCGATGGACAGCGATCCACCGCCGCGGTGCGCCAGCTCGGCCGCCGAGGCGAGGGCGCGGATGGCGCGCGCCGCGCCGATCGGCGAGGGCACCGTCTCGGCCATCTCGCGCAGCGAACGGCCCGGCGTCCACTCCGCCACCACGATGCCGCCGGAGCTGCCGCGCACCACGTCCAAGACGCGGGCCAGGCCGGGCGAGTTGATCCGGCCGAGGCGCAGCGTCCGGGACAGGATCGCCTGGGGGCCGTCCTGCCCGGAGTTCTCCGTCGCCTTCTGGTCGGCGTCGACGAAGGTCAGCGCGACCTCGCGATCGAGTTTGATGTCCAGCGCCTGCCAGAACTTCAAGCCGCGGGCGCCGCCGTGGCTGGCCAGCAGGCGATAGCGGCCGCCTGCCACCGAAGCGCCCGGGATCAGCTTGGGGCCGCGCGGGATCCGCCGGGCGCCCAGGTTCTCCCCGCCCATCGGCGGCATCTCCGGCGAGCCGATGGGAATCATCCCGGTGTCGTACATCGGATCGCGCGGCGGCAGCTGATTCTCCTGCGATCTCGGCGCGTCCTGATCCGGTGCGGCCGTGCCCGGCTGCTTGCTCGCGTACGCGGGATCCGACTGCTCCCCCGCGGTCGGCGGTACATCGGTGGACAATCCGCCGGGCGTGGTCGCAGAAGAATCGGCGGCCGGGACGCCGCCCACCGCGTCGTCGCTCACCCTCGGTCCTCCTTCGCCCTGGTATGTCGAGGTTCCGGCGAATTCGCCACTTGTGCTTCTCTGCCGAACAGGGTACGGGAACTCCCCCATGCCGGTGCGGTCAACGGCATCGGGTCTGATTACCGGCAGCACCATGGTCTGGGCATCCATGTACGGATCGAACCGCGGGTATGCCAGGTAGGGATCGGGCCTGCGCAGTACCTGCGTGACGTACGGATCCTCGGCCGGGCTCTCCAGATCGAGATCCGGCGCGGGCGGCGTCCAGCCGAGGCGCCGCGAGATGGCCACGGTGATGGCGACGATCTCCGGGATACCGGCGAGTCGCATCAGGCCGAAGGCCACCGCGAACATGACGATCGCGGTGATCGCCACCCGGATCAGGGACCCGGGGCCGCCGAAGGACGCGGTCAGCCGATCCAGACCGAGTACCCGGTCCACGATCCACATCACCGCGCCGCCCGCGAGTGACGCAAGCACGACGCGAGTCACTGTGCGGCCGACATTGGCCATCCGGAGATCCCCGAGACTGCGGTGCAGCAGGAAACCGCCCACCACGGCGCCCACCGCGAAACCGAGGCCGTTCGCGACGCCGAGCGCGATCACCACGTGCTCGGCGTCGGTGATGACCGGAGCCAGCGCGGAGAAGACGATCTTGGCGGCGGTGATGCCGAGGATGATCCAAGTCGGAATCCACGCCTGCTCCCTGGCGTAGAACACCCGCAGGTGGATCAGCACCAACGAGTACGGGATCAGCGCGAACGCCGACCAGCTGACCGCGAGCCCGAGCCGCTCGGCGTCCGAACCGAAGTTGCCGTAGCCGTAGAGCGCCTGCCCGACCTGCGGACCGGCCAGCGTGAGGAAGGTGACCACGGGGACCAGCGCGATCATGGTCAACCGGGTAGCGGCGGAGAGGTCGTCGACCACAGCCGGCGTGTCGTCGGCGGCGGCGTTGCGGCTCAGCCGCGGCATGATCGCGGTGAGCACCGTGACCCCGAGCACGCCGTAGGGCAACTGCAGCAGCAGCCAGGCGTTGTTGTAGATGGCCGGGCCCGCCGCGTCCGCGTGCGAGGAGATCCGCGTGGCGAAGACGAAGCCCGCCTGGCTGATCAGGACGTACAGGATGATCGCCGCGCCCATGCCGCCGAACTGCTTGAGGCGATCGTCGACTCCCCACAGCGGGCGCAGGTCGATGCCCGACCTCCGGATCGCCGGAAGCAGGCTCACCGCCTGCACCACCACGCCCACCGTGACGCCGACGCCGAGCACCAACAGCTTCGGGTCGCTCATGCGGACCGGGTCCAGCGTGATCTCCCCGGGCATCAGCACGTACAAGCCGAGCACGGTGAGCACGACCAGGTTGTTCAGCACCGGCGCCCACGCGCCGGGCTTGAACATCTGCCGGGTGTTCAGGATCGCCGTGAGCAGCGCCGACATGCCATAGAAAAGGATCGCGGGCAACAGCAGGAAAGCCAGCGCCGTGGTGAGCGCCGTGTTGACCTGGCCGTCGTCGGAGAGGAAAACATGCGTGGTGAGCACCGGCGCCGCGGCGGTCGCCAGCAGCGCGGCCGTCGCCAGGACCACGAAAGCGGCGGTCACCAGGCGGCGGACGAACGCCGCTCCGCGATCCGGATCCTCCTGCTCCGCGCGCACCAGCGTGGGTACCACGATGGCGGTGAGCACCGCGCCGAGCACCAGTTCCGCGATCATGTTCGGAATCTGGCTGGCGACGGTGAACGCGCTGGCGATGGCCGGGCCGAGCACGGTCAGCAGCAGGAGTTGCTTGCCGAAACCGGTGATCCGGCTGATCAGCGTCGCGAATGCGATCGATCCCGAGTCGCTGAGCAACCGGGAGCTCGCGCTCTGCTTCGATTCATCCGTCTTCGGCGGCTCCGCGGTGTCGGTGGCGGCAGGCCACTCCCTCGTCCGCGGGCGATCCGGTTCCGCGGGCTCGTGCCGGACCGGGGCGGCGGGCCGTTGGCGGGGCGGCGGGAACTGCTGTGGCTGCGGCGGAGCGTAGCGCGGCGGCGGCACCCGCTCGGATTCCGGCGCGACGGCCGGCATCGGCCCGGACCGGGCCGGACGCGGCGCGGCCGGGATCGGGCCCGACTGCGGGGGACGCGGCACCGCAGGTATGGCGCCGGATCGGGGTGGACGCGGCGCGGCCGGAATCGCGCCGGACTGCGGACCGCGCGGTGCGATAGGCGGCGGCGCCTGCCGGGCGGAGCCTGGCGGCGGACCGGCAGGCACGGGGCCCGGACGAGCGGGCACAGGAGGAACCGGCCGCGGTTGTCCCGGACCGGCCGCAGGCGGCGGAGCGGGATACGGCCGCGGGTTCGGCACGGGCCCGGGGCGCGGTGGTGGTGGTACCGGCGGCATGGGCCGGGCGGGAGGAGGAGGCGGCGGAGCCATGCGCTGGTCCGGCCGCTGCGGCCCGGCCGGAGGACGACTGACCTGCGGCACCCGCGGCGGCCGGCCCTCGGGATAGGGGCCGCCGTTCACGCCGGGCTGCTCGGCTTCGGAGTGGGCAGGGCCGCGTTCCCAAGGAGCGACCGGCGCTCGACGAGCCGGTGGCCCGTCGAGTCGGTCGTTTGGTCGAGGGCGATGAGCCGATATGTCATCGTCGCTCATCATGCCTCCTGTACCAGCCGGGATGTCCGCACCCCCATCGGTGCGGTGAGCCGCGACTCGCCGCAACGGTCCGCCATGGTCGGCGAACATTCTGTCAATGGTCCCCCTCCGGATCGGACCGGCTCAGGAACACTGTGATTGTCCTCCACCGTGCCACACGACACCCCGGTACCCCACATCGACGCAGGTAGCAGCTGTTCTCGGGGCCCCGTCGAAGCGGGATCCGTCACCGCGTCTCCTGCAGCTGCTGCTGCTCGCGCTCTTGTTCCTGGGCGCGCAGCACGCGCAGGCGCGCACGCCGGTATCGGTTCACCCGCCGCCTGGTTCCCGGATCGAAGCCCTCGTCGGCCGGATCGGGCTGCCCGCGGAACCGGCGCCACAAACGGCGACCGGCAAGCAGGAGCAGCAGGAGTGCGGCGCATCCCGTAATTATCGCCAACGCCTTGCCGTAGGCATTCGAACGCACCGAGACCTGGGTGGGATTGCCGAGCGCGACGCCCTCCGGTGTGGTGAGGGAGATCGGGATGACCAGATTCCGGCTGTCGCTGACCTCCGTCGGGATCTGGAAGGACCGCGACCCGTTCGCCGGGAGCTGCTGCTCGCCGGGATCGGTGATCTGCGTCTCGGCCGGCGCCTCGATCCGGAATCTGACCCGGATCGCCACCGGCAGATCGTTGCGGGCGACCAGCAGCAGGGGGCTCTGCTCGGACGCGAGCGTGTACACACCGCCCGGCGGAAGCACGGTAACCGAGCGATAGAGCTTGTCCATCGTGCGCGTGTTCTGGTCCAGCCGCCGCTGGGCGAACGTATCCGGCGGCGCGGCGTCGCCTGCGCGCCGATCCGAGAGGCTGAGCACGCGCAGCAGGTCGTCGCGCAGCGGTGTCAGGAAATCGTGCGGCGTCGGTTCGGCCTCGGGCACGTCCACCAGGGCGCGCATCATCTCGGTGATCCGACGGCTCTGGTCGCGCACGGGCGGCAGGAACCGGTCCGGCACCGCGTCCTGCGCCGCCTGCGGCAGATAGTCCAGCTCGTAGGGCTGGGGGTCCGGCGGCAGCGCCACCAGATCATGAAACGGACGCGCGGTGGCGAGGTTGCCGCGCAACAGCTGGTCGACTTGGCGCAGCAGGGCGGTGGCCTCGTCCCGGTTCGCACCCCACTGCTGCGGAGGGGCGAGCAACAGCGACCGCGACCGGTTCGTCTCCGGGTGCAGCGCGCTCCAGGAGATGGCCCCGAGAGCGTCCTGCAACCGTGCCGCGCGCGAGTCGTTGGTGACGTCGTAGCGCACGCGGGACGGGGTGAACGGCGGGGTGGGCGGATTCGAGCCCACTGCGGCGAGCGCCGTCGCCGACCAGATGTCGAACGTCACCGCATGCAGGGCGGGGTCGGCGGCAGGGGTGGGCGCACTCGCGACGGGCGGCGCCGGATTCCCCGTGACCGGTGGTGCGGGTGCCGGTGCGGTCGGCTGACTCGCGGTGATCTCGGGCAGCCGCACCACTTCCGGGATCGCCGGGTCCGCGGTGGAGGCGACCTCGTTCGCGCCGGTCGTGGCCTGGCCGCTCGCACTACTGGACTGTGCCCAATCCGCGCTGCCCTGCGCAACGGCCGCCGTCGAGGCGAGCACGGCGGTGCCGAAACCGTGACTGCGCAACAGGACGCCCGCGCCGTGGTCGATACTGCCGGAATCCGGCAGGCTGACCCCGCGCACCGACCGGGTGGAGAGGATCGAGTCGATGATCTCGGCCGGTTCGTTGATCGCACGCGCCGACAGCGCCGGGTCGTTGACCGCGGCCAGCGCGGTGAGGTCGACCTGCGCGAACGGCAGCGCGACGGTGCACATCGAGCCGGCCAGCGCGCGCAACCGGTCCAGCCAGGTCTGCGCCTGCTCGGCGCCTGCGCCCGCCCTGGTCGCCCCGTCGGGATCGGACGGGCTGGCCAGCACCCGGTAACCCTTGGTCATCGCGCGCACGGTGAGCAGCAGGTCGGGGTCGACGGCCAGGCACACGGCCGAGGCCAGATCGGCGTTGCCGCGGCCCGCGCCCGGGTTCAACGTCCCCTCCAGCGCGGCCAGCAGTTGATCCAGACGGCCGCCCTTGCCGAGCGAAGCGGCCAATTCGTCGTCGGTGAGTTCCACCTTGCCGTCCACGCTGCCCGGATGACCACCGACCTGCCGCGGCCGGTCGGCCAGCGGCCACAGCAACGTCGTCGCCACCGGTGCGTCGGTGGGCGCGGGCACCGGCGGAGCCTCGTCGCCAGGGGCGGGCGGTACGCCGAGCACCGGGAGCAGGAACCTGGCGTCGTCGAGCCGGGCCTGCGTGCCGTAAGCCGGTTCGCCGTTCACGTTCAGCAGCAGCGGGTAGACGCCGGGTTCGGTGATGCGCAACGACGTGGCGCCGCTTTCCGAGCGCAACGGGATGCTCAGCGTGAACTGTTTGCGCTGGCCCGGATTGAGCCGCTGCGCGATGTCCTCGAACTCGCCGTTCACGTCGTAATTGACCTCGTCGAGGCGCAACGTGGCGCGCAATCCGGCCGGCGCGGTGATCGCCGCCGCCCGCTGGACGCGGATGCTGACGTCGTCCACCACACGATCGCCGATGTTGGTGACCGTCCCCGCCACCGTGAGCTGGGAGTCGCTGCTGGTGGTCACTGTGGTCGGCGTCACCGAATCGAGGGACAACTTCAAGAATTTGGGATTCGTCGAAGTGCCGGATCCAGCGGGTTGCGCAACGGCCGACGCGGAATCGAGCAGTGGCAGCGTCGTCACCGGGCCGAGGATGGTCAGGACCGCCACGAAGATCCGGAACAGTCCACGCGTCATCGCTTGCCGGTCTCCATCCGGTCGATCAGCTTGTTCGCCATCTCCGCCAGCCGCCGCTCATCTGCGTAGGCCAGCCGAGAATCCAGTTCACTCAACGGAACCCAGGCGACCTGGGTCACTTCCACGTCGGCGTCGGACAGTTCGCCACCGACCGAACGCAGCAGATAATGATGCACCGTTTTGTGTACCCGCCGACCATCGGTCACGAACCAGTAATCGATGCTGCCGAGTTCGGCGACCACGACACCGTTGATGCCGGTCTCCTCGGCGACCTCGCGGATCGCGGTCTGCTCGGCGGTCTCACCTTCTTCGATATGTCCTTTGGGCAGCGACCACAGTAACCGGCCGCGGCGATCGGTGCGCCCGATGAGCGCCGCGCTACGCGATTCCGCAGGGCCGTCCAAGCCGTCGACCACCAGCCCACCCGCCGAGGTCTCCCGCACCGTGCGCATCCGCGGCTTCGCGGCATTGGTGGCCGAACCGCGGCGCCGAGGCTGGCGGCGTCGACTGTTCGCACGATCGGCCGGAGACACCTGGCAATCCTACTGTGTTTGTTTTCCAGCGCCTGCGGCGCTGGGTGTTCGCGGCCCCCTCATGGCTCGCGTTCGAGCGACCGCCGCTGGCGACTGCGTCGCGGACGCGGCGGCCGCTCGGACGCGAGCCGGGCCGCGAACGGCGGATGCTCGGTCTCGCTTCTTGAGGTCGCGGTTGTGGCGGCTGCGTAGTCGGCAGGAGTGGGATGGTGCGCGCTGTGCGGACGTCGCTGGCTGGGCTCATGTCGGTGTCCTTATATATCCGGGCTACTGCGCGGGCTGGGCTGCGATAATCGTTGGCGTGGCTCGGTAAGCTGCTCATTCGTGGTTTCGCCGAAGTCTCAGGACGCTGCGCTGGATAGACGTACCCGACTGCTGGCCGCCGCGGCGGTGACGCTCGGGGGGCTGGCCGATGTGCTGACGCCGCTCGGCGAGATGTTCGCGGCGCGGGGGCACGAGCTGTACCTGGTCGGCGGGAGCGTGCGGGACGCGGTGCTCGGCCGGTTGGGGACCGATCTGGATTTCACCACCGACGCGCGGCCGGAGGCGGTGCAGGACATCCTGCGCGGGTGGGCCGACCATCTGTGGGACACCGGCGGTCTGGCGTTCGGCACGGTCAGCGCGGCCAAGGACGGGCAGCAGCTGGAGATCACCACCTTCCGCGCGGATAGCTACGACCGGGTGTCCCGCAACCCCCAGGTGACCTTCGGCGACTCGCTCGACGAAGACCTGGTGCGGCGCGACTTCACCGTGAACGCGATGGCCGTGAAGATCGGTGCGGACGGCGCGCTCGAGTTCATCGATCCGCTCGACGGCATGACCGCCCTGCTCGACGGCGTGCTGGACACGCCTGCCGCGCCGGAGGATTCGTTCAACGACGATCCGCTGCGCATGCTGCGCGCCGCGCGGTTCGTCTCCCAGCTGGGGTTCGAGCCGCATCCGCGGGTGCGGGCCGCGATCACCGCGATGGCCGACCAGATCGACCGCATCACCGCCGAGCGGGTGCGGGTGGAACTCGACAAGCTCATCGGGGGCGCGCACCCGATCGACGGCATCAACGTCATGTGCGAGACCGGGCTGGCGCAGCGGGTGCTGCCCGAGGTGCCCGCGATGAAACTGGAGATCGACGAGCACCACCAGCACAAGGACGTCTACTGGCATTCGCTCACCGTGCTCGAGCAGGCGATCGACCAGGAGGACGGCGACCCCGACCTGGTACTGCGCTGGGCCGCGCTGCTACACGACATCGGCAAGCCCGACACCAAGCGCAACGAGCCGGGCGGCGGCGTCAGCTTCCACCACCACGAGGTGGTCGGCGCGAAGATGGTGCGCAAACGGATGCGGGCGCTGAAGTACCCGAAGCAGTTCACCGAGGACGTCGCCCGGCTGGTGTTCCTGCACCTTCGCTTCCACGGTTACGGCAAAGGCCAGTGGACCGACTCCGCGGTCCGCCGTTACGTCACCGATGCCGCCGACCTGCTTCCCCGCCTGCACAAACTCGTCCGCGCCGACTGCACCACCCGCAACAAGCGCCGGGCCGCCGCGTTGCGCGCCACCTACGACGAGCTCGAGGCGCGGATCGAACGGTTGCGTGAGCAGGAAGACCTGGCCAAGGTCCGCCCGGATCTGGACGGCAACGCGATCATGGAACTGCTCGGTCTGTCTCCGGGACCCGACGTGGGGCGGGCGTGGCGCCACCTGAAGGAGCTGCGTCTCGACCACGGCCCGCTCAGCCGGGACGAGGCTGAGGCCGCGCTACTGGAATGGTGGAAGACGCAGAGCTGATCGGGTCAGAAGACGATCAGGGTGGTGCCGGCCAGGATCGCCGAGCGCATCTGGGCCAGGTCGAACGACCCGGCGATCTCCGGCAGTTCGACGCGGAAACGGATGAGGTCGCCCTCCCGCACGGCGCGCACGATCCGCGCGTCCTTGGGCAGGTGCTCGAGCGGTACGGCGGGAACGTCGATCATTCGTCGCGGAATGCGGACGCCGAACCAGGTCACCCGGCGGATCGCGATGTCCAGCCGGTTGTCCGTGACGGACGCCTCCACCAGGGCGGTGACCAGCCGGCGGCGGTGCCTGGCCCGGATCAGCCCGCTCGGGTGCACGTCGAGGTCCCAGTCCAGCGGCTGGGTGTTGAGCCACCCGACCAGCGCCGCCGTGGTGACGGTGCCGATGAGATCGAGCCGTGCGGTGCGCACCTTGGTCGGCACGCCCGGTATCAGGCGGACGCCGTGGGCGATCACCGTCACGGACTCGATCGGGTGATCGTCCCAGCGCAGCCGCGACAGCACCGTCTTGGTCTGGAAGTGCGCGCCGCGGCGGCGCACTTTCAGCACCTGCAAGGTGGCATGCAGGTCATGACCGAGCAGGGTCGCGCTGACCTCCTGCCCGCCGAACCGGCTCAGGATGCCCTCGCTGAGCATGGTCATCAGCACGTCCGGCAGCAGCGCCGTGACGGTGCCTGCGCCGAGGTCGGCGACCGGATCCATCCAAGCCGTGCTGAGCGCGACCCACTGCTCCAGCCAGGATTGATCGAACAGGCGCTTTCCGAGATCGACGGCGCGCAACGGCGACCAGGACTTCGGATCGAAATACGTGGCCATGATTGGATCGAGCGTACTTGGCGCGGGCGCCCGAGCCCGCGCGCTGTGACCCAGGTCGCGCGGAGCGGACGTCCTTGCCCAGGTGAAGGCTCGGGCAGGAGAATCGGAAGGCCGGCTGTCACACACCGCTGGGAGGACGCACATGGCGCTGGATCTGAACAGTGACCTCGGCGAGGGATTCGGGCCGTGGACGATGGGCGACGACGCCGCCATGCTCGACATCGTCACCAGTGCGAACATCGCCTGCGGCTTCCACGCGGGCGACCCGGCGATCATGCGCAGGACCTGCGCGCTCGCGGTGGCGAAGGGCGTGCGGATCGGCGCCCACGTCGGGTATCGCGATCTGGCCGGTTTCGGTAGGCGGGAGATCGCTGTGGCGCCCGGCGAACTGCGCGACGAGGTGCTGTATCAGATCGGCGGCCTGGACGCTTTCGCGAAAGCCGCCGGGGATCGGGTGCGCTACGTGAAACCACATGGCGCGCTGTACCACTCGGCCGCGCGCGATAGGAGCCTGGCCGACGCGGTATTGGCCGCGATCACCGAGTACGACCCGCGGCTGGCCCTGCTCGGCCCGGCCGGCACCGAGCTGGAGTCGGCGGCGCAGGCCACCGGAGTGCGCTTCGTCGGGGAAGGCTTCGCCGACCGTGCCTACACCCTGGACGGGTCGCTGGCTCCGCGCGGCACGCCAGGGGCGGTATTGGCGCCGGAGGAGGCGGTCGCCCAGGCGATTTCGATCGCCAAGTCCGGGGCCGCGCGGACGGCGGACGGCTCCGGTGAGGTCGCCGTGCGTGCGGCGAGCATCTGTGTGCATGGTGATTCACCGGCGGCGGTGCAGATGGCCCGGCACATCCGCACCGCGCTGGACGAAGTCGGCGTGCCGGTGGAGCCGTTCGGCTGAGGCAGGGACATGCGGACGAAAGACGCGGTGACGCACGCGCAGCGGCAAGCGGCCGAGGAGGCGATCCGCGCGGCGGGCGATCGGGCGCTGTTGATCACTCCGCAGCGACGGGACATGGTCGCGAAACTTGTGGCGGCGCTACGGGATCGTCCGGTACCCGGCGTGCAGGACCTGCTGCCCGCCGCGGAAACGGTACTCCTGACGCTCGATGCTCCCGGCGCGGCGGAAGCGGTCCGCCGGGCGCTGACGACGCTGCTGGTCGACCTGCACGCCGAACGGCCTGTTTCCCGTGGAACATTGCCGGACAGCGCCTTCCACGGCGAACCGGTGTCGATTCCGGTGCGCTACGACGGCGCCGACCTCGACGAGGTGGCTCGGATGCTGGAGGTCACGCCCGCGGAGGTGATCGCCGCGCACACCGGCACGGTGTGGCGGTGTGCTTTCGTCGGATTCGCGCCGGGCTTCGGCTACCTGGAATCGCCCGACGGCCGGTTGTCGGTGCCCCGGAGAGCCCAGGCCCGCACGTCGATTCCGGCGGGTGCGGTCGCGCTCGCCGGTGGATACAGCGCCGTGTACCCACGCAGCACACCCGGTGGATGGCAGCTGATCGGCAGCACCGACCTCGAGATGTGGGATGTCGAGCGCGACCCGCCCGCGCTGATCCGCGCGGGCGCCGCGGTGCGATTCATCGATGCGGGAGACGGCCGATGATCGTCGTGGAGAAGGTGGGACCACTCGCCACCATCCAGGATCTCGGACGGCCAGGATGGTTCGATTCCGGTGTCGGCGTCGCGGGAGCGGCCGACCGCGGGTCGCTGCGGCTGGCCAATCGCCTGGTCGGCAACCCGGAAGGGCATGCGGCCGTCGAAGTGCTGCTCGGAGGCTTCGCGCTGCACGCGGAGGAGCACGTCATGCTGGCGGTCACCGGCGCGCCGGCACCCGTGACCGTGGACGGCAGACCGGTGGGTCACGCCAGCGTGCTGGAACTCGAACCCGGGCAGGAACTCCGGCTCGGCTACGCCTCCGTCGGACTGCGCAGTTACGTCGCGGTGCGCGGCGGCATCTCCGTTCCGGAGACGCTCGGCTCCCGGAGCCGCGACACCATGTCGGGCCTGGGGCCGGAGCCTTTGGCGAAGGGCGATCGCCTCCCGGTCGGGCCTTCTCCGCACACGATCCCGGTCGTGGACGTCGCCCCGGTCGCGGAGCTGCCCGCCGATGTCGTCACCGTGCGAGCTGTGCCCGGTCCGCGCGACGACTGGTTCACCGACGCCGCGGTCCTGTTCGAGGGCGAGTGGGAGATCTCCGCCGACACCGACCGGGTGGGCGCCCGATTGGCCCGCCGCACCGGACCGCCATTGGTCCGCAAGGTCACTCGCGAACTGCCGACGGAAGGCATGGCGCTCGGCTCGATCCAGGTGCCGCCGAGCGGACAGCCGGTCGTGTTCCTCGCCGATCACCCGGTCACGGGCGGCTATCCGGTAGTCGCGGTGGTGGTCGACGCCGACGTCGACGCGATCGCGCAGATCCGGCCCGGTCAGCCGGTGCGGTTCGTGCGCGCGGGCTGACCCTGGGTCGTGCTCGGCATCAGCCGGGCGTGCATGAGGTACACGTTGTAGGTGTCCCATGCCGAGAGCATGAAGTACAGATCTTCGCCGGTCGACCACGGATGGATGAACCCGCCGTAGGACTTCGGGTAGTCGGCGGTGGACACCAGCGGGATCGCTTCCGTCCACGCGCCCTGCGGACTCGCCGCGGTACGCAGCACGATCGCGCCCCGCGCCGAATCAAGGTAGACCATCTGCCACTGTCCGGTCGACCGGTCGTAGCGCACCGAGAGCTCACTGGCCATGCCGAGCACCAACGGGGTGGCCTGGTTCTCGGCGGCGGGCGCCCAGGTGCCGCCCACCCAATATTGGTAGGCGGACTTGTTGAGGATCTGCGGCTGGGGCACGCGGGCCAGTGCGATCGTGCCGATGCGTCCGTTGGGTGTGCCGAACATGTAGACGTACCCGCCCTGCGGCACCATCGCCGCGACCTGGAACTTGCCCAGACCGAACAGGTTCTCCCACTTGGCGTGCTGGTCTTTGCGCCAGGTACGCCCGAGGTCGTCGGAGTAGGCGATGCCGCCGTAATTGGTCCACCACAGGCCCGGGATGCGGCTCCACCTGTTCACCGACATGTAGCTGAGGTACTGCCGGTCGCCGACGGCGAACCCGGAGGTCGGGATGGTGGTGGTCTCCCAGTTCTTGATCTTGCGGCTACCCAGGATCTCCGCGGCGTGGCAGCGACTGTCCTGGGCGAAGGTGTCCAGCGTCAGGCCGTCGGACAGGTCGTGGTCGGTGCTGAAACCGATGACGTTGCTGCGCCAGTCCTGGTCGTCGTTACCCGCGCCGCCGACGCCCCAGCCTTTGCCGAAAGTGTCGCCGAAGACGACGGCGACCTCACCGGGCGCCGTTTCCCACATCAACCCGAGATCGGTGCCGTCGACCTGCCAGCGCATGTCGGTCCGGTTCTCCGAGCCGTGCCCGGTCACCTGCCCGACCAGCCGAACCGACTCCACCGCGGGCGCGGCCACCGGAGCCGTGAGCGG
The DNA here is from genome assembly GCF_040632645.1 of Nocardia sp. NPDC019219. Lineage (NCBI taxonomy): Bacteria > Bacillati > Actinomycetota > Actinomycetes > Mycobacteriales > Nocardiaceae > Nocardia > Nocardia sp. NPDC019219. The sequence continues at coordinate 470,830 of NZ_JBEYCG010000001.1, read as the reverse complement.
TCCCGGTTCGGCCGGATGCACCACCGGCGGTGGGGCGGGTTGCGGCTCCTCGCTGGGACCGCCGGGCACGGGGACCGGAATCGGCTCGATCTCCGGTTTGAACTCGACGCGCGGAAGTTTGACGGGCGCACCGGAACCCGAGCCGCTGCCGGACCCGGACCCGGAAGCGCTGCCCGAACCGGAGCCCGAGGCCGAGCCGGAGGAACCGGTCCCCTCATCGGTGCCGGTCTCGGGCGTCGGGCTGGGAGCCGGATCGGTTCCGGGGTGCTCGGGATAGTCCCTGATATCCGGGCATGGGTTGTCGCACGGATTCTCCGGCAGCGGATCGGGAACGATCCGTGTGTTGTCCTGCGGCGGGTCGGGCACCGGAACGGGAGTGAGTTCCGGGATCGGGACGGGGATGTCGATCTGCGGGGGCAACGGAGGCGGTGGCGGCTGCGCCGGATCGGGTTCGCGGTTGAGCGGGTCGAATCCGACTTCGCCGCAGGTGTTCACCGGCGGCGGCGCCCACGGGAACGGCGCGGCTTGCGCGGTCGGCATCGGCACGGTGAGCGCGCCGATGAGCAGTGCGCCGAACAGAGCCGGTGCACGAGGGGAGGTGATCGCGGAGGTGCGCATCAGGTCGGCCCGGCCGCGGTCGTCAAGCGATCGGGTGCGCGGCGGCGGACCGAGTTTCCCACGCGCCCAGCAGTTCTCGTACCGCATCGGGGTTGTGCACCGGAAAACCCATGTCGTATCGACTCCTGTCGGTCGGCCGCTGACAGGTCAACTTACCGGAACAACCGCCGCGAACGGGGGACGGCGAATCGAAAAAAGCCTGCGTAATGGAACCGGGGCCGTGGCGCGTGCGTCCAAGGGAATATGGACGAGATCGAGTACGTGTTCGGTACCGGTGACGGCTGCGTGCACGTCTGGACCAGCGAGGCCGACCTGGAACTCGGCAGCACCGGCGCGGCCGACGCGGTGCGGCTGGACTTCGACGGGGACGGCATCGCCGACGACGCGCTGTGGGATCCGGCCGGTGCGGGCCGGGCCGAGGTCGCGGCGCTGGATCTCGACGACGACGGCGTGCCCGACCATTTCTTCACCGATCCCACCGGCCTCGGGACGTGGAACCACGAGATCACCGGTCTGCCCGCGGACGCGGCGAGTGAGCCGCTGGACTGGATCGTGCGCACAGACGCGGACGCACCGGATCGCCTGTTGGGCGACCAGCGACTATCGGAGTCGCAGCCGGGTCCCGAGGATGCCGGCGCCGGTGCGCTGCCCGAGCATCTCGCGCACTGGCTCAACCGCGCCCGCCGCGACCCAGGCGACGATTTGTTTCTCAGCTGACCGCGCGGCGGCGCTTGTTCACCGCGATGGCCGCGATGCCCGCCGCGTAGATGGCGGCCCCCGACAGCACCACCGCCGCGGATCTGCCGTCGTCCGGAATGATCACGGCCGCGGCCGCGATCGCCAGCACGAACGTGATGTTGAAAACGGTGTCCTGCAAGGCGAAGACCTGGCCCCGGCGAGCGTCATCGATGTCGATCTGCATGGTCGCGTCACCGGCCAGCTTGATCGTCTGCCCGGCCAGGCCCAGCAGAAAGGCGCCGGCCAAGAGCAGTTCGTGCGCACGCTGCACCGCGGCGCCCGCGTCGGCGAACGCGATCGGCGTGACCAGGGTCAGTTGCACCAGCATCGCGGTGATCAGCCCGGCGACCACGGTGCGTGCCCGCCCCAGCCGGAGAATGAGCAGCGGCGCGACTACGGCGGCCACCAGCATGCCCCCTGCGGTGGCGCCGATCGCGACGCCGAAACCGACCAGTCCGCCACTGAGCCCGGTGCCGTCCACCGGGGTCTGGCGCAGGACCAGCACCATGATCAGCGTATTCACGCCGAAGACGATCCGGTGCGTGCCGATGCCGAGCATCGCCGTCGTGACCGCCCGCGACTCCCACACCGCCGTGGCGCCGGTACGCAGACCGGTAGCGATCGCGTGCACTGTGTTCTCGCCCACCGCCGCGCCGGACGCCGGGCCGAGCACGCGCCGCCGGAACCCCGCCGCCAGCGCCGCGCCGAGCAACGACCCGGCGCCGCTGATCGCGACCGCGACCGCCGAGGCGAAGTCTCCCGCTCCGATCAGACCGATCACGCCCACCGCGATGGCCGCACCCGCACCCGCGCACCCGGAGGCGACCGTGGCCAGCACCGAGTTCATCGGCACCAGCCATGCCTGCGCCAGCACCCGCGGCAGGGCGGCCGAGACGCCTGCCAGGACGAATCTGCTGACACCCACCACCGCCAGAGCCAGCAACAGCAGCGGCGTCTCGCCGACTCCGGCCAGCAGCCCGACGCTGACCAGCGCGATCAGTGCGGCGCGCAGCACGTTGGCCACCAGCAGCACGGCGCGCCGGTCCCAGCGATCCAGCAGTGCGCCCGCGTACGGCCCGATCAGCGAATACGGCAGCAGCAGTACCGCGAAGCCCGCGGCGATGGCCAGCGGATCGGTCTGCCGCTCCGGGTTGAACAGGATCGCGCCCGACAACGCCGCCTGGAACATCCCGTCGCCGAACTGCCCGGCGAAACGCACCACGGCCAGCCGCGCCACGCCTGGGCTCTGCCGAAGTGTGGCGAGCAGTCCCTCCGGCCGCTGCTCCGCGGGAGTGAGGCCTTCGGCGTGACCAGTCGACACGTCCGCGAGACTACTGCGTACGCCGACGATGTCGCATGCTCGCGCGTCGGCCCAGCGCCGCGCGTCAGACCCGGTCGACCAGCGCGCTCACCGTCGCTCGCATATCCGGCGCCATCGGCAGTTCGTCGAGCGCACCGGCGTCGATCCAGGCGAACGCGTCGTGCTCGCCCGGGGCGAGGGTGACATCGCCCGATTCGGCCTCCGCGACGAAGGTGTATTTCCGCACTTTCGCCTTGGTCCGCGTGGCGTAATCGAATCCACCGAGGAAGTCGACGACGGCGCGCAGCCGCAGCCCTGTTTCCTCCAGCAATTCCCGCTCGACGCACTCGGCGAATGTCTCCCCCGATTCGACGCCCCCGCCGGGCAGTTCGTACATGCCGCCGTGATAGTCGTCGGCAACCCGTCGCACCACCAGAAGCCGGCCCTCGCGGAACACGGCGACGCCGATCACGAAATGCGCGATGCCGTCACGGCGCGCTTCGCTGCGGAGTTGCTGCTCCAGCCGGGCGAGGTCATCGGGGTCCAGCACGTCGTTACCTCCGGTTGGCGTTGTGGCGCTGGGCAATCGGGGCCGGGCCGCGATATCCGACGAGGTGGCCCGACGTTTCGACGTACCGGTTGGTTCTGCTCGCCTCCCGTTCACCTTCCGGTCGCTCGCGTAAAATGCCGAGTGCGGCACAATTTACTAGGAATGCGGAGTACCACGGCGGAAGTGCTCCTACCCTGAATGGCGATCGGTGCACGGTCCCGAGAGGAGGACCATGATGTCCACACTCACGACACCACACATCGATGTCCACCGTGGTGGCGACCGCATGAAGACGCGGGTCTCCTGGCTGGATTCGAAGCATTCGTTCTCCTTCGGGGAACATTACGATCCCGACAACACCCACCACGGCCTGCTGCTGGTCAACAACGAGGACATCGTCTCCCCCGGCCAGGGCTTCGACACCCATCCGCACCGCGACATGGAGATCGTCACCTGGGTCCTCGGCGGCAGTCTGGTCCATCAGGATTCGCTGGGCCACAGCGGTGTCATCTATCCCGGTCTGGCCCAGCGCATGAGCGCGGGCACCGGCATCCTGCATTCGGAGAAGAACGACTCGTGGCGCCTGGACGGCCACCTCGCCGAGCACGAGGATCCCGTGCATTTCGTGCAGATGTGGGTCGTGCCCGACGAACCGGGGCTGACCCCGGGCTACGAGCAGCTGGAGATCGACGACGAACTCGCGGGAGGAGGTCTGGTCACGGTCGCCTCGGGGCTGCCCCGCTACCGCGATCGGACCGCCATCGCCATCAACAGCAGCCATTCGGCGCTGCATGTGGCGCGCATGGCGAGCGCGGAGCCGGGCGCCGAGCAGGTGGTCGACCTGCCCGACGCGCCGTACCTGCACTTGTTCGTCGCGCGCGGTGAGGTGGACATGGAGGGAGTGGGCCCGCTCTACGAGGGCGACGCGGTGCGTTTGACCAGGTCGGGCGGCCAACGCGTGGTGGCGCGGCAACCTTCGGAAATCCTGGTGTGGGAGATGCACGCGCGGCTGGGCGCCCAGTAGCCGGTTCGCATTAACATCCGTCCGTTGGGCGGGCGATCAGTAGGCGACCGCCGCGCACCCTCGGACCGCCTCGTCCGGACCGAGCATCGCGAGGCACCGACGGAGAGGAAGTCCATGTCGCAATATCCGCCCCCGCCGCCCGGCCAGTACCCGCCGCCGGGTCAATACCCCCCGCCGCCCGGCGGCCAGTACCCGGGCCAGCCCACCTATTGGCAGGAATCGCCGAAGGGGCGGGGCCTGGCGATCACCGCGCTGGTGCTCGGCATCCTCGCGCTGCTGTTCTTCTGGACGATCATCGGCGGCTACGTCTGCGGTATCTTCGCCGTCATCCTCGGCATCGTCGCGGTGTTCAAGGCCCGCGCGGGCACCGCCGGGGGCATGGGCATGGCGATCACCGGTGTCGTCCTCGGCGTGCTGGGCATCGTGGGAGCCGTCCTGCTCACCATTGTGGGTTACAACTTCTTCGTCGACTCGGGCGGCAAGGACTTCGTGGACTGCGTGAACAAAGCGGGCAACGACCAGTCCAAGATCGAGCAGTGCGAGCGCGACTGGAACGAGAAGCTGCAGGACAAATACAGCATCACGCTCACTCCGGCGCCCGCTCCGACGCCCCGTTAGCGGCGGCGCACACCCGGGTCGCGGCGATCACCTCGGCGAATTCGCGGCGGAAGTCCCCCTCGGGCGCCACGACCCAGGTGCGGTAGCCGCCGTGCTCGTCGGTGGGTGACGGCAGCACGATGTGGCTGCCGGGCAGGGCGATCGAGGCGCAGACCCGGAACAGGTCGGCGAACAGTCCGGTGTCCAGGTACGAGTTGTCAGTGGGGCCGGTCAGGAAGGTCCAGCGATCCGCGCGCGGATGCGCGATGATCGGCCCCGGCCGAGGCTCGGAGCCTGCGGTCAGGCGCTCGCGTACGCGCCTGCCGACTTCCGCGGGCATCACGACCGCGCCGACCGCGCCGACCTCCAGCATGATGCGGCCCAGGATCGGGTCCACGAGACCGTATAGGCCGTTGCTCTCGCGATAGTGACGGCAGCGAGCGAACGCGTCCTGGATCGAGGGGAAGTCCGTGGACGCGAGATGCCTGGCCGATTCGATGCGCGATGTACTCATGACGAACAACCTCGCCTCGCTGTGGTGGACGCGTGCTCGGAAGAATCGATCGCTGTCTCGACCCTAGTCCTGGTCAAGTAGCTTGACAATAGTCACTCACAGCGTGCGGAAGGGTGGGCGTAGCATCCTGCACATGGCACCCGTGTCCCCCACCGTTGCCCGCTGGGAGCTGGTGCTTCGGCTGCGTGAACTGCGCGAACAGCGGGGGTTCGACTCCGCGGGCTTCGCCAGGCGAGTGGGCTTCACCCCGGCCAACTGGTCACACGTGGAGAAGGGCCGCCGGGTGCTCACCACCAAGACCATCGGCCCGGTGCTCGAACTGCTCGACGTGGAACCCGAGGAACGCGCGGAGCTGCTGGCCCTGCTGGAGGCCAGTAAGCAGCGCGGATGGTGGGCGAAGTCCTCGGCATTGATCGGCCCGGAACTGCAGCGCCTCTACGGCATGGAATACGGCGCGCAGAGCATCCGCAGCTACGACAGCCTCGTGATACCGGGCCTGCTACAGACCGAGGACTACGCCCGCGCGTTGATCAGCGCCGACGTGATGATCCGGCCGGTCCAGGTCGAGCAGCTGGTGGCGATCCGGATGCGGCGCCAGGAGCGGTTGCGCGGCGCGGACCCGGTGGAACTCACCGCGGTCTTCGGTGAGGGCACGCTGCTGCAGCAGACCGGCGGGCCGGACGTGCTGAGCGGGCAGTTGACCTATCTGGCCGAGTTGATCGAGGAACTGGACACCGTCGAGGTGCGCGTCATCCCGTTCGCGGCCACCGCGGGCGCGGTGCTGGGCGGCTCCAGTTTCCACCTCATCGACTTCGCCGGTGAACAGCTGCCCACTTTCGGCTGGGTGGAGAGCGCGGTCTTCGGCGGGGCCGTCGAGGACCCGGATCTGGTCCGCGATCTGCGCTTCGCGTACCTGCGCGCGGTCGAGCAATCGCTGTCGCGAGCGGAGTCATTGGCCCTGATCAGGCACTATTCCCGCGTGTAAAATCCTGCCCATGGCCATCACCGCACGGCCGGAACACACCGGCTGGTTCACATCGACCAGATCGAACAACGGCAACCAATGCGTCGAGGTCCGGTTCGCTGGTGACGCGGTGCTCATCCGTGACAGCAAATATCGCCGTGACCCGGCAAACCGCCTCGACGAAGAGCCCGTCATCACCGTCACCGTAGCCGAATGGACCGCCTTCCTCGACGCACTGCGCAGCGGGCGATCACATGGCGAACTGGGCGCACATCCCGCAGCCAACGGTCACATCGCACTGCGCCACGGCGGAACCACTCTCACCTACACCCCGGAGGAGTGGGACGCCTTCCTGCTCGGCGCGCACGACGGCGAATTCGATCGCATCGTCTCCCCTGCCTGATTTCCCTGTTCACCACCCCCGGGCCGACCGCGCCCGGGGGCCGATCCACCCGCTTGTCGGCATACTGGACTCCGTGACTTCCGAACTGACCCGTCCCTCCGGTATCGATCTGTCCTACCTCGACGAGGGCGTGCGGGTGCAGGACGACTTGTTCGCGCACGTCAACGGCAAATGGCTGGCAGAGCACCAGATCCCTGCCGACCGGGCCGTCGACGGCGCCTTCCGCGCGCTCTACGACCAGGCGGAGCTGGACGTGCAGGCAATCATCCAGAATGCCGCGGCCGCTGACGCCGAACCGGGCAGCGAGGCCCGCAAGATCGGTGACCTGTACTCCAGCTTCATGGACACCGACGCGGTGGCCGCCGCCGGGCTCGCCCCCATCGCGGCCGAACTCGCGGCGATCGCCGAGGTCGCCGACAAGAGGGCTTTCGCGGCGTTGCTCGGCCGGTTGCAGCGCACCGGCGTCGGGGGCGCCGTCGCCGTTTTCGTCGACACCGACGACAAGGACTCCAACCGCTATCTGGCGCACGTCACCCAGTCCGGCATCGGCCTGCCCGACGAGTCGTACTACCGGCAGGACGAGTTCGCCGAGATCCGCGCGAAGTACATCGCGCACATCGGCCGCATGTTCGCCCTCGCCGCCGCCGACCCGCAGGTTGCCGGGTTGCTGCCGGACGAACTCGACACCGTCGGCGAACGGGTCTTCGCGCTGGAGCGGAAACTGGCCGCCGGGCACTGGGACGTGGTGCGTCGCCGGGACGCCGAACTCAGATACAACCTCACCACCTTCGCCGCCCTGGCCGCGGACAACCCCGAATTCGACTGGGCCGCATGGACTTCCGCGCTGGCCGAGGGCGTCGAGGGGGCCGGGTCCGAGCTGTTCGCCGAGTCGGTGGTGCGCCAGCCGGACTATCTGCGCACGTTCGCGCGGCTCTGGGCCGATGAGCCGCTCGCGGACTGGCAGGCGTGGGCGGCTTGGCGGGTGCTCCGCTCGCGTGCGCCGTACCTGACCGAGGCGGTGGTCGAGGAGAACTTCGACTTCTACGGTCGCACGCTCACCGGCGCCGAGGAGAACCGCGAACGCTGGAAGCGCGGCGTCACGCTGGTGCAGGACCTGCTCGGCGAGGCGGTGGGCAAACTGTATGTAGCCGAGCACTTCCCGCCGGAGGCCAAGGCCCGCATGGTCGAGCTGGTGGCCAACCTGCAGGAGGCCTACCGCCGCAATATCGCCGAGCTGGAGTGGATGGGCCAGGACACCAGGGTCGCCGCGCTGGCGAAGCTGGAGAAGTTCACGCCGAAGATCGGCTACCCGGACAAGTGGCGGGACTACTCGGGCGTGACGATCGACCCGGCCGATCTGGTCGGCAACTATCGCAGGGGTTACGCGGCCGAACACGATCGAGATCTGCGCAAGCTCGGCGGTCCGGTCGACCGCGACGAGTGGTTCATGACCCCGCAGACGGTGAACGCCTACTACAACCCGGGCATGAACGAGATCGTCTTCCCGGCCGCCATCTTGCGGCCGCCGTTCTTCGACATGAACGCCGACGACGCGGCCAACTACGGCGGGATCGGCGCGGTGATCGGCCACGAGATCGGGCACGGCTTCGACGACCAGGGCGCGAAGTACGACGGCGACGGCAACATGGTGGACTGGTGGACCGACGAGGACCGCGCCGAATTCGGCAAGCGCACCAAGGCGCTGATCGACCAGTACGACGTGCTCTCCCCGAAGGACCTGCCGGACGAGCACACGGTGAACGGCCAGTTCACCATCGGCGAGAACATCGGTGACCTGGGCGGTCTGTCCATCGCGCTGGCGGCGTACCAGATTTCGCTCGGCGGCGCGGACGCGCCGGTGATCGACGGGCTCACCGGCCTGCAACGGGTGTTCTACGGCTGGGCGCAGGTGTGGCGCACCAAGGCCCGCGCGGAGGAGGCCATCCGCCGGCTCGCCACCGATCCGCACTCGCCGCCGGAGTTCCGCTGCAACGCGGTCGTGCGCAATATCGACAGTTTCCACGAGGCGTTCGGCGTCCAGCCCGGCGATGCGCTGTACCTGGAACCCGCTGAGCGCGTGAAGATCTGGTAGCTGCGCGAACTTCTCGCGCACGTACCGAGTAGAGCAAAAGCCGAACACTACGATCAGCTACTTCGAGTAGTTGATCGTAATGTTCGGCTTCGCGTCGAGCCGGGGGTTACCGGCTGTTAGTTCCAGTCTCCGAGGCCGTCACTCGCGCTGAGCGTCCCGCCCTGGGTGTTCTGCACGATCACCGGGTCGCCACGGCGGGCGTTCTCGAAGAACCACTTGGCGTCCTCGGTGCTGACGTTCAGGCAGCCGTGGCTGGCGTTGGAGACGCCCTGCTGGGCGACCGACCACGGAGCCGCGTGCACGAAGATGCCGCTGTTGGAGATGCGGGTGGCGTACTCGACCTCGAGCTTGTAGCCCTCGGGGTCGGTGATCGGGACGCCGTAGGTCGACGAGTCCATGGTCATCTTGCGCAGCTGCTCGCCGACGATGTAGGTGCCGTTCGGCGTCTCGTGCTTGGGCTTGCCCATCGAGGTGGGCATCTCCTTCACCACCTCGCCGTTGCGGGTGATGGTGATGGTGTGGGTGGTGTCGTCGGCGGTGGTCACGAAGGCGTCGCCGATGCGGAACGAGCTGGTGGTGCCGCCCGCCTGCACCTGCACGTCGGTGTTGTCCGGCCAGAACTCGTCCGGCCGCCAGCGCACCTGCTTGTCGCCACGCCAGTAGAAGTGGCCAGGCGCGGCCTTCGAGGAAGTGATCTTGATAGCCTTCTCGGCGGTGGCGTGGTCGGTCACCGGCTCCTTGAAGGTGATGATGATCGGCTGCGCGACGCCGACGACCTCGCCGTCGGCGATGTTGATCGAGGGCGGGGCGAAGTTCGCCTGCGGCTCGGGCTCGGTGGCCGCGGCGGCCGAGCCGGTGCCGATCCCTGGAATCGGTTCGGCATGTGCGGGCGCGACGAGCAGAACACCGGCTGCCGCGATCGCGGCCGACAGCAGGACGCCCTCGCGCATCCGGCGGGTCAGCCGCGCTCCCTTGCGGCGAGCAGGCAACGACCCGGTGTGCAAAGCGGCATGCATAGGTTTCTCGTCCATTCCATCTCTCGCGCGCACGCGTACGCGCGCGTAGCGAGATTTTTCATTTCAGCGCGGAGCCAGAAGAGCGCCCCGCGGGTATCGACGGCCCGACCCGTCGTCCATTCCTACCGTCCCGGCGCGGCCGGAAGCTACCGGCGTTTCAGAGTGATTCGCATACCGCATGACGAGTGATATGGGTCACAAACGCTACCGTTGGGTATAGATGCGGGCAAACCTCCCGGTCACGACGGATCGGACGACCTCCGGCCGACACGAGGGGGCGTGCGAAAGATGGTTCGCCCCAAACTAGTTAGTGACCAAGCTCACTGATCACGTCGAACGAAATCGGGCGACGCGGACCGGTCGCGATGTTGTGCGGCACCGAGCGCGGGATGCGCCCGCGCGGGTATCGCGGGGCCGGTCGCAGGCGCACCCGCCCGAGGATCGTGGCCAGCGCGATCCGCAGTTCGTAGTCCGCGAGTGCCGCGCCGACGCAGCGCCGGTGGCCGCCGCCGAATGGGGCGAACTCGAACGGCCGGTAGCGGCGCTCGGCGAAGCGGCCCGGATCGAAGCGCCGCGGGTCGGACCACACCTCCGGATCGGAGTGCAGCAACGGCACCGCGATCCCCATGGTGTCGCCCGGGGCGAGCGCCACGCCGCGCAGCGTGAAGGGCTCGGTGAGGCGGCGCAGCACGATCGGCACCGGCGGATGCAGTCGCAGCGTCTCCTGGCAGACCGCGTCCAGATACGGCAGTGCGGCCAGCTCGGCGGGGCTCGCGTCCCGGCCCGCGTCGTGCAGTTCCCGCCGCAGGCGGATCAGCGCCTCCGGCGCGCGGTGCAGCCGGAACAGCGCCCAGACCAGTGTGGTTGCGGTGGTCTCGTGCCCGGCGACCAGCAAGGTGCGGATCTGCTCGCACAGCTCGTCGTCGGCGTCGCCCTGGTACGCGCACAGCAACACGTCGAGCACGTCGGCGGGTTCCGCGGCGACGTGCTCGCGCCTGCGCGCGATGTCGGCTCGGATCAACCGATCCAGCCGGTCGCGCGCGGCGCGGAACCGATCCCACGGGCCGTGCCCGCGCATTCCGTGGCGCAGCGCGGGCACCAGGAGCAACGGCCCGGAGAACGCGGTGAGGAAGTCCGTCACCGCGGCGGTGTACTCCGCTTGCCGCCCCGGGTCGCGCACGCCGAACACCGCCGTCGCGATCACCCGCAGCGTGAGCGCCCGCGCCGCCGCCCGCGCATCGACGCGCGCGCCCGCCACCCATGCCGGGCCGCTTTCCCCGGCCAGCTCCCGCAGCGTGGCCTCCCGGATGAGCGCGCCGTACTCCCGTATCCGGGCGCTGTGGAAGGCGGGAGCGAGCAGCGCGCGATCGCGGCGATGGCGCTCCCCCGAGGCCAGGATCAGCGACGCGGCGCCGACCATCGGCTCGATCGGGTTCGGACGCGGCGGTTCGGAGAACTCCACCGGCGACCGGAACACCTCGCGGGCACCGACGGCCGTCCCCGTGAACAGCACGGCGCCGAAACCGGGAAAGCGCACGTAGAACGGGTCGCCTTCGCGCGCCCTGCGCCAACGGAAGTACCGGTCGAAATCGACGCCGGCGGCCACGGCATGTAGCGCCGTCGAGCGCGGCACCCGAGGTCCGGCGCCCGTCTCGGCTTCCGGCATCCGCACAGTCATACCGAGAAACACGTAGTCGCCCCCGGAGCGGTTCGACGCTAGCTCGGGGCCTGCTTGTGCTTGCGCACCGTGGCCTGCGCGGTCGCGGCCAGCCGTGCCAGCCTGGCGTCGCCGAGCGCGGTCACCATGCTGCCGAGCCCGTTGGTCACGAACGCGATCGACATGCCGAGATCCGGGTCGGCGTACGCGCCGGAGCCGCCGACGCCGTAATGGCCGAAGGCGTTGCGCGGCTGCTGCTTGGACATCAGGACCGGGCGGTGATAGCCGAGCGTGAAGTGGATCGGCAGACCGAGCACGTAGTCGCGGCTGTGGGTGGGCTGGACCTGGGCGATGGTCGCGATCGTCGCGGGCTGCAGGAGCCGCACGACCGGCTCGGATCCGGGCGCGTCGACACCGTGCACGCCCCGTCCCGAGCGGCCGTGCACAACTCCGCCGTTGGCCAGCGCGCCGTACATCCGCGCCAGAGCGCGCGCCGAGAACACGCCGTTCCAGCCCGGCATCACCGAGTCGTGTACCCGGGGGTCGCGAACCAGCTCGTCGAAACTCTCCGGCATGCCCGCCTCGGCGAGCCCGCGCACCGGCCGCACCCAGGACAGCACCGAGGAGGCGGTGTTCCAGCGGATGCCGGGCGGACCGAGGGGCCGGAAGATCTTGGCGATCCGATGTCGTTGGGATTCCGGAACGCGGAACCAGTACTCGTCCAGACCGAGCGGCTCGGCGATCTCCGCGCGTAGCACCTCGGTGAACGGCCTGCCGGTGACCCGCTGCACGAGTTCGGCGACGAGCCACCCGAAGGTGATCGCGTGATAGCCGGAGGTGCGGATGCGCCGGGGGTCCGGCGGGCTGTCGGCCAGCGCCTTGACCACGGCGTCATAGTCCAGGATGCCTTCACGGCCGGGAACCAGGCCGCGCACCCGGTGTAAACCGGCGCGGTGGCACAGCACGTCCCGGACCGTGATGTCGTCCTTGCCGTGCGCGGCGAACTCCGGCCAGTACTCGGCCATCGGCGTGTCGTAGGCGATCAGACCCCGTTCGGCCAAGCGGTGGACGACAGTCGAGGCCACGCCCTTGCCGGTGGAGAAGGTCAGCGCGACGGTGTCACCGTTCCAGCGCCGCTCCTTGTCCGCCCAGCCGGCCCAGATGTCGACCACGGGCTTGCCGTCGAGGTAGACCGCGAGCGCGCCGCCACCGCGCGCCGGTTGCGCGAACAGGCCGAAGAATTGATCGGCCAACCGGATGAAACGCGGGTCGACCAGCATCTCGTGCGGTGCCGCCAGTTTCTCGCGCGCCGAATCGGCGGGCTCGAAGTCGTCCGCCGCCATTGCCGAAACCATGGGGTCACCTCCTGACCGCCGTTATCCGGGCTGGTCAACCAGGGTAACCCGTTCAGTCGGTCTGCCAGAGCCCAAAAGGGGTGGCCAAGCACGCGTCGCCGCTGTCGGCGTTCCACGCGAAGGCCGCCACGCCCAGGCAGACCACCGCCTGTTCGCCGGTCTCCACCCCCGCCCGCGACCCTTCCAGCGCGATGGAGATGGCGAACGTCCGCGTTCCCGGCTCGTCGACGGTCGAGGTCAGGGCGACGGCGTCCGGGCCGAAGCCGACGGCCACCGGAACCCCGCCCGCGCCCTCGCTCGCGCCGACGCCTCCGGCCGCGCCGATGCCGATGGCCGTCGCGCCCGAGGTCGCGTTGGCGTAGCCGACTCCATCTATCCCGCTGGCCCTGGCCAGGCCGTTGCCGTCGGTCGCCGCGCGGCAGGCCGTCTCGCCATCGATGACCGTGACGTCGGAACCGTGTTCCGATCGGCAGTGCACGTCGGTGGCCGAAGCAGCCCCCGGAACGACGAGAGAGCCTCCGATCGCCGCGGTCGAACACACGATTGCGCTGATCAGCTTCATCGGGGGGCTCCTCTCGCACCTGGGCACCCACCATACCCAGACCCGTTGGCAGCGGTTGTTTTCCGTCTCCGGCTCGACGCGCGCTCGCTCGATGGTGTATTCATGGCGTGGTATTTCAAGCGCAGCCATGGCAACTTCGGATTACGGGGGCGTGAGTTCGCCGGCGTTACAGCTCGGGAGGACTGTACGTGTCTCGTCAACTGGCCTGGGGGCGTCTCGCCTTCGCCGGATTCGCCGTCGCGGCCGGATTGTCACTGGTCGGCTGCAGCTCCACGGTCAGCGGTACCGCCCAGCCCGCCGTGGACGGGACGATCGACGCGGTGTCGGTGACCAGCACGCCGAAGCCCTCCTCGGGCAAGCCCACGCCGAGCACCAGCAAGCCGACGACGAGCAAGCCCAGCGGCAGCACCGACTTCGACGCGAACGTCAACGATTGCGTGAAGCTGGGCGGCACCACCACCAACGCCACCATCGAGAAGGCGTCGTGCGGCAGCCGCGAGTCGAATTACAAGGTGATCGCGAAGGCGGCGAAGAGCTCGCAGTGCAGCAGCGACGCCGACAACTACTACGCCGAGACCATCAACGGCATCGAACAGGGCGCGCTGTGCCTGGACATCGACTGGGTGGTCGGTGGCTGTATGGACGTCGGCGGTGACGACCCCAAGCGCATCGATTGCACCGGTTCGTCGCCCTCGAAGGGCGTGAAGGTGGTCAAGATCCAGCAGGGCGCCGATGACGTCAGCGTCTGCGGCAGCGGCACCGGATACGTCTACGACAAGCGCCGCTTCGTGGTCTGCGTACAGGAACTCTGACCCGGACTTCCCAGCGCCTGCGGGCCGCTAGGTTGGGTTGGTGAGCACCACCGAGCTACCGCGGCTGCGATCCGGCACCGGACGCTGGATCCTGCTGGCCACCATCCTCGGTTCGTCGGTTGCCTCGCTCGACGCGACGGTCGTGAACATCGCGCTGCCGCGGATCGGGGAATCGCTGGACACGGACGTGGCCGGACTACAGTGGACGCTGAACGGCTACACGCTGACCCTCGCCTCGTTCATCCTGCTCGGCGGCTCGCTCGGCGACAAACTCGGTAGGCGCCGGGTCTTCGTCTGGGGGACCGTGGCCTTCGCGCTCGCCTCGGTGCTGTGTGGCGTCGCGACCTCCATCGAAATGCTGGTCGCCGCCCGGATCCTGCAGGGCGTGGCGGGTGCGATGCTCACGCCGGGCAGCCTGGCCCTGATCTCCTCGTCCATCGATCGGCGCGATCAAGGCGCGGCGATCGGCCTGTGGTCCGGTTTCGGTGGTGTGGCGGGCGCGCTCGGGCCGTTCCTGGGCGGTTGGCTGATCGAGATCGCGGGCTGGCGGTCCATCTTCTTCCTCAACGTCCCGCTGACCCTCGTCGTCGTGCTGGTCGCGTTACGGCATGTGCCGGAGAGCCGTGACCCCGACGCGGCCGCCCAACTCGACGTGCCCGGCGCACTGGTGGTGGCGCTGTCGCTCGGTGCGCTGACCCTCGGACTGATCGACAGCATGCCTTCGCTCGTCGTGGCCGGTGTCGTGCTGCTCGGGGCGTTCGTCGTGATCGAGTTGCGCAGCGACCACCCGCTGGTGCCGCCCGCGCTGTTCGCCTCGCGGGTGTTCACCGCCGCGAATCTCGTGACGCTCGCGGTCTATGCCGCCCTCGGTGGCGTCTTCTTCCTGCTCGTGCTCGAACTGCAATTGGTGGCGGGGTACTCGCCGCTGATGTCCGGCGTCGCCACCGTGCCGGTCACCCTCATCATGCTCGTGCTCTCGGCGCCCGCCGGACGCTGGGCGCAGAAGCACGGGCCGCGCATCCCGATGACCGCCGGACCGCTGCTGGCGGCGGCGGGTCTGGTGCTGTTGCTGCGCATCGGACCCGACACCGCGTACCTCACCGACGTCCTGCCGGGTGTCGTCGTCTTCGGCTTGGGGCTCGCGGCGCTGGTCGCGCCGCTCACCGGTGCGGTGCTGGGCGCGGTGCCCGCGAGCGAGGCGGGCATCGCCTCCGGAGTGAACAACGCCGTCGCGCGCACCGCGCAATTGCTCGCGGTGGCGACGCTGCCCGGGCTCGTGGGCATCTCGGGTGCGCTGGGCGACCCGGTGGCGTTCGACGACGGTTTCGCCACCGCGATGTGGTTGTGCGCCGGATTGCTGGTGACCGGCGCGGTACTCGCCGCCGTGCTGTTGCGCCCGGTGCGGCGGGCGCCCAAGTTGGACAGCGTCGACTGCATGCCGCAGTGCGGCGTCGCGGGACCGGCGGTCGCGCCGGCCCGGAGCGAAGCATGAGCGGCCCGAACGGATCGCTCCCCTCGGGCCGCTCGTAGCGGATGTCGTCCGATCAGATCGGCAGGTAACCCGCGCCGACGCCGCCGCGCGCGTTGATGTCGGCCACGATCGCGCTCATGTTGGTACCGACCTCAGGACCGAAGCAGGCGATGGCCAGGTAGGCGTTCACCATGCCGACCAGCGTCGTCCCGACGACCACCGGCGCACCGGAGTCGCCTTCCACCACGCACATCTGGCTCCAGGTCTCGACGTTCGTCCTGAAGATGTCACCCCAGGCGATACCGCAGGTGTTGCCGGTGGTGCGCCCTTCCTTGCAGACGATCTGCGGGAAGTTGGCCGGTCCGCCGAGACCGGTGATGGTGACGTTGCCGACCCGGTTCACCGGGGTGATCTTGCCCGGGTCGAACTGGATGACGGCGTAGTCGAGGTCGTGGTTGGAGTAGACGAAACGGCCGATCACGCCGGCGCCCCGATCGGCTTCGGCGTAGACCTGTGCGCCCGGGTCGCCGCAGTGGCCTGCGGTCAGGCCGACCAGACGTCCCGCGTTGTCGTGACCGACAGTCGTGACGGTGCACTCGAATTGGTTGTCGATGATGATGCCGGATCCACCGCCCAAGACCGGCGGGCCCGGGTCGGCATTAGCGGCCCCTGCGCCCGTGCCGAGCAGCGCCGCGCCCAGGGCGACGGCGAAGGCGGCGTTGGCCACCTTGGCGAGTTTGCTGAACATGTCCCTCCAGACGTCGGAAGCCCGCACGATATCAATCTGTCGCACCCATCGTGTCAGTAATCGACCTCGGGCGCGTCACCACTACGGGGTTGTCCCCACTGTTCCGCGCTTCAACCCCATTTCATACAACTGAGATGGAATGTATCTTACGGGCTCAATAGCATTCCGCTATCGCAATTGTGAAAATGTCGTGCCCCTTAGTGTCACGGTGATAGTAAGGAGTCGCGATGTTGGTCTCCGGAAACAAATCCGATTTTCGATGATAAATATCCGAAGTAATTCGCCGTTCCGTCGCCGCGGAGCGCGGATTCGCCCAGTTGGGCTGTAACTTGTGCCAGAGGTAAGGGCACGGCGTTTGGGCTCGTTCCCAATGTTCCGCGGCTTAAGCATTGCTTTCCGGCAACGGTGAGCGACATCTATGACTGCGATCACAAGTGGATGGTGTGTTCTGCACTACTCCGTAGTAAGGTGCGTCAAGCAAACGAGTCGCCGGGGCAGCCAACCGGCGTCGAGGAGGATTAGCCAGTGCAGTCGACCGAGAGTCCACCATCAGGGTCACGGGTCAGTGGTGCGGTCGATTGGACGAGGTCTTACTGGCAGGATCACCCCAAGCGTTCGCTGGAGACCTTCGGCAGGCAGATCACGATGGGCTTCGCGGCCGTCGCCGAACTGTTCGTCTCGATTTTCCGCAGGCGCTTCCCGTTCGGCGAGTTCGTCCGGCAGTGCGCGTTCATGGCCAGCGTCTCCGCCGCGCCGACGCTGCTGGTCGCCATCCCGATCGGCGTCATCGTGTCCATCCAGGTCGGGTCGGTCGCCGGCCAGGTCGGCGCCACCTCGTTCATCGGCGCGGCCAACGGCCTGGGCATCATCCAGCAGGGCGCCCCGCTGGTCACCTCGCTGATGATCGCGGGCGCCGTCGGCTCCGCGGTCTGCGCCGACCTCGGCTCGCGCACGATCCGCGAGGAGATCGACGCCATGAAGGTCATGGGCGTCGACCCGATGCGCAGGCTGGTCGCCCCGCGGCTCGGCGCCGCCATGCTGGTGAGCGTGCTGCTGTGCGGCTTCGTCGTCTTCGTGGGCTTCTTGACCGGCTACATCTTCAATATCTTCGCGCAGAACGGTACGCCGGGTTCCTACGTCGGCACCTTCTCGTCGTTCGCCGTGACCACCGATCTTCTTGTCGCGCTGGCGAAATCGCTGATATTCGGTCTGCTGGCGGCAATCATCGCCTGCGATACCGGATTGAACACCCGGGGTGGCCCGGGCGGCGTCGCGAACTCGGTGAATTCAGCGGTGGTGAGCTCCGCCATCATGCTGTTCGGGGTGAACCTCATCATCACCCAGGTTTACAACGCACTATTCCCGTCACAGGTGGTCTGAGCCGGTGTCCTCAACCTATGTACCGCCGCTGCTGCGGCCTCTCCAGACGCTCCGGAAATCCGCTCAGGCGCCGGTCGATCTGCTCGCCAGGCTCGGCCACCAGGTGTTCTTCCTGTTGCGCTCGATCGGCTCGATTCCGCTGGCGCTCAAGCACTACCCCAAGGAAGTGTGGCGCCTGCTCTCGGACGTCACCTGGGGCAACGGCAATCTCGTCGTCGGCGGTGGCACCATCGGCGTCGTCGTCATCCTGAGCGCCTTCGGCGGCATGACCGTCGGCATCCAGGGTTACAACTCGCTCAACCTGCTCGGCCTGAGCCCGATCACCGGTGCAATCTCGGCGTTCGCGACCACTCGCGAACTCGGCCCGCTGCTCGCTACGCTGGCCTTCGCCGCGCAGGCGGGCTGCCGCTTCACCGCGCAGCTCGGCGCCATGCGCATCTCCGAGGAGATCGACGCGCTGGAGTCCATCGCGATCCGGCCGCTGCCCTACCTGATCAGCACGAGGATGTTCGCGGCGATGATCGCCATCATCCCGCTCTACTGCCTCGGTCTGACGATGGCCTACATCTCCTGCTCGCTGACCGTGCAGCTGATCGGCGGCACCGCCACCGGCACCTACCAGCACTACTTCTATCAGTTCCTGATTCCGACCGACGTCATCTACTCGCTGATCAAGGCGATCCTGTTCGTCGCGATCACCACGTTCATCCAGTGCTACTACGGCTTCTTCGCCTCCGGTGGCCCCGAGGGCGTCGGCGTGGCCGCGGGCCGCGCGATCAAGATGTGCATCATCGCGGTCGTTTTCGCGAACCTGTTCATGACATTGGCGATCTGGGGTGTCAACCCCGGCATCCGGATCTCGGGGTAGACACCAGATGATCATCGATCCCAGTGGGCGCGGGCCCACGATGCGACAGCTGCTGATCGCGGGCGTGTGCGGCCTGGTCGTGTTCGCGCTGGTGCTCAGCTTCCTGATGCTGCGCTACAAGGGCTACTTCCAGGAGAAGGTCAACGTCACCGCCAACTTGACCACCACCGGTGACGGTCTGCCCGAGCAGGCCGACGTCAAGTTCCGCGGGGTGCTCGTCGGCGCGGTGAAGACGGTCGACGTCGCGGCCAAGGGCGAGCTGCAGAAGGTTCGCATCGAGATGAAGCCGGAGTTCGCCGGCGACATCCCGGCCAACGTGACCGCACGCGTGGTGCCGAGCAACCTGTTCGCCGTCACCTCCGTCGAGCTGGTCTTCAACGGCCCCGCCGACCAGTACCTGCACGAGGGTTCGGTCATCGAGGAAGACCGCAGCAAGGGCACCATCGCGCTGCAGGACACGCTCACCACGGTCCGCAACATCCTCGACAAGATCGATCCGGTGCAGTTCGGCCGGGTGCTGGGCACCTTGTCGCAGGCGCTGGACGGCAGCGGCCGCATGCCCGGCTCCACCGTCGAGCGGCTGGACCGCTGGCTGCTGGCCGTCGACGAGTCGATTCCCGATCTCGGGGTGCTGCTGGGCGACTTCTCCGCGTCGTTCAACGCGCTCAACCAGTCCGCGCCCGAGCTGGTCGACGTGCTCGGCAGCTCGGTGCAGACCGCGCGCACCATCGCCGACCGCCGCAGCCAGCTGGTCTCGCTGATCACCGGTACCTCGGGCACCATCGACACGGTCAACGACCTGTTCGCCCGCAACCCGAACGTGGGCATCGAGGTCACCGCGGGAACCAACGACATGTTCGGCGCTCTCGCCGCGGACCCGGACGCGATCACCAGGAGCCTGCTGAACCTCAGCGAGACCATGCGCCGGATGGACACCACGTTCAAGTGGGGTCCGCAGAAGCAGCAGGTCTGGGACGCGGGCATCACGCTCACCCCGTACCGGCCCTACACCGTGGCCGACTGCCCGCGCTACGGCGACATGGTCGGGCCGAGCTGCTACACCGCTCCCGCCGTCGCCGATGTCGGCGAGCTGCCGGAACAGCTGAAGCCGCGCGCCCTCGCCTCGGCCGCCGGGCTTCCGCCGGTGGTGCCGATGCCGGGCCTGCCGCTGATCCCCGGCGTCACCACCCCCGATCCGAACCGCGCCACCGCGGCCGCTCCCACCGGCGGTGCACCCGCTCCGTTCGCGGGCACCCCGCTCGAGGGCCTGTTCCCGATGCTGCCGCCGGGTCTGCTCCCGCCGGCCGCGCCCACGGCGCCCGTGGCTCCGGCCGCCGCGCCCGAGGGCGCTCCGTCGGCGGCGCCGATCTCCTACCGGGGTGAGTCCGCGATCACCCCGCTGCTCGGCCGCAAGCCGACCACAGCCGAATATCTGCTGCTGAGCTCGATTTTGAAGGGCGGAACCATGCAGGTGTCCGACAACGGTGCCCGCCGATGAGCATTCGCAAACCGCTGATCGGATTCAGCATCTTCGCGATCGTGTCGATCCTGGTCACGGTGGTGGTGTGGAACACACTGGCGCGCATCGTCAGCGGTGACACCTACACCTACTCCGCGACGTTCTCCGATGTGCTCGGCCTGCACGAGGGCGACGACGTCCGCATGGCGGGCGTGCGAGTGGGCAAGGTCGAGAAGATCGAGCTGGGCCGCGACGCGAACCTGAAGAAGTCGGTCGCCAAGGTGACCTTCGTCGTGCAGCGCGACCAGACGATCTACAACGACACCAAAGCGCTGGTCCGCTACCAGAACCTGATCGGTCAGCGGTACGTGGCGCTGGCTCCCGGCAAGTCGTCGAGCCCGGCGCCGCTGAAGAACAACGGTTCCATCCCGATCGACCGGACCGAGCCGTCGTTCGACGTGTCCGGTCTGCTCAACGGATTCCAGCCGCTGTTCCAGGTGTTGCAGCCCGAACAGGTCAACCGGCTCTCGGAGACCTTCATCCAGGCCTTGCAGGGTGACGGCGTCTCGTTGAGCGCGTTCATCGTGCAGGCCGCCCAGCTGGCCACCGACTTCCAGCGCAGGGACGCGATCCTGTCCGATGTGATCACCAACCTGTCGGGCGTGATGTCGGGGTTGGCGAAACGAGGTGATGAATTGGAGACCCTGGTGACCCAGACCCGGGCCTTGATCGGCGGGCTGTACGAACAAGGGCAGTCGCTGCTCGGTTCGACCGAACAGATCGCGAGCGCGACCACGTCGCTGGTCGGCATGATGGACCGGATCCAGCCGAGCCTGCGCAACGCGCAGAACTCCACCAGCGCCGCGCTGACGCTGCTGCTGGACAACGGCGCCAAGCTCGACCAAGCGGCGATCGACCTGCCGAACGTCCTGTCCGCGGCCGGCAGGCACACCTCGGAAGGCGGTTACGCCAACGCCTACCTGTGCGGGCTGGACGTCTCGCTCTACGGCGTCCTGTTCCCGCGCGGTCTGTTCTCCCAGATCGGCGGCACCTCGCACTCGGCGGTGTGCCGCCCATGATGACGAAACTCAGGTCCAGGTTCGAGAGCAACCGGTACTTCTGGTTGGGCATCATCGGCGGCGTACTCATCGTGGTGCTGCTGCTGGTGTCCAGCGTCTACAAGCTCATCGGCGTCGGCGAGCAGTCGATCAAGGCCGAGTTCGTGCAGGCCGCGGGCATCAGGGTCGGCGACAAGGTGAACGTCGCCGGGGTGTCCTCCGGGCGGGTGGTCGACGCCGAGCTCGAGGGCAGCCACGTGCTGCTCACGCTGAGCGTCAGCAACGACGTGAAGCTCGGCCCGGACGCGCGCGCCTCGATCAAGATGGCCACGCTGCTCGGCGCCAGGTACGTCGACCTCGAGCCGGGTGACGGCTCTGGCCTGAAGGGCAAGCGGATCCCGGTGTCCAACACCACGGTTCCGTACAACCTGGCCGACGTGGTGCAGGTCGGCACCCCGAAGTTCGAAGCGCTCGACACCAAGAAGCTGGCCGAGTCGCTGAACTTGATCAACGAGCAGATGAACGGCTCGCCCCAGCTCACCGCCCAGGCGCTGGACAGCGTCGGCGCGCTGGCCAAGGTGATCGACAGCCGCAAGGCCGAGGTCGACACGCTGCTGAAGGACTTGGACCGGGTCACCCGGATCCTCGGCGACAACCGCAACAGCATCCTGCTGGTGATCACCCAGGGTGAGGCCATCGCCAACCGGGTGATGGAGCGCCAGGCGCTGCTGCGCCAGCTGCTGGACAACGTCGCGACGCTGACCAAGCAGCTGGAGGCGATCGGCGCGGAGAACAACGATCAGCTCGGCCCGACCATCCAGCAGCTGAACACCATGGCCGAAGGCCTGCAGAAGAACAAGGACAACCTGGATCGGATGCTGTCGATCATGCCGCCGACCCTGCGCTACCTGGCGAACTCCTGGGGCGGCAGCGGTCCGTACGGCGATGTCGGCCTGCCGTGGCTGTTCCCGGACAACTGGTTGTGCTTCGCCCAAGTCATCGAGGGGTGCCAGGGATGAGATTCCGCACGGGCTTTCCGCTGAGGACCGTCGCGAAGGCGCTGATGATCAGCGCCGCCGCACTGACGGTCGGCAGTTGCTCGCTGCTGCCGAGTTCGGTGAACGACGCGCTGGGCAACACCCTGCGAATCACCGCCGACTTCGACAACATCGCGGGTATCTACGAGGGCAACCCGATCACGGTGCTCGGGCTCGATGTCGGCAAGGTCGACAAGATCGTGCCCAAGGGCACCCTGGTCGAGGTGCACATGTCCATCGACAAGGACGTGAAGATCCCGAAGGACGCGATCGCCGCGATCGTCTCGCCGTCCATCGTGACCGACCGGCATGTCGAGCTCACCCCGGTCTACACCGGCGGCGCGACCTTGTCCGACGGCGATCATCTGCCCAAGGCGCGGACCAAGACGCCGGTCGAACTGGACACGATGATCAAGACCATCGATCAGTTCGCCGCCGCGCTGAAGCCGGAGCCGGGCCAGGAGGGCATCGGCCCGCTGTCGGGCCGGGTGCTCTACCCGATGCTCAACGGCAACGGCGAGAAGATCCGCGACACGCTCAACGCGCTGTCCAGCGCGCTGAAGGTCGGTGTGGACAACAAGGACGCGATCTCCAGCATCATCATCAAGCTGAACGACCTCACCACCATGCTGGCCGAGAACGACCAGTCGGTGCGTGATTTCAGCAACCGGGTGACCCAGATGACCGGCCTGCTCGCCGACCAGGCCCCGGGTCTGCAGGCCACGCTGGATCAGCTGCTGGCCTTCCTGCGGAACACGAGCACCACGCTGACGCAGTACCAGGATCAGTTGCAGGGCACGATGAGCGGCCTGACCAACGTGACCCAGCAGCTGCGCGACAACGCCTACGGCCTCACCGAGGTCGCGGACCTGGCGCCGATGGTCATGCAGAACGTCGACAACATCATCAACCGCGAGCACGGGTACGTCCGGCTGCACGCGGTGATCGGCACCGCGCTGTCGGGTGAGATCGTCAGCCTGTTCTGCGAGCGCATCCAGATGAAGGCCGACGGCTGCCGCACCGGAAACATGCAGGACTTCGGACCCGACTACGGGCTCACCGCCGCACTGCTCGGACTGACGAAATGACGTACCGAATGACGATCAAGGCACGCAGGACGCTGGTCGCCTTCGCCGCGGTGGCCGGCGTGGCGGTTACCTCCGGCTGCGGGCTCACCGTGGAGAAGCTGCCGCTGCCGAAACCGGGCCAGGGCGGGGAGACCTACACGATCCACGCGGTCTTCGAGAACGCGCTGAATCTGCCCGATCAGGCGAAGGTGAAGATCGGCGGCTCGGATGTCGGCGTGGTCACCGACATCAAGACCAAGAACTTCCAGGCCATCGTGGACCTGACCATCCGCAAGGACATCGAGTTGCCGAAGGGCAGCACGGCGGAATTGCGCCAGGCCACTCCGCTGGGTGACGTCTTCGTCGCGGTGTCCAAGCCGAAGACCGACCCCGGCGCGCAGATGTTGCACGACGGCGACACGCTCACCATCGACAGCACCTCCGCGGGCGCGACCGTCGAGCAGCTACTCATCTCGGTCTCCATGCTGTTCAACGGCGGCGGCATCGCCAGCCTCTCCAAGCTGGGCGCCGAACTGGACTCCATCGTCGGCGGCCGCGGCGAGCAACTGGCCCACCTGATCACCGAGATGACCGGCGTAGTCGGCAGTCTGAACGCCAACTCCGCTCGCGTCGACAGTGTGCTCGGTGAATTCAGCACGCTGGCCAACACCATCGAGGGGCGGCGGTCGGAGCTCGGCGAGGTGGCCGACACGCTGCCGCAGATGATCGGCGCCATCGCCGAGAACAACCGGGCCCTCGGCGAACTGCTCAGCAAGTTGTCCATTTCCAGCGCCGCGCTGGGCGATTACGCGAACACCTCGACCGAGAGCCTGAACGGGCTGCTGGAGAACACCCGCCAGCTGATGGACGCGATCGCCAAGACCGGTGACGGTTTCGGCGTCCTGCTGGATCGGCTGCGGGTGATCCGGCCGAAGGTCGACGCGACCTTCCGCGGCAGCAGCTTCGCGGTGTACGCGACCGCGACCAACCTGGACATCAGCGCGCTCACCGATCCGCAACACGGCAAGCTCCAGGATCTCAACGACCTGCAGGACTTCGCGGGCAGCCTGATCCAGGTGCTGCAACTGGTCCAGAGTCGAGTGGGGGGCGGACAGCGATGACCTCCGCGCGCAAACTCTTCGGAAGCAAGATCTTCCTCTCGAACGTGGGTCTGGTGCTCGTGCTGCTGATCGGCGCGGCGTACCTGATGATCAACGTGATGCGGGTGAACCCGCTGCGGTCCGACTACACCGTCACGGTGAATCTGGACCGTTCCGGCGGTCTGCAGCCCGGCAACGACGTGACGCTGCGCGGCTGGCGCATCGGCAAGGTGACCTCGATCGAGCTGACCGATCGCGGGCAGGCCATCGCCGCCACCGCGCAGATCGAGTCGAAGTACAAGATCCCGGTGGACACCCAGATCGCGGTGCAGGCGCTGTCCGGCGCGGGTGAGCAGTACATCGACTTCCGGCCGAACGCCGAGCAGGGGCCGTATCTGGCCAACGGCGCGGTGATCAAGTTCGATCCGGACAAGATCCACACGCCCACGCCGGTGTGGTCGGTCCTGGACAACTCCAGCGCCCTGATCGCGCAGATCAATCCGGATCATTTCCAGGTCATCCTGAACGAGCTGGACATCGCGCTCAGCGGTGGCCCGGATCAGTTGCGCGGCCTGGTCAACGGCATCAGCTTGGCGACGGCGGGACTGGATTCGCTGCTGCCGCAGACCACGAATCTGATCACCAATCTGCGGACCATCGCCAGTACGACTTCCAACGCGCAGCCGGATCTGGCCACGCTGACCCGCAACTCCGGAGTGCTGTTCGAGCAGTTCAACAACGCGAACGCGGAACTGCAGCGCGTGCTCGAGCAGGCCCCCGGGCAGCTCACCAGTCTCGGCGCGGTGGTGGACCGCACGGCCGATCCGATCACCAGCCTGGCGACCAACTTCCAGGCGATCACGAAGGCGGCGCAGCTGCGGCTGCCCGCGCTGCGCGCCCTGTTCCCCTCGCTCGCGCTCGGCGGCGAGGCGCTCGGCGTCCCGGCGCACGACGGCGAGTTCCACGCGATGATCGACATCTGGCCGCGGCCGTTCTGCACCTACAACACTCCGAAGATGCGCAACGAGGTCGTGCAGGACGGCACGATCCCGAAGTGGAACTACTGTGAGAACCCGCCGCCGGGTCAGCAGATCCGCGGCGCCGCCAACGCGCCGCGGCCCGACGTGCCCAACAACGGCGCGCACATGCCGCCGGGCGTGGATCCGAACGAACGGACCCTGCCTCCGGTGCGGTGAGTCGTACCCGGCCCGGCGGTCATCCCGTCGGGCGGGCATACTCGCCGGTGGAACGCGTAAGGTTCGCTGCCGCGGGCCGCTGAAGCCAATCGGTGCGCACCGATGCGTGCCGGGAAAGTGCAGGTTTTATCGATGTCTACCGACGACGCCGAGACCGACAAGGACGCCGAGACCACGGCCGCCGCCTCCGACAAGGACACCGACGCGGTGACCGCGCAGTCGGGGGACGCCGCCGGCGCGGCGAAGCCCGAGCTGTCCAAGGCGGAGAAGGCAGACAAGGCCGAGACCGGCGCGAAGCCGGCCGAGAAGAAGGTCGCGCCCAAGGCGGCGGGCCCCGCACCGTCCGGGAAATCCACCTCGCTTCCGCTGGTGGCCGCGTTCGCGGCCGGTGTGCTCGCGGTCGCGGCGATCACCGCGGTGGTGGTGTTCTTCTTGCAAGGGTCCGATCGCGGCGACAAGCTCGACGCGATTCGCGACTCGACCGACGCCGCGTGCGCATTCGGCAAGGACGTCTCGGTCTACGACTACTCGAAGAACCTCGACGACTACTTCACCACGGTGAAGGCCGGCTCGACGGGCGAGTTCCTCAAGGAGTTCGATGACGCGACCAAGGCGCTGAAAGACGCCATGGTGCAGGCGCAGGTCAAGTCCTGGGTCGATGACGTGCAGTGCGGATACCAGGCCGGTGACAAGACCTCGGCCAAGGTGTTGGTGACCCTCACGCAGTATCGGACCAACTTCACCCAGACCAACCCCGAGCGACAGTTCGTGGTGGTGATCGCCCAGCTGCAGAAGTCCGGCGACAAGTGGCTGGTCGAGAAGCTCGATTCGCCGATGCTGAAGGGCGCGGGCACCGGCCTGCCTGGCGCTCCCGCGCCGGGCGGCACTCCGGCTCCGCAGCAGGCACCGTCTGGTCAGCCCGCACCGCAGCCGGGCAACTAGCCGAGCGCCTCCGGCGGTGGGCCGAGCCACCACCGCCGGAGGTCATTCGGGCGGCCCTGCGGCGATTCGCCCGGCGAATCAGAACAGCGTCAAAGTCTGTGGCGCCGACGGCGCGGCCGCCTTCCCCGCGGCCTTGCTCTTCGGCGCTTCCGGCGCCGTCGGCGTTTCCTCCACAGTCACCGCGAGCATCTCCACGGTGTTCGCCTCGGCGACAGCCGCGGTGACCGCGGCCTGCCGAGCCGCTTCTCCAGCCAGTGCGTCGGCCTGCTCGTTGAAGTAGTTGCCGACATGTCCGCGGACCCAACGGAAACGGACCGGGCCCGGCCTGCTCTGGATGGCGCGATCGATCTGCCGGACGAGTTCGACGTTCTTCACCGCGCCGCCGGTGGACGTGCGCCAGCCGTTGAGCCGCCACCCCGACACCCATTCCGAGGCGCATTTGATCGCGTAGAGCGAATCGCTCTCGATGAGCAGTGGTTCGGACCCGGGGTGGGCGACGATCGCCTCCAGCACCGCGCGCAACTCCGCGACCTGGTTGGTTCCGGATGCGGCTCCCCCACTGGCCGAGGAGCCCTGATGATTGACCCAAGCCCAGCCGATGGCGCCGCCGGGATTGCGGAGGCAGGATCCGTCGGTGCTCACGATGATCATGGCTGGCACCCTACGCAATCCGACCGACAAGATCGGTACCGTGGAATTCCTCTATCTCCCTCCGTAACCGCGACTCCGTCCGCCGCAGCGCCGATTTGACCGCGGCGTCCACCAGACCCGCGCTCACGCGCCCGACCGGTCCGCGGGGTGGACGGTATTCCGCCTCGGAGGTCAGCACCGAGCGTCCGTAACCGAGCGGATCGAAGCGCAGCCGCAGCGTGCCGGAGACGCGCCCGCGCAGCGTGTACCCGATCACCGCGTTGTGGCGGTATTCGGTGATCTCGCAGGTCGATGTCGGTTGCCAGAGCGCGAGGCGGGTGGTGGTGGCGAAGACCGCGCCGAGTCCGCGGTCCTGTTCGCCGGTCGGGACGAAGTCCGCGATGCCGAACATCCAGTCCGGTACGAACAGATGGTTGTCCGTGTAATGGAAAGCGACCTCGACGGGCGCTCCGACGTCACTCGCGTACTTGATGTGGCCCATAGGCCCTCCCTGTTCCACGACTGGCGTTAAAAGTACTACAGCTCTCCTCTTTATTCGAGGGCTCTGGACGATTTGGTCGACCCAATTCGCAAGAGTGCGACCGACTGGTTGCTTGGGAAGGAAAGGCGTTCAGAGCTGGTCGACGATGTGCTCCGCGATCGGCATGGCCGAGGTCGCCGCGGGTGACGGCGCGTTGAGCAGATGAACCGAGCGTTCCGTGCGCTCGATCATGAAGTCGTGCACCAACGTTCCGTCCCGCAAGACCGCCTGCGCGCGAATGCCCGCCTCCCGGGGCAGCAGATCGGCGAGCGTCAGCTCCGGACAGTAGCGGCGGCACTGCGCCAGGTATCCGCGCTTGAACAGCGAGTTGCGCAGCTCGCGCAGGCCGGTGCGCACGTTCGCCTTGGCGACACGGTGAAATCCGGGGAATCCGAGCACTTCTCGCGCGTCGGTCAGGTCGACGCTGCCTTTGCGATACCCCTCCCTGGCCAATCCGAGCACCGCGTTCGGCCCCACGGTCAGCGAACCGTCGATCATGGGACTCAAATGCACTCCGAGAAAAGGCAATTCCGGATCGGGGATCGGATAGATCAGCGTGCGCACCAGCCCGTTGCGCTCCTGCGGCAGTTGGTAGTACTCGCCGCGGAAGGGAACGATGCGAAAGTCGGTGCGCAGTCCGGCCGCCCGGGCCAGCCGGTCGGCTTGCAGCCCCGCGCAGACCACCATGCGGCGCGCCGTCCACGAGCCGGTCGGCCCCGCGGCGGTCACCGCGTCCGTGCTCTCGGTGAGCGCGGTCACCTCGGCGCCCAGCACGAATTCACCACCCGCGCCGCGGACTTCCTCGGCGAGCGCTTCGGCCACCCGGGTGAAGTCGATGATGCCGGTGTCCGGGACGAAAAGGGCGCCGACGCCGGTGACGCGCGGTTCGCGCCGCGTGAGTTCCGCCGTGTCGATCAGTTCGACGGCCACGCCGTTGGTGATCGAACGTTCGTGCAGCGCGAGCATTCGCTTGTACTCGGCGTCGTCGGTGGCGACCAGCAATTTTCCGCAGACCCGGTACGGAATGTCGTGTGCCGCGGCGAAATCCTTGGTCCAGCGGGCGCCACGGCGGCACAGCGTGGCCTTCAGGCTGTCCGGCGGATAGTAGATGCCGGAGTGGATGACTCCGCTGTTGTGCCCGGTCTGATGGGCGGCCAGACGCTGGGCTTTCTCCAGTAGCACGAGGCTCGCCCCGGGATTGCGCGCCAGGATCCGGTGCGCGGTGGCCACACCGACGATGCCGCCGCCGATGACGCAGAAGTCGTAGGCGCTCATGCCGAGCAGAGTAGGCGGTCGGTCACACCGTGGCGGAACTCGTCTTGTCCGGCGATGTCGCGGGTGGGTGTTCGGTGGTCGCCTGCCCGGTGGACGCGGGCCTGGCGTGGCGATCGAGGTGCAGGTCACGCTCGCCCGATCCCGGGTCCGAAAGCGCGAGCCGCACTTCACCGTTCCGGGTATTCAAGTCGGTGCGCATCGTGGTCACGGCGGACGTGCCCGGCTTCTCTCGCGCGGGATCCGCGCGGAGGAAACCGGTCAGCATCGTCAAGGCGTTCGTGTCCACGGTGACCGAGACGGTATCGGCCTCGGTACGCGTGACTCGCGCGCCGACATAGGCCTCGCCGACGCGGACGCTGCCGGCGAGTGGTGCGGGCGGGGGCGGCGCGGCGGGCGAATCGACGAGCGGTTCGGCGATCTCCGGCTCGGTAGCGGGGGCGGTGGAAATGTCAACGGGCAGAACGACACTGCTGCTTGTCAGTGCCGGATAGGCGACGTATGCGCGGCCATGGTCCGGTGCATGCGGGGCGGTCGGGACGACCGGCGCGGCGATCCGAGTATCCGGGCGCTGGATGTCGGCGATCTGCTGGACGATATAGGCGCCCGCTGCGGCGGTCAGGCTCACACTGGCCGCACCGGCGAGCACGATGGCGGCATGCCGCGCGACCTGGACAGGTCGGTGTGCTGTCACGATGCGTTCCTTTCCCTGCGACGCTGCTCCCACAGGCGATCGGCACCGCGGAAAGCTGTACGCCCGTCCAGATTACCTGTGGGGCGGCGCGGGATACGGCATCGATGCGAGCAGGATCACAGCCGTCTGTCCATCCCGGCAGGTCAGCGCGAGGAGAGATGCACGCTACGGCCTACATGGCGGCAATGTTTCCGTGGTCACACGGACGGGTAAATATTCGGGTAGCTGGCGAGCGCCATTCTCGACTGCCATCTCGAGACACCCGGCCAACGGCGTCCGGCCGTCGACATGAACACGGCGCACCCAAGTGTGGCGCTCGCCCGCTCCCGAATCGTCACCG
Source organism: Nocardia sp. NPDC019219 (assembly GCF_040632645.1). Taxonomy (NCBI): domain Bacteria; kingdom Bacillati; phylum Actinomycetota; class Actinomycetes; order Mycobacteriales; family Nocardiaceae; genus Nocardia; species Nocardia sp. NPDC019219. The sequence continues at coordinate 440,825 of NZ_JBEYCG010000001.1, read as the reverse complement.
ATCGGGTCGGGTGTGGGGCGGGTCAGGTGAACTGGCCCGCTGTCCTTCCTTCACCTGTCGGGCCCGCGAAAGCCTGTGCGATAGTGAGCCATTCCGCGGCGTCGTCGCCGTCCGCGTGGATCGCCAGGTCGTCCGGATGGCGGCGCTGGGTCACCAGCAGGCAGAAATCGAGTGCCGATCCGGTCACCCGCTGCTCGGCGTCTTCGGGGCCCCACGCCCAGATCGTGCGATCCGGTGCGGTCAGTTCCACCCGGAATTCCGCCGCGGGCGGGGTCTTTCCGTGCACGGTGTAGGCGAAATTCCTGGTGCGCACGCCGATATGGGCCACGGTGCGCAGCCGCGCCGTGGCAGTGCGGTGCACGCCCAGGGCATCGGCCACGTCCTGCCCGTGTGCCCAGGTCTCCATGATGCGGGCGGTGATCATCGACGCTGCGCTCATCGGCGGACCGAACCACGGCAACTTCACGCCCGGAGGCGTCGCGCGCAGCGCGGCGACGAGTCCCGCGCGGCCACGCCGCCAGCGATCGAGCAGCTCGGCCGGCGGTTCGGTGGCGGCTTTCTCGGCGGCCTCGTCGACGAACGTGAGCGCCCGCGGCCCGGCTTCCGCCAGCAACTGCTGGAATCGGGCGGCGTCCGCGGTGGCGATCGTCGCGATTTCGTCGGTCCAAGCCAGATGGCCGATCTGATGGGCGATGGACCAGCCGGGCGCGGGGGTGGCGCGCGCCCACTCCGCGGGTGCCAACGGGGCGACGAGTCGTTCCAGGTCCGCGCATTCGTCGGCGAAGTCGCCGAGCAACGCCTCTAGGTCAGCCATCAGTTCCCCTGCCGGTCCGGGCACACCGCTTCGTGTGCCGCCGTGGTCCAGCATCGCAGCGAGGTCAAAAAAAGGCAAGCATGCTTGTTTTATCTTGCGCTACGGGCCTGCTACCAGCCGAAGACCATCAGGTGGGCGGCTCCCACGACTAGGCCGAGGACCGCGCCGTGCAGATACAGCAGCCAGGCGTCCTGTTCGACGGACGCGTAGAACATCTCCATGAACTCCCCCGGCGTGAGCCGCCGCAACTTGCGCGCCGCGAAGTCGTCGATGGTCTTGGCCTGCGCCAGGGTGAACTCCTCGTCCTCGACCAGGGTCGGGGCCAGCCCGACCGCGGCCCCCGCCGCGCCCACCGTGAGGTTGTCGAATTGGCGGCGCCCCAGCGCCGCTCGCACCAGTGAGGTCGTCGGCCCGAGCTGGCGATGGATCTCGTCGGCGATCAAGCGCTCCAGCAACTGCCTGGTCTTGTCCCCGTTCGGGCCCTCCAGCAGCTCCTTGGACAAGTTCGGCAGCGTGAGCACCTGGTAGGCCAGGATGTGCGCCAGATCGGTGGCCGCCTGTGGCTGCCGTTTCGCCAGCAGCGCCTGCTTCCACAGGTACTTGTACCTCGGTTGCGGATCGCCCGGCTCGAACACCATCTTCACCGCGATGACGTTCACGATCACGCCGATCGCGGCCGAGGCGAGCAGGACGTTCACCCAGCCCGGAATCCAGCCCAGCACCGGAATGTGCTGGTGCACGTGCAGATACAGGGCCAGTAGCACGCCGAAGGGCGCGCCGAGCAGGCCGATGCGCACCATGAAGCGCAGCTCGGGCGCCGCGATGGTGGTGGTCAGGTCCTTGAGGATGGCCGGGTTGTCCTGCAGGTAGCGGATCACGAAGCCCTTGATGCCGATCAGCTGGTCGACGTTGTCGCCGAGCGAGGCGAACGCGCGACGTGACAGAGCGGGCAGTTCGCGATCCACCCGCTGGTAGATCAGCTGCTTGGCGGCGCGCGGCACCGTGCGCCACAGGTCGGGGTTCTCCCGGTACATCAACTCGTCCACCAGGGGGCGCACTTGCTCGCGCGCGAGGACCGCGATGTAGTCGGCGATGCCGTCGAGATCGAGTTCGTGAATGAAGTCCTTGGGACTGCCGATCCGCATCAGGGCCTTGTCCACGCAGATGCTGGCCATCTTCTCCGCACGCGCCGGGATGAAGCCCTGGAAGCCGAGGCGGCGACCGTCGCCGGAGAAGGTCGGCAGCACTTGGACGCGGCGCGGGAAATAGGGATAGAGCACGTGCAGGCCGGGAATCCGGACGCCACGAAAGATGATCGGCCAGAACAACATCAGCACGCCGGTCCAGTTGGTCAGCCAGCCCGCCAGCGCGCTGAAGATCGGGAATGTGATCAGGTCGACCACGAACTTCGGCTGCCCGGTCAAACCTTCCCAGTCGATGAACACGCCAGCGGCGAGCGACGACATCGATGGGACTCCTCAAGCCGATCCGGCGGTACCGCCGGTATGAGATATCAATGTCCTCACGTTCTCATTGCCTTGGACGGGGTGTCAACGCTCGGCGGGTCTTCGCCGTGAGCGAACGGACCGGTCGGGGCGGAACAAAGCCGGACGCCCCGGGGTTGAGTAGGCATCGCTCAACTTTTGGAAGGGTCGAAGACGTGACTACACCACAGAACCTGCCGGTGCTGTTCCTGACCGATCCGATCGTGCTGCCGGGCATGGTCGTGCCCATCGAACTGGACGAATCCGCGCAGGCCGCGATCGATGCCGCGCGCGCCGCCAAGACCGACGCCGTGCTGCTCGCGCCGCGGCTGACCGAGGGCTACGCCACCTACGGTGTGGTCGCCACCATCGAACAGGTCGGCCGGATGCGCGGCGGAGCCCCCGCGGCCGTCCTCAAGGCCGAACGGCGCGCCAAGATCGGGCACGGGGTCACCGGGCCGGGCGCCGCGCTGTGGGTCGAGGCCGAACCGGTCGAGAGTCCCACTCCCGACGGCCGCACCAAGGAACTGGCCGCCGAATACAAGAAGCTGGTCGTCTCGGTGCTGCAACGCCGCGAAGCCTGGCAGATCATCGACGCGGTCAACCAGCTGACCGATCCCTCGGCCATCGCCGACACCGCGGGCTACGCCCCGTACCTGACTTCGGACCAGAAGCGGGAACTGCTCGAGACCCCCGAGGTGGCCGAGCGGCTGACCACGCTGATCGAGTGGACCAAAGCGCACATCGCCGAGGCCGAGATCAGCGAGAAGATCAGCGAAGACGTGCGCGAGGGCATGGAGAAGAGCCAGCGCGAATTCCTGCTCCGCCAGCAGCTCAACGCCATCCGCAAGGAGCTCGGCGAGGACGAGCCGGACGGCGCCGACGACTACCGCACCCGCGTCGAACAGGCGGACCTGCCCGACACGGTTCGCGAGGCCGCGTTGCGCGAAGTCGGCAGGCTGGAACGAGCCAGCGATCAAAGCCCGGAATCGGGATGGATCCGGACCTGGCTGGACACCGTGCTCGAGCTGCCGTGGACGGTGAAGACCACCGACAGCGCCGACGTCTCGGCCGCCCGCGCGGTGCTGGACGCCGACCACCACGGCTTGGAAGAGGTCAAGGACCGCATGGTCGAGTACCTGGCCGTCCGCGCTCGCCGGGCCGCTCGCGGCCTGGAGGTCGTCGGCGGACGCGGGTCCGGCGCGGTACTGGTGCTGGTCGGTCCGCCCGGCGTCGGCAAGACCTCGCTGGGTGAGTCCGTGGCGCGCGCGCTGGGCCGCAAGTTCGTCCGCGTCGCCCTGGGCGGCGTGCGCGACGAGGCCGAGATCCGCGGGCACCGCCGTACCTACGTCGGCGCGCTGCCCGGCCGTATCGTCCGGGCCATGAAGGAAGCCGGTTCGATGAACCCGGTCGTCCTGCTGGACGAGATCGACAAGGTCGGCTCGGACTTCCGCGGCGACCCGGCGGCCGCCCTGCTCGAGGTGCTGGACCCGGCGCAGAATCACACGTTCCGCGACCACTACCTGGATCTGGACCTAGATCTGTCCGACGTGCTGTTCATCGCGACGGCGAACGTCATGGAGACCATCCCCGGCCCGCTGCTGGACCGGATGGAGCTGATCACCGTCGACGGCTACACCGAGGACGACAAGGTGGCCATCGCGCGCGACTTCCTGGTGCCGCGGCAGTTGGAGCGCAACGCGCTGACCGCCGACGAGGTGACGATCAGCGAGGAAGCGCTGCGCGAGATCGCCGCGAACTACACCAGGGAGGCCGGCGTCCGGCAGATGGAGCGGCTGATCGCCAAGGCGCTCCGCAAGGCGGCCACCCGGCTGTCCGAGCGCGAAAGCGGGTCCGCGGCATCGGGTTACGACCCCGAGCTGGGCTACGAGGTCGACACCGGCACCCTGACGATCGGTCTGGACGATTTGAAGGACTACCTGGGTCGCCCGCGCTTCACCCCCGATTCGGTGGAACGTACGGCTGTCCCGGGTGTGGCCACCGGCCTCGCGGTGACCGGCGCGGGCGGCGACGTCCTCTACATCGAGGCGAACGCAGCCGAGGGCGAACGGTCGCTGACCCTGACCGGTCAGCTCGGCGACGTCATGAAGGAGTCCGCGCAGATCGCGCTGACCTACGTGCGCTCACACCTGGAGGAGATCGGCATCGAACCGTCGGTGCTGGACCGCAACATCCACATCCACTTCCCGGCCGGCGCGGTGCCGAAGGACGGGCCGTCCGCGGGTGTCACGATGGTCACCGCCTTGGTGTCGCTCGCGCTGGGACGCCAGGTGCGGTCGGATGTCGGCATGACCGGTGAGGTCACGCTGAACGGCCGGGTGCTGCCGATCGGCGGGGTGAAGCAGAAGCTGCTCGCCGCCCAGCGGGCCGGACTGAAGACGGTGTTCATCCCGGCGCGCAACGAGCCGGATCTGGACGACGTCCCGGCGGAGGTGCTGGCCGCGCTGGATGTCCGCCCCGTCGCCGACGTGGCCGACATCCTCGCCTACGCCATCGAGCCGGTCGCCGAACCCGCGTTGGGCCCGGCCTTCGCGGCGACCGCCTGACCTGGGCTGCCACGGCCGGGCACGGAGTTCCCGTGCCCGGCCGTCGCATGCCCGCGGGCGGACGCGCGCTGCCCGGCCGTGGTCTGCCGAGCAGGCGGTTCGCGCTCGCAACCCTGTGCATTCGGCATCGCGGCAGCGGACCATCGTGCGGCTCATCCCGCCGAACAGCCGCAGCACGTCGCGGCGAGTTTCGGCGGTCGCCGTCCTGCGCAGCCGCCGCGACAGGTGCAAGCCCGGCCGACGCCGTCGATCAGACCGGTACCCCGCTGCGGATCGTGCGGCGCTTCCCGTACGTCGTAGCACCGTTGGCCGGGTGGCGTCATGCGCCGGTATTCGCACCGGTCAGGTCCGCTTCCGCGAGCCGGGTGGTGCCCTGGGCCACCGCGCAGAGGACAGGTGCGCGGTCCGGGCTCTCCGCGTAGATCTCGCAGTGCGCGACCGCCTGGCGGCGCGTCGACCCGGTGACGGCTGCCTCGACGCGCAAGCGATCGCCCGCGGCGGGGCGGAGGTAGGTGATCGTCACACCGCCGGTGAGCACGTTCGCGCCGAGAACTGTTCCGGCGGCGAAGGTGAGGGCGTTGTCGGCGGCGTAGGCGAGCACACCGCCGTGCACGTAGCCGAACTGCTGGGTCAGTTCCGGGCGCAACGGGATGACCAGGGTGGCCGCGCCGTCGCCGAACGCGGTGATCTCGGTGCCCACCAGGGCGGCGAACGGCTGCGCGGCCAGGATTCTCTTGGCGCTGTCGAGGTCGAGGGTCATCGTGGTCGTCATCGGGAGACCTCCCCCACGGCCCGGGTGCGATCGGCGGAGAGGGCTAGCCAGGCGGCATCGGCCAGTTCGCCCGCGACTTCGGCCGGGCCGATGCGCATTTCCCCGCCCAGCCACTGCCGCGTGTATTCCTGCGCCGGACCCAACCACAGCGCGTAGACCAGATCGATCGGAAGATCGCGCACCGCCCCGTATCCCGCGTGTGTGCGCCACCACCGCGTCACGTCCGACAGGAAGCGGCGGTTGCTCTCGCTCTCGCGCACCCCCGGCGGCCGTGCGGACGTGAGCACCGTTGCGCGGTACTGGTTTTCGCTCACCCACCGCAGATGCTCACGCACGCCGGCGGTGACGCCTTCGCGCGCGTCGGTGCTGTCGCCGACCACCGCCCAGAAGTGCGCTTGGTAGTCCGCCAGCGCGTTGGCCCATACCTGCCGGTACAGGTCGGCCTTGTCCGGGAAGTGGTGGTAGAGCGCGCCGACGCTGGCGCCCGCCGCATCCCGGATCTGGGCCAGCGTCGCGTCGAGGGCCCCGTGCTCGGCGAACTGACGCTCGGCCGCCAACAGCAACCGATCTCGAATCTTCATATCCAGAATTTAGTTCTGTCCTGCGCGCGCCGCAACGCCGGGTGTCGCAGGTCTGCGGTAAGAACGAGAGGTGGCCAGATGGCTGTTGCACGTCGATCTCGACCAGTTCCAGGCGGCGGTGGAATTCCGCCGGCATCCGGAACTGCGGGGACTGCCGGTCATCGTGGGCGGCCACGGCGATCCCACCGAACCGCGCAAGGTGGTGACCTGCGCGTCCTATCCGGCGCGCGCGTTCGGCGTGCGGGCCGGGATGCCGCTGCGCAGCGCGCAGCGCAAGTGCCCCGAGGGCGTCTTCCTGCCCCTGGACATGGCCGCCTACGAGGATGCCTCCGACGAGGTCATGGCGTTGCTGCGGACGTTTCCCGGCCGGGTCGAGGTGTGGGGCTGGGACGAGGCGTTCCTCGCCGCCGACACCGACGACCCGGAGGCCCTCGCACAGCAGGTGCGCGACGCCATCGCCGGATTGGACCTGACCTGCTCGATCGGCATCGGCGACAACAAGCTCACCGCCAAACTCGCGACCGGGTTCGCCAAGTCGGCGGGCAAGTCGTCGGCCGAGCCCGTCGCAGGCCCGGGCGCCGCCGCGGGCGTCTTCCGGCTCACCGCCGCGAACTGGACCGAAGTGATGGCCCATCGACCGACGAACGCGCTGTGGGGTATCGGCAATCGGATCGCCGCACGGCTGGCCGAGCTCGGCATCCGAACCGTCGGCGACCTGATGGCGGCCGACCGGCAGCGTCTCGCGGCGGAGTTCGGGCCGAACACCGGGCCGTACTTCTGGGTGCTCGGCCACGGCAAAGGCGATACGGATGTCACCACGGAACCGCGAATCCCCGTAGGCCGCAGTAAGTCGGAGACATTCCCGCACGATCTGACCGATCCCGGTGAGATCCGCGCTCAGGTCGCGCGGCTGGCCACCGAGGTCGCGGAGGAGATGGCCGCGGCGGGCCGGATCGCCACCCGCGTCGCTGTCACCGTGCGGACCAACACCTTCTACACACGCAGCAAACAGGAGAAACTGCCCGAACCGACCATCGACGTGGCGCGGATCGCCGAGACGGCACTGCGCATCATCGATCGGTTCGACCTCGACCGCCCGGTCCGCCTGCTCGGCGTCCGGCTGGAACTCCTGCCGCAGTAGCTCCCGGAGCCGTCCGGACACTCGTATGCTCGTCCGCATGGAGTTCTGGGCGATGGTGGCACACGAATCGGATAGCGGGATCGTCCTGACCCGGCAGCAGGTCGGCGAGGATTTCCTCGGGCCGGGCGACGTGACGATCAAAGTGCACTACTCGAGCGCGAACTACAAGGACGGTCTGGCGATCACCGAGGGCGGCGGGGTGGTGCGCAACTACCCGATCGTGCCCGGAATCGATCTGGTGGGCGAGGTGGTCGAGTCCGCCGACGACGATTTCGCCTCCGGCGACCCGGTGATCGCGCACGGTTACGACATCGGCGTCTCGCACAACGGCGGCTTCGCCGAGTACGCGAGGGTCCCCGCCGAATGGGTGGTCAAGCTGGAGGACCTGAGCCTGCGCGACGCGGCCGCGGTCGGCACCGCGGGTTTCACCGCGGCGCTGAGCGTGCAGGCGCTGCTCGATCGCGGCCTCACCCCGGACGCGGGCCCGGTGCTGGTCACCGGCGCGACCGGCGGGGTCGGCAGCGTGAGCATCGACATCCTCTCCGGACTCGGTTTCGAAGTCATCGCATCCACCGGCAAGACCGACGCGGGCGGGCTGCTCAGCGAGATCGGCGCCAACGAGGTGATCGGCCGATTGCCGGAGCCGGATGCCAAACCGCGGCCGTTGACCAAGGCCAGGTGGGCCGCGGCCGTGGACAGCGTCGGCGGCGCCTCGCTCGCCTACATACTGAGCGCCATCGGCTACGGCGGCGTGGTCGCGGCGAGCGGGCTGACCGGCGGGTCCGAACTGCCCACCACGGTGATGCCGTTCATCCTGCGCGGTGTCGCGCTGGAGGGCATCGATTCGGTCAACCTCCCGATCGAGCGTCGCCGGGAAGTGTGGTCCCAGCTCGGCAAAGAGCTGCGGCCACAGCATCTTTCGGCCCTGGAGAACTACGCTCCGATCACCGATGTGGAGCGGGTGTTGCGCGCCATCCGCGACGGCAGCCACCGGGGCCGCACCGTGATCGGCGTCATGGGCGAATTCTGATCGCGACCGATCGGCGAAGCCCGGCTCGACTCGTTCGAGCCGGGCTTCGCCGGTTGAACGGCCTCGATCGGATCACGCCGCGCGCGGGAACACGCTGCCACCGCCGAGAGCCTCGATCCGATACGGTTCTTCCGCATCAATCCCATGCTCGCTCCGGTCGAGAGGCGAACCTCGTTGTCCGCGAATCTGTTCTGGCGTTCGATGTCGATAGTGGCGGCGTCCGCACTGCTCGCCGCGCCCACGTACGGCCGGGCCGATCCGGCGGTCGACGCGCAGCCCAACGGCGTGGACCGGTTCTATCACCAGACGCTCGAGTGGAAGCCGTGCGGTGCCGAGAATCTGGACAAGGCCGGGGGCGAGTGCGCGAACGTCCTGGTGCCACTCGACTACGGGCGGCCCGGCGATCGCACCATCACCGTGGCGATATCCCGGGTGAAGGCGACCGATCCGGCGCGGCGGCGGGGCGTCCTGCTGTCGAATCCGGGCGGTCCCGGCGGCCCGGGCCTGGACAGCGTGGATCTGCTCGGTGACGTGCTGTCGCCGGACGTGCTGGCGAGTTACGACCTGATCGGCATGGACCCGCGCGGGGTCGGCGAGTCCAGCAGCAGCCCGCGGTGTGGGTGGCCGGTCGGCGAGATGATCCGGTCGGCGGGCCTGGATCCGCTGGGGTTCGTGCACGACACCGTTCAGTCCGCGGGCATGGCCGCCACCTGCGTCGTTCGCGATCCGGAGCTGGTGCGGCAGTTCACCACCCGCAACACCGCGCGGGACATGGACATCGTCCGAGCCGCCCTGGGTGAGCAGAAGGTCAATTTCTACGGCCTGTCCTACGGCACGTACCTCGGGGCGGTGTTCACGCAGATGTTCCCGGAGCGCAGTGATCGAGTCGTGCTCGACAGCGCGATCGATCCGGACCGGTACTGGACGGGCTTGGTCCAGGATTGGGGACCAGCCGACGAGATCGCCTTGGACGATTGGGCGGTGTGGGCCGCCGCCCGGGACGACGAATTCCGGCTCGGTGCGACGCCGCAGCAGGTGCGAGCGAAGGTCGAGGAGTTGGTCCGCGTCGTCAACCGCAAGCCGATCGTCATCGACGGTTTCGCGATCGACGACCACTGGCTGCCGTTCATCCTGCACGCCTTGCTGTGGAACTTCCGGCTCAACGAACCGCTGGCCGCGACGGTGCGCGAGCTCGCCGACGACGCGGGCGGTCCGCCCACGACCTCCCGCACGCCGCGACTGCGCGCGATCGTGGCGGCGCTGCGGGACAACGAGAACTCCGTCTTGGCGCAGATCGCTTGCGGTGATGTCGGCGCGCCCGTCGATCCCACCTGGTACTGGCGCAACATCGAGGAGAGCCGGGCCACGCAACCGGTGTTCGGGGCGCTGGCGGGCAATATCCAGCCCTGCGCCTTCTGGCCTCGTCCGGTCGAACCGCCGACAGTGGTGCGGAACGCGGTGCCCGTGCTCATCGTGCAGGCGTCGGGCGATCCACGCACTCCCTACACCCATGCCGTCCGGCTGCACGAGTACCTGTCGGCGTCGCGGATGGTCACCTTGGAAGGCGTCCGTATCCACATGACATTCCGGCCCGAGCTGAGCAGTTGCGTGAACAACGCGATCAACGCCTACTTCGGCGCGGGAACCCTGCCGGACACGGACACCACCTGTACCACGGACCAGACAGCGAGCTAGCCGGACGACGGATCAAGCCGCCGCCGTGACGGGCTCCTCGGCGAACTGGGTGCGGTAGAGCTCCGCGTAGCGGCCGTCGGCGTTCAGCAGCTGGGCGTGCGTGCCGCGCTCCACGATCCGGCCCTCCTCCAGCACCAGGATCTGGTCGGCGGAGCGAATCGTGGACAACCGGTGTGCGATCACCAGCGCGGTCCGGCCCTCCAGCGCCTCGGACAGCGCTTCCTGCACGGCGGCTTCGGAGGTCGAGTCCAGCGACGCGGTCGCCTCGTCCAGGATCACCACGCGCGGCTGCTTGAGCAGCAGGCGCGCAATGGTCAGGCGCTGGCGCTCACCGCCGGAGAGCCGATAGCCGCGCTCGCCGACCACGGTCTCCAGTCCGTCCGGCAACGACGCGACCAGCTCGCGCAGCCGGGCGCGCTCCAGCGCGTCCCAGAGTTCGTCCTCGTCGGCCTCCGGCCTTGCGAGCAGCAGGTTGGCACGGATGGTGTCGTGGAACAGGTGCCCGTCCTGCGTGACGAGCCCCACCGATTCGCGGATCGACCGGGTGGTCAGCTCGCGCACGTCCACGCCGTTCAACCGCACCGCGCCGCTGTCGACGTCGTAGAGCCGCGAGACCAGCTGCGCGATGGTGGACTTGCCCGCGCCGGACGAGCCGACCAGCGCGATCAGCTGCCCGGGCTCGGCGCGCAGCGACACTTTGTGCAGCACCTCCACCCCGCCGCGGGTGTCCAGATTCGCCACGTCCTCCAGCGAGGCCAGCGACACCTTGTCGGCCGAGGGGTAGCCGAAACTCACCGCGTCCAGCTCCACCGCGACCGGGCCCGCCGGAACCGGCCGCGCCCCCGGCGCGTCTTCGATCAGCGGCTTCAGATCCAGCACTTCGAAGACACGCTCGAAACTCACCAGCGCGGCCATGATCTCCATCCGGGCGCTGGCCAGCGCTGTCAGCGGCGTGTAGAGCCTGGTCAACAGCAGCGACAGCGACACCACCGCGCCCGCGTCCAACTGCCCGCGCAGCGCATACCAGCCGCCGAGCCCGTACACCAGGGCGATCGCCAGCGCCGACACCAGCGTGAGCGAGGTGACGAAGACGGTCTGCAGCATCGCGGTGCGCACGCCGATGTCCCGCACCCGGCGCGCCCGCAAGGCGAACTCGTCGGACTCCTGCTCCGGACGGCCGAAGAGCTTGACGAGCGTCGCGCCCGGCGCGGAGAACCGCTCGGTCATCTGGGTGCTCATCGCCGCGTTCAGACGGGCCGCTTCCCGCTGCATGTCCGCAAGGCGGTTGCCCATCCGGCGCGCCGGAAGCACGAACACCGGCAGCAATACCAGCGCGAGCACCGTGATCTGCCACGAGATGCTGAGCATCACCCCGAGCGTCAACGCGAGCGTCACCAGGTTGGCCACCACGCCGGACAGGGTGTCGCTGAACGCGCGCTGCGCGCCGATGACGTCGTTGTTCAAGCGGCTGACCAGTGCGCCGGTCCTGGTCCGGGTGAAGAAGGCGACGGGCATCTTCTGCACGTGGTCGAACACGGCGGTGCGCAGATCGAGGATGAGCCCTTCACCGATCCGCGCCGACATCCATCGGATCGCCAGCCCGAGCCCCGCGTCGAACACCGCGAGCATCCCGATCACCAACGCCAGCACGACCACCACCCGGGGCGCCGCGCCGCCGACGATGTCGTCGACCACCCGGCCCGCCAGCACCGGCGTCGCCACGGCGAGCCCGGCGGACACGACGCTGAACAGCAGGAACGCGCTGATCCTGCGGCGGTGCGGCGTCGCGAACCGGATGATGCGCTTGGCGGTGGCGAAGCGGAACGGCCGCTGTTCCTGCGGTGCGTTCGCCCGCCGGTACATCTGGCTCCACGCCACGGATTCGATGCTCACGTTGCTCTTCCTCTCGCTCCCCACCCCATCCAAGACCTGGCCACCGACACTAAGACCTCAACAATGGTTTAGTTCAAGTCGATTCCGGCGCGGAACCCTTTCCTCCCACAGCGAAACCGGCCACAACCCGAACCCCGGACCACGACGTGCATGGCGCTTTACGCATAGGCGCTGGAAAAACGAACACAGCTCGCTGGAAAATAACACCGTGACCGAGAACCGGATGGCGGCACTGCACGGCAGGATCGCGGGTGAGGTCGACACCTCCGAGCGGCGGCGGGCGGAGTACTCCTCGGACGCGTCGAACTATCGGGTTCTCCCGGCCGCGGTCGTCTTCCCCAGGACCGACGAGGACGTCGCCGTCACCTTGGAATTCGCCCGCGGCGAGGGCCTTCCGGTGACCGCGCGCGGCGCGGGAACGTCGGTGGCGGGCAACGCGATCGGCCCCGGCCTGGTGCTCGATTTCAGCAGGCATATGAACCGGATCGTGGTGATCGATCCGGCCGCCCGCGTGGCCACCGTGCAGCCGGGCGTGGTGCTGTCGGAATTGCAGCGGGCGGCGCGTCCGCACGGCCTGCGCTTCGGACCGGACCCTTCGACGCAGAATCGCTGCACCCTCGGCGGCATGATCGGCAACAACGCCTGCGGACCGCGCGCCGTCGCCTGGGGCCGCACCTCCGACACCGTGCGGGCGTTGCGCATCCTGGACGGCACCGGCACCGAACGCGCGCTGGCCGCCGACCTGTCGGCGGTGCCTGGCCTCGCGGAATTCAGCAGGACGAATCTCGCGGTTCTGCGCACCGATCTGGGGCGCTTCGACCGGCAGGCGTCGGGATACGGCTTGGAGCATCTGCTCCCAGAGCGGGGCGCGTCGGCGGCGAAGGCGTTCGTCGGCAGCGAGGGCACCTGCGGCTTGCTGCTGGACGCGACCGTCGACCTGGTCGCGCTTCCGGCGGCCACCGTGCTCACCGTGCTCGGCTACCCGGATATGGCCACGGCGGCCGACGACGTCTCCGCCGTGCTGGCCTGCGCGCCGATCGCGGTCGAAGGCATCGACGCGCGGCTGGTCGACGTGGTCCGGGCGCACCGGGGCACGGTGCCCGACCTGCCGCGCGGCGGCGGTTGGCTGTTCGTGGAGACCGCGGGCGAGACCCGAGCCGACGCGCTGGCCGTAGCACAGGAGCTGTGCCGGACCACGGGCGCGATGGACACCCGGATCGTCACCGATCCGGGGACGGCGGCGGCGCTCTGGCGGATCCGGGCCGACGGCGCGGGGCTGGCGGGTCGCACGCCCGACGGTCGGCCGGCGTGGCCGGGGTGGGAGGACGCGGCCGTCCCACCCGCGCGGCTCGGCGCCTACCTGCGCGATTTCGCCGCACTCACCCGCGACCACGGCGTCGACGGGCTGTTGTACGGGCACATCGGCGACGGCTGCATCCACGTCCGCCTCGATCTCCCGATCGCCGACGCGCCGCGCCGTTTCCGCGCTTTCCTCTTCGACGCGGCGGAATTGGTCGTGCGCTACGGCGGTTCGCTCTCCGGCGAGCACGGCGACGGCCGGGCCCGCTCGGAGCTGCTCTCGGTGATGTACTCCCCTGCGGTGCTCGACGTCTTCGCCGGATACAAGGCGCTGTTCGATCCCGGCGACGTCCTGAATCCCGGTGTGCTCGTCGCACCCCGTGCGATCGACGCCGACCTGCGGCTGGCCGGATTGATGGACGCCCGGCCGTCGCTCGGTCACCCGCTCCCCGAAGACGGCGGCGATATGGCCGTCGCGGTTCATCGTTGCGTCGGCGTCGGCAAGTGCCGCGCCGACGGCGGTTTCATGTGCCCGTCCTACCAGGCCACCCGGGACGAGAAGGACAGCACGCGCGGGCGGGCGAGGGTGTTGCAGGAGGTGGTGCGCGGCGCGCTGCCCTGGTCGTCGGAGGCTGTGGCGGAGTCGCTGGACCTGTGCCTGTCGTGCCGGGCGTGCCGGTCGGACTGTCCGGCGGGCGTGGACATGGCCACCTACAAGTCGGAGACGCTGTATCGCCGCTACCGCCATCGGCTGCGCCCGATCGATCACTACTCGCTGGGCCGGCTGCCCCGGTGGCTGTCGGCCGCGAGCCGGCTGCCGAGGGTCGTCAACGCACTCGCCGGCCGGCCCGCGCTGCGTCGAATCGGTCTGCGCGCGGCGGGCATCGACCCGCGCCGTGACGTGCCGCGCCTGGCCGTGCGCGGCTTCCGCCGGATCTGGCGCGATCTGGACGACGGCGCCGCACTGGCCGAGTCGTCCTATGCGCCGGAGGAGCGCAGCGGTGGTCGCGGGGAGGTCATGCTGTGGATCGATACGTTCACCGACGCGTTCGATCCGGAGATCGCACTGGCGGCGGCTCGGTTGCTGACCACGTTGGGCTACCGGGTCCGGATCCCCGAGCGACGCGTCTGCTGCGGATTGACCTGGATCAGCACCGGGCAGCTCGACGGCGCCCGCGCGCGGCTGCGGGCCACCCTGGCCGCGCTGGAGGAGCACGTGAGCGCGGGCGGCGTGATCGTCGGGCTGGAACCGTCCTGCACCGCAGTCCTGCGCGCGGACCTGACCGAACTGTTGCCGGAGGATCCACGCTCCGCGCCCACCGCCGCCGCGGTACGCACCTTGGCCGAGTTCCTGGCCGAGCAGCCGACCTGGCGGCCGCCACGGCGAACCGGGCAGTCGGTGGTGGTCCAACCGCACTGTCACCAGCACGCGATCCTCGGTTTCGACGTCGAACGCCGGTTATTAGCCAGTATGGGCGTGCAGGTGACGGAAATCACCGGATGCTGCGGTCTGGCGGGAAATTTCGGAATGCAGCGAGGCCATTACGACATTTCGGTAGCGGTGGCCGAGAACGGCATGCTCCCCGCGCTGCGCGCCGCGGGCGAGGACGCGATCTTCCTCGCCGACGGCTTCTCCTGTCGCACCCAGGCCGCTGCCCTGGCCGGGCGACAGGCGCGGCATCTCGCGCAATTTCTCTTGGAGCGGTGAGCCTTTCGGGGCCCGCCTGCGATCCGGGCGAGGTCAGCTGCCGAACGGCAGGGTGCCCGGCGGGATCTGGTAGCCCGAACTGCCCGCGAAAATCCCGCCCCAGGCGTTGAGCAACCAGTTGAGCAGATTGGTGATCATCAGACAACCTCCGTCATCGCTACAGCCAGCTATTTGCCGAACGAAATCAATATCGCCGTGAATCTTGTTTCGTTACAACCGATTGCGAAACTATAATCATGCGTGATCGAGATGAGAAGAGTTATGGGTGTGATGATAATCCGTCGCGCCCGGGCGGAGGGTGATGCGGCGCCGCGCGCCGCACCGGGCAGAATGAGGCCGGTGCGCAGCGTGACGGTCGAACCGGGAGCGAGCCGGACCCTCATGACGGATCGGCCGATCGATCTGGCGTGCACCCTGGCCCCGCTCGGCCGCGGCACAGGTGATCCGTGCCACCGGGTGACCGCCGACGGCGCGCACTGGCATGCCTCCCGCCTCCCGACCGGGCCGGTCACCTACCGGTTGGCGCAGTCCGGCCCGTGTGCGGTGCAGGCCCGCGCTTGGGGGCCGGGCGCGGAGGAATTCCTCGCGGGTCTCGAGCGCATGCTCTGCCTGGACGAGAACGTCTCGGCGTTCCTCCCTGATCACCCGAAGCTCATCGATGCGCACCGCCGGTTCCCCGGCCTGCGCATGTTGCGCACGGATCTGGTGTTCGAAGCCCTCGTACCGGCCGTGCTGGAGCAGAAGGTGCACACCGTCTCCGCGCGGGCATCGTGGCGGAAGCTGGTGCGGCAGTACGGCGAACCGGCGCCGGGCCCGGCACCGGAAGGAATGCGGCTGCCGCCGGACGCCGACACCTGGCGGCGGATTCCCTCCTGGGTCTACCACCGGGCCAACGTCGGACCGCAGCGCGCGCAGACCATCGTGCGCGCGGCGCGGATCGCCGAGTCGCTGGAGCGCGCCGCGCGGGTGGATCCGGCCGAGGCGGCACGCATGCTGTGCAGCGTTCCCGGTATCGGGGTGTGGACAGCCGCGGAAATCGGGCAGCGAGCTTTCGGTGACGCGGACGCGCTGTCGGTCGGTGATTATCACCTCGCCGCTACGGTCGGCTGGACCCTGCTCGGCCGTCCGATCGACGACGACGAGATGGTCGAATATCTGGAACCGCTGCGTCCACACCGCTATCGAGCGATCCGCCTGCTGGAAATCAGCGGCCACTTCCACAAACCGAAGTTCGGCCCGCGCACCGCTCGCACCGACCACAGTTGGCATTGAGTCACAGCAGTTAACAGACGTCCCATAGTCGACTACTTTTCCGCAATTTTGGCCAGTCTTTATCCGCCGTTCCCGGTCTGGGGAAAGCGAAACTATAGGTAGTCGCGCCACACTCGGCCATCGCCGCATTCATATCGGTACGCGAGGCCACCGCGGTCGGAGAGCAGGCGCTTCGGTTTGGCGCGCACCTCATTGTCGATCGAACCACACAACTGCAGGGGGTTGTTCAGTGGAGCAGAGGCCACTTGGGGATACACCACGGTCCAGATGTCAGTTCTACCGGCGCGAATGTGATCTGCCCGCCATGGTCGACCCACCCGAACTGGGCCGCATCGTGATGCGAGCAGGCTCGGTGTGGGCATTGACCATGCCGAGCGGTCTGGGGCAGGCGGTCAAGGCGCACCTACAGAGCAAGAGCGTCCGGCTCGGGCCGATCCTGGCGCACCCGCGCTCGAACCGATGGACTTTCTTGATCGCGCCGGACCTGCCGGAAAACGATACGCGCTTGTTCGCGGAGTTGTTCCGGCTCAACGTGTCGGTCTCCCGCACCGGGTCGACGATCGCGTTGCCGTCCCCGACCGCCTCGGTCGGCGCGATCCGATCCTGGATAGTGCCGCCGCGAAACCGATTCCGCCCCTCCGGGCGGGTAGTGGTCGCGGCCATCCGGGCGTGGGCCGAGCCTGCGCCGCGCCGCCGCTGAGCACGGCGATACCCGTGACAACTGTCAGCCGGGATCATCGAGGTACCGGGCCGATTTCGGCCGGTTGTTCGCCCGACAGCGCCGGTCGGCGGCGGTACTATCGGGCGCGCGTGAATGCGTCCGGCGACAGCGCTGGGTTCTCGGTCCGTACACGTCTGCCACGGCAGACAGCGAAGGAGTCCAATTCGTGAGCATTCAAGGCAACGCGAACATCGACCTGACCGGCGCCACGTGGCGAAGGGCGGGGGAAGGAGCGGGCAACGACAGCGTCGAGGTGGCGCTGCTCGCCGACGGACACGTGGGAATGCGCAACGGGAAGGACCCGGACGGGCCGGTGCTGATCTTCACGCCCGCGGAGTGGGCCGCCTTCACCGCGGGCGTGCAGGACGGCGAGTTCGACCGGCCACGATAAGGCACGGTGGCCGCCGAAAATCACGGAATGACACATATTCGGCAACGAAAAGACGTTTGCCGAGGCCGGAGGCGGGTAGCCCATATCCGTGGACCGTGGGCTCAAGAGTTCCCATCCCCGGTACCGGAAATTACGGCCGGACGATTGGGTGGAATGGCTGATCGTCGCGCTGTTGTTCGCGGTGTCGGCGGTCGGAGTCTTCGTCCTCACCAGCTCACTGCTGTCGGCGCTGCTCGTGGGCCTGCTGGTGTGGATCGTGGCCCTCGGTGTCGTGGCCATGTTGTAAGGGTGCGCCGACCGGCCGGGGATCACCCCGGCCGGTGGTCCGGCGCTATCGGCGAAACAGCTTGTTACCCAGCCAAACCAGGGGGTCGTACTTGCGGTCGGCCACCCGCTCCTTCATCGGGATCAACGCGTTGTCGGTGATCTTGATGTGTTCCGGGCAGACCTCGGTGCAGCATTTGGTGATATTGCACAGACCGAGTCCCTGCTCGTCCTGGGCGAGTTCGGCGCGGTCGCCCACATCCAGCGGATGCATCTCCAATTCCGCGATGCGCATCAAATAGCGCGGCCCCGCGAACGCTTTCTTGTTCTCCTCGTGGTCACGCACCACGTGACAGGTGTTCTGGCACAGGAAGCATTCGATGCACTTGCGGAATTCCTGCGAACGCTCCACATCGACCTGCTTCATCCGGTACTCGCCCGGTTTCAGATCGGCGGGCGGCGTGAACGACGGGATCTCGCGCGCCTTCTCGTAATTGAACGACACGTCCGTCACGAGGTCTTTGATCACGGGGAAGGTGCGCATCGGCGTCACCGTGATCACTTCGTCCTCGGTGAAGGTCGACATCCGCGTCATGCACAGCAGCCGTGGCCGCCCGTTCACTTCGGCGGAACAGGAACCGCATTTCCCCGCCTTGCAGTTCCAGCGCACCGCCAGGTCGGGCGCCTGGGTGGCCTGTAGCCGGTGGATGATGTCGAGCACCACCTCACCCTCGTTCACCAGCACGGTGAAATCCTGCAGTTCTCCGCCGTCGAGATCGCCGCGCCAGACGCGGAATTTGGCGTCGTAACCCATCGTTACGCCTCTCGCTCCGTCGAATGCCCGGCCGCGGCCGGGTGCCCGGCGAGTTCATCCGGGGTGTAGTACTTCTCGAGCTCGCCGAGATCGAAAAGGGCGAGCAGATCCGATCGCATCGGTGTCTGATCCTTGCGCGTCACGGTGACGCCGGGGATCGGGTCGCCGGCCGTGTCCGGATCGACCGCGCAGACCAGCAGTTTGTTGCGCCAGTCCGGATCCATCGACGGGTAGTCGTCCCGGGTGTGCCCGCCGCGGCTCTCGGTACGCAACAGCGCCGCGTGCGCCACGCATTCGCTGACCAGCAGCATGTTCTGCAAGTCGAGCGCGAGATGCCAGCCGGGATTGAACTGGCGGTGGCCCTCCACGGTCACCTGCCGGAACCGGGCGCGCAACTGGGCGAGCTTGTCGATCGCCTCGCGCACCTCGTGTTCCTTGCGGATGATGCCGACCAGGTCGTTCATCGTCTGCTGCAGATCGGTGTGCAGGGTGTAGGGGTTCTCGCCGTTGCCGTCGGCGGGCGGATCGAACGGCGCCACGGCGGCCTTCGCGGCCTTCGTGACATCGTCGTCCGCGACCGACGGCCGCTCGCCGAGTTGTTCCACGTAAGCGGCGGCTCCGAGTCCGGCCCGGCGTCCGAATACCAGCAGGTCGGACAGTGAATTCCCGCCCAGTCGATTCGACCCGTGCATGCCGCCGGAGCACTCGCCCGCGGCGAACAGGCCGGGCACCGTGGCCGCACCGGTGTCCGGATCGACCTCGACGCCGCCCATCACGTAATGGCAGGTCGGCCCGACCTCCATCGGCTCCTTGGTGATGTCCACGTCCGCGAGTTCCTTGAACTGATGGTGCATCGAAGGAAGCCGGCGCACGATCTCCTCGGCGGGCATCCGGGAAGCGATGTCGAGGTAGACGCCCCCGTGCTCGGTGCCGCGTCCCGCCTTGACCTCTTCGTTGATGGCGCGGGCGACCTCGTCACGGGGCAGCAGGTCCGGCGTGCGGCGCGCGGAGTCGTTGTCGCGCAGCCATTGGTCGGCCTCCTCCTCGGTCTCGGCGTACTGACCCTTGAAGACCGGCGGAATGTAGTCGAACATGAACCGCTTGCCCTCGGTGTTCTTCAGCACCCCGCCGTCGCCGCGCACGCCCTCGGTGACCAGGATGCCCTTCACGCTCGGCGGCCAGACCATGCCGGTCGGATGGAACTGCAGGAATTCCATGTTGATCAGCGTCGCGCCCGCGCGCAGCGCCAGCGCGTGCCCGTCGCCGGTGTACTCCCAGGAGTTCGAGGTCACCTTGTACGACTTGCCGATGCCACCGGTGGCCAGCACCACCGCGGGGGTCTCGAACAGGATGAAGCGCCCGGATTCGCGCCAGTAGCCGAAGGCGCCGGAGATGCGGTCACCGTCCTTGAGCAATTCGGTGATCGTGCACTCGGCGAACACCTTGATGCGTTTCTCGTAGTCGCCGGTCGCGGCGAAATCCTCCTGTTGCAGCGAGACGATCTTCTGCTGCATGGTGCGGATGATCTCCAGGCCGGTCCGGTCGCCGACGTGGGCGAGCCGCGGGTAGGTGTGGCCGCCGAAATTGCGCTGGCTGATGCGGCCGTCCGGGGTGCGGTCGAACAGCGCCCCGTAGGTCTCCAGTTCCCACACCCGATCGGGCGCCTCCTGGGCATGCAGTTCGGCCATGCGCCAGTTGTTGAGGAACTTGCCGCCGCGCATCGTGTCCCGGAAATGGACCTGCCAATTGTCCTTCTCGTTGGCGTTGCCCATCGACGCCGCGCAGCCGCCCTCGGCCATCACCGTATGGGCCTTGCCGAACAGCGACTTGCACACCACCGCGACGGACAGCCCGTGCTCCCTGGCTTCGATGACCGCTCGCAATCCGGCGCCGCCCGCTCCGATCACGACGACGTCGTACTTGTGCCGTTCCACTTCTGCCATGCAGATAAACTCCTCGATGAGGCGGTCAGTCGATGAACCGCAAATCCGAAATCGTTTGGCTGGCAACCAACATGACGTAGAAGTCGGTCAGCACGAGGGTGCCGAGCGTGGTCCAGGCCAGCGCCATGTGCCGGGTGTTCAGCTTGGACACCTGAGTCCAGAACCAGTAGCGCACCGGATGCGCGGAGAAGTGCTTGAGCCGTCCGCCCGCGATATGCCTGCACGAGTGGCACGACAGCGTGTAGGCCCACAGCAGGATCACGTTGACCAGCAGCACGATATTGCCGAGGCCGAAACCGAAGCCTCCGGATTTGCCGTGGAACGCGACGATGGCGTCATAGGTGTTGATCACCGAAACCACCAGGGCCACATAGAAGAAGTAGCGGTGCGCGTTCTGGATGATCAGCGGCAGCTTGGTCTCGCCGGTGTACTTGCCGTGCGGCTCCGCCACAGCGCAGGCGGGCGGCGAGAACCACACCGACCGGTAGTAGGCCTTGCGGTAGTAGTAGCAGGTCAGCCGGAATCCGAGCAGGAAAGGCAGCACCACGAAGCCGAGTGGCAGGATCGCGGGCAGCTCCCCGAACGGCGTCCCGAAATGACTGGAACCCGCCACGCAGGAGGTGCTCAGGCAGGGTGAGTAGAACGGGGTCAGGTAGTGGTAGTCGGGAACCCAATATGCCGTGCGCACATACGATCTGATCGTCGCGTAGATGACGAACGCGGCGAGTCCGAGCACCGTGACGAGTGGGGGGATCCACCATCGGTCGGTGCGCAATGTGCGTTCCGAGATCCGGGCCCTTGTTCTGCTGAATACGCCGGTGCCCGCTTCCGGGGCGGCGGTCGGTGCGGCACTCACAGGTGGATGCCTCGCTGATCTTGTGTGCGGGTGGTCATCGTTACCTCCGCAATCGAATGTGATGCTGAGCACCATACGACACGTCCGCTATTGATCGAGCGGGGTCTCGACAAACCCGCGCCGCCGTCAACCGTATGATTTGCGCCACATTCGGGGCGCCGCTTGATTGCTTACGCCGCGTAGCGGGCTAACCGGACTTTTCGAACTCGACTCGCGCCGAACGTGTTTCGAGCGGGGCGGTCACCGCTGTCCGGCGGGGGCGATACGAGCCGAGGAAACGGCCCGTCCGGAGTTCTGGTATGCGGATCGAGTCGCGAAGCTCGGCTCCGCTGCGATGCTTTGTCACCTGCGGGCGGCATGTGATTCCGGCGCCGAGCGCGGGGGCCGGTGGCTCCTCCGCATCGGATCCGCATCGACGATGACTTTCGAGGGCCGGTGGCAGCGCCGATGCCGCGCGCCACGGCAGGCATGCGTCCTCGGTGGTAGAGCCACGGCCGACCGGCGCACCCGCATGGACCCGCGACCTCGAAGCTTCTCGGTCGAACTCCGCGATCGTCGCCCGTCCGCGGCTCCTGTCGATGCCGCACAGGTGGTGGCCGCGCACGGGCCCCGCGGCCCGGGGGCAGGACGCTCCGCAGCGATCACGGCGGATGCCGAGGTGCCGGTCGAGCCGGCATGGTCCGGGCGCGAGCGGACCGCGATGGGCGGCTCGCACCGCCCATCCCGGGACTACTTCGTTCGCGGACGAGAGTGGAAGCCGAGCCCCTCGTCCTGCGCGCCCATCCAGGCGGCCTCGTCCGACTTGCTGTCCGGCACGTAGATGACGTCCTGGGCACCGCGCCGCACCGCGGGCGGGGGTGACTGCTCGAGTTCGTCGGCGTCGATGACGAGCCGCTCGAGGTCGTTCTCCAGCCTGCGGACCGTGCTGGCGTCGCCGTACTGGTTGCGCAGTACGCCGATGGATTGCCGGAGTTGGCCGACCGCGTAGCGTAGTTCCGCAAATTCGCTGCGAGTCATCGATACCTCCTGAATTCCCTGGCGGACATGCGAACTCGGTGTCGTGGCGCGCGGTTGCCCTTCTGCCTTGGACCGCGCGACACCGAGTTGTGTGACCCACCGCACAACGTGATCTACAACACAGTACCGAAAGAATCCGCTCCTGGCTCGCACCAGGGGGAAATCCGATGATTGCCGCTCAGTTGCCGACGGTCAGCCCGCGGCGGCGTACCCGGTGCAGGCGCGCGCCGCGGCGACGGCGCGTTCGGTGAGTGCGGCGATGGACAGCGCGACCTCTTCGGCGCGTTCGAGCATCACACTGTGTCCGGCGCCTTCCAGGCGGACGAGTTCGGCGCCGGCCAGCTGGGAAGCCAGGGCCACCGAATGCGCGAACGGGAAGATGATGTCCGCCGAGCCCGCCAGCACCAGCACGGGGATGGCGCCGAGGCGGCAGAGGGTCGCCGTCTCGTCGAAAGCGATCAGCGAGTGCAGGAAGCCGGTCATGGTCACCAGCGGCGTGTCGTTGAGCATCGCGGTGGCCAGCGCGGCCACCCGCGGGTTCACCTTCCTGGTGCCGAACTCGGCGTCGCGCAGCACCGGCGCGAACAAGCGGCGGGTCAGATGCCGGGAAGCCTGCATGACGCGCGGCGCCCGCGCGACGGCGGCTTGCAGCGAGCTCACCGTCCGTCGGTGGAGCAGGCGCGCCAGTCCTACCTCGGTGATTCCGGCGGCCGCGGCCGCGAGCAACCCGACACCGGCGATCCGGGTACCGATCGCCTCCGGGTACAGCCGGGCGTAGGCGAGCACCGCCATCGCGCCCATCGAGTGGCCGACCAGGATCACCGGCCCGGTCGGCGCGACCGTCCGCAGCACGGCGTCCAGGTCGTGGCCGAGCTGCTCGATGGTGTAGGTCGACGGATGCGCTGCCCCGGATTCGCCGTGACCGCGATGGTCGTAGAACACCATCCTGGTGTCGTCGCCCCATCGCCGCAGCAGGTGCTCGCGCAGGTAGAACCACGATTCGGTGCGCAAGCAGTGCCCGTGTACGAAGACGACGGTCGCGGCAGCGTCATCGGCGCCGAAGACGCGGACCGCGAGGGGAACGCCGTCCCCGGCCGACACCGTGACGCGGTGACCGTCGTGATCGGCGGCGCGGCGGGCGATGGTGGTGGACATGGCACTCTCCTGTGGGCGAGGCGCATGATCGGCGCTTCCTGCCCAGTTGTCGGACTGGATTTCCGCGCCGTTACCGGCCCACACCTGCCGTTATGGACACGTTGCCCAACCGAGGCTGCCGGTCGATCCAGCGGCCATCGCCATGCGCACAGGAAAATCTACGGAACGATAGTCCTCGGACTAGATGATTCCTATCCTCGGTGCGCCGAGGGGAATCTGCGTCTTTCTAGGAGAAATCCGATACCGGTGAATATTGCGAGAGCGAGGGTCCGTCGCACGCGCCTCGCCCGCGACGGAACCCGCTGCTTCGCTCAGGCCTCCGCGCGCGGACGTGTGGACGGCAGGAAGGGGCGCAGGAGGTTCTCCTCGGTCGACGCACCCATCTGCCACTCCGCGATCCACGGCCCGGTCCCCTCGCTCGGATCGAGGACGCCGCTCTCCAGCCACTCGTACCGGCCGTCCAGCACACCCCGGGTGAGGGTGCGGTCGTCGTCGTCGGTGTTCTCCCACAGCGCGTCGAACAACCGGCGTACGCGCAGCCGCGACTGCCTGCAGAAGACGTCCGCCAGTTCCTCGGCCGCCTTGCCTTCCGGCGCGTCCGCGGCGCGCAATGCCTGGGCCCGCACGCAGGCCGCCGACATGGCGAACAGCTCGGCGCCGATGTCAACGATCCGGCCGAGGAAGTTCTGCCGGTACTCCAGGCCCGCCTGCCAGCGGCCCATCGCGTACATCAGCGATCTCGCCTGCTTGCGCGCGCTGCGCTCGACGAATCGCAGGTGCCGGGCGAGCACGCCGAATTCGGTGTATGCCGCGGGCACCGTCCCCGCGCCGACCGCCAGCTGCGGGAACCACTTGGCGTAGAAGCCCGTCGCCCCGACCGCCGCCTTTGCCTTGTCTTTGAACTCGGCCTTACGGTCGACCAGCGCGCCCGCGGCCGCCATGTGCGCGTCGGCCATCTCCCTGGCGATCAACAGCCGCATGATCTCGCTGGAGCCCTCGAAGATGCGGTTGATCCGCAGATCGCGCACCAACTGCTCGGCGGGGACGGCCCGTTCGCCCCGCGCGGCGAGCGAAGCCGCCGTCTCGTAGCCGCGGCCGCCCCGGATCTGCACGAGTTCGTCGGCGATCTGACAGCTCATCTCACTGGCCCACAGCTTCGCCAGCGCCGCCTCGATCCGGATGTCGTTGCGGCCTTCGTCGGACATGGTGGCCGACAGGTCGAGCGCCGCTTCCAGGGCGAACGTCGTCGCGGCGATGAACGAGATCTTCTGGCCCACGGCCGCGTGCTCGCCGACCGGCCTGCCCCACTGCACGCGCTGGGTGCTCCACTCCCGCGCGATCTTCAACGACCACTTGGCGGCCGCGGTGCACATCGCCGGGATGGCGAGCCGGCCCGCGTTCAGAGTGGTGAGCGCGATCTTGAGGCCGTCGCCCTCCCGGCCGATCAGGTTGCGCTTGGGCACCCGGACGTCGTGCATGCGGGTCAAGCCGTTCTCGATGCCGCGCAAGCCCATGAAGGAGTTGCGCCGCTCCACGGTGATGCCCGGGGAATCGGCTTCGACCACGAACGCCGAGATGCCGCCGCGATGCCCCTCGCTCTTGGGCACCCGCGCCATCACCACCAGCAGTTCGGCGACCACGCCGTTGGTGGTCCACAGCTTCACGCCGTTGAGCAGGTAGGCCTCGCCGTCGTCGGTCGGCGTCGCGGTGCTGGCCATCCTGGCCGGGTCGGAACCGACGTCGGGCTCGGTGAGCAGGAACGCGCTGACCGCCCCGGCCGCGCAGCGCGGCAGGAATTCGGCCTTCTGCTCGTCGGTGCCTGCCAGCTTGAGCGGCTCGGGCACACCGATGGACTGATGCGCCGACAGCAGGACACCGAGGCTCGGGTGCGTCGAGCCGACCAGCATCAGCGCGCGGTTGTAACCGACCTGGGAAAGCCCCTGGCCGCCATAGGATTGCGGGATCTTCAGGCCGAAGCAGCCGAGTTCGGCCAGGCCCTTGACGTACTCGTCCGGGATCCGGCCCTCCGCTTCGATCACCGATCCGTCGATGGACTCGCACAGCTTCCGCAGCCGGGCCAGGAACGCGTCGGTGCGCTCGGCGTCCTCGGCGCCGGGCTGCGGATACGGATGGATGAGATCGAGCCGGAACCGTCCCAGGAACATCTCCTTGGCGAAGGACGGCTTGGCCCAGCTTGTTTCGCGGGACTCCTCGACCAGTGCGCGGGCCTGCTCTTCGGTGGCGTCGACTTTCGCGGCTGTCGCCATGATGTCCTCCCTCGGACGTGATCAGGATCACATTCGAGTGTAGGAGGGTTTGTTACCCATCGGTAGGGTTGCTGGTCGAGATAAATCTACGAATATCTAGCGATCTTGAAAGAGGGGCGAATAGTCGGCAATCCGCCGCTGGGCGCGGCTGCCGGGCGCTCACACCGAGCGCAGGTAGCGGCCGAAGTGCGGGACCGTGAAGCCGATCGTGCCGCGCTCGGCGGAATAGATGAGACCTTTTTTGATCAGACCGTCGCGGGCGGGCGAGAGCGATGCCGGTTTGCGGCCGAGTTCGTTGGCCACCGCCGCGGTCGCCACCGGGCCGTCGTCGCCCGACAGGTCCGCCATGGCGCGCATGTATTCCCGTTCGGCGGGGGTAGCTCGCTCGTAACGGGAACCGAAGAACCCGACCGCGAGCTCCTCCTCCGCGGCGGGCGAGGCCACCTCGACGTCCTCGGCCGTGATCGGGCTCTCCGGCGCCTGATCCCAGGCGGCCTTGCCGTACGCCTGCACGAAGTACGGGTAACCATCGGCCTTGCGGTACAGCGCGTCCAGCGCCTCGTCGGTGAATTTCACGTCTTCGCGCTGGGCGGGCGCGATCAGCGCTTGGTCGGCGGATTCGCGGTCCAGCCGGTCTATCCGGTGATAGCTGAATAGTCGCTCCGAGTAGCTTTTCGACGCGGACAGCACCGCGGGCAAGTGTGGGAGGCCCGCGCCGACCACGATCAGCGGCGCGGCGTCCTGACTCAGTTCGTGGCACGCGCCGCAGATCGCGGAGATGTCGGCGGGCCCGAGATCCTGCATCTCGTCGATGAAGATCGCGATGCCGACGCCGATATCGCCGGCCAGCGCCGCCGCCTCGACGAGCAGCTCCACCAGATCGATCTCGATATCGCCGGAATCGGCCCGGCCGCTCACCGCCGGTACGTCGATGCCGGGTTGCCAGCGTTCCCGCATGCCCTTGTCCGCGGTGGCCCGCAAGGCGAAAGACTTGAGGATGCCGAGGAAGTCGTCCACCCGCTCCGGATTGCGGTGCGCCGTGGCGATCGCCCGTGCCGCCATGTGCAGCGCCGAGGACAGCGGGCGGCGCAGTTCCTGGTCCGGCCGCGCTTCGATCTTGCCGGTGCCCCAGCCGCGCGAGATCGCGGCGGAGCGAAGCTGGTTGAGCAGCACTGTTTTCCCGACGCCGCGCAAGCCGGTGAGCACGACACTGCGCTCCGGGCGGCCACGCGCGACGCGTTCGAGCACGATGTCGAAAGCCGTGAGTTGCTTGTCGCGCCCGGCCAATTCGGGTGGGCGCTGTCCGGCTCCGGGAGCATACGGATTCCGCACGGGGTCCATGCCCGGACACCGTAGCGCGTTTCGTCCGGATAATCTGGGCACATCTACGGCGTGTCCTAGAAAGCCTTAGCGGCCGGTATTGCACTATTGCTCTCGCCGCCGGTTCCCTAGGCCGGTGGCGGTTCGCCAGAATGGTCGCGCGCCACGGCGCGTGAGAACGGAGGGGCATGTCCGACGAACCGACACCAGCGGGCCTCGCCGAAGTGGTCGGGTCCTGGAACGTTCCGGCGGGCGCCACGGTGGCTCAGCGCATCCGGTCCAACATCCTCGTCGCGATCGAACGCGGCTACGACGATCCTCAACTGGTCGCCGATCTCGCGGTCGGGCCGCTGGTCATGGCGCTCGGCAAACTCGAGGTCGAACTGGCCGAGGCGCGCCGCAGGATCGATGAACTGGAGCGCGCGGTGCACCGCGGGCAGTACTGACCGCGTTGCCCTCTCCGTGACCTCGGCCGAGCGGTGAGATCTCCTCGTGACCCGAGCTGTTACGCCCGTTTCCCGCCGAGGGCGCAGCGATACCCGCGGTGATGGAAAAGATGCTGCTCTGTGCGCTGGACAACATCGCGTCGGCACCGTAATCTCTTCGTGACTTAGTGGAACAAGTCGCTTCGTAAGTGAAACGGCGCCACTAGTTACCGCCTAAACGGCTGTCGGGGCCAACCGGTCTCGGCTGTCGTGCCGGGGACCCACAGGTTCGTCTGGGGTGAATCCTCGCGGCCATGCCGGTCGTGGGGTAGGGCCGCTCTCCCGGCCCGAACCCGTCAGCTAACCCGGTCGGCGGGAGAGCAGCAAGATCGGAGACGTAGCTCGGTGGGTAAACACAGCTTGCAACGGGATTCTCGGGTTCCGAATTCCGTCAAGGGTGCGATTGTCATGGGTGCGGTGGCCGCGACCGGCGCCATGCCCGCGATTCCGGCCATGGCCGCGACCATCAACGTTCCCGGTGTCGGCAATTTCGACGTTCCGCAAGAATGGGAACAGCCGGTCCAGCAGCTCAATCAGCAGATCCAGCAGGCGCTCGCGGCCGTTCCCGCCGCCCCTGCCCAGGCGCCGCAAGAGGTCGCTCCCCAAGCTCCCAACTTCGCGCCCATGCTGCCGGGCCTGTTCGGTCAGCAGCAGAACAACTCCCCGGGCGACATCGCCCTCGACGCCGCCAGGACCAAGGTCGGCGCCCAGTACTCGTGGGGCGCCGCGGGTCCCCGCTCCTTCGACTGCTCCGGCCTCGTCCAGTGGGCGTTCCGCCAGGCGGGCGTCGAACTGCCCCGCACCAGCTTCGAGCAGTCGCACGTCGGCGCTCCGGTCGCCTACCACGACCTGAAGCCGGGTGACATCGTCATCACCAACGGCGGCGGTCACGTCGGCATCTACGCGGGCGACAACAAGCTCCTCAACGCGGTGCAGACGGGTACGCCGGTGTCCTACACGCCGCTGCGCCCCGACATGGTGGTCACCGCACGCCGTATCGTCTAACGAGTGGCCCGCGCCGAATCCGGCATCCAAAGCACCGCTACCCAGGCCCGCGTCGACTCGTGGACCTGGGCGGTGCGCCTGTTCAAGACCAGATCCGCTGCTGCGGAAGCCTGTCGTGGCGGACACGTCCGGGTGAACGGCGCGACGGCCAAGCCCGCGCAGCCCGTGCGTCCCGGTGACGAGGTCCGCATCCGGGCGGGGGGCATCGAACGCATCGTCATCGTGGAGCGGATCGTCACCAAGCGCGTCGGCGCTCCGATCGCCGCGCAATGCTTGATCGATCGCAGTCCGCCCCCTCCCCCGCGTGAGATAGTGGCGAGCATGCCTCGTCGCGATCGCGGTGCGGGGCGGCCGACCAAGCGTGAGCGTCGCGAGACCGATCGGCTCATGGGCCGACCCGAGCACTGATCGAGAAGGTCAGATCATGGCCACCGGGCTCAGGGTCCCCGCGAGGTACCGTGCCCGGCACTCGCCGCGGCGCAATTTCCCGCTGCTGGTCTTGGGAATCCGTCCCGCCTCCACGAGCAGCACCGCTCCCGGCATCACCTCGTGCGCGGACGCGACCGCGGTGCGGATGCGCCGAGCCAGGGCGAAGAGTTCGATGGGCTCGCGTCCGCGGGCCGTGACCAGTTCCGCGACCACGACCAAATCCTCCCGGAGCCCGTCGTCGTGCCCGAACGCCGTCACATGGCCCGATCTGACCTCCGGAGCACATGCCTGCACCGTCGCCTCGATGTCGGCGGGATAGTGATTGCGTCCGTCGACCACGATGACGTCCTTGCGGCGGCCCGCGATATAGAGCTGCCCTTCGTGCTGGAACCCGAGATCCCCGGTGCGCAGCCAGCGGGCGCCGCTTCCCGGCACCGCGGCGCCGAAGATCTCCGCGGTGGCGTCCGGCCTGCCGAAATAGCCGTCGCAGATATTGTCTCCGGCCACCCAGATCTCGCCGACGCGTCCCGCGGGCAGCACTGTCCCCGCCATCGGATCGATGATGCGCAGCTCCTGCCCGACGGGTGCGCCGCACCCGACCAGCGGCACACCGTCCCCGGCCTCCACGGTCTCGGGTAGGGCGACCGCGCGCCCCTCGGCCAGCGCCGCCCGGTCGAATCGGTGCCACACCGGGGCCGCGTGCTGATCGCAGACGGTGACCGTGAGGGTGGCCTCGGCCAAGCCGAAGCCGGGGGTGTGCGCGTGATGGCGGAAACCGTACGGGCCGAAGGTCTCGGTGAACGCCTCGAGCACGTCGGCGCGCACCGGCTCGGAGCCGTTGAGCACGATGTCGAGTCCGGACAGATCCAGCCCGGCTCGCTCGGCTGGGGTGGTGCCGGTCACCGCGAGTTTCAGTCCGAAATTTGGGCATCCCGTGGTGCCGGCGCGGTAGTCGGCGATCGCACGCAGCCACCGGGCGGGGCGCTTCACGAACTCCGCCGGCGCCAGCGTGATGCCGTGCACGCCCAGGAACAGCGGCAGCGCGAGGCCGAGGATCAAACCCATGTCGTGGAAGAACGGCAGCCAGGTGAGAATCGGCCGGTCGGCCGCGCCCGACACGGCGTGCCCGAGCTGCGTCAACGCCGTGGCGAGGTTCTCGTGGGTGACCCGGACGCCCGCGGGAGACTTGGTCGAACCGGAGGTGTACTGCAAGTAGGCCAGCTCGTCGGATACCGGATCTATGACCGGTGCGGCAGCGTCCGACGCGCCCGCTTGCGTGCCGAAGCGCGTCTTCAGGGATCCCGCGTACTGCGCCGTTCCCGTCGTCGCGGCCCCCGGATACGCGCTGATCATTTCAGCTGAATCCTGTTCAGGGACGAAGGAAGCCGACGCCACGGTGAGTACCCGGCCCAGTGCGGGCCCGAGGACCGGCGCGGTGATCTCGTCGTGCGCCGAGATCAGGCCGAGCGTGGGCCGGGCGTCGGCCAGCACGGCTTGCAGACGGTCGCGGTTGCGGGTGCCCGCGGCGGGGAACAGCGGCACCGCGACTCGATTGCTGTACAGGCAGGCGAGAAATGCCACCGCGTAATCGATTCCGTGGGCGCACAGGATGCCGACCCGGTCACCGGGCGCGCTCTCCTGCCGCAACCGTGCCGCCAGCGCGCCCGCGGCGGCGTGCAAACCGGCGTAGGTGAGCGTGACGGGCTCGCGTTCCCGGACACGGAAGCGCAGCTCGGTGCAGGCGGGCTCGTCCGGCCGCGTGGCGGCCCACGCGGCCACCGAAGTCGCGAGGCCATTGCCCGCCGGGTGCTCGGCGCGGGTCACGACTCGTCTCCGAGGTTCGCCGCGACCCGATCCAGCAGGGCCGCGCCGAGGGCGGTGATGGTGGGGTGCTTGAACAACTCCGCGGTGGCGATACGGACGCGCAGCCGCGCTTCCAGGTTCCGTCGCATCTCGATCGCGAGCAGCGAGCTGAGCCCGAGGGTGTTGAAGTCGGCCGCCGGGTCGATGCGTTCGGCGGGCAGATCCAGCGTGCTCGCCAGGACACGGCGGATGGTCGTGGACAACGGTTCGGCGGGCTCGGGTGTCGCTGCCGTCCGGGTGGGGTCGGGACGCGAATCGAGCGTCGGCGCGAGCAGATTCGCCAACCGCACCGCGACCGGGGAGCCGTCGGTCGTCGGCGTATGTTCCAGCGCCAGCAGATAGGGGCCGTCATACCGCAGGGCCTGGGACAGCACGGCGCTTCCGTGCCGCACGTCGAACGCGCCGACGCCCGCTCGCCGCAGATGACCCGCTCCGCCCGCCGCCGCGGCGAGACCGGCATCCCACAGGCCCCAGCCGACGCTCAGGACTCGTCTGCCCGGATCACGCAGTGCGAGGGCGTCCATGGCCGCGTTGGCGGCGGCGTAGGCGGCCTGCCCCGGCGCTCCGAGCGCACCGGTGGCCGAGGAGAACAGCAAGACGAAGTCGGTGGTGTCGGTGGCGGTGAGTTCGATGAGATGGCCCGCCGCGGTGGACTTGGGCAGGAACATCCTGGCCAGCTGGCCCGCGGTGACCGCGTCGAACAGGGCGTCCTCCAGTACTCCCGCCGCGTGCACGACGCCGCGGATCACCGAGTCGGAGGCTCGGATATCGCTGAGCGCGTTGGCCAGGTCGACCCGGTCGGCGGCGTCGCAGCGCACCACGACGATGCGGTCCTCCAAGCCGTCGAGCAGTGCGGGTACCGGGCGCGGCGCCCGGGTCAGCACCACCACGTCGCGCGCGCCCGCCTCGAGCAACCAGCGCACGGCGACCGAGCCGAGCGCGCCCAACCCGCCGGTGACGACGTAGGTTCCGCTCGGGTCGATGCCTGCCACCGGCA
Source organism: Nocardia sp. NPDC019219 (assembly GCF_040632645.1). NCBI lineage: Bacteria > Bacillati > Actinomycetota > Actinomycetes > Mycobacteriales > Nocardiaceae > Nocardia > Nocardia sp. NPDC019219. The sequence continues at coordinate 409,042 of NZ_JBEYCG010000001.1, read as the reverse complement.
GCGCGCGCGCTCGCGCGGGCGTGAAGCGCCGCACGGCGACCTCGCCCGCCGACAAGCGCAGCTCGCCGGGAATCGCGCTGTCGGCAGTCGTCGCCAGGCGGGCGAGCAGCGGCAGGTTCCTGAGATCCGGGTCGGTCCAGATCAGCCGCACCGGCCGGTCCGTCTCGAGCTGGAGGGAGCGCACCAGCCCGGCGATGGCCGCGGGGACGACCGGGGGCACCGCGCCGGGCTCGTCGGCTCGGGAGACCGGCAGCACGACCGTCATGGAGGCGGTGGCGTCGTGGTCCGAGATCACTTGCAGCAATTCGAGAACGCGACCAGTCGTCGCGGCGGCGCTGTCGTCGCGCGCGCCGGAGTCCGCGGGCCACACGGCCACTACGCCGTGGCCGCCGCCGCGCCCGGTCAGGACCGCGGTGACGAGCGGGCTCGCGTCGTCCGGTTCACGCGCGATCCGTTCGGTCGGCAACTCGGCGTCCAGCGCGCGGGCGAGCCGGACCGCGAGATCCGACGCGCCCACCACCACCGCGCGCCGCACGAGGGTTCCGGCCGGGCCGCCGATTCCGAGCGAGCCGGGGTCGTGCGGTTCCCAGACCTCGTGGCGGAAGGGCGCGGTCTGCGGGGCACGGGCCACGCGAAGCCCGCCGGGGCTCTCCTCGTCCGCCGCGTCGGCGTAACGGACGTGCACGCCGGAGAAGGCGAGACAGGGCACGCCGTGCTGGTCGGTCGCGACGACGTCGCCGACCAGCCCGGTGTCGCTGCGCTCCCGGATCAGGGCGTGTACCTCGAGCACGTGGCGATTCGGCTCGTGCGACAACCAGGCCGCATCGATGCCGATCGGCAGCGGAATCGACGTCGTGGGCAGTTCATCGAACACCGCCGCGGCGAGCACTTGGAGACAGCCGTCCAGCGTTGCGGTGCGATGCAATTCGGCGGCGTCGAACAATCCCAGCGCACGTCCGGTGCCCGCGGCGATGCCGCGCAGCGTGCGGAACCGGGGCCCGTACTCCAGCCGCCTGCGGCGCAATTCCTGGTAGAACGCGCCGGTGGTGACCACTCGCATCTGATGCCGGGCGGCCCGATTTGCGTCGACCACCCGCATCCATGCGACGATATCCGCGGGTGTGGGGTCACCGGCGGGCCGGGCCGAAGCCAGCGTCCCGGTGCCCGTGACCTCCGCCCGTACGCTTTCCTCCGGCCCCGGTCCGCGATAGACGACCGCGGGCAGAACGCTCGAATCGGTCCGCTCGTGCACGGCGAAGTCGGCCACGGCGGCCGTCCCCGCGGTGTCCCGGGCGAGGTGCAGCAGCCTCCGCAGCCAGAAGACGGCGGGGACGATGTTGTCGCCCTGGACCACGTGATCGGCGAGATCCTCGGCCTCGAAGGCGGTTTCGGGGACATGCGCGCTCGCGGGCCCGGCCACCAGCAGCGGGAACTTCCGCTTGCGCCACCGCCGCGGCGCGGGCGTGGTGAAGGGGCCGACCGCCGACCAGTCGATCGGACGCCCCTCCAGGTACAGGCGGGCCACGCCGGCGAGGTAGGCGCTCGCCTCGTCCTCGCGCACGGCAACGGAATGCGCGCCGTCGCGAAAGTCGGGGTACTCCCGCACCGCCGGGAGCAGCACCGGATGCGGGCCGATCTCGAGCACGGTCGAGAATCCGTCTTCGGCCGCGCGCTCCAGCGCGGCCGCCAGTTCCACCGTGCCTGTGGCGTTCTCGGCCCAGTAGTCGCGGTCCATGACCGCGGTGGTGAGTTTCACGCCCCGCCGCGCCGTCGAATACACCGGCAGGCGCGGGACGAGCGGTGCGATCTCGGTCAACGCCCCGACGAACGGCGCGAGCACGGTAGCGACCTGCGGGCTGTGCGCGGCGAAGTCGACCGCGAGCCTGCGCGCGAACATGCTGCGGCGCGTGGCCCGCCGCACCAGCGCGTCGACATAGCGCGGCGTCCCGGAAACGACCACCGATCGCGGGCCGTTGATCGCGGCGATGGCCACCTCCGCCCGCATCGGTTCCACGAGTCTGGCGGCTTCGTCCGGGTCCGCCTCCAGCACCGCCATCGCGCCGTGCCCGTCCAGATGCGCCAGGGTCGCGCTGCGCAGCACCACCACGCGCGCGGCATCCGCGAGGGACAGCGCGCCGCTCCCCGCCGCCGCGGCGATCTCGCCCGAGCTGTGCCCGGCCACGGCGTCGGGACGAATCCCCCACGTCTCCAGCAACTTCGCCAGCGCGATCTGGAACGCGAACAAGGCGGGCTGCACCAGATCGGTGGGTTGCGTCTCGCCGGCCGAGGTGAAGCCGTGGCGTGGCGTCCACACCCGCGGCCCGCCCGCAGTCACGATCGCGTCGGTCGCCTCGGCGAGCGCGGCGGCGAAGGCCGGATACCGCGCCGCCAACGCGCGGCCCATCTTCGGATGCTGACCACCTTGTCCGGAGAACAGGAACAACAGCCCGCCGCGGCGTCGGTTCGTCACCGGACCGAGCGCCGCATCGGTATCGCCGCGGCCGAACGCGCGCAGCCGGTGCACCGCGTCCGCGTGATCGTGCGCGACGATCGCGGCCCGGGTCGGCTCGGAGATCGAGCGCGCCGCGGCAGACACGAACTCGGGCAACGGTGGCCGCGCCTTGTCCAATTCGTCGGCCAACCGGAGTGCGCGTTCGCGCAGTTCCTCGTCGTCGCGTGCGGTGAACGGCAGCAGCATCGGGAAATGGTCACCATGATCCGGCCGGGTCGGCGGGGTGCCGCGCAGCACGATGTGCGCGATCGTGCCGCCGAATCCGAACGAGCTGACCCCCGCCACGCGCTCCGGCGCGGCCACCCGGCTCCAATCCACCGGCTCGGTCGGCACACGCAGCCCCCGTTCGGCCAAGTGCAGCAGAGGGTGCTCGGTGTCCAGGTGGATGGTCGGGGCGATCACCCCGTGGTGGATGGACAGCGCGGTCTTCACCATCCCGACGACGCCGGCGGCGGCTTCCAGATGTCCGATGTTCGACTTCACCGAACCGATCCAGATCGGGTCGCTCGCGCCGTCGCCGAGCGCGGCCGCGAGCGCGCCGACTTCCACCGCGTCCCCCAGCGGCGTTCCGGTGCCGTGGCATTCGATGTACCCGGCGCTGCTCGGCGCGCGCCCGGCCCGCGACCACGCGGCGCGCAGCGTCTCCTGCTGCGCGCGGCCGTTCGGGGCGTACAGGCCGTTCGAGCGCCCGTCCGACCCGACCGCGGTGCCGACGATCTCCGCGTACACCCGGTTGCCCTCGCGCACCGCGTCCGCGCTGCGTTGCAGCACCACGACGGCGCAGCCGTCGCCCCGGGCGTAACCGTCGGCGGTGGCGTCGAACGGCGCCGACCGTCCGCCCGGTGACAGGAAACCGCCCCCGGCAAGGTAGTTCGAGGTGTGCTCCAAAAGCACCAGATTGACGCCGCCCACGATGGCGAACGGCACCGTGCCGTCGGCCAGCAGCCGGACCGCGAGGTCCACCGCGGCGAGCGAGGACGAGCAGGCGCTGTCGAGCACCAGGCTCGGCCCGTGCAGATCGAGCACGTACGACAACCGGTTGGCGATGATGCTGAGCGCGGAGCCGGTCACCGCGTAGGGGGCGTCGTGGCCGGCGCGGCCGAGCACCGCGATGCCGTGGTCGTACCCCGACGCGCCGAAGACGACGGCGGCGCCGGAACTCCTGGCGCGATAGCCGATCCCGGCGTCGTCCAGCGCCTCGACCGCGACTTCCAGCGCGAGCCGCTGCTGCGGGTCCATGACCGCCGCCTCGCGGTCGGAGATGGCGAACCAGTCGTTGTCGAAGGACTCGACGTCGTCGAGGTACCCGCCGCGCCGGGAACCCAGCCGCCCGGCGGGCGGGGGGGACGTGGCGTCGCAGCCCTCGACCAGCAGCCGCCAGAACTCGGCGGCGCTCGCCGCCCCGGGCAGTCGGCAGCCGATGCCGATGATGGCGACGGGAGGATGCGAGCCGGCGGAATCCGTGGGCGCGCCGCTCATCGCATCGCGAGGTACTCGACAAGCTGTTCGATGTCCGGATGGTCGTAGATCGCGGTCAGCGGAACCTCGACTCCCATGGCGTCTTCGAGATGGGCGGTCAGCCTCGCGAGCTGTGTGGAACCGAGGCCGAGATCGGTGAAGGGCGAGCTGGTCGACACCGCGGCGGCGTCGACGCCCAATAGGTCGGCGACAGCAAGGACGGCGGCGCAGGTGAGCACGGCGCGCCGGCTACGACCCAGCGAACCATCGTTCTCCGGTGCACCGCGGTGCCCGTCCGGAAGACTGGGCCGCATCGCGTTCTCCCTCCCCGTCTCCCCGGCTGCTGTCACTCACTCGAGAACGGTACCCCCGCGATTATGCCGGAGAAATCGCCCGGAGCAAGGTCGCATATCCGCTGCCAGCCCGGCTCTTTCGCGAACGGCGGTGATCGCATACCGTGGCACCGTGACCGAACCGGACAGCGGTGCCGCCACCCGTGCCGAGCGCACGCCCACTCTGCCCGTCCTGCTGCGCTGCTGCGCCGCCTTGGCGGCCACGCCGGGCCGCTTGTTGCGGCCGCGCCGCCCCGACAAGGAGCTCCTGGCGAATCTCGAGGTGCTGCCGCCGCCGGCCGCGAGCGCGACCGTCCGGCTGACCGTGCTGACCCAGGCCACCATGTCCGCGCCGACCACCATCGTGGCCGAGGGTGTGCGCAGCCTGCGGGAGATGCGGCTGTCGATGGCGGCGTTCCTGGTCGAGCATCCGAAGGCGCGCTTCCTGATCGATCCCGCCCTGTGCGCGGGCGTGCACGATCGCGTGCTGCCCGAACTGCCGTTCCCCGTTCCGCTGCTCGTCGCGCCGGACAAGCCGGTGCTCGGCCTGTCCGACGCGCTCGCCGCGCACGATGTCGCGGGCGAGGACATCGATTTCGTGGTGCCGACCCACCTGCACTGGGACCATGTGTCCGGCCTGCTGGAGTTGCCCGCCTCGGTCGAGATCCGCCTGCCCGCCGCGGAATACGACTGGGCGCTCGGCGGTCCGCACGCTCCGGCCGGCGTGGCGCGTGGCCCGCTGCGAGGGCGCGACTTCGACCGCTTCGAACTGGACGGACCGCCGGTGCTGACCTTCCCGCGCAGCAAGGACCTGTTCGGCGACGGGTCGGTGCTGCTGGTCGATCTCGCGGGCCACACGCCGGGCAGCATCGGCGTGCTGCTCGCGGTGGACGACGGCAGCCGTGTGCTGTTCGCGGGCGATGCCGTCTGGAGCAAGTTGCAGGTCGACCTCCTGCGGGAGAAAGCGCCGATGCCGGGCAAGTTGTTCGACGCCGACCGCGACGCCGCCTTTGCCACGATCCACCGTCTGCACGCGCTGCCCGACGGCATCGAACTCATCGCGAGCCACGACTACGCCGCCGTCACCGCCCGCGCGGCCAAGTGATTCCGGTCAGCCGACCACCACGGTGTCGGCGAGCCGGGCCGTGATCAGCTCCTCGGCCTCGGTGACCATCCGGCCGATCAGCTCGGCGCAGGTCGGGATGTCGTGGATCAGACCCTGGCACAGGCCGACCGACCAGATGCCCGCGTCCAGGTCGCCTTCCTCGAACACGCGGCGGCCGCGCGCTCCCGCGACCAGATCCCGCACGTCGTCGAAGGTGCCGCCGGCCTTCTCGATCTCGACGACCTTGCGGCTGATCTCGTTGTCGGCCACCCGCGCGGTATTGCGCATGGTGCGGAAGATGAGCTGGGTGTCGCGCTCGGAGTTCGCGACGATCTTCTCCTTGACCTTCTGATCGATCGCGGACTCCTGGGTGCACAGGAACCGGGTGCCCATGTTGACGCCGTCCGCCCCGAGGGCGAGCGCGGCGACCAGGCCCCGCGCGTCGGCGATGCCGCCGGAGGCGATCATCGGGATGCTCAGTTCGCGGGCGGCGGCCGGGATGAGCACGAGGCCGGGCACGTCGTCCTCACCGGGATGGCCCGCGCACTCGAAGCCGTCGATGCTGACCCCGTCCACGCCGATCCGCTCGGCTTTCAGCGCGTGCCGCACGCTGGTGCACTTGTGCAGCACCTTGATGCCGGCGTCCTTGTAGTAGGGCAGGAACGGCTCCGGGTTGCTGCCCGCCGTCTCGACGATCTTGACGCCGCTGTCGATGATCGCCTGCACGTATTCCGCGTAGGGCGGCGGATTGATCGAGGGCAGGATGGTGACGTTCACGCCGAACGGCTTGTCGGTCAGCTCCCTGGTGCGCGCGATCTCGCGGCGCAGGTCGTCCGGGGTCGGCTGGGTCAGGGCCGTGATGAAGCCGAGCCCGCCCGCGTTGGCGACGGCCGCGACGAGCTCGGCCCGCCCGACCCACATCATGCCGCCCTGCACGATCGGATGTTCCACCCCGAACCTCTCGGTGAACCTGGTCCGCAGCATTGCGCTTCTCCTATGTCTCGCGCGGGCGTGCCGGTTCGCCCGTTGGGGTCGATGGTGACACGATAATCACCCCGCCTTCAACTCATAAGTGAGCCGAGGTTCGCATATTCGATGATCTTCGTCGGTATGGTTTCCGCACCGTGAGCGGACTGAAGAGACCAAATGGCCTGCTAGAAGGCGTATCGCCGGGCGGGGTGCGTAGTCAGGCTGATTAACCTGGATTCATTCCGCAATCCCTTGCCGGGCGTTTAAGTTAGTTGCTATTCTGCACCCGATTCAGCCCGTCGCCGCCGTCGGACCACCCGGCGGGCCGATGGCGGTCCGAGAGGAGTTCGTGGCAATGACCACCGGGGCAGCAGCGCTCGACGAGCCGATCAGGTCGCGGCGCAACCACTGGAACAACCAGATCGCCGTGCACGCGCAGATGCGCCCGGACGCGGTCGCCGTGCGATTCCGCGGCGTGGACACCACCTGGCGGCAGCTGCACGAGCGGTCGCTGAAGTTCGCCGACGGATTGGCGCGCCGAGGCGTCGGATTCGGCGACCGGGTGCTGATCCTGGCGCTGAACTACCCGGAATACCTGGAAGCCGTGTTCGGCATCAACGCGCTGGGCGCGATCGCGGTCCCGGTCAACTTCCGCCTCACCCCGCCGGAGGTCGCCTACATCGTCAGCGACAGCGGAGCCAAAGCGGTCGTCACCGACACCGTCTTGCAGCCGCTGGCCGCCGCCGTACAGGCACAGGCGCCCGCGCTGGAGACCCTCGTGGTGATCGGCGGCGCGTCCGCCGACGGCGCGATCGGCTTCGACGACCTGCTCGCCGAACCGGGTGAGCCGCATACCCCCTTGGACATCCCCGAGGACACCCCCAGCCTCATCATGTACACCTCCGGCACCACCGGAAGCCCGAAGGGCGCGGTGCTGACCTACGCCAACATGAACGCCCAGGCGCTGACCTGCATCCGGGCGCTGGCGCTGGAACCGGATTCGATCGGGCTGTGCACCTCGCCGCTGTTCCACATCGCCGGCCTCGGCAGTCTCGCACCGGCTTTCCTGCTCGGCTCGAAGACGGTGCTGCATCCGCTCGGCGCCTTCGACGCCGGTGAGTTCTTGGACGCGCTGGAGCGCGAGCAGGCCACCTCCGCCTTCTGTGTGCCCGCGCAGTGGCAGCTGGTCTGCGATCATCCGACGGTGAAAGACCGCAAACTCGCGCTGGAAGTGCTCAGCTGGGGCGCGGCGCCCGCCTCGGACACCGTGCTGCGCGCGATGGCCGAATGCTTCCCGAACGCGTTCAACGTCGCGGTATTCGGTCAGACGGAGATGTCGCCGATCACCTGCGTGCTGGAGGGCAAGGACGCCATCCGCAAGCTCGGCTCGGTCGGCAAGGTGATCCCCACGATTCAGGCCCGCATCGTCGACGACGAGATGAACGACGTCGCGCCCGGCGAGGTGGGCGAGATCGTATACCGTGGCCCGACGCTCATGCAGGGCTACTGGAACAAGCCCGAGGCCACCGCCGAGGCGTTCGCGGGCGGCTGGTTCCACTCCGGTGACCTGGTCCGACAGGACGAAGAGGGTTTCGTCTACGTGGTCGACCGCAAGAAGGACATGATCATCTCCGGCGGTGAGAACATCTACTGCGCCGAGGTGGAGAACGTGCTGTTCGCGCACCCGAAGATTCGCGAGGCGGCTGTGGTCGGCCGGGCGCACGAGAAGTGGGGCGAGGTGCCGGTCGCGGTGGTCGCGCTGCACAACCCGGACGACGAGCTGACCCTCGCCGAGCTGGAGCCGTTCCTCAACGAGAACCTGGCGCGCTACAAGCACCCCAAGGACCTGGTGCTGCTCCCCGAGCTGCCCCGCAACGCGAGCGGCAAGGTGGTGAAAGTCCAGTTGCGCAAGGACTACTCGTCCTGATCGGCCGACGCGTTCGTTTCACGTGAATCGGACACTGGGCGCGGGCGCGGATGCGTAAGGTCGTCACATGGCGATCCGACGCATCCGCGCCGCCGTGCTGGCGCTGCACTGGCAGGTGAATGTCATTCGGCCGGAAGGGTTTTTCGGACCCATGCTGGCCGCGCCCGTGGCGGCATCCGGTGTGGTGTCGCGGGCGACGGACTTCCACGCGGCGGCGTCGGCGGCAGGGGTGCCGGTGATCTTCACCAGGTTCACCATTCCGGTCGGCGAGGGTGAGCTGGTGCGCAACACCGGATTCATGCGCTCGGTCGGCGCGGCGCAAACCGAGTTCCGGCCGGATTCGCCCGGCGCCGCGATCATTCCGGAGATGGCGGCGCAGCCGACGGAAGTGTTCGACAATCAGAAACTGTCCGGCTTGGCGGGCAGCAAATTGCCGGAGTGGTTGGCGGATCAGGGTATCGAGACGCTCCTGCTCACCGGCGTCGCGACCAATCTCACCGTCGAGCAGACCGCCCGGCACGGCACCGATCTCGGCTTCACCGTGCACGTGGTGGCCGACTGCGTGGCCGCCGCGGGCCCGGAGGCGCACGAAGCCGCGTTGGCCAACCTCGAACTCGTCACCGCGGGCAGCGTCCGCGCCGCGGACGCGCTGGAGCTCCTCGGCCGCTGAGCGACGCGCGGGCTGACAACCGGCCTGCCGCCGCGCCCAACTCCTTGGCAGAACAGACGAGCTCCACTCGAGCGGGTCGGCCGGTGGCGAAGCAAGAAGCGTCTGCGCGAAAGCGATGGAAACCCGCAGACAGGACACCGGAGAGCGCGGCTCAGTCTCGCGCCCGATCGGCCAAGCCGGGGCCGACCAGGCGCACCAACCGGTGGTACGCCTCCTCGGCCGAGAGCGGTGGATGCGGTTCGGCGATGGCGCCGAGCAGGCCGACCACACCCCAGGACAGGAACGTCACGGTGGTCGCGAACTCGTCCTCCGGCATCGCCAGCCGCTCGCCCAGCCGCTCGGCGAGGATCTGCGCGACCATTACCCGCGTGGTGCGCAGCAGCACGGTGCCGCTCTTGCGGCCGAGCAGCGCACGGTAGATCTCCGGATGAGTTGCGGCCAGGCCGAATAGCGTGCGCACGGGGGCGAGCAGCTCGGGAGCGTCGGCGTCCGGCTCGGCCGCGGCCATGGCGGCGCGTAGGTAGTCGGTGCTGCTGCGCAGCAGGAGATCGTCCTTGTCGCGGTAGTGCGCGTAGAACGTCGACCGCCCGACGTCCGCGCGATCCAGGATGTCGCGGACGGTGATCCGGTCGTACGAGCGCTCGATCATCAGCTCGATCAGCGCCCGGTGCAGCATGGCTCTGGTGCGGCGCACCCGGCGATCCGCGGTGTCTTGTTCTTCCGGCACGGTGCCTCCCGGACAGATGTTTCCTATGCGTCCGGTTCCGGACGGATCCCGGGGCATTGCCCCTGGTCGGCAGCGCGACGGCGGCAGATCCTGAACTCATGTCCCGAAACGAACCACAGTCTGCCATCACTTCGCACGACGACGTCGGAGTCCTGCTCACCCAGCCGCGCCGTTACCGCGCGTTCAAAGCCGCTTTCCTGCTCGGCGGAGGAGACCGTCTGAACGCCCGCCTCGCCGGACTGGCTCGTCCGGCGCCCGACGCCGATGTCGTCGACGTCGGTTGCGGCCCGGGCGACCTCGCTCGGGTGCTGGCGCGCCGAGCCGGCCGGGTCATCGGTGTCGACCCGGCGCCGCAGATGGTCGACTACGCGACCGCGCGTTGCCGCGACCTGGCGAATTGCCGATTCGAACGCGGTACCGCGCAGTCGCTTCCGCTGCCCGACGTATCGGCCGATCTGGTGACCTGCACCTTCGCCATGCACCACATCCCCGCGGCGCACCGTGCCGATGCCGTCGCGCAGATGTTTCGGGTACTGCGGCCCGGCGGCCGGTTGCTGCTCGCCGACACCTATCCGACCGACCCGCTCCGCTCCACCGCCGTGCGCGTGATGGCCCGGTTCGCGGCCCACCGCACCCACGACACCGGCCACGGCGACGACCACGGTGATCCCATGGCGGGCATCGACATTCGCCGGTATCGAGACATGCTGGAGGCCACCGGTTTCGAGGACGTCGAGTTCGTCGTCGTGCGTCCCGCGACCGGCGTCCTGTCGGCCACCAAGCCGCGAGCCGTGCCGGACCGAACCTAGATCAGGTCCTTCTTCGCCAGCCAGCGCATGGTCGCCCAACCGCAGAACACCGGAAGCCAGCAGGTGAGCACGCGGTAGAGCAGCACCGAGGGCACCGCGATGTTCGCGGGCAGCCCGAAGGCGGCCAGGCCGCCGATCAGCGCGGCCTCGACCGCGCCGACGCCACCCGGGGTCGGCGCGGCCGAGGCCAGGGTGCCGCCGATCATGGTGACGATGGTGACGGTGATGAAGGTGGTGCCGCCACCGAACGCCTCGACGCTGGCCCAGAGCGCGCCGGCGAGGCCGAGGGTGATCGCCGCGCAGCCGAGGACGATCACCGCCGAACGCTTGGGGTCGCGGGCGAGGTCGGCGAGCTCGCCGAGGACCTCCTGCAGTTGCGGGCGGACCGCGTTGTTCAGCCAGCGGCGCAGTTTCGGCACGAACATGAACGTGCCGACGATGCCGACGCCGACACCGGCGAGCAGGTACAGCACCGTGGCGTCCGGGACGAAGTGGGACAGATCGGTCGAGGTGCCGGCCAAGATGCTGAACGCGAGCAGCAGGCTGAGATGGGTGATCACCTGCACCGCCTGTTGCAGCGCCACCGCCGCCGTGGCGCGCACCGCGCCGACGCCGCCCTTCTGCAGGAATCGCACGCTGAGCGCGAGTCCACCGACCCGTGCGGGCGTGGTCGTCGCGGCGAAAGTGTTGGCGACCTGCATGATCACCAGGTTGCGGAAGCTCACCGCACCGGACGCGCAGGCCCACAGCGCCGCCGCCGCGCCGACGTAGGTCAGCGCCGAGACCAGCAGCCCGGCCAGCGCCCACCACCAGTTGGCCGTGCGCAGCTGGGTGAAAAAGGTCGGCACGGCGCTGATGAACGGGTAGGCGACGTACACCAGGCCGATCAGCAGCACCAGCTGGATGATCTGGTTGCGGGAGAACCGGGTGATCTGCTCGGCCTCGATCCGGTCCTGGCCGGTCTGTCTGCGTACCTCCTCGCGGGCGTCGGAGAGCGCGGCCTTCCATTCCGGAACCGCTTTGCGGATCCCGGTCGGTATGGCGGACTTGGTCAACCTGCTCGCGGCAGCGAGCACCCGAGCCTCCCCCAGCGTTTCGATCGCCGCCCGCACCGTGGGCTCCTTGCCGAACGTCGCGGTGGTCGTCACCAGCAATTGGGCGATGTCGGATTGCAGTTGCGCGTCCGACGCTCCGTACTCGGCGTTGCCGAAGCCGCCGAACAACGTGACGCCGTCGGCGACGCGGATGTCGACCGGCCGTAGGTCGCCGTGCGAGATCTGTTTCCGCTGCAAGGTGTCGAGCGCCCGCCACACGCCGGGCAGCACTTCGGCGGATTGTTCGGTGAGGGCCGTCCCGCAGGGCTGGGTGCGCGCGTACAACATCCAGCCGCGCGACAGCGCGGCGACCGCGACCGGCGTGCAGCTGCCGAGTCCGAGATCGGCGACGGCGATCGCCATGAGCGCCCGGTGCTCGACCGCGCGATGCATGGAACCGTGGATGGCCGCCGTCTCACTGGAGCGGAACGTCAGCCACCGCCACAGCTGCCGCAGGGCGCCGAAACTGCGCTGATTCTTGCCGAACATCTCGACGACGAGCTCGCGTTCCGGCCCCTCGACGGCCGCGGCGAGCACCAGCGGCCCGCGGCCCGCCGGATGCACCACGGTGAATCCGGTGACCGTGTGCCCGCGTCGGGCGAGCAGCCGGACGGCCGCGTCGAGCGGGACCTCGAGCGCGGGCGTGCCGACCACGAGCACGATCACCGCCCCGACCAGCCAGCCGACCGCCAGCCCGAACATCGCCCGGGCGGGCACCACGGTGCTGACCGCGAGGTGGATCGGCGCGAACGCGAGCAGCAGGAACCACAGCCAGCGCCGCGGCCGGACGGGCAGCCACGGGCTGGCGACGGTGAGCATCGCGGCGATCATCGCGATCCAGCGCGGGTCGTCGAGGAACTGGGACAGGAAGGTGTCCAACCGGTCCGGCACTTGCATATGCCATTTCGGCGCGGACAGTCCGGTGCCGGTGATGGACAACAGCAGCGCGGCGACGGCCCCGGCCGCGGCGTAACCGGCGAGCAGCTTCCATTGCCTGCCGATGATCAGCTCGATCAGGATCGCGAAGGGCAGCGCGAGGATCGCCATGCCGTAGACCAGGTACACCAGGTTCGACTGGTCCGGATTGAGGAAGCCGACGATCTCGGAGACCGACTGTTCCAGCGCCAGCCATTCCGGGCGGGTGATCAGGGAGGCCGCGATGACGACCGCCACCCAGAGGGCCGCGAGGACGACCCGGACGATGTCGCTCGTGCGGCGGATCAGCGGCTGTAGCATGCTGCCCGTGACCGGGATCTCTCGCCCGTCCACTCGCATGCGCGCCCGCCTCTCCGGGTACTCAGGCCGTACTGGTTGGGAGGCGCGAGACCCGCCTTCAGGTCTTGCGTTGAGCGCCACTCCTCTTTTGGGCGTACCCGTTGAGTTACCCATGTGCGTACGAGATCGGTTGTTTCGTTCGCTGCACGATACCGTTCGGCACGCTCGGGGATTCGGCGGTGGTGCCGGGCATCGGCTGTCTGTTGTGTCCTATATCACCATTCTCGGCGTTGATCCTCACATTAGTGTCAAGTTCCAGCATGAGGGCATGGACAACGAACTCTTCGAGTACAGCCCGATCGTCGACCGCCCGCCGCTGCGCTGGCCCGGTGACGCCCGGGTCGCGTTCTACGTCGGGCTCAATATCGAGCACTATCAGGTGGACCGGCCGTCCACGAGCATCTTTCCCGGCACGTCCGGGCTCGCGCCCGACCCGTTGAACTACGGCTGGCGCGACTACGGACCGCGGGTGGGCATCTGGCGGGTGATCGATGTGCTCGACCGGCACGGTATCCGCGCCAGCGCACTGCTCAATTCGGATGTCGTCGAACACTATCCGCAGATCGTGACGGCGGGTGTGCGACGGAATTGGGCGTGGCTCGCGCACGGGAAGAACAACTCGATCTTCCAGGCGGACCTTCCGGCGGATGCGGAGCGCGCGTACCTCGCCGACGTGGTCGCGACGATCGAACGAGCCACCGGCCGCAAGCCGCGCGGCTGGATGGGGCCCGCTCTGACCGAGTCGTTCCGAACCCCCTCGCTGCTGGCCGAGCTCGGCCTCGGCTACGTACTCGACTGGACCAACGACGACCAGCCCTATCCGCTGTCGGTTCCCGGCCTGCTCAGTGTCCCCTACTCGGTGGAGCTCAACGACAACACGCTTTTCCTGGGCAAAGCCACCAGCGGACCGGACTTCGTGCGGATCGTCCGCGATCAGCTCGACCAGCTCTACGCCGAATCGGCCGGCAGCGGGCGCGTCATGGCGCTGGCCCTGCACCCGTTCGTGATCGGGCAGGCGTTCCGGATCAAGTACCTCGATCAGGCGCTCGAGTACGTGGCCACCCATCCGGGAGTGTGGCTGACCACCAGCGACGAGATCGCCGAGCACTACTCCGGTGCGTCAGGGCTTGCCGAATCCGGGCGAGCCGAAGACGATCGGGTCGGATAACCGATGCTCGGGAGGCGGCGATGGCAGCGCAGGACCAGGGACAGGACAAGGACCTCACCGGAAAGACGGTGGTGGTGACCGGCGCGAGCTCGGGCATCGGCGCCGCCGCGGCGCAGCGGCTCGCCGCGCGCGGCGCCACCGTCGCGGTGGTCGGCCGGTCACCCGAGCGGACCGCCGAGGTGGCGGCGAAGGCAGGCGCGGAGCCGTTCGTCGCCGACTTCGCCCGCTTCGACGACGTGCGCAAGCTGGCCGACCAACTGCTCGACCGGTATCCCACGATCGACGTGCTGGCCAACAACGCGGGCGGCGCGTGGCGCGAGCGGACCGTCACCGCCGACGGCAACGAGCTCACCTTCCAGGTCAATCACCTGTCGCCGTTCCTGCTGACGAACTTGCTGCTGGAGCGCTTGACCCACGCCCGGGCCCGGGTGGTGAACACCGCGAGCACGACCTACCGGATGGCGAAACTGGACCTGGACACGGCCAACGCGGCGACGGGTTCGTTCAACCAGCTCGGCGCGTACGGCGCGTCGAAGCTGGCGAACATCCTGTTCACCCGGGAACTGGCGCGCCGCACCGAGGGCACCGGGATCACCACTGCGGCCTTCCATCCCGGCGCGGTCGCCACCCACGTCTACGACAACGCTCCGTTCGGTCTCGGCCGGGTCATCCGGTCGCCGCTGGGTCGCCTGTTCTTCATCCAACCGGACAAAGGCGCCGAGCCGCTGATCCACCTGGCTACCACCGCCGACGGCGCGGCGATCAACGGGCAGTACTTCCACCGGCTGAAGCTGGAGCGACCGCGCAACAAGCAGGCGGTCGACGCCGAACTCGCGCGTCGGCTCTGGACGCTCTCCGAGCGCGCCACCGGGCTCGCGACCGGATAGTCCGGTGGTTCAGGGTTGGGCGTCGGCGAGCCGGAGGGAGTTGCCGTCCGTCCGGTTCGGTTCGACGCCGACCCCGTACACTCCGCCGGACACCTCGCTCGCGTCCAACTCGACGATCGCCCGCGCGACGTGCTCGGTGGGGACCAGCACGGGAAACGTGGTGGGCGCGATGGCGTTCACGCGCACACCGAACTCGGTGAATTCGGCCGCGAGATTGCGGGTCAGCTGATCGAGCGCGGCCTTCGACGCGGAGTACAGAGTCTGTCCCGGATAGACCTCCGAGCCGGAGATGCTCGAGACATTGACGACGTTGCGGTTGCGCGCGCGATTCTCGGAGCCGGCGTGCAGCCAGGACCGCTGTGCCAGCCGTGCCGAAAGACGCAGCGGTACCGCCACGTTCAGCGTGAAATGGGCATCGAAGTCGTCCAGCGCCGCGTCGCCGTCGACGATGCCGCGCGGGTGCAGCCGGACGTGCGCCGCGTTGTTCACCAGCAGGTCGACCCGGCCGAACCGGGCCAGCGCGAGGTCCACCACGCGTTCCACCTCGCCCGGCTGGGTGAGATCGGATCGGACCACGAACACCCGGGAGTCGTTCTCCGGCACCGCCGCGTCCGGCGCCAGCGGATCGACGTAGCACTCCAGCTGCGAGGGCACGGCCGGCGTGCGCGTGCGGCATACGGCGACGATGTCGTAGTCGCGATAGTAGGCCTGGCAGAAGGCGTCGCCGAGCGTGCCGCCGGCGCCGGTGAGCAGGCAGACGCGGCGGTCACCACTGGACAATCCGGTCTCCTCCCCAGCGTCGTTCGGCGTCCGCTTTGGTGCGATGCACCCACATCACCACGCTGTTGCGGTCTTTGGCGTTGTTGCCCGCGAATGTGTGCCAGCTGCGCGGTGTGACCTCGAACAGCAGGAGCGAATTGTCCAGCGGCGGGACGAGAGCCACCGACGGCAGCGCGGTTCCGTCGGCGACGTGGTCGTACAGCGCGGTCTCGCCGCCGTCGCCGGGCTCCCATCCCGGATTGCCCAGATAGAACAGCACCGCGACGGCGCGGACGGTCTCACGCGCGACGACGCCCGGCGCGCGCGCTCCGGTCTTGGTGTGGACGGTGCCGTCGGGCAGCCGCACTTCCCCTGGACCGGGCGGAGGCCCGAGGAACCAGGCCGGGTTGAGGTCGTTGTGCGGCCAGCCGAACGGGCTGCCCGGCCCGTGATGGTGCACCGACCCCTCGACGTCGCCGGTCGCTTCGACGCCGCCGAGCCGGGCGACCAAGTCGTGCCACTCGCGCGTGGCGAACACCGCGAGCGGACCGTCGCGCAGGTCGGCGAATCGGATTCCATCGGCGCTGTAGCCGTCGGCGACGGTGACGAACCGGTCGGGGCGTTCTCGGCGAACGCGTTCCAGTTGGTCGGCCAGGCGCTGGTAGAACTCGGGGACGAAGACGTCGCGGGCGTACACGTGCGGAAACGGCCTGCTGCGCCGGACCCAGCGCCGATGGGCGAACAACTGCGCGAACCACCGCGGAACCGGCGGTGTCGTGAGTTCCGGCTCGGTTGTCACCATTAGTCCCTCCCGGTCGAACCTCCGTGATCATATTGCCCGCACCCGGCGCAGGCGGGCCGGTCTCCGCGCTGCGAGGATCATCCGGTGAGCCGTGATCTGCGTGTGTGTTTCGTCGGAGACTCGTTCGTCGCCGGTGTCGGCGACCCGGGTTGCCTGGGCTGGGCGGGCAGGCTCGCGTCCGCGGCGCACGCGGAGGGCGTCCCGCTGACCGCCTACAACCTCGGGGTGCGCAGACAGACCTCGACGGACGTCGTCCGGCGCTTCGGGGCCGAATGCGCACCCCGCCTGCCGGAGGGCGTGGACGCCAGGGTCGTTCTGTCGTTCGGCGTGAACGACACCCTGCACGAGAACGGCGGTCCGAGAGTGACCCCGGACGAGTCGGTCGCGAATCTGAGCGCACTGCTGGCCCAGGCCGCGGCGCGGGGTTGGCCGGTGCTGATGGTCGCCCCGCCGCCGATCGCGGACGAGGAGCACAATGCCCGCACCGCGGCACTGGACGAGCGGTTCGCGCGGGTCTGCGCCGCGTCCGGGGTGCCGTACGTGCGCGTGCATCAGCCGTTGCGCGACAACGCCGTGTGGGGCGCCGAGGTTCGGGCGGGCGACGGGGCCCATCCCGGCGCCGCGGGTTACGCGGAGATCGCCGCGCTCATCGCTCCGCGGTGGCGGGCGTGGTTGGCGGGGTGAAATGTCGTTTTCCGAACACAGGGTACCGAGGATTCCGCGTACTGTCTCAGACGGAAATGGCAGAATAATCGGCAATAGCTGTTCGCGGCTAGGCGGGTCACCTAATCCGCTTGTGCTGCAACGTACTGGTGCTCATCCGATCGGCAGGCCCCGCTTGCGCGTCCCGCCGCGCCGTCTCCGAACGGTGTCCAGGTCTGCCGTCGCCGAAACCGCTTCCGGCGCAACATCGGGACTGAACGCCTCGCTCAATTCCGGTACCCAATGAATGATCTCGTCGCGGTAAGGCCCTTCGGTCTCCAGCTGCCCGAGCACGCCCACCAGCGTGAGGAACGAGCGGGCGAACGGCGTGAAGTAGGCGGGCATGGTCATCTGGCGCACCACGTTGGTCAGCCGAGGATTCGTGGTGCGCAATACTTGTCGACGTAACCAGCGTGTGGTCAAGCGATAGGTCGCGTGCCGCAACGGCTCACCACACGGGGTGATCGCCGCGTAGAGCGCCTCGCTGTCGATGGCCCGTCCGTTCGCGACGAAGCCGTGTCTGCGCGTGGCCGCGGCCAGATCACCCGGCCCGCCCCGGAAGATCGCCTTGCAGCAGTCGAGCGTCAGATCGCCGAAACCCGCGGGCGGCCACGCGCAGCACGCGCCGAAATCCATGACGCCGAGCCGTCCGTCGGGTAGCAGCCGGAAGTTGCCGGGATGCGGATCGGCGTACAGCAGTCCGTGCCGGCCCCAGCCGCGAGTCACGAAGCGGACCATGAGCATGCCTACGCGGTCGCGCTCGGCCTGCGTGCCGGAGGCGACGATGCGCGGGACCGGCGTGCCGTCGATCCATTCGCTGATCAACACGTCGCCCTGCTGCGCAACGACATTCGGCACGTGGAAGTCCGGATCGTCGGCATAGGCCGCGGCGAACGCCCTCTGGTAATTCGCCTCCGCCGCATAGTCGAGTTCACCGGTGACCGACGCGCAGATCGCTTCGGTCAGCGCATTCACGTCCGCGCCGGGCAGGAATACCGTTGCGAGATAGGAGATCCGGCGCAAGTGGTCCAGATCGCGAGCCACCGCCTGCCTACCGCCGGGGTACATCACCTTGACCGCGACCGTCCTGCCGTCGTGCCAGACCGCGCGGTGCACCTGCCCGAGCGAGGCCGCCGCGGCGCGCCGGTCGTCGAATTCGCGGAAGCTCGAACGCCATTGCGCGCCGACGCTTTCGGCCATGGCGGCATGCACCGCGTGCGGCAGCATCGCGGGCGCGGCGTCCTGGAGCCTGGCGAGCGCGATCCGGTACGGCTCGGCCACGTCCCGCGGCAGCGCCAGCTCGTAGATGGCCAGAAGCTGCCCTAATTTCGCGGCGCAACCTTTGAGCTCGCCGAGCACCTCGAAGATGTGCTGCGCGGTGCGCAGCTGGATGTCGCGATTGACTTCTTCGGCCGATCTGCCGAGTGCCCGCTTACCGAGCCCCGCGGCCTGCCGCCCGGCGAACGCCACCGGCAGCGCGGCCAGCTTCGCACCACGAACAGCGCCGTGAACAGGCGGTTTGCCATGGGACCTGGAAGCGAAAAGCCGGGATCGTTTGCCCGCGGTCCCCTCCTCGGGGCGCTCTCCGATGGGCCGGATGGTCATGACTCACCTCACAGTCGCGCGCACAAGTGTGACACATGTGCAGTACCGATCAGTAGGGCTTAGACTGTCTGGGACGTGTACGAAACCAGTCGAAAGGTGACTTCGATGGGATCCCAGACGGTGGTCGCCGACGTTGCCGACGAGCTGGCGCGCCGGGTTGCCGCGGGGGAATATCAGCCGGGGGATCTCATGCCGTCGGTGCGTCAGGTCGCCGAGGAATTCGATATGAACCGCGCGACCGCGCAGCTGACCCTGGGTCGGCTGGAGTCGTACGGCTTCGTCGAAGCCCGGCGCGGCAAGGGATTCACGATCCGCGACGTCCGGGAGGCCGGCGGGGTGGACGTGTACCGTCAGCTGTTCCGCTTCTCGATTCCCATGCCCGACATCGCGATAGAGATGTTCCGCGATATCGTCGACGTCGAGCGCAATCTCGTACTCGAGACGCTGCTCGCCTACACCGGTTGCGCACAGCGGATCGATTCCGCGGAAATGAAATCTACGATCGATGAGCTCGAATCGATAGCCCGTGAGCATGATCCGGACTTGTCTCGGCTCTTGGCGCTCGAGGTGGCGCTGGTGCGCAGGCTGCTGACCGCGCTCGGGCTCCCCATGCAGCGCGCGATCTTGAACTCGATCGGCGAGATGGTGCTCGAGGTGCCGGAGGCGGTCGAGGCGTACTTCGCCGGTGCGCCGGATCTCCATGTCCTGGTGTGGCGGGCGCTGGCCGCGGTGTGGGATTCCGGCTCCGGGCCGAGTGAGGCTCAGCTGGCGCTGTTCGAGGATCTGTTCGGCATGTACCACGAGAAGGTCATCGCGCGCTTCGAGGAATTGGTGGCGGGCGTCGAGGAGAGCGCCGACGAGAACCGAGCGGCCACCGCCTAGCCGTTTCGTACACCGCACAGTCCGTCTCAGACGTTTTTCGGGCACCTCGCGAACCGAGTCCGCTCATCGCGGGGAAAGCGGCCGTGCCGCGAAGTTCCCTAGGCCACTCTGTCCCAGACGATCTGGATGCGAATGGGACGAATCGGTTCCGACTCGGCAAGGGTGTTCGGACCACCGGGAACGACGCCGACCGGCGAGATCGACTCCGCGACAGAACATCAGCGCCGTGGCCGATTCCTTCGGTGCGGCGGAATCGGTCCGGCGGGTCGCACCGGTGTAAGGGAAGCCGCGGCTACGCCGGTGCGATCGGCCCGGACTCGACCGGATGGATGCCGCGCGGCCCTACCGCCCGGCATCGCCCTCCCCGTGTCGTTGCCCGGACTCAGACTCCGCCGTTGAGCTTGTTGAGGCGCTCGCACGCCTCTACGTACTCTTGGATCAGCCGGTTGACCACGTCGGCGGAACGCTCGACGCGGTTCATCATGCCGACGATCTGGCCGACCGGGTTGAAGTTGACGTCCTTGGCGGCCTCCGGATAGCGGTGGCCACGCTTCACGCCGTCCAGCGCGACCATCATCTGCAGCGGCATCGGCAGCGGATCGGGGGTGTCGGCCCGCTCCCACGCCTCGGTCCATTCGTTGCGCAGCATGCGGGCGGGCTTGCCGGTCCAGGCGCGCGACCGCACGGTGTCGTGGCTGGTGGCGTCGATGTAGGTCTGCATCTGGGCGGGCGGCACATTGGCCTCCTCGACGGTCAGCCACACCGAGCCGGTCCACGCGCCCGCGGCGCCCATCGCCATCGCCGCGGCCACCTGGCGGCCGTTGCCGATGCCGCCGGCGGCCAGCACCGGCAGGTCGCCCACGGCGTCGATGACCTGCGGCCACAGCACCATCGAGGACACCTCGCCGCAGTGGCCGCCGCCCTCGGTGCCCTGGCAGACCACGAAGTCCAGACCCGCCCGCTTGTGGTTGAGCGCGTGCTTGACCGAACCGCACAGCGCGCCGATCAGCCTGCCGGAGTCCTGCACCTGCTTGATCACGTCCTCGGGCGGGGTGCCGAGGGCATTGGCCACCAGCTTGGCCTTCGGATGCCGCAGAATCACCTCCACCTGCGGCCCTGCGGTGGTGGCGGTCCAGCCGAGCAGCTGGTTGTGGTGCTCGTCCTCCGGCAGCTTGGGCACGCCGTGGTCGGCGAGGATCTTCTCGGCGAAGTCGCGGTGCCCCTGCGGGACCAGCTCGGCCAGCTTGGCTTCCAGTTCCTCGGGGCTCAGGCCGTCGATGCCCTTGCCTTCGTACTTGGAGGGAATCACCAGGTCGACGCCGTATACGCCCTGCACGTGCTCGTCCAGCCAGGCCAGCTCGACCTCGAGTTGCTCGGCGGTGAAGCCCACGGCGCCGAGCACGCCGAGTCCACCCGCGTTGCTGACCGCGGCCGCCACGTCGCGGCAGTGGGTGAAGGCGAAGATGGGGAATTCGATCCCGAGCCGTTCGCAGATTTCGGTACGCATGGCGTGCTGGTCTCCCTAACTGCTCCGCCGCGAACGGCGCGTCGCAGATGTACTAGAACGAGTTGCATAAGAGGCGCCCGGCTCGGCCTGGTCGCCGCGCGTCGAGTCCGCCGCGAGCCGCTGATATCGCCATGAAGCGGCCGCGGCTTCCTCGACTGGCCGGTGCACCATGCCTCGACAGTAACACGTTCTAGTTTTCTGGGGAATGCGCTTCCGCGTCAGGCGGTGGCCCGCTCCAGTTCGGCGAGCGACTCCTCCAGGTGGTCGAGCAGGTGGGGCAGTTGCGGCACACTGCGGCGGCAGCCGACCACGCCGAAATCGAGATTGCCTGCGTTGGAGGTGAGCGTGATGTTCACCGCCTGGCCGTCGAACGGGATCGACAACGGGTAACTCGCGTCCAGACGCGCTCCGTTCCAATACATGGGCTCACGCGGTCCGGGGACATTCGAGATGACGATGTTGAAGGTCGGGTTGGTGTACGGGATCAGCGCGGGCACCAGATTGAGGGCCAGCGGGCTGAGCATCAGCGCCGACAGCGCCATCGTCTGGTTGCACGACAGCGTGCGGTAGACGTCCTTGCCGTCGCGCATCGACGCCGCGACCACCCGCAGCCGCTCCACCGGATCGGCGAGGTCGGTGCCGAGATTGCACAGCACCGCGCCGACCTTCACCCCGTCGGTCCCGTCGTCGTCCTCGGCGCGCAGCGACATCGGCACCATCGCGACCAACGGCTTGTCCGGCAGGGCCGAGCGTTCGAGGAGATACCGCCGCAGCGCGCCCGCCGACATGGCGAGCACCACGTCGTTGAGCGTCGAACCGGTGGCCTTCTTGACTTGCTGCAACCGCTCCAGCGGCCAGGACCGGACCACCGCGCGGCGCGCGCCGCCGATCGGGACGTTGAACATGGTGCGCGGGGCCGCGAACGGCAAGGTCAGCTGCTGCCGCGTCAAGGCGGTGCGGGCCGCGCGCAGCATCGATGCGCCGGACGTCGCCGCCGAGACCAGGCTGCGCGCGGTACCACCCGCACCGGACGCCGTCCTGCGCCTGCCCCGAGGCAGGTGCCACGGCACCCGCGCGGCGCCGGAAGACGGATCGCTGGTCAGTGTGCGCCGCAGCAGGCGTTGAGCGGAAACGCCGTCGATCAACGCGTGGTGCATCTTCGAATACAGCGCGAACCTGCCGTCCGCGAGACCCTCGATCAGATGGAACTCCCACAGCGGCCGATGCCGGTCCAGCAGGCTGCTGTGCAGCCCGGAGGCCAGCTCGACGAGCTGGTCCATGCGTCCAGGACCGGGTACGGCCAGCCGCCGCACGTGATAGTCCAGGTCCACGTTCTCGGCCCGCGTCCACGCCATCTGCGGGGTGCCGAATATCGTCGCGGGATGTTTGCGGAAGGTCGGATCGATGTCGGTGTTCCGGAGGAGTTCGTCGTGCACCTGCGCGGCGAAGTCGTCTCCCGCGCCCTCCGGTGGCTCGAACAGTTGCAGCGAACCGACATGCATCGGCTGTTCCCGGGATTCGGCGAGCAAGAAGACGGCATCGACCGGCGCAATGAATTCCATGATGAGTCGCCCCCTGACGACATGGTGGAACGTTCGAGTTTCGGATCGACCACGTTGTCGGCGGGCCCGCGCAGCCATGAAGCCGCCGCGACACGACAAACCTACCCGGACGGGGTGGACCGCGTTCGGTGAATCACCGAACCTTCGAAGCCAGCAGGTAGGCCTGCCCGAACCGCTCGTCGGGGCCCGGTTCGCGCACCATACGGGCGATCATCGCGAACCCGGCGCCGCCGAGCAGACGCGCAAGGCGTTTCGGTGCCCACCGGTAGGCCCGGGTCACCTTGTGGTCGAAGGCTTCCACCGCATCGGGCAGGTCGGCCGTCTGGAAAGCCAGCAACACGTGCCCTTTGCTCGCGAGTACCCGGTGAAACTCGTTCAACACGTGCGGCACGCGCTCCGGTGGCGTATGGATCAGCGAATACCACGCCACAATGCCCCCGAGCGTCGAATCGCCGATCGGTAGCTCCTCCACCGAACCCTGCGCGAAGAACAGCTGTGGATGCTCCGCGCGGGCCAGCTCCACCATTCGCGGCGAGAGATCGATGCCGAATACCCGCGCCCCCAACGACGCCAGATGGCCGGTGATCCGTCCCGGGCCGCAGCCGAGATCGGCGATCGGCCCGGAACCGTTGCCCGCCACCGATTCCACGAACGCGCCGAGTACCGCCCGGTCGAGCACCGCACCGGCGAGGTGATTGCGGAAGAGCTCGGTATAGAGCTCGGCGATATCGTCGTAGGCGGCGCGGGTGGCCGCGACATCGGGGCGTTCGTCTGCGAAGTCTTCCGTCGAATCGAGCATCCCGAGCAGCGTATTACCTACTCACTCCCCCGGTTCGAAGGCCTGGGCGACGGCGAGACTGTCCTCGTAGACGTGGTGCCGGGTGATCAGGCCGTTCCGCACCGTCAGATGCAGAGCGAAGCGCGCGCGATAGGCGCGACCGGTGCGGCGCGCGGTCTGCCGGATTTCGCCGAGCACCACGGCGTCCGCGCCGTCGACAAGCACCCGTTCGACACGCGTGGCCACCTCCTCCGGCACATGGTGTTCGGCGATCGAGCGATAATGATCGGCGGCATCGGCGCGGGTGCGACGGTGCCGGATCCAGGGCGTCGCCGCGCGTCCGTGCTCCGCCTCCGGCCAATCGAGCCGCCAATCGGTGTCCTCGGCGTACAACTCGGCGACGGCTTCCGGGTCCCCGGAACCGATCCGCCGCAACAACTCTTCGACCACCGTTCGAGTGGCGGGCGCGGTGACTGACACGAGAGGTCCTTTCGAAGCGGCACCGCGCGATCGCAACGGCGCGTACCCGATTCTCGGGTGTCCCCGCACCCGTGGCGATTACCTCTCGGGTAATTGAGCGGCGGCCTCCGGCGCGGCGGGCGTCGCCGACTCCGTACGCGCCGCCTTGTCGCGACCGCTCGCGGTGCCGAGCACCGAACCCAGGACGACCAGTGGAAACCCGATCACCATGCCCGCCGTCAGCGGCTCGTCGAGCGCCGTGACGCCGAGCAGGATCGCCACCGCGGGATTGATGTAGGTGATCACCGTCGCACGGGCGGGACCGACCTCGGCGATCAGCGCGAAGAAGAACAGGAACGCCGCGGCCGTGCAGACCACCGCGAGGCCGAGTACCGACCAGGCCGCGTCGGCGGTAACCCGCGCCGGCCACCGGTAACCGGCGAACGGCGCGTAGATCGCCGCCGCGAGCAGCAGCGATCCGGTCACCACGCCGAGCGGAGGCAGATCGGCCAGCGCGCGATTGATCACGATCGGGCCCACGGCGTAGCCGATCGTGGTCAGGCCGATCGCCGCGATCGCCGCGGGGTTCCCCAGGTCGACGTCCAAACCGACCAGGGCGGCGACGCCGGCGAACCCGATCAACAGGCCGACCAGCCGCCGTGCGTCGAACCGATCGTGACCGAGCGCGGTCACGATCACCACGGCGATCAGCGGCACCGCCGCGATCAGCAGGCCGACGGTCGAGCTGTGCAGCGTGGTCTCGGCGTACCCGATCAGGAACCACGGTCCGGTGATCTCCACCAAGGTGTAGAGCAGCAGTGGCCGCCACCGCCGGAACACCGGCGTCAGCGCACGGGAGAACAGCGCCACCGGCAACAGCAGCAAGCCGCCGATCAGTGTGCGGCCGAACGCGACCACGATCGGGTCCAGATCCTCCACCGCGACGCGGATCATCGCGTATGGCACGCCCCAGATCACGCCCATCGCCAAGAACAGCGACCACCCGCGGCGGGTCATCGCGCGCCCGCCGTTCGGCGCCCTGGGACGGCGATCGGCGCGGCGCCGAATGACCTCTGCTCGGTGGGGAACATGCTCCGCTCGCTTTCGACGACCGGGAGCTTAGCCAAGTGATCCGATCATCCGACAGATCCAGTTCCCGGCTCCGGCAAGGCCGATTGCCGCCGATTCCATGTCCTTTTCGTCCGATTGGGGCGAATGATGCCCCTGCGCAACGGTGTCGGGCTAGTCTCGCCGGGAGCGAAGGGAAGGCATTATCGTGGTCGACGTGATCCGCCGGCTCGCCCCGAGCGAGGAGATGTTCGCCGCGGGCGAGGTCTTCATCGGCTATACGGCGCGGGTATCCGGCCGGTTGAACGTGCGGGCGCTGACCGCTGCCTTCGAGGCCGTCGCGCGAGCGCATCCGATCCTGCGTGCCCGCATCGAGCCGACCGAAGCGGGCGGGCATGTCTTCGCCGTGACGGATGCCGTGCCGGAGATCTTCGTCGCCGATGCCGACCCCGAATTCCCCCTCATCGGTGCGAAATTCGATCAGCGAGCGGGCGTCTGCGCCCTGTGCGTGGTGCGCGACGGCGACACCGCGAGCGTCACGCTCATGATCCATCACAGCATCGCGGACGCCTTCCACGCGTTCGTCGTCGTCACCGAGTTCTGGGCGGGGTATCGAGACGCGATCGGCGGCGGTACGCCGCAGCCGCCGGTGCGCGCGTTCCCCGATCCGGTCGAGCAGCTGCTCGCGGCGCGCGGCATCGAGAAGATGGCGTTGCCCGGCTCCGTGCCCGCCGACGCCACTCCCGCCGCGGCGACGCCCGGCGTTCCGGAGCGCGACGACGAATACCCGATGCTGTGCACCACCCGGTGCAGGTTCACCCGGGAGGAGACCACCGCGCTGGTGGCGCTCGGGCATCGGGAGAACGTCACCGTGCACGGTCTGGTGTCGGCGGCGCTGTTGCGCACCGAAGCGGAGATTCGCGAACTACCGCTCACCGGACTGCTCTACCTGTACTCCGTGGACCTGCGCACGAGGGTGACCCCGGAGATCGGCGCGACCGAGGGGACGAACGTCCTCGGATTCGCCAATTACCTCTCCCCCGACTCCGACGTGACGCTGGTGGAGTCGGCCCGCGGCATCAGCGAGGCGTTGCATGCCGGCCTCGCCGCGGGCATCGTGCAACGCACGCCCCTGAGCATCCCCGACATGGCGGCCGCACCCAGGCCCGCGCTGCCCGGCGTGGTCATCGCGACCAACTGGGGCACCATCCCGCCGCTACCCGAACACGACGACCTGCGCATCGACGACTTCCACTCCACGATGCTCGCGAAGCCGGACCTGACCGGCCGTCGACCGCAACAACCAGGTGGCGGCACCTGCGTCATCAGTACCTTCGACGGTCGGCTGAGCGTCGAGATACACCATCCGGAAGAGTTCACCGAACTCCAGCGCCACCGCGTCGAAGTGCTGGCGCGCAATCTTCGCGCCGTCCTCGCCTGACGGCGCGACCCGCTCGCGCGAGTGGACCGCCCGCTCCGCGTAACCGCTCGCCGGTGCGGTGACCGGCGAGTTCCGGCGGCCGCGCTGTTATGGTTGGCCCCTTCCGACGCCGCCGGGCCACGGCGTATCGCCTGCCCACAGTCGTTCGCCCGGTGACCGGGCGTCGTCAGGATAGTTCCGGAATCACGCCGACGAACGGAAGGAACAGCATCCTGTGGCAACCACAAACGGCGGGTCCGCACGGGTCGCGGTGATAACGGGCGGTTCTCGCGGCATCGGCCGCGCGTGCGCCGAACGTCTTGCCGCTGACGGGTTCGCGGTTGTCCTGAATTTCGCGTCGAATGCCGCCGAGGCCGACGACACCGCCGAAGCCATTCGTGGCGCCGGGGGCGTAGCGGTGACGGCCCAGGGGGACGTCGCCGACGAGTCCGCGATGGCGGAGGTATTCGACCGGGCGGAAAGCGAATTCGGCGGAGTCGACGTCGTGGTGCACGCCGCGGGCCGGATGCAGCTCGCGCCGCTGGTCGATCTGGATCTGGCGGTGCTCGACAGCACCTACCGGACCAATATCCGCGGCACATTCGTCGTAGATCAACAAGCGGCGCGGCGGCTGCGATCCGGTGGCGCGATCATCAACTTCTCCACGTCGGTGGTCGGCACCGCGTTCCCGACCTACGGGGCCTACGCCGCCAGCAAAGGAGCCGTCGAGGCGCTGACCATGATCCTGGCCCGCGAACTGCGGGGCCGGGACGTGACGGTCAACGCGGTGGCGCCCGGGCCGACCGCCACGGATCTGTTCCTCGACGGAAAAGACGATGCCACCATCCAGCGACTCGCCGACGCCGTGCCGCTGCAGCGACTCGGCACACCAGCCGACATCGCCGCCGTGGTGGCATTCCTAGCCGCCCCGCAGGGACATTGGGTCAACGGTCAGGTCATTCGCGCCAACGGCGGACTCGTGTGACCGAAACACCGTCGGCTCGCGATCGCAACTCTCGAGCGCGATCGCGAGCCGACGGGTCGGTCAATTCGATGCTTTCGCGGTCGTGCTGGTAGCCGGGGCCGCGGATTGCGTTGTGGTCGTGGTCGGTTCAGTGGTGGTGGGCTTCGTCGTCTCGACCGGCGCCGCGACCGGTGACGGGGCCGGAGTGGTGGCCGCCGGTGCCGTGGTCGTGGTCGTGGTCGGCGCGACCGTGGTGGTCGGACTGCTCGTGCTGCCGGTCGTCGTGGGAGCGGCGCCGGTGGGCGTCGCCGACGTGGTCGAAGTCTTGGCGGGTTCGGTGGTCGGCGTCGCCGAGGTGGTCTCCACCGCCTTGTACACGGCGGCCAGATCGGCTTCTTGCGGCTTGGACGTCGGGTCGACCTGCTTACCGGCCTGCGCCTGCTTCGCCAGATGGGTGAGCCAGGCCGCCGCGTACTCGGCCGAGGTCAGCGGCTTGCCCGCGGCGGGGTCGGCATCGTCCCAGTAGTCGAAGTGGTGACCGGTGTGGTTCGGGCCGAGCGTGAGGTTGTACGGGTCGCTCAAGATCACGGGAATCGTGTTCTGATTCGTCACGATGAGGCCGACGATCTCGTTGAGCACCTTCTGCGGCAGGTATGCCAGCGGCGACATCTCGTTGGTCGAAATCGAATCCGCCTTCGCCGGGGCCTTCTTCTCTCCCGGCTTGTACGCCGGATCGGAGACCCGCAGCAGCACTTCCAGGAAGGTCTCGTCGCTCTGCATCCAGTTCGGCTGCGACTGGATGTCGGCGAACGCCGCCAGCGCGATCCGGCCCAGCACCACCGCCACGTCCTGCCCGGTCGCCGGCGTCAGCCCGTCGCGTTCCAGGGCGTCGACGTTCAGCTGCCTGCCGACGTTGACCACCAACTGCAGCAGCGAGATGTTCTGCGGCGCCGAACAGGTCAGATCGCCGTCCGAGCAGAACGACGCGATCTTGCCGTTCAACGCACCGAAGTCACCGCTGGTGCCCTGCACCGCACCTTGGCCGGGGACCGGGTTGGTGCCGTTCTGATATTGCTGGTCGAAGCCGTCCGGGTTGCCGAACGGGTCCTTCGACCCCGGGAACGGCCCGTCTCCCGCCGAGCGGCCCGAGTCCGCCAGGATGACGACACCGACGACATCGTCCGGATCGACGACTTCATAGGCCCCGTCCTGGCCGGGCTCCTGATGGCCGATCTTCATCGCGACGCGGCGCACGACGTCGGCGCCCTCGCTGTACCCGACGATCGAGAACTTGGTGTCGGGGCAGGCCCGCGCGATCTCCCGCATCACCCGCTCGGTGTTCGCGACACCGGCGTTGACGGCGTCCTCGTAGGTGGCCATGTTCGCCGGATAGGCGATGTAGACCGCGGCGTACGCGTCCGGATCGACATCATCGGCCGGCGCGTTGACGACCGGATCGACCCACTCACTGCTGTGGTCACCGGACAGCGCGGCGGGCAGCGGGTTGCCATTGGCGTCCACCAGCATCTTGGTGGTGCCCTCGACCGGGGTGTCGTTACGACCGGCCACCGAGATGGTGACCATGTCGCGGCATTCCGTGACGGACGTCGTGAGCTGCGTATCCCTGGTTTGCGGCGACGACGTCAGTGCCAGCGAGGCGGCGACGACCGCCGCCACCCCCAATGCCGCCGGGGCGGCAACGGCCGAAGCGATCCGATGCCGCGCGAAGAACTCGCGAAGAGCCATGTCCTGTTTCCCATTCCATACACCGACAAAGTGGACGGACAAGCCCCCCGACGGGCCATACGTCACCGAGAACGTCGTGGTAGGGAACCCGAGCGTTACTCGGGTGGGTGCTCAGGAGAAGTACGTCACCCGCGCGCCATGTCCACGAAGCGGGACAGATGCAGCTGATGGGCCACGGTGATCGTCGCGGTCGGGCCGTTACGGTGCTTGCCCAGAATCAGGTCCGCCTCGCCGCCGCGCGGGTCGTCGCGCTCGAAAGCGTCGGGACGATGCAGCAGGATGACCATGTCCGCGTCTTGTTCCAGGGATCCCGACTCGCGGAGATCGGACACCATTGGGCGCTTGTCGGTTCGCTGTTCGGGACCACGGTTGAGCTGGCTGATCGCCACCACCGGCACTTCGAGTTCCTTGGCCAGCAGTTTCAGGTTGCGGGAGAAGTCCGAGACCTCCTGCTGCCGGGATTCGACCTTCTTGCCGGAGGTCATCAGCTGCAGATAGTCCACCACAACGAGTTTCAGGTCGTGGCGTTGCTTGAGCCGCCGCGCCTTGGCGCGAATCTCCATCATGGTCAGGTTCGGTGAATCGTCCACGAACAGCGGCGCCTCGCTGATCTCACTCATCCGCCGCGCCAGCTTGGTCCAGTCGTCGTCGCTCATCCGCCCGGACCGCATGTCCCCGAGCTTGATCTTCGCTTCCGCCGACAACAACCGCATGACGATCTCGGTCCGGCTCATCTCCAGGGAGAAGATAACGCTCGCCAAGCCGTGCTTGATCGAGCAACTACGCATGAAATCCATTCCCAGGGTCGATTTTCCAACTCCAGGCCTGGCCGCGACGATGATCATCTGGCCCGGGTGCAGGCCGTTGGTGATCTCGTCGAGTTCGGTGAAACCGGTGGGGACGCCGAGCGAGATGCCGCCGCGGCTGGCGATGGAGTCGATCTCGTCCATCGTCGGCTGGAGCAATTCCTCCAAGGGGAGGAAGTCTTCGCTGGTGCGGCGTTCGGTGACCTCGTAGACCTCGGCTTGGGCGCGGTCTACCACCTCGGCGACGTCCTGCCCGTCGGCGCCCGCGTAGCCGTACTGGACGATGCGGGTGCCCGCCTCGACCAAGCGGCGCAGAATGGCCTTCTCGGCGACGATTTCGGCGTAAAAGCCGGCGTTGGCCGCGGTCGGCACGGTCTGGGTGAGCGTGACCAGATAGGGCGCGCCACCGATGCGCTTGAGTTCGCCGCGGCGGTCGAGCCCCGCGGCGACGGTCACCGGGTCGGCGGGTTCGCCGCGCCCGTAGAGATCGAGGATGGTGTCGTAGACGGCCTGATGCGCGGGACGGTAGAAATCGCCGGGACGAAGGACCTCGACGACGTCGGCGATGGCGTCCTTGCTCAACAGCATGCCGCCGAGCACCGACTGCTCGGCCGCCATGTCGTGCGGCGGCTGGCGGCCGAAGTCTTCGCCGGGAGGTTCGGGCGGGAAGTCCGTGTGCCCGCGGTCATCGGTGGTTGTCACCAGACTCGACCGTCCTCTCTACCCCACGACCGGGTTCCACCCTGTCGACTCGTTTTACTCCCGGGCACCGACACGTTTGGGAAAGCCGTTGACCAGGGCTCCAGCTACCGCCGCGGCACCCGCCCGCGCACGCGATGGGAAGCGATCCGCGCGCAGCGATGCGACGAACCTAGGCGACCCGATGGGTGTGGACCAAACCGCGCTGTGCACACAGCTGTGGATAACTTGGGGAAAGTTCACCAAACCGTGTGCAGCCCCTGTGTACAACTTGGGGAAAACGCAGGTCTGCCAGGTCAAATACGCAGATAGATATGCGCTTCCGCGTTTTTCCAGGTGTGGATTAATGAAGTACCGGCGTGTCGGCCGAGTTGAACAGCCGGGCGTGTTGGGTTAACAGAACGTGAGCCGCATATGACTTGAATCACATTGCGGACGGTCGGTTTGACCGGTAATCCACAGGCTGGACGAATAAGGCGCAGCCGCGAGGTCATGCGACGCCCCGATTGTCCCGAATAACGCTCTCGAGTATCCGGCAAACACTCAGCTATGAATGGGCCTCGAATGACAAGGCACAGCTGAGGACCACTCCCATCGCTGAGACGGGAGTGGTCCTCGACGCTCTGCCTCGATCAGGCGGCAGTGACCGTGAGGTCGAACTTCGCCGCCACGTCCGGGTGCAGGTGCACCACGATGACGTGCTTGCCGGTCGTCTTGATGTGCGCCTTCGGCAGCTCGATGCTGCGCTTGTCGACGACGGGGCCACCCGCCGCCTTGACGGCCGCCGCGACGTCCGACTGGGTCACCGAGCCGAAGAGCTTGCCGGTGCCCGCGGTCTTGACCGCCAGCGAGACCGACTCCAGACCCTCGAGGGCCTGCTTCAGCTCGTTGGCGTGGTCCAGGTCGCGGACCCGGCGGGCTTCCTGCGCCCGGCGGATGCCCTCGACCTGCTTCTGCGCGCCACGGCTGGCCAGGATCGCCAGACCGCGCGGCAGCAGGTAGTTGCGGCCGTAGCCGTCCTTCACCTCCACGGTGTCGCCGGGGGCACCGAGGTTGTCCACATCAGCAGTCAGAATCAACTTCATTTGCGTGCCTCCCTTTCTCAGCGAGCCGTCGACACGTAAGGCAGCAGAGCCACCTCACGCGAGTTCTTGACCGCAACCGCGACGTCGCGCTGATGCTGGACGCAGTTGCCGGTGACGCGGCGGGCGCGGATCTTGCCGCGGTCGCTGACGTACTTGCGCAGCAACGCCGTGTCCTTGTAGTCGATCGTGACGGTTCCGGTCTTGCTCTCCTTGCAGAACGAGCAAGCCTTCTTCTTGAGCACCTTTTCGCGCGCGGGCGCTTTAGGCATGGTCTTGTACTCCGTAATCACTGATGGCCCGACGCGAGCGGGCCGCTGTGGCCGTTCTCAGAACGGCGGTTCGTCATCCATGCGGCCGCCGCCCCCGAAGGAGCCGGCCGCGGGCGCACTGCCCCAAGGGTCGTCCTCGGCACCGCCGGAACGCCCACCGCCACCACCGGAGGAGGCGTAGTTGCCACCGCCGCCGGACCCGAAGCCGCCGCCACCGCTGCCACGGCTGGTCTTGTTGACCTTCGCGGTGGCGTAGCGCAGTGAGGGACCGACCTCGTCGACCTCGAGCTCGACGACCGTGCGCTTCTCACCCTCGCGGGTTTCGTAGGAGCGCTGCTTGAGCCGTCCGCTCACGATGACACGGGAACCTCTGGTCAGGCTTTCGGCGACGTTCTCCGCGGCCTCCCGCCAGATATTGCAGCGCAGGAACAGCGCTTCGCCGTCTTTCCATTCGTTCGAATTACGGTCGAACACACGGGGAGTCGACGCGACGGTGAAATTCGCCACCGCCTGTCCCGCCGGTGTGAATCGAAGCTCCGGGTCGGCCGTCAGATTTCCGATGACGGTGATGACCGTGTCGCCTGCCATGTGGTTCCTCCTGCTCGGTGTGCAGTCCGCGTCTCGCTGTTGCGCTAGAGCCTAGGCACAGGCTCCGACGCAAACGAGGGTTGCCGGACTACTTGTCGTGGCGCAGAACCTTGGTGCGCAGCACCGTCTCGTTGAGACCCAGCTGGCGGTCGAGCTCGCTCACGGTGGCGGGCTCGGCGGTCAGATCGACCACGGCGTAGATGCCCTCGGCGTGCTTGGCGATCTCGTAGGCGAGCCGGCGGCGGCCCCAGATGTCGACCTTGTCGATCTTGCCGCCCTCGGTGCGAACGACACTGAGCAGGTTGTCCAGCGACGGACCAACGGTGCGCTCGTCCAGGCTCGGATCGAGGATGACCATCACTTCGTAATGACGCACGGACCAATCACCTCCTGTGGACTAGGAAACGGCCACGGACGGTCCGTGGCAGGAGGGTCGTTGCGTCAGCAACCCGAACAGGCTACATGAGCGGCGGCTGAGCAGTGAAATTGCCCCGGCGCGCGGTCCGGGCGGGCAGGCGACCGCGCCGCGCGTTCGCGTCCGTAGGAAGGGGGAACGGCGGCACCGCCCGGACCGTCCGCTTAGGGTGGATCCATGCCGACCGGACTCGCCGCCAGCGACTTGCCCGCGGGTCGCGTGCGACGCCGTGCGGCGCTGGCCATGGTGGTGGTACTGCTCTGCGGTCTCGTCCTCGCCCTGGCGTACGCGAACAAGGCGCGCTGTGCGGGGGCGCCGTTCGACCGGGACGGGCGCAGTACGGTTTTCGATGTCATCAAGGACTCCGACGTCTGCTATTCGGATATCCAGTTCCTCTGGCTCGGCAGAGACATCAACGAACACGTCTTCCCCTACGTGACCGGCGGCATCACCGACGACGGCGCGTTGGTGGGCGGCGCGGTGGAGTATCCGGTACTCAGCGGTGTGCTGATGTGGCTCGGCGCGACCGGCGCGCACAACGACGCCGATTTCCTGCGGTACTCGGCGCTGCTGCTGGCGCCGTTCGCACTGCTGACCGCGTGGATGCTGGCTCGCCTGGCCGGTTGGGCCGCCCTGTTGTGGGCGGCTGGACCGCCGCTCGTGCTGTATGCCTTTCACAATTGGGAGCTCCCGGTGGTGTGCACCGCGGTGGCGGCCGTCTACGTGATGGCGGCGCCGACCCGCTACTCCGTGCGGACCAGGGGAATCGTGGCCGCTGTGCTGCTCGGGCTCGGATTCTGTCTCAAGCTGTACCCGGGGATCTTCGTGCTGCCCCTGCTGGCGTACGTGCTGACCGGGGGCGAGCGCGCGGGAGAAGGGCCGCGGCGCAGGCTGGACGTCCGGGGCGCTCTGCTCACCGCGGCCGCGGCAGTCGGCACCGTCGTCGCGGTGAACCTGCCGTTCGCGCTGGCGGGGTACGAGGGCTGGCGCGCGTCGATCACCTTCCAGCAATTGCGGCAGGCCGACATCACCACGAATTCGATCTGGTATTGGGGACTGCGGCCGATGTTCGGTCCGGACGCGCGCAGCGAGGCGGCGTTTCAGCAAGTGGTCTCGGTCGCTTCGCCGCTGCTCGTGCTCGCGGCGTTCGCGCTGGCCATGTGGCTCGGTGGGAAGCGCTACCGGACGACCGGCGTGTTCCCGTGGGTCGGGGTGAGCGGCGCGATGCTGTGTGGATTCCTGTTGTTCCACAAGGTGCATTCACCGCAGTACACGTTGTGGCTCGTGCCGTTCCTGGTATTGCTCGAGGTGCCGTGGTGGTTGATCGGCAGCTATCTCGTCGCCGACGCGGCGATCGGCATCGGGGTGTTCCGGTACTTCTACTCGATGGGCTCGGGCACCGCGGTCGAGCAGATGGAGAACGTCGTCGAGTTCGGTGTGTGGGGGCGCGCCGGCCTGCTCGTCGTGTTGTTCTTCGTGTTCCTGTGGGCGCTGCCGCGCGGGAGCCGGTCGGCGGCGTCCCCGGTGCCGCGCTCGGACCCCCGCAATCTGGTCCCGGTCGTCTAAGGCCCGCCGTGCCTGGCGCGGAAGGCGGCGCTCTTGGCCCGATTGCCGCACAGCGTCATGTCGCACCAGCGGCGGGAGCCGCCGCGGGAAGTGTCCACGTAGAGCCGGGTGCAGGCGGGTCGGCCGCACTCTTTGACGAGTGCCCCGCTGCCCGAGAGCTCGATCGCTGAACGCGCGATGGCGGCCAGCGCCGCGTCCGCGTCGCCGGAGCGGACGACCGTGCCGTCGGCGCGCAGGCTGATCGAGGGCGGTGCGGCGTCGGCGAACGCGTTGACAGTCCGGCGGTCGGCGTCGTCGAAGGTGCGTCCCTCGGCGGCGGCGTGCGCCATGCGGTAGGCCGCCTCACGCAGGCGGACCGCTCGGGCGAGAGTGTCGGCGTCGCTGTGCGGGGGGTGGTCGAGCAGTCCTGCGGCGACGATCCAGTCGGCGAGCGCGGCGGGGGTGGTGAGGATGTCCTCGAACGTGGTCGATCGCGCCTTGACGGTGCCGGCGAAATCCAGGGCGAGGTCGCCGCTCACGAAGGTGAACACTCTCGCATGATAACCGCCTTGACAGGTTAGTTCGGCGAATGCGACCGTGATAACCACCCTAGGTGGTTAGTTGCAGGAGGGTCCGTGCAGAGTCGATTCGAGATGGCGGCCGCGCAGCCGGTGTTCGTCGTGTTGTGGAGCAGCGCGTTCATCGCCGGTGTGATCGGGGTGGGCGCCGCGCCACCGCTGATGGTGTTGTTCGTGCGCTTCGCCGTCGCAGGGGTCCTGCTCATGGCGTATGCGGTCTTCGCGCGCGCCGCGTGGCCGCGTGGCCGCACGTTGCGGCACGTGCTCGTCGCCGGGTTGCTGATGCAGATGGTTCAGTTCGGGGCCTTCTACACGGCGATGGCCGAGCATGTCTCGGCGGCGGTGATCGCGCTGGTACAGGGCCTGAATCCGGTGGTCATCGCGCTGTGCGCCGGACTGATCGGCGAAGTGGTCACGCTGCGGCAGTGGTTCGGCTTCGGCATCGGCGGAGTCGGGGTCGCCCTGGCGGTGTTCGACCAGTCCCACTTCTCCGCGACCGGACTGCTGTTGTGCGTGGTGGGACTGCTCGGCCTGAGCATCGGCACCGTGTATCAGAAGCGGTTCGCGCCCGCCGTCGATCCGAAGGCCTCCACGGCGCTGCACGTGGCGGTGAGCGCGCCGATCGCGGGGGCGCTGGCTTGGGTGTCGGGTCAGGCGCAGGTGTGGGACGCGGGCCGGTTCGCCGGGTCGCTCGTCTGGATGGTGCTGGTGAACTCCATGGCCGCGTTCCTGCTGCTCAACGCCATGCTGCGGCGGTGGGATGCGACGAGGGTGGGCAAACTGTTCTTCGCGACGCCCGCCGTGACCGCGATCCTGGCCTGGCTGCTGATCGATCAGCCGTTGCGGCTGCTGACGGTCGCCGGGCTCGGTATCGGCCTGGTCGGTCTGGTGTTCGCCGCGCGCACGCCGACCGGATCGGCGGCCGGGGCGCGCAGGCCGGTGCCTGCGGCGCGGTGACCTACTTGCGCCCGCTCTGCCACTGCATGCCCCACTGATAGGCCTGGTCGAGTTCGCGCTGGGCGCCGTTGACGTAGTGCACTTCGCGATGCACGGTGATCCCGGCCCCCTGGTTCTGCAGCAGAGCGATGGCGCACGAGCGGGCGCCGTCCACCGGAGAGTCGAGCCGCATTTCGACCTGCGGACCGGCTGTGGGATACAGCGTCACCACACCGTCGGCGGCGGCCCAGTTGGGCACGCCCTCGTAGATGAAGGCGAAGATCAAGATGCGCCGGAACAATTCGGGCCTGGCCAGGTCGATGTGCAGGTTCTCGCCGGTAGCGGCCGAACCGCTGCGATCGTCGCCGTCGAGCCGGATGTAGGGCTCGGCCTCCAGCGTGCCGAAATTGTTCCCGATCGCCTGGACCACGCCTTTGGCACCGTTGGACAGTTCGTAGAGGCAGCCGAGGTCCAGATCCACGGGCTTGGACCGGCGGAAGAAGCCTTTGGATCCGCTCGACCAGTTCAGGTTGACCCGCATGGTGCCC
Organism: Nocardia sp. NPDC019219; assembly: GCF_040632645.1. NCBI lineage: Bacteria > Bacillati > Actinomycetota > Actinomycetes > Mycobacteriales > Nocardiaceae > Nocardia > Nocardia sp. NPDC019219. The sequence continues at coordinate 372,386 of NZ_JBEYCG010000001.1, read as the reverse complement.
TGCTGCTCACCGGGCTTGGTCAGGTTGATGCTCGGTGTCGCCTTCGACAGGGTCACCTTGGACAGGTTGACGCCGCCGGGGTTGTCGTCGATCGCCATGGCGCGATCCCCCCTCTCGAAACGAGAGCGGCAGCGGCCATCCGTCGGATGGGGCCGCTGCCGCAACAGGTCTTCGGCTGCTTGCCGGAGATCAGCCTACCGGCGTCGGTTCTCGTTCGCTGTCCAGTTCCTCCTCGTCCGCTCGGCCGTTGCGGACGATGCTCGTGATGAACGCCGCGCCGATGAACGCGACGCCGACCATGCCGGTGATGAGCTCGTTGATGTGCACGCCGATCGAGACCAGCAGGATGGCCGCGAGCGCGCCGATCGCCCAGTGCGCGCCGTGCTCCAGGTAGACGTACTCCGACAGGGTGCCCTTGCGGACCAGGTACACCGTGATCGACCGGACGAACATGGCGCCGATCAGGCCGAGGCCGAGCGCGATGATGATCGGGTCGGAGGTGATGGCGAACGCGCCGATCACGCCGTCGAAGGAGAACGACGCGTCGAGCACCTCCAGATAGAGGAACAGGAAGAAGCCCGCCTTACCGGTGGCCTTGGCCAGCTCGGATGGGCCGCCTTCGGTGTGCTCCTCGGTGTGGAACATGGAGCCGAGGCCGTCCACCGCGATGTAGGTGATCATGCCGAGCAGGCCGGCCACCAGGACGGTCGAGCGGTGCGCTTCGTCAGCGATGTACTCGGCCGTGAGGATCAGGCCGGTGCCCGCGACCACCACGGAGAGCATGTCCAGCTTGCCCGCCTTGGCCAGCGGCCGCTCCAGCCAGCTCAGCCAGGTGATGTCGCGTTCCTCGAAGATGAAGTTGAGGAACAGCAGCGCCAGGAACATGCCGCCGAACGCCGCGATCTGCGGGTGCGCGTCGGTGAGCAGCTTCTCGTAGCTCGGGCTGCCGTCCGGGAAGGTCAGGGCGTCGCCGGGGGGCGGGTTGAGGGCCAGGTCGAAGGCCCGGACCGGATCCAGCCCGGCCGTGATCCACACGATGGCCAGCGGGAAGACCAACCGCATACCGAAGACGGCGATCAGCACGCCGATGGTGAGGAAGATCCGCTGCCAGAACGCGCTCATCCGCTCCAGGACGGTGGCGTTGATCACGGCGTTGTCGAACGAAAGCGACACCTCGAGGATGCCGAGGATCGCGGCGAGCGCGAGGGCGGTCGGTCCGCCGTACACCAAGGCGACGACGAGCGATACCACCGTGACGACCAGGGACATGCCGAATATGCGCAGGACCACGCTGGGACCTTTCGTGAGTTATAACGAGGCGGCGACGGTTGCTACCAGCGTGGCTGCTGGATCGCCGGTTGTCCAACGCGCTCCCAGGGCGCCGGCATGCCTGGGGTCGCACGACGAGGGGGCCCGTCACCGGGCCCCCTGCGAACAGCGAAGTGTTCCTTAGACGTTCACGCCGTAGTCGCGGGCGATGCCCGCCAGACCGGAGGCGTAACCCTGGCCGATCGCGCGGAACTTCCACTCCGCGCCGTTGCGGTACAGCTCGCCGAAGACCATGGCGGTCTCGGTCGAGGCGTCCTCGGTGAGGTCGTAGCGGGCGAGCTCCTCGCCGTTGCTGCGGTCCACCACGCGGATGTAGGCGTTGCGGACCTGGCCGAAGGACTGCGACCGGGAGTCGGCGTCGTAGATCGAGACCGGGAAGAAGATGCTCTCGATCGTGGGCGGGGTGTTCGCCAGGTCGACGTTGATGACCTCGTCGTCGCCCTCGCCCTCACCGGTCCGGTTGTCGCCCGCGTGCTCGATCGCGCCATCGGGCGACCGCAGGTTGTTGAAGAAGACGAAGTGCTGGTCGGACAGGACCTTCTTGTCCGCGCCGGTCGCGATGGCGCTCGCGTCGAGGTCGAAGTCGGTACCGGTGGTGGTCCGCACATCCCACCCGAGGCCGACCGCAACAGCAGTGAGGTTAGGCGCCGCCTTGGTCAGCGAGACATTGCCGCCCTTGGACAAACTGACACCCATGCGGGATTCCCTTTCAATAGTCCGTCATTGGTTCCCAGCATGTCCGAATCGCCGGGTACGCCATACGACAGTAGTAGGTTTCCGCGAACTTGCGTAGGAACCGGCGCAACCCCCGGCGAACAGGAACATCTCCTACCATCGGGGCGTGGCAGGGCGCAGGCGCGGTTGGTTCCGTTCGTCGGGACACGACGAGTGGATCGAACACGCCCGCGCCACCCTGGCGACGGCGTTCCTCGACATGGACCGGCGGCAGAGCGCGGCCGACGCGGCAGTGCACGCCGCCGAGCAGATCTTCCCGGAGCGGCGGATCGGCGCGCGCTGGGAAGCGGTGCGCCACAGATGTTATGGGGCGGCGGAGGTCTACCTGACGCTGAGCGCGGAGCTGGAGGCCGCGCAGCAGGGCGGCCCGCCGGTCGCGCGGGGCCGGGAGCGCGTCGACGCCGCGATACGGCAGCTGACCGACGCGGCGCGCGCGGTCGACGAGTTCTACCGCGGCGACCAGGGCAAGTTCGAAGAGGCGGTGGCCGTGCTCGGCGCGGTGCCGCAGCTGGTGCAGCAGGTGAAGGCCGCCGCGGCCGGTGTGCGCGGCCGGGCCGCCGAATCGGAGTTCGAGCACTATCCGTCGGTGCGCGAGCGCGCCGCCGCGGTCGATGAGGCGCTGGTCACACTGGAGGCGGCGGGTGCGGGCGCACCCGCGAGCACGGTGCGGGAGGCCGCGAACCGACTACAGACGGCCACCGGTGAGCTGGCGGATGCCTTGGCGCAAGCCCCATCTCGGGCCGGGGCGGCGAACACCGCGATATCGTCCGTGACAACCCGCCTTGCCGCCGTCCGGACCAGGGCGGAAGGGGTTCCGCAGGCGTTCTCGGCGCTGCTGCGCGAGTTCAATGCTGCGAGTTCGGCCGATCTGGCTAACAATGAGCGGGAAAGCCAGCGAGCCATCGAGGCCGCGGACGCGGCCCTCGGCAGGGCGCGTGCGGCGGCGGCAGAGAACAATCCGGAGTTAGCACTTGATCTGACCACATCCGCGCGCGGGTACCTCGCCGAGGCCGAGCAGCGAGTCGACGCCGTCACCAAGCGGCTGACCCTGCTGCGTGCGATTCGGTCCGACCCGCAAGAACAGGCCAAGGCCGTACGATTCCGGTTGCGGGACGCGCAAATGCTCGCGGTGAGCCGTGGGCTGGTCGCCGAATGGGGTTCGGTGCTCGACGCGCAAGCGGCGCGGATCGACCGAATCAGCGAAACACTGTCGGGGCGTCACCCCGACTACTGGGCCTATGTGGCGGAACTGGATGCCGTCACCGAATTCATAGCCGGGGTAGTGGATCGAATGAGAAGACAAGCAGGACCACGACGAGAATGAGGATGGGGCAACGATGACCGCAGGCATCGCCGTCCAGCAGGAGGTTTGCCTGCGGAAGCGAATGCCGCTGCGCCACTTCCGGCAGTTGCACGGGCCGGAGGCGAGGCGACTGTTCCACCGGCAGCCCGAACCGTTCGGCGACGACCACACCGATCGTGAGCTGCTCGCGGTCGGGCTCGGCGCAACGCTGTACGCACCGGCGACCAGGCCCGATCTCGCGCTGACGATCGGCAGGCGCGCCGAGCACGGGGTGTGTTCGATGGTGATCGACCTCGAAGACGCGGTCGCCGATCACGAGGTCGAGTACGCCAAGCGGCAGACCGTCGCCGCGCTCGATCTGCTCGCGGGCAGCCATGACGCCAACCCGCTGTTGTTCGTGCGGGTGCGCGACGCGGACACGATCACCGAGCTCATCGAGCAACTCGGACCGGGTGCCAGGGTGCTGACCGGTTTCGTGTTCCCGAAGTTCGACAGCGTCACCGGGCCGAAGTACCTCAACGCGCTGAACGTGGCGGCCCAGCGGGTGGACCGGCCACTGTACGGAATGCCGGTGCTGGAGTCGCCGGGGCTGGTGCACCGGGAGACCCGCGATTACGAGCTCACCCAGATCGCGGCGCTGCTGGCCGCGCACCGGGACCGGGTGCTCGCGGTGCGGGTCGGCGCGACGGACATGTGTTCGACGTTCGGCATCCGGCGCGATCGCGACCTGACCATCTACGACGTACGCGTGGTCGCCGACGTGATCGCCGACATCGTGAACTACCTGGGGCGCGCGGACGGCACCGGTTTCGTCATCACGGGACCGGTGTGGGAGTACTTCGCCGACCACGAACGGATGTTCCGGCCGTTGCTGCGGACCGCGCCGTTCGAGGAGTCCGACGCGGTGCCGTTCCGGCAGTACCTGGTGAGCCGGGATCTGGACGGCTTGCTGCGGGAGATCACGCTGGACCGGGCCAACGGCATCCAGGGCAAGACGGTGATCCACCCGTCGCACGTGGCCGCCGTGCACGCGCTGTCGGTGGTGACGCACGAGGAGTACTCGGACGCGCTGGACATCCTGCGCGAGGACGTCGGCGGCGTGGCGGCCTCCGGCTACCGGAACAAGATGAACGAGATGCGGCCGCATCGCAGCTGGGCGCGGCAGACGCTGTTGCGTGCACGGGTGTTCGGCGTGGCGAACAAGGGAGTGTCCTTCGTGGATCTGCTGACGGCGTTGGTCACCGTATGAGCCGGACCTCGACCGAATTCGGTCACAACGAAATATTCTGGGCGACAAGAAATCTCGGCATCGGGCTGCATCACGATCCGGAAGGCGGCGCGGAGCGGCTGCGTTCCGCGCGGCTGCCGATCACCGCGCTGGTGCAACCGGGCGTTCGCCACAACAATCGGCGCCGGGCGCATCTGCTGGTCTCCACCGTGCTCGGCAAGCACCTGCCCACCGATCCGCGCGTGGTGCTCGGCGCGGGCGATCAGCTGGGCGACCTGGTTCGAGCGGTGCTCGGTGCGCGCGAAGCCGTAGTGCTCGGATTCGCGGAGACCGCGACGGGGCTCGGCCATTGCGTGGCCGCGCGGATCGGCGCGAGCTGCTACCTGCATTCGACCCGGCGCGCGGTGCCGCACGCGACGACGCTCGCCGGTTTCGAGGAGGGGCACTCACACGCCACTTCCCACCTGCTGCAACCGGCGCCGGCCGGCATCTTCGTCAACGATCTGCCGCTGGTGCTGGTGGACGACGAGATCTCCACCGGTGACACCGCGATCGACGCGGTGCGGGCACTGCACGCCTTCGCGCCCCGCACGCACTATGTGCTCGCGTCGCTGGTGGATCTGCGCACCGATGCCCAGCGGGCCGAATTCGACTCCGTGGCTGCCGAACTCGGGGCGCGCATCGACACCGTGTGCCTCGCCACCGGCCGCGCGTCACTGCCCGACGGACTGGTGGACGCGGTCGGCGCACTCCCCGAGCCTCGGCTGAACCCGACCGCCGGGCACACCGGTTCGTTCGGGCGCGTCGAACTCCCGTGGCCGACCGCTGTGCCGGAGGGCGGCAGGCACGGCATCCTGGCCTCCGACACCGGCGCGTTCGAGGCCGCGCTGCTGGACGCGGGAGGTGCGCTGACCGCCCGGCTCGATGCCGACTTCCCCGGCCGGGCCGTCATCGTGCTCGGGCACGAGGAGCTCATGTACCTGCCCCTGCGGCTGGCGGCGCTGCTCGCCGAGTCGGGGACGCCCACGCGTTTCCAGACCACCACGCGGTCGCCCGCGTACGTGCTGGACGAGCCGGGGTATCCGTTGCGGCGGGGGTTCCGGTTCGTCGCGCCCGAGCCGGGCGACGCCGAGCCGCGCTATCTGTACAACGCGCAGTGGCCCGCGACCTCGCTCGACCTGTTCGAGGCCGACCTCGCGGGGCTGGGCGCGCTGCTCGCTGGTTCGCCGCACGGCGATGCCGTCGCGATCTCGGACGACGGTGTCGACAGCGGCGCCGAGGGCGACGGCCCGGCCGCCGACCCGGTGCTCGTCGTCGTGGTCGACTCCCCCGCCGACACCGCGGAGCTGACGGCCGAGCACGGGTTGATCGATGTGCTGACCGCTTCCGGGGCCGACGTCCTGCTGGCGGTGCTGCCGGAGGCGGACCCGCGGCGGCTGCACGCCGAACGCACGGAGTCGGACGGGAGCCGGGTATGACGAGTACCGAGGTGGGTGCGCTACCCACCCCCCTGCACGGACCGCAGTTCGGCTCCTACGCGGCCGAGGAAGTCTCCTGGCTGCTGAAGGATCTGTCGGACGTCGACCTGGAAGCCGACATCGTCGAGCGGGAACGGCGGATACAGGCCGGGAAGGCGCACTACGCGGAGTCGCTGCCGATCGAGTATCAGCCCGACGCGGCGTACCGATCGCTGTTCGACGAGGTGCTCGCGGCCAGCGCCGAGCGGCTCGCGCTGGCCGTGGCGACCGTGTCGGAACTGGTCGTCGCCGAACGCGGCGACGACATCGTGCTGGTGTCGCTGGCCCGTGCGGGCACACCGGTCGGCATTCTGATGCGCCGCTGGCTGCGGGCGCGGCGTCCGAGCCTCGAGGTGCCGCACTACGCGGTGTCGATCGTGCGGGATCGCGGCATCGACGCGGTGGCGCTGGACTATCTGGCCGAGCATCACGATCCGTCCTCGGTCGTGTTCGTCGACGGGTGGACCGGCAAAGGGGCGATCACCCGCGAGCTCACCGAGGCGCTGGACGCCTATCACGCCGCCGGTGGCCCCCGGTTCGACGACGAATTGGCGGTGCTGGCCGATCCCGGGCACTGCGTGCGCACCTACGGCACGCGCGACGACTTCTTGATCGCCTCCGCGTGCCTCAATTCGACGGTGTCCGGATTGGTCTCGCGCACCGTCCTGAACGACACGCTGATCGGCCCCGGCGATTTCCACGGCGCCAAGTTCTACCGCGAACTGGCCGGTGACGACGTGTCCGGGCGTCTGCTGGACACCGTGAGCGGCGCCTTCGACGCGATCCGCGACCGGGTGCCCGCGGAGGTGGCCGGAGTTCGCGCGAGCGACCGGACGCCCACCTGGACCGGCTGGGCGTCCGTGCAGCAGGTGCGCGAGCAGTACGGCATCGCCAGCGTGAACTTCGTGAAACCCGGCGTCGGCGAGACCACCCGGGTGCTGCTGCGGCGGGTGCCGTGGCGGGTGCTGGTGCGCGAGGCGGACGCACCGGAGCACGCGCACATCCGCCTGCTCGCCGCGGCCCGGGGCGTCCCGGTCGACGTCGTCCCCGACCTGGCATATTCGTGCATGGGATTGATCAAGGACGTGCAGCAGTGAACCTATCTCCGAGAGCCCACCGAAGACGTGCGCTGATCGCGACCGATTTGGACCGGACGATGATCTACTCGCGTAACGCCTTCAGCACCACCGCCGACGTGCCGACGGTCTGCGTGGAGCATCTGGAAGGGGCGCCGCTGTCGTTCATGACCACCACCGCGGCGCTGCGGATGCAGACCCTGACCGAACCCGCCGCCATCGTTCCCACCACCACCCGCACGATCAAGCAGTTCGACCGCATCCGGCTGCCCGGAGCGCCGTGGCGCTACGCGATCACCAGCAACGGCGGGAACATCCTGGTCGACGGCGTGCCCGACCTGAGCTGGCGCATCGCCATCGACGCCAAGGTTCGCGCGGGGGGCGCCACGCTGTCCGAAGTGAGCAAGGAACTGCACACCCGCATCGATGACTCCTGGGTCACGAAGTTCCGCGTGGCCGACCATTTGTTCTGCTACCTCGTGGTGAAGCCGAAGGAGGTGCCCGAGGGGTTCTTGGCGGAGTGGGACGACTGGTGTCGTTCACGCGGTTGGTCCGCGTCTCAGCAGGGTCGCAAGATCTACACCATGCCGCAGGTCGTCTGCAAGAGCCGCGCGGTCGCCGAGGTGCGCAAGCGCCTCTGGGAAAGTGGAGAACTCGCCGACGAGGCCCGGACACTCGCCGCGGGCGACGGCGCCCTCGACGCCGAAATGCTGCGCGCCGCCGACTCCGCCATCCGCCCCCGCCACGGCGAACTCGAACACCTCAACTGGACCCACCCCAACCTCACCATCACCCGCGCCACCGGCATCCTCGCGGGCGAGGAGATCATCAACTGGTTCATCAAGGGAGCTCCGGCTTCCGCCGCGTAGTAAGTACGGCATCCGTGTACTGCTCGGTGGTGAGATCGCCGTCGGCGATTCCGAGTTGACGAAGTGTGGACCGAACGAGCTCCAGCGCTTCCGACAGTTCCGCTTCGGGCACGATGGTTTCCAGCTCGATGAACGTGCCGTCCAACTCGGGGACCGTCACCAGTGTGGCCAGCAGGTCGCGTCCTTCGGACTCGAATCGATAGTTGATGCAACGCTTTTCAAGGACGACCAGCTCTTTCAGGCCGATACCGCGTAGCACGGAGTCGAGCACCGTAGGGTCGGCCACCTCGGTTTCGTATTCCGGCTTCGATCCACTGCTCGTGTCGACCGCGGGTTCCTTGTAGGTCAGCAGGGATCGCCGCCCATTGCCCGTAGTGATCGTCCGCAACCGCAGCTCACGGCCCTCCGAAGACAATCGCTCGTCCGGCAGGTCGTAGTAAGTGTCCTCATACTTCGCGCGCTGACCCATGCTCCGCGCCGCCAGCGTAGCCTGCACTGACTCGACGTCACGGACTCGAGCCTTGATTTCGGCCTCGATCATGTGACCGATCCTCTCTTCGCAGCCTCACACCGATTCGGCGGCACTCTCGAAGTTCGACTTGAAGTCCGGGCATTCGACCAGGGGGTCGTGGTTGCAGGTGGCGGCGTGGCGGAGGCTGTCGCGCATGCGGATGAGGCGGGCTATGTCGTCGTCGAGTTGTCGTGCTTTTTCCGCCATGCGGGTGCGGAGTTCGGCGTCGGAGGGGGAGGCGCGTAGGAAGCGGGCGATTTCGGCGAGGGTGAAACCGGCGCCTCGGGCGCAGGAGATGAGGGCGAGGCGGTTCAGGATGTCGGGGTGGTAGGTGCGGCGTAGGCCGTTGCGGCCGGTCGCTGCGATGAGACCGCGCTTCTCGTAGAAGCGCAGGGCGGAGGGGGCGAGGCCGGTTTGCGCGCCGACCTCGGCGATATCGAGCAGGTCGGTCATCTCGTCTCCTTGACTTGAACCGCGCTTCAAGTCACAGACTAGCTCGCATGACAATCCACCACCTCAATTGCGGCTCCGTCCGGCAGATCGAAGCCACCTACGACGGCCCCGCCCCCGCTCATGCCGTGAACCACTGCCTGCTGGTCGAGACGGCGTCCGACGGACTGGTCCTGATCGAGACGGGCATCGGACTCGATGACGTGCGCGACCCGGCGGGCACCCTCGGGGCGGACTGGGTCACGATGGCCCAGCCCGTGCTCGCCGAAGACGAGACCGCGATCCGCCAGGTCGAGCGGCTCGGCTACGACCCCGCCGACGTCCGGCACATCATCCTCACCCACCTCGACGTGGACCACTGCGGCGGACTGCCCGACTTCCCGCACGCGCGGGTCCACGTGCTCGCCGCCGAGCTGGCAGCGGCACTGGCCGAAGCCCCGAGTTACCGCTACCGCCCCGCGCACTGGGCGCACGACCCGCACTGGGTGACCTATCCGTCGGGCCCGACCGGCAACTGGTTCGGCTTCGACGCGCTCCAGCCGAAGGACCTGCCCGACGACTTCCAGCTGATCCCGCTGGGCGGGCACACGGCGGGCCACACCGGTGTCGCCGTCCGCGATGGGGACACTTGGCTGCTGCACTGCGGCGACGCGTACTACTACCATCGCGAACTCGACCCGGCCCCGCAGCCGCACCCGGTGCTGGACATCGTGCAGACCAGCTCCGAGGTCCACCACGACCTGCGGCTGGGCACTCAGGCGCGGCTGCGCGAACTACACCGCGATCACGGTCACGAGGTCACGCTGATCAGCGCGCACGACCCGTGGGAGTTCCAGCGCGCGAGCTGACTCACCGACGCTGCCAGCACTGCGCCCGATCACCGAGGTTCCACCAGGAGACGTAGTCCGGGTCCTGGTCGAGCAGCGTCCATCCGGCCTCCAGCCTGTCGAAGAACGTGCTGTCGGCCGTGCGCCCGCCGCGCGGTTCACCGACGTAGATCAGCAAGGAGCCGCCCGCCTCCTGGTAGGCGGCGAGGGTGCCGGAGGCCATCGGGTTCTCCCAGCCGGGCGGCCAGCAGAGGAACAGCGCGTGGTCGGCGTGGGCGGCGGCCAGAGCGGCGATCGACGCGGGTGGCGTCGCGGTGGGATGCCACGTCGTGGGTTGGCCCGCGATGACGGGAAATGCCGGGTTCGGCGCGCGATCCGGCGGGTGCGAGTCGAAAGCTGTGGTGGGCACGCCGATTCGAGTCAACTGATGCGCCCAGTAGCCGCGACCGGAGCCGACTTCCAGCAGCTGTCTGCCCTGCGCGACGTCCGCGACCCAGCGCAGCGTCGCGGGCGAGGGGATCGCGTAGGCATAGGCGCCTTGCAATAGAATCTGCGCATACGCCAGACGCGCACTGCCTTTCGGGTTTCCACCGTTCACTTCAGAACGGTTGGCGCGCTCGCGCGGCCCGGGCGAGACCGCGGCGGCGACAATGTCCCAATAGGGGTTCGTGCTCGCGCCGCCGGTCAAGTAGTGCAGGAGGTGTAGGTCGAACGTGGCGTCGGCGATGTCGTCACCGGTACCGGGCAACCGTCCGGCGGCGGACCAGTAGACGGCCACCCGCGGATACGCGGTCGCGAAGGTGGATTCGTCTCGGACCAGGTTCGTCAGCGCCGTGCGACGCTGTGGCGAGAGCGCCAAGTCAGCCATGACCCGATTCTGCGCCGACCGTTGACTCGCCCCGGCGAACATCGAGTCGAGTTCACCGTTCCGACGCGAATCCTTTGCTCTCCGTATGTGATACGCCGGTTCGACCAGTCTATTCTGACGCGGTTGTCCGCTCGCCGGGCGAGCACGCGCACGAGCGTGCCGCCCCTGTGCTCGAGGCAGGGGCGGCCCGGGGCATCTCAGATGATCTGCGCGGTGGGCAGGATGGTGATCTCGGTGAGGTTGACATGCTTGGGGACGGCGGCGACGAAGGCGACGGTCTCGGCGACGTCTTCGGACTGCAGGACGTCGATCTGGTCGATGAGGTCGGCCATCAGCTTGCTGGCGTCGGGATCGCTGACGTGGTCGGGCAGCTCGGTGTCGACCATGCCGGGTTCGATCGTGGCCACGCGAACGTTCTTGCGGCCGAGTTCGGTACGCAGCAGGCGGGTGAGTTGGCTGATGTAGGCCTTGGTGCCGGAGTAGACCTGAAACTTCTCGAGGACGCGGGTGGCCGCGATCGAGGAGGTGGTGATCAGGTCGGCGGGCTTGCCGTCGGCGGCGGCGTCGACCAGGGAGGTGACGAAGGCCTGGATGGTGTTCATCACGCCCTTGATGTTCAGGTCGATCTGGGTGTCCCAGTCCTCCACTTTCAGGTCCACGATCTCGGAGATCAGCTGGACGCCCGCGTTGGCGAAGACCAGGTCGACGTCGCCGAGTTCGGCGCGGATCCGGTCGGCGGCCGCCTGCATCGCAGCGCGGTCGGTGACGTCGGCGGTGACGGCGAGAGCGGTGCCCCCGGCGGCGGTGATGCGGTCGGCGGCAGCGCCGATGCGGTCGCCGCGGCGCGCGAGCAGGGCGACCTTCGCCCCGAGTCGGGCGAGTCGTTCGGCGGTGGCTTCCCCGATGCCGCTGGAGGCGCCGGTGACGACGGCGACGCGGCCTGCGAGGGGTGTTCCGCTGATGACCTGGCTCATGATTTCTCTCCTCAGGAATGTGTTTTTCCGGTTCTCGGAAGTACGCAATCCATCCTCGGTTCGCAGAGCATCAGCTAACAGGACGCAACCCACCTGGGTGCCGCGCACCCAGGCAAACACGGGCCGTATGGCTATCGCTCGACCCGAGTTACAGTCCCGAAACAGGCGAAAAATGGACCGGCGTCCACCTCTGCAGGGGGCTTGCAGCGAAGTCGGGTGAACGTGCCCCGGTCGCAAGAAGCTGGAGTTAATAAACAGTTATCGACGGGTTCGGTTCGTCAACCCTGCTCGCGGAAGGAGACGTCGGAATCCTCGCGTTCGCGGTACTTCGTCGCGGACAGCGATCCCAGGAGTTTCAAGGCTTGCTCACTCGGTGACCCCGGTTCGGCTTGATAGATCACCAGCTGCTGTCCTGGCTTGTCCCGCACATCGAACGCTTGGAAAACCAAGCTGAGCGTGCCTACGTCAGGATGCGCGAGTTCTTTCGCCTCCACCGTCTTGCCCCGCACATGGCCTTGTGCCCAGTACCGGCGAAACGCCGGGCTCGCCGCCGAGACTTCCGCCACCAACCGGGTCAGACGAGCGTCGTCGGGTTCGTGCCCCACCGCCAAACGCAAGGACGCGACTGTGGACTGCGCCGCACGATGCCACTCGGTGAAGAATTCCGGGCCTGCGGGATCGGTGAACACCATGCGCACGAGGTTGTCCGTGTCGGCGAAGGGCGAGAACAGCGCCTCGGCGAGACGGTTCGTGGCCAGGATGTCCAGTGTCCGATTCAGCACGAACGCCGGAGTCGAGGCATAGGTGTCCATCAGTTGCAGAAGCATCGGGCTCACCGGCTCCCGGCCGCCGGACCCGCGGGACGCCGGAACCAACCGGGCCAGCCGGTACACATGCATTTCCTGGTCGGCATCGAGCCGCAGCGCACGGGAGAGCGCGTCGAGCACCTGGGCGGACGGGTTACGTTCGCGACCCTGCTCCAAACGCGTGTAATAGTCGGAACTGAGCCCGGCGAGGAAGGCGACTTCCTCCCGTCGAAGGCCCGCGACCTTACGCACGCCGTATGTCCGGACCCCGACTTCCTCGGGCGACACCTGCGCGCGACGCGACCGGAGGAAATCTCCGAGCTCATTGGACGACATGTATCGAGCGTAGTTCCGAAGGCGTGCTCGTAGGTGGGTGCGCTGCACCCACCGAAGCCGCGACATCGTCGTCGTCCACGCTGCGTGTCGCCGGGTGCGGCACCGAGGCGGGTGTCCGACTGGTGGGAGTCCGCCACCAACGCGCTCAGTACTGCTGCTGCCCGGCCAATTGCTGCGCGATGAGCCCTTGCAGTCTTTGCAGGCCGCCGACGGTGATGCCGCTCTGGATCTGCCCCTCGATGGTCCGTACCAGCATCGAGTCGCTGAGCACCTTCTCGCTGGATTGGATCAGCACGGTCCCCGCACCGGTGAACTCGAACTGCCGCTCCTCACCGGAGTTCACGCCGAAGCGCGCGGCACCGGCGGCCAGGAAGTTCGAGATCCAGCCCTCGTCGTAGTGGTGGCTGGGGGAGGGGCAATCGGCCCATCCGACCAGCGATTCCGGATCGACGCGCAGCGGCGGCTCGGCGAACATGACCGGCCCGTTGGACGAGGCGAGGAACTTGCCGGTGCCGATGAGGGTGAGGAACCCGGGCACGATCGACTGGTTCAGCGACAGGCCCGGCTCGAAGGCCAGCAGGTTCGCCGCCCGGATGGTCAGGTTGCCGTTGTCCTCGAGATCGTAGGAATTGATGTCGTAGCCGCGGTCGCCGATGATCAGCTTGCCGTGCCCCTCCGCGACGACGTAGTCGCCGGTGAACAGCGGTGCGGAGAACTGCTGCGACACCATGTGCAGCAGCCCGCCCTGCAATCCGTGCGTGAGCATCTGGAACCGCATGTCGCCGTAGTAGGCGATCATCGCGCCCTTGCGCATGAACCACGGCTTGTTCAGGTCGATGCAGTACGCGTAGCTGTTTCCCGGGATGTTGTCGCTCTCACCGAGATTCATGGGGTTGAGGATCTGGGACATACCCTGCTCACAACTTCTCTTCGGAGGCCTGCACGTAGACGACGCCCTGCCCGACGCAATGCAGCTGCATCGCCTCCCCGGAGCCACGGCCGACGGCGTCGCGCCAGCTCAACGCCGACTTGAGCTCGGTCTGCACGTTGCCGTAGGCGGCGACGAAGGCTTGCGGGTCGACCACGATCGGATTCGGCCCGCCCACTTGCAGTTCCAGGAATCCGCCGTGGCCGAGCAGCACCGCGGCGCCGTGCCCGGACAGCTGGGTGGTGAACATGCCTTGGCCGGTCAACGCGCCCGAGGCCGCGCCGCGCAGCGCGCCCATCAGACCGCCGCCCCCGCCCCCGCCGCCCGAACTCATGACGGAGACCACCGAACTCTGCAACCCGGCGGTGTTGGCCAGCAGCCGCGATGCCTCGACGCGCAGCGTCGCACCCGGCTGCAGGTGCACCACGTGGACCTCCAGGCCGGCGAATCCGTAATGGACCACGCCGTTGCCCTGCGCGAGCATCGTGCGCTCGTGCTCACCCGCCATCGCGCGGCCCGCGAGACCCATCAGCCCGCCCATACCGCCCATGCCCTGGGCACCCGGGATCTGATGCGGCGCGAAAGACACAGCGCCCGTATAGAACAGCATCGCGCCGTTGCGAGCGACCACCCCGCCCGCCACGCCGACATCGACCTTGACGACCTTGCCGTTGACCTTCTCGAACACAGCTCGCCTACCGTTCCGCCGGTTGGATCGACACCACGCCCTGGCCGTCCCAGCGCAGCGAAAACGCCTCGCCCGCGTCCTGGCCGACGAAACTGCGCCACGACACGTCGGTGACGAAGGACTGGTTGAGGTTCCCGCGCGCCGCGACGAACGCGTCCGGATCCACCACCAGCGGATACTGCGGGGAAACCTCCAGGTGGATGAGCGGGCCGCCGGCCGAGAGCAGCGCGACCTGACCTTGGCCGGAGACGGTCGTGGTGAACAGGCCCTGCCCGGTGGACGCACCGCGCAACCCGGCGAAGCGTACGTCGGTGCGCAGGTTTCCGGCGAAGGCGAGCAACTGTTGCGACTCCACCTGCAGCGTCTCGTTGTTCAGGTTCACCACGGTGACGTGCTGGCCGTTGACCGCGAAGAACACCCGGCCGTGCCCGGCGCATTCCATCAGCGACAGTTTCTCACCCGTGGCCCGGCGCTTCAGCCCGGCGAGCACGCCGTCGCCCCCGCCGAAACCGGCCGCTTTGAACTGAACGTTTCCTTCGTAGGCGATCATCGAACCGGAGATCGCGCGGAGGCTGGTCCCGGCCAGGTGAGCTTCGATCACCTTCTTCGATTGCTCGAACAATTGCGCCATGCGATGTTTGCCTGCCGTCTGGATCGGGAACACGGTGTGACCGCCGTATTCCATCTGCGTGCCGTCACCCTAACCGATGCGTTCTCGGGTGTCGGGCCAGCGCGGCCGTTCAGTACGAGCGGCGCGCAACGCGTTTCTCGTAGAGTGTCAGGCGAACGCACCGACAAGCGAAGGGTCGAACTTGTCCGCAACACTCGCCAAGGGCCAGAACGGTCCGCTGGCCACCAACGACGTGGTGATTTCCGTCCAGCTCTCGGCTCCGGCGGATCTGTCGGCACTACTGGTCACCGAGCGGGGCAAGGTCCGTTCCGACGCCGACTTCGTCTTCTTCAACCAGCCCAGCGGTCCCGGCGTCAACCTGCAGCCCGCCCCCGCGGGACAGCCCGCGTCGCTGGCGGTGTCGTTGCACGCGGTGCCCGCCGACATCGATCAGATTCGCGCGGTGATCACGCTGGACGACGCGAACAGCAACTTCGGCCAGTTCCCCGCCCCCACCGCGATCGTGTCGGACGCGGCCGGTAACCAGTTGTACGAGTACCGGATCGAAGGACTGAACACCGAGTCGATCGTGATCGCGCTCGAGCTCTACCGCCGCCAGGGCGCGTGGAAGGTGCGCGCGGTCGGACAGGGGTACGCCGGCGGTTTCGCCGCGCTGGTCACCGATCACGGTGTGACGGTCGACGACGCTCCTGCCCAGGCGGCCCAGGCGCCACAGGCCCCGCCGCCGCCTCCGCAGCAGCCGGTCCAGCAGCCGCCGAACTACCCGCCGCCGACCACCCCGGCGTACCCGACCCAGCAGCAGTCGCCGCAGTACGCGCCGCCCGGTCCCGGTTACCCGCCCCCTGGTCCCGGCTACCCGCCGCCCGGCCCCGGCCAGCCGCCGCAGGGCGGTCCTGGTTACCCGCCTCCCGGCCCGGGTTACCCGCCGCCGCCCGGTCCCGGTTACCAGCAGCCCGGCCAGCCGCCGCAGCAGCAGCCGCAACAACCCGCGGAAGTCAGCCTGAGTAAGGACCGACCGGTCAGCCTGGTCAAGGGCCAGCGGGTCACGTTGCGTAAGGAAGGCGCCGCGCTGACCTTCGTCAAGATGGGTCTCGGCTGGGATCCGGTGCGCAGCCGCGGTATGTTCGGCAACCGCACGGTCGACATCGACCTCGACGCGTCGGTCATCATGTTCGCCGACATGAACCCGGTCGACGTCGCCTACTACGGCCAGCTGACCTCCAAGGACGGCTCGATCCGCCACCAGGGCGACAACCTCACCGGCGAGGGCGAGGGCGACGACGAGATGATCCTGGTCGACCTGACCCGCGTCCCGGCGCACATCACGACGCTGGTGTTCATCGTCACCTCCTACAAGGGCCACACTTTCGAGCAGGTGCAGAACGCGTTCTGCCGCTTGGTCGACGGGACGAACAACGGCGAACTGGCCAGGTACACCCTCGCCGGGGGCATGCCGTTCACCGCGATGGCGATGTCGAAGCTGTACCGGGTGGGCAACGACTGGAAACTGCAGGCGCTCGGTGAGGGCTTCCAGGCCAAGCATCCGGGTGAGGCGGTGCCGCAGCTCGGCCGGTTCCTCGTCAACGGTTGACCGGCGGCGGACAGCGGGGCGGATACGGTGATACAACTGCAGGCCGGTCAGAACATCCCATTGACCGGTGAGGTCGTTCGTTTCAGCGC
The DNA here is from genome assembly GCF_040632645.1 of Nocardia sp. NPDC019219. Classification (NCBI taxonomy): domain Bacteria; kingdom Bacillati; phylum Actinomycetota; class Actinomycetes; order Mycobacteriales; family Nocardiaceae; genus Nocardia; species Nocardia sp. NPDC019219. Next base: position 355,630 of record NZ_JBEYCG010000001.1, on the reverse strand, counting down.
GAAAGCCGAGGCTGCCCTCGATGTTTCCGCGCTGGTGGTCGCCGAGAACCTGAAGGTTTTCTCCAGCGACGATTTCGTCTTCTACAACCAGCCCGCCGCGCCGGGGGTGGCCCTGGCCGCCGACGGGGTCACGATCACGCTCACCGAGGTACGCGCCGACGCGAAGGCCGTGCTGCTGGTGGTGAGCGCCGACCCGTCCGCCCCCGCGCGGGCGGACGGCCTCGGGCCGGTCACCGCCACGTTGTCCGAGAACGGCGGCGTGACCGCGGAGTTCGCGATCACGCCGTCGTCCGGTGAGACGGCGCTGATCTGTCTGGAGGTGTACCGGCGCGGCCCGGCCTGGAAGCTGCGCGCGGTGGGCCAAGGCTACGCGGGCGGGCTGGCCGTGCTGCTCACGGCGCACGGCGTCGAGGTCGACGGTTCCTCCACGGAGTCGGGGCAGCCCGGCACGCACACCATGGCCGGCCCACTGGCCGGTGACGCGCAGATCGCCGCCGCCGGTGCGCCGCTGGAGGTCGGTCACGGCTTGGAGCGGCTGTGGATGGTGTTCGAGGACGCCGCGCGGTCGGCCGCCGCGCTGGTCTCGGCGCGGGAGTACGCGGCCAAGCGGCTGGACAACGAACTGTCGCTCGCCGTCTCCGATCCCGCGACCAGGAACACTCCAGAAGCCGAGCAGGCGCGTCGCGTCGCGCAGCAACGGCACGACGAACTCGTCGGCACCGCCGAGCACAACCACGAGCGCGACGCCGAACAGCTGAGGGGCGAACTCGCCGAGGCCGACCGGGTGCTGCCGCCCGCCTTGGCGTCTTGGGACTCGCCGGCTTGGGACAAGCCGCCCGCGCCGAGCGACGGCATCCGGCTCGGCGAGCTGTACGCCCTCGACCGGGGAACGTTGCGCATCCCGTATTGCGTTCCGGTGCCGCTGAACCGGCCGCTGTGGATCGATGCCGAATCGACCCGCGCGGTCGCGCCCGTTGTGGGCGCCCTGCTGGCCCGGCTGCTCGCCACGGCGCCGCAACGGCGGACATTGGTGGACATCATCGATCTCACCGACGCGTTCAGCGGCTTCACCGGCCTGCTCGCTCCCGTGCTGAACGGTCCTCCGATCACCGACCACGCCGAGATCTCGGCGCGGCTGCAGGCGTTGGTCGACGCGGCCGAACTCGCCGAATTGGCCTACACGAGTGGCGCCTTCACGCCACCCGCCGAGCATCGGGTGCTGTTGGCGGCGGATTTCCCGCACGGCTACCAGAGTTCGGACGCCCAGCGGATCGGCGCGTTGATCACGCGGGGCGAGCTGATCGGACTGTCCATCGTGATCGTCGGCGCGAACGAATCCGATTCGGCCGACACCACCGTGGCGATGCTGTCGCAGTCGTGCCGCCACCTGCCGACCGTCGACGGCACGCCACTGTTCGATCCGTGGACCGGTAGCGCCTGGCAGCTGGATCTGGACATGCTGCCGCAGGAACCGGAACGGCAGGCGCGTTTCTTGCGCACCAGGTGAGCGTCTGAGCCGGCGGCCGGATCAGCCGCGGGCGACCGCCGGTCGCGGTCGCAGCGGCTCCGGCAGCCAGGCCAGCAGCGGGTCCGGCATGCGGTCGACGATCCCGCCGACCGGGTCGTCGACGAAGTCGCGCCGCACCAGGTCCTCCTCCGGGCGATAGATCTGCCGCACGATCACGGCGCACAGTCCGAGCACCGCCAGGTCGCGCAGTGCGACGGTGCCGGTGAACCACTGTTCGGGCAGGCCCTTGCGGTCCAGACCGAGGTAGTAGAACATGCGCGGGACCCAGACCAGGGCGTCGATGGTCATCCAGGCCAGCAGGATGCGCCGGTGCGGAAGTGCCAGGACGGCGAGCGGCACCAGCCACAGCGAGTACTGCGGACTCCACACCTTGTTCGTCAGCAGGAACGCCGCGACCACGAGGAAGCACAGTTGTGCCAGCCGCGGCCGCCGCGGTGCGGTGAGGCCGATGTAGGCGATCGCCGCGCATGCCGCGACGAACGCCAGCAGCGAGACGGCGTTCAGGATGGCGGGCTGCTCCCCGTGGGTCAGCACGCCGTCGAAACCGGGCCAGCCGGTGAACGACGAGATCACGTTGTAGATGGAGTCCGGGTCGGCGTGCCGGGTGGTGTTCAGCCGGAAGAATTCTCGCCAGCCGTTCGGGAACAGCGCGGCGATCGGCAGGTTGACCGCCAGCCAGGTGGCCAGCGTGGCGCACACCGTGACGGACGCGGCGCCGAGCGGACGGGCGCTGAGGAACTGGATGCGGTAGGGCGTCTCACGCACCCACGCCAGGAAGGTGTGCCAGCCGTCGATGTCGCGGATCCGTAGGCCGAGGTGGGTGCGCGGCGTGCGCTGCATCGTCTCGGTACGCAGGCACAGCACGACGATGGGGCCGAGCAGCAGCAGCGGATACAGTTTCGCGGCTCCGCCCAGACCGAGCAGCACGCCCGCGACCACCGGTTTGCGCCGTGCCCAGGCCAGCAGGCCGGTCGCGGCGAAGGCCGTCGCGAGCGCGTCGAAATTGGTGAACGCGTGCACGATCACAAGCGGTGAACAGGCGATCAGCGCCGCGTCCCAGATCCGGCGGCCGGACAGCAGGGCCGACGCCCAGACGGTGATCAGCCAGGCGATCGCCAGACCGAACGCGACGACATTGAAGTAGATCACCACCTGCAGCGCACCGGGCAGTGGCGCGACGTCCCAGCTCTTCGCGATCCGCATCGCGAGGTACTGGTACAGGCCCGAGAGCACCGGATACTCCATGTATCGCGTCTCCCGGCCACCGTCGGGAGTCTGCTCGGTCCACTGCTTCTTGTACGGGAAGGCGCCTTCGTTCAGTCTTTCCGCGCCATAGAGCGGGACGGTGTCCGAGTAGCACATCGCCACGTACTGCCGGCCGTTGTTCCAGTCGAGCGTCGGGCCGTCCGCGCCGTTGGTCTGCTGGATGCAACCTGCTTTGCCGAACCAGCCCAGTGCCAGGAACACCACCGTGAACGCCAGCAGCACCCGCATGGGCGTCCAGAACCGCACGCGCCCGATCAGCGCGTGATCACCGACCGGCCCGCCGATCACCGTGGACAGTTGCGCGGCGAGGGAATCATTGCGACTCGGCCGGTCTCGGGCGTCCGCGGATCGGAGATCGGATGCGAGCGGAGCCGGGGCCGCGTAGTACGCCCCACCGGGCTTCACCTGGTCCGACAGCGGTGCCCTCCCATTCCTCCGTGGCTCCACCAGCTGCTGATCGGTCACGGATCCCGAGGCTACCCGGAGTGCGGCCGACGGTCGGGATCGAGTCGTCCACACCCTCCACGCGTGCCTTCCGTGCACAGCCGCGGAGCTTCGAATACGACACAGGCCGGGACCGACCTGATGCGGTCGGCCCCGGCCTGCGTGACAGTGAACTACCGGCCCCGTGTCGGCGCGGTTCCGGTCGTGCCTTCGTTGTTCGAGTTGCCGCTGTTGCCCGGTCTCGGTGAGCCGGTGGCCGTCGGCGACGAGCCGTCGGACGGCGCCACCGGCTGGCCGGGCAGCGGGCCCGAGTCCGATTCCCGCTGCTGCTGCGGGCGCTGCTGCTGCGGCGCGGGCTGGACGCCTGGAACCGGGATGGTGATGCCGGGCAGGATCTCCACCTGCGTCGGTGCGACCACAACCGGAGGCAGCAGCGGGGTATCGACCGTGGACGGCGGTGTGTAGGGAGCTGACCACTCCGGCACACCGGCTTGACCCTTGATGGGGGCGGGCTTCGGGAAGTTCTCGTTGGTGGTGCCCTTCAGCGCACCGTCCATCGTGGCCTTCCAGATATCCGACGGCAGGCCCGATCCGTAGATCATGCCGCCACTGGCATTCCGCAAGGGGTCTCCCTGCTCCGTTCCCACCCACACCGCGGTCGACAGCGAGGGTGTGTAGCCGACCATCCAGGCGTCTTTGTTCTCCCCTGTATCGCCGAGCTGCGCCGTACCGGTCTTCGATGCTGATTCGCGTCCGTTGGCCAGCCCGTGGTTGCGGGAGTAGGCGGCGATCGGCTTCATCGCGGCGGTGACGTTGTCGGCCACCGCCGCCGAGACGCGCTGCTCACCGGCCACTTCACCCCGATCGAGCAGCACCTGCCCATCGGCGGTCACGACCTTCGTCACGAAGTGCGGCGCGTGATAGACGCCGGAGGCGGCCAGCGTGGCGTAGGCGGACGCCATGTCCAGCGGCCGGGCTTGGTACTGACCGAGCACGATGCCGTTGTTGGGCCCGGAGCCGTCCGGCTCGGTGAGTGTCTTGCCCACGCCCGGGATGGTCTCCGGAATGCCGAGCTTGTGCCCCATGTCGGCGATCTTGCGTGGACCGTTCTGCATGTCCAGCTGCATCCGGTAGAAGCTGGTGTTCAGCGATCGCTTCAGCGCCTCGGCGATGGTGCACATGCCGCACTGCTCGCCCTCGACGTTGGTGATCTTGATGCCGTTCACCGTGATGGGTGAGCTGTCGTACATCTGCGAGAGCGGGATGCCTTGCTCCAAGTTCGCCGCCAAGCCGATGACCTTGAAGGACGAACCGGTCTGCAGACCCGCGTTGGCGAAGTCGTAGCCCTGGCCGTCGTTGCCGCCGTAGTAAGCGCGCACCGCGCCGGTACGCGGATCGACGGAGACCACGGCGGTGCGCAAGTTCTCCGGCTCGCCGTCCATGTTCTTGTTGACGGCGTCCACGGCCGCCTGCTGGGCCTTCGGGTCGATCGTGGTGGTGATCTGCAGGCCGGAGGTGTTCAGTTGCTGCTCGCTGATGCCCGCCGCGGCGAGTTCCTTGAGCACCTGCGTCTTGATCAAGCCCTCGGGGCCGGAGTCCTGTTCCTTGTCGCGCGTCGACGCGAGCGGGACCACCTGCGGGTACTGCAGGCCCTGCCGCTCGGCCGTGTTCAGGCTGCCGAGGGAGACCATGCCGTCGAGCACGTAGTTCCAGCGGGTCTTCGCGCCCTCCGGGTTCTTCTCCGGGTCGAGGCTGGACGGCAACTGGATGGTGGCGGCCAGCACGGCACCCTCGGCGACGGTCAGCTCCTGCACCGGCTTGCCGAAATACGCCTTGGACGCCGCGTCGATGCCGTACGCGCCGCGACCGAAGTAGATGGTGTTCAGGTACGCGGCGAGGATCTCGTCCTTGCTCCACTGCCGCGCCATCTTGGCCGAGATGACCAGCTCGTGCATCTTGCGGGTCAGCGAGCGTTCGTCACCGACCAGCGCGTTCTTCACGTACTGCTGGGTGATCGTCGAGCCGCCGCCCGCGCTCTCCTTGCCGAGGACGTTGTCCCTGGCCGCGCGCGCGAAGCCGGAGATCGAGAAGCCGGGGTTGGTGTAGAAGTCCCGGTCCTCGGCCGCCATCACCGCGTTGCGCACGTGCGGCGGGATCTGGTCGATGGTGACGTCGGTCCGGTTGCCTTCCGGCGGGACGACTTTACTGATCACCGACGTGCCGTCGGAGGCGAGAATGGTCGCCACCTGGTTGGTCTTCAGGTCGCCCGGTTGCGGCACCGACACCGTGGTGTACGCGGCCAGGAAGATGCCGCTGGGCACCAGGATGGCCAGCGCGATCATGACGTAGAGCGTGCGGCGCACGATCCGCCACGGGAACTTCTTCTTCTGCGCGGGCTGGCGCCGACCCGGCCCGTCGGAGCCGTTGCCGCCGCCACGGCGCGGCGGCGGGCCGGACGGCGGTCCGCCCGCGGCCTGCCTGCGCTCACCCGTGGTCGGGCCGCTGCCGGGAACGCGACGTCCATCACGGTCCACCGCGGGACGCCCACCGGTGGCCGGACGCGGGCCGGTGCTGGGACCGCGCCGGTCGCGCTCGGCCACCGCCTCGGTCAGCGAGCCGGGTCGCTGGATCCGCTGGGTCTGCTGGGGGCCGGAAGCGCCGCCGGTGGGCACGCCGCGGTTCGGCTGCGGCGGACGGCCCGGCTGGGGCGGACGGCCGCCCTGCGGCGGTCGCCCGTTCGGCGGGGGGCCGGGGCGGCGCGGCGGCTGCGGCCCGCGCGGCTCGCCGGGGACGGGACGCCCACCCGACGGCTGACCCGGACGGGCGCCGGGCGGCGGCCCGGGACGGGGATTCTGGTACGGGTTGGGACTTGGACGTGAACTCTGCGGAGGACGACCGCCATGTGGCTCATCGCCGTAGGGCTCGTAGGGCGAATTCACTGACAAGATCTCCATAACTCGTAGCGGTCCAGGTGGCTATCAGCGGTAGTCGTCACCGCGGCGGACGCGTGCCTGCTCCCCGAGTCAGCCGACGGGGATGACCCAGGCACTTCATTCGGCGGCAGTGCGCCGGTTCGCGCGTGTCCCGGTGCGGCGGCGCGGCGGCGCCGGCGCGGAACCGAGCACATAGGACTGCACCAGATGATTCCAGCTGCACGTCCGGCATACCTCGACGACATGAACCGAGAATTCTTCGCGCGTCTCGGCGAGTCGCGCAAGCTCCTCGGGTGTGCGAGCCGATCCGGCGACCGGCCCGAGGCCGTCGCCGAAGACCCAGGATACGAGGGTCAGTTGTTCCTTCCGGCAGATGGGGCAGGTGACTTCGCTACCCCGGCCGTGGAACTTCGCCGCACGCAAGAGATAAGGATTCGCATCACACACCTCGGCGACATCGACCCGGCCCGCATAGACGTCAGCCAGCAGCGACCGGCGCCGGAGGGCGTAGTCGACAACTTGCCGCTGAATTCGCACGAGAACCAGAGTAGCGGTGTTGGAATCACCCCGCCCCGGGCTGTGCGGATTGACCGGTCCCGACCGGCCGCGATCCAGCGCGTCGCGGCGTGGCCCGGGCTACCATCCGTCTGTGTCCACCGCAGCATCCGGGCGCACGCGAGCGCGTGACCTCGACCGCGCCGCCGCGTCCAGCTTGCTGGACGCCGCCTACGCCGAGGGACAGCTCGGCGCCGACGAGTACCACGACCGGATCGCGCAGGCCGCGGCGGCGAAAACGCTCGGCGACCTGTCCGCGCTCACCGCCGATCTGCAAAGCCAGGCCACGGTGCGCGGGTTCACTCCGCAGCGCTCGGCGAGTACGCGAAAACGCCTGCGCCGCTCGGCATCCGGAGCAAGTTATCCCGATCACACCCGGGCGCGCGATGCCGATCGCGCCACTACTCGCGAGCTGCTCGACGCCGCCCGGGTCGACGGCCAGCTGTCCGAAGAGGAGCACGACACCCTCGCCGAACTCGCCGCGGAGGCGCGCACCCTGGGCGATCTGCGGGATCTGGTCTCGGACTTGCAGCGGCCCGGCGATATCGCCCCGGCGCCGCGGCCGCCGCGCTCACGCCGCCGGTGGTACACAGCCGCGGTGACCGTGGCCGCGGTCCTGGCCGCCTGCGCCGGATTCCTCGCGGTCACCCGGGAAGCGGAGGAACCGCACCCGAAGGCGCAGGCCATGCCCGTGCTGGACCAAGCGACGGTGCAACCGTTGGTCATCCCCACGCCGAGCCCGCACACCACCGAGGGAATCGCCACGTTCCTGCGTAATTACCAGCGGAAATTCGGCGACCTCCAAGTCGATGAGCTGTATATGCACGAGGACTACGCCTCGCTGGTCCGGGCGGTGCCGGGGCAGGCGAACCGGAAGGTCGCCTACGACTACCGCGGTGGCTTCACGCAGTCCCGGCAGATCGAGACCCGCAAGGCCGACACACCGTCGGTGGATCTCGGCGCGTTGAACGCGGAGGCGATCGGCCGGGCGCTCGCCGACGCGGCCACGATCGTCCGGGTGCCGGGCGGCGCCGTGACGCATTTCTCGGTGAGCGTGGCCGATGCCAGGACCAACGCCGAACCCCTCGTCACCGTCTACGTGAGCAACTCGGTCAGGGAGAGCGGATACTTCACGATGACTCCGGCGGGCGAGATCCGCCGTGTCTCGCCGTTCAAAGGGTAGGACGATGGCGACAACCCGATACAGCGGAATCCGCGCCCGCGATACCGACCGCGCCGACGTGTGCGGTCTGCTCGACGCCGCGCTGGCCGACGGACAGTTGACCGCGGGCGAGCATTCCGCGCGTACCGCCAAGGCGATGGGAGCCAAATCCTTCGGCGAGCTGGACGCGTTGATCGATGATCTGCAGGTTCCGGACGACCTCGCGAACGCCCCTGTGGTCCGCGTGGACCGGCGGCGCCCGCGGCGCTGGCTGGCGCCGGTCTCGACGATCGCGGCCGCCCTGGTCGCGGGCGCGATGGTGGGCGCGATCAGCCGCTGCGGCGTCGATCTGCCCGGTTCGTCGGAGAAGGTTCCCGACATGACCACCGGTGCGGGCCTGTCCTACTTCCTCGCGGAGTATCGGGCCGAGTTCGGGGACCTGATCGCCGACGATGTCACCCTGTACCCGAAGTACGCCCTGGTTGACCGGCAGAAGCCCGGCAACGCGGCCCAGACCGGCGACTACCGCTACGACGGCGACTTCGGCACCTCGCGGGCCTCCGAGCGCAAAGCGGGGACGCGCACCTTCGACCTCGCCGCCATCGACGTGCCCGCCATCGCCCGCCTGCTGGCCGGTGCGCCGCAGACGGTGAAGTGCCCGGACGGCGTGATCAGTCACGTCAGCCTGCAGTTCGACTCGCCCGGCGCGGTCGACCCCGGTCCCGTGGTCGATATCCATGTGAATTGCCCTGGCGGCGCTTCCGGATACGCGAAGGTCACTTTCGCGGGCGAGCCGCTCGCGGTCTTCCCGCCCTCCCGCTGAGTCGGTAGGTCGTCCACGGCGGGGAGACGTCTGTGCACAGATGTATCGCTCCGATATAGTGGGAAGTCGCATCCATCGGTTAGGTCTGAACACAGTCAGGGGGTGAAGCCCGGTGCTCGAGCTGGCAATCCTCGGGCTGCTCCTGGAAGCGCCCATGCACGGGTACGAGCTGCGCAAGCGGCTGACCGGCCTGCTCGGGGCGTTTCGTGCCTTCTCCTACGGATCGCTCTACCCGACGCTGCGCCGCATGCAGGCGGACGGGTTGATCGCCGAGGAGATCCCCGCGGGCGCGACGACACGCCGTGCGCGACGGGTCTACCAACTGACCCCGGCCGGGCGGGAGCGGTTCAGCGAGCTGCTCGCCGACACCGGACCGCAGAACTACACCGACGACGGCTTCGGCGTTCATCTGGCTTTCTTCAGCCGCACTCCCGCGGAAGCGCGGATGCGGATCCTGGAGGGCAGGCGGCGCCAGGTCGAGGAGCGCCGAGAGGGGCTCCGGGAGGCGATCAAGAAGGCCAGCGGGTCGCTGGATCGCTACACCCGGCAGCTCCATCAACTCGGACTCGAATCAAGCGAGCGCGAAGTGCGCTGGCTCAACGAGTTGATTGCGGCGGAGCAATCGACGAAGGCGGCACCACAGAAAGAGGGAAATATCGGCCATGAGTGACAACGAGAAGGCTGACAACGCCACAGCGGTTCGCGTCGCCATCGTAGGTGTGGGTAACTGCGCCTCTTCGCTGGTCCAGGGCGTGCAGTACTACCGGGACGCGGACGAGTCCTCGACCGTTCCCGGTCTGATGCACGTGCGGTTCGGGCCCTACCACGTCCGCGACGTCAAGTTCGTCGCCGCGTTCGACGTGGACGCCAAGAAGGTCGGCTTCGACCTGGCCGAGGCGATCTTCGCCAGCGAGAACAACACGATCAAGATCTCCGACGTGCCGCCGAGCGACGTCGTCGTGCAGCGTGGCCCGACCCTCGACGGCATCGGCAAGTACTACGCGGAGACCATCGAGCTGTCCGAGGCCGAGCCGGTCGACGTGGTGCAGGTGCTGAAGGACAACAAGGTCGACGTGCTGGTGTCCTACCTGCCGGTGGGCTCGGAGGAAGCCGACAAGTTCTACGCGCAGTGCGCGATCGACGCGGGTGTCGCGTTCGTCAACGCCCTGCCGGTGTTCATCGCCTCCGACCCGGTCTGGGCGGAGAAGTTCACCAAGGCCGGTGTCCCGATCGTCGGCGACGACATCAAGAGTCAGGTCGGCGCGACCATCACCCACCGCGTGATGGCCAAGCTGTTCGAGGATCGCGGTGTGCAGCTCGACCGCACCATGCAGCTCAACGTCGGCGGCAACATGGACTTCAAGAACATGCTCGAGCGCGAGCGCCTGGAGTCGAAGAAGATCTCCAAGACCCAGGCCGTCACCAGCAACCTCAAGAAGGAGCTCGGCGCCAACGACGTGCACATCGGCCCGTCCGACCACGTGGGCTGGCTCGACGACCGCAAGTGGGCTTACGTCCGCCTGGAGGGTCGCGCCTTCGGTGACGTGCCGCTGAACCTGGAGTACAAGCTCGAGGTGTGGGACTCGCCGAACTCCGCGGGCATCATCATCGACGCGGTGCGCGCGGCGAAGATCGCCAAGGACCGCGGCATCGGCGGACCGGTCATCCCGGCTTCGGCCTACCTGATGAAGTCCCCGCCGCAGCAGCTCGCCGACGACATCGCGCGCGCCCAGCTGGAAGCCTTCATCATCGGCGCGGAGTAGGCACCGCACCGGCACGAGGTCGGCCGACGGCGAAACGCCCTCGGCCGACCTGCTCGGCCACTACAGGCCCCGATAGACGTCTTTGCGCCAGCCGATCTTCACCACGAGGATCACCAGTACGCCGTTGTCCACCCGGTACGCGACCCGGTACCTGCCGACGCGCAGACGGAACAGGTCCTGGTGGCCGGACAACTTCTTCACATCCAAACCCGGAGCGTAAGGGTCGTCGCCCAGCGCCGTGAGGGCCGTCAGAATCCGCATCGCATCCGGCCGCTCAATGGCCCGGAGTTCTCGACGCGCCGAGTCCAGGAACCGGAAGCGGTACTTCACTTCGCGTCGTCTTCGAAGAGGTCGGCGAGCACCTCCGCCATGGTGAAGGTCGGCTCGTCGGTTGCCAGCCTCGCCTCTGCTTCGCGGGCCAGGATCTCGTCCTCGGCCGCGTCGAATGCCTCCACCATGGACAGCGGCACCAGGGCGGCGGCGGGCGCGCCGTCTCGCAGGATGATCACCTGCTCACCGGCTTCCGCTTCGCGAATGTGAGCGGCCAAGTTGGCACGCAGCTCCCGGATGCTGATCTCCGACATACCGAAAGTGTACACGCGTACGTGTACACAATCGGCTGTCCAGTCAGTCCAGCGAGACGTAGACCTCCACCGACGCCGGGCCGGTGTAGCGCTCGACCTCGGCGGTGTGCGAGCGGGTGATGGTGCCCGCGTTCTCCGCCTTCGCCACCTGCGCCCACGCGGTGCGCAGCAGGTCGTAGGGCTTGTCGGCGACGACGAACTTGGCGTAGCGGCCCTGCGGGATGATGGTGAGCACGTCACCGGGGTCCAATTCGTCCATCCCGCCGATCTCGTAGCCGAGCACGGCGACGGCGTGATCGTTCTGGCCGATGTAGGCGGCCACCCGCGGCACGTTCTTCTCCCGCGCCAGGTACCGATCCCACGTGAAGTTCACCAGGTCGAGGTCACGCGCGGTCACCTCGCGGCCGGCCAGCGGCACGGTCAGGCCGGCGACCATGCTCTGCGGCAGAGTGACGATCTCGAAGTCCACTGTCTGTTCCTACCCGTTGCCCTGATCGTCTGCCAATGCCACGAAGACTTCCACCGTCCGTGCGTCCGGATAGTGTTCCCAGTCGCCGGTATAGGCCCGCACGAGCCGCCCAGCGGCCTCCGCGTCCCAGACCGCTCGCCAGATGCTCACGATGGTGTCGCCGAGGTTGTCCCCGCTGGCGATGAACCGGGCGAAGCGCCCGGCGGGCACCCGGGCCAGCACGTCGCCGGGCTGCAGGTCGGCCAAGCTGTGGCAGCGGTAGCCGACGATGTGGGTCAGGTACGAATTGATCTCCGGCGCGTGGTCGACATATGCCGTGGTCGGCGGCCCGGGTAGCTTGCGGGCCAGGTTGCGCTTCCACGCCTCTTCGACTTTCGCGCGGCGCGGTCCCTCGACCGCGAGCGCGGGGCTGCGAAGCACTGTTCCCGCCACCAGCGTCTCGGGTTGGTCAACGACATTGAAATCCACCGGCGTAGCCCCTATGTCTCGTCTGTCCTCAATCGGCGTCGCTCCCGGTGCCCTCCATGGTGCGCAGGCTACCGCCTCCGGGCCCGTCGCTCGCGCCGCGCTGTCGTCGCTCGAGCGCATATCCTTCCGCATCGTTTCCGCGGTTTCGGCGTCGGCCCGTTCCGACGCACTCGCTGTTCGCTCTCACTCTGGCAAACGATGCTGCCATGTCATGCGTTCCTCCGGGCGACGGAAGGTCACAGCATCATCGCTATCCAGGAACCGGAATGCTCAGCCCCGGGAAAATCTCCACCTCCCTGGGCGGTTGGGGGCTGGACGGGATGATGACGGCGGGTTCACGCTGCGGAGACTGCTGCGGTGGATTCAGGATGTCGTAGGGCCCGCCCGATGGCGGCTTGCTCGGACTGGGCCGGCCCGGGGCCTGCGTGCCGGGGAACTGTTCGATCGGGGTGCCCTCCAGCGCGTCGTCCATGACCTGTTTCCAGATGTCGGCGGGCAGGCCGGAGCCGTAGATGTCGGCTCCGCGCGCGGTGCGGATCGGCTGTGACTGCTCGGTGCCGATCCATACCGCCGTGGACAGCGACGGGGTGAAACCGATCATCCACGCGTCCTTGTTCAGGTCGCTGGTGCCGAGCTGCGTGGTACCGGTCTTCGCGGCCGAGGGACGGTTGTTCTTCAGCGCGTGCCCGTTGGAGTAGGCCGCGATGGGAAGCATTGCCTCGGCGGTGTTTTCCGCGATCGTCCGGGAGATACGTTGCTCGCCCGCGGGCGGTTGCTCGCCGACCTTGTCGCCGCCCCGATCCAGGAGCACCCGCCCGTCACCGGTCACCACTCGCTGCACGAAATAGGGCTGGTGGTAGACGCCCGACGCGCCGATCGTGGCGTAGGCGGAGGCCATATCGATGGGGCGAACCGAGTACTGCCCCAGCACGATCCCGTTCAGCGGTCGCCCGCCCTCCTCGGTCAGGGTCTTGCCCGGCACGCCCGGCAGTTCCTTCGGGATGCCCGCCGCGTGCGCCGCCTCCGCGATGGCCTGCGGACCGTCGGACATCGTCATGGTCAACCGGTAGAAGCTGGTGTTCAGCGAGCGTTTCAGCGCCTCGGCCATGGTGCACTTGCCGCACGACTCGCCGTCGACGTTGGTGATCCGGGTGCCCCGGTCGGTCACCGGGGAGCTGTCCAGCACGCGGGACAGCGGGATGCTCTGCTGCTGCGCGGCGATCGCCGCGAAGACTTTGAACGCCGAACCGGTCTGCAACGGCGCCTGCGCGAAGTCGAAACCGAGGCCGTCATAGCCGCCGAAGTACGCGCGCACCGCTCCGGAACGCGGATCGATCGATACCACCGCGGCGCGCAATTCGGGTGGCTGCGCACCGAGCCGGTCGCGCACCGCGTCCAGGACCGCCTGCTGGGCCCTGGTGTCGATGGTGGTGGTGATCTGCAACGCGCCCTTGTTCAAGTCGCGTTCGCTGATGCCGGAGTCGCGCAACTCGCGCACCACCTGGTTGCGGATCAGGCCCTCCGGACCGCGGGCCACGTCCTCGTCCGGAATCCGGGTCAGCGGGATGATCGGCGGAAAGGTGGCGGCGTCGCGGTCGCCGGGCGCCAGCACGCCCATCTCGACCATGCCGTCGAGCACGTAGCGCCAGCGCGCCTTCAGATCCGCGAGGTGGGTTTCCGGGTCAAGGATGGAGGGCGTCCGGATCAGCGCCGCGAGCACCGCGCCCTCCGCGAGGGTCAGCTGGTTCACCTGCTTGTCGAAGTAGACCTTGGCCGCCGCGGCGATGCCGTAGGAGCCGCGCCCGTAGTAGATGGTGTTCAGGTACGCGGCGAGGATGTCGTCCTTGCTCCACTGTCGCGCCATCTTCGCCGCGATGATCAGCTCCCGCAGCTTGCGGGTTACCGTGCGCTCGGAGCCGAGAAACGCGTTCTTGACGTATTGCTGGGTGATCGTGGAGCCGCCGCCCGCGTTGTCCTTCCCGAGCAGATTGTCCCGCACGGCGCGCAGGAAGCCGGAGGTCGAATATCCGGGATTGGTGTAGAAATTGCGGTCCTCCGCCGACAGCACCGCGTCGCGCACCGGCCGCGGCACCTCGGACAATGGAACCGGCGTCCGTTTCCCATCCGGCGGAACGATTTTCGCGAGTACCGTGCTGCCGTCGGCGGCGAGGACGGTGGCGATCTGATTCGTCTGCACCGCGTTCGGATCCGGTATCTCGGCGCTCCAGTACGCCAGGACGGACAGCAGCGCGGGCACCACGCCGAAAAGGATGAACAAGGCGAGCAGTAGGCGGCGGAAGCGTTCGGCCCTGCTCCGTGGTGGACGATCCGGCTCCGCCGGGCGCGGAGCGGGCAGCCGCGATTTCCGGCGGGCCGCCGCGCGTTCGCGTCGTGCCCGCGCGTTCCGCTCCGTCGCACCCGGCCGCTCCGTCCAGCCCGCGATCGAGGCATACGGCGCGGTCGGAGGTCCCCCCTTGGCGCCGCGTCTACGTTCTCGCGGTCTGCGGAACGAGCTCACGATCATCTCCTCCCGGGAGCGTCGGACGAACTCACCTGCACGAACGAACGGAAAAGAGCGTCGAACGCAGAGTTTACCCCGCTCGTTCCCCACCGGCTTTCCACTTTCCGGACGATCGACACGCCGTACCCGAGCGCGTTCTCGGTTCGTCGAGTCCCAGAAGGCCGCGGAAGATGACGCCACCGCGACCCTTAGGCCGAGTGGTTGGCACCTGACGCAACCAGATAGCCCCAACTACTGGTTTCGAGCGAAGCGAGACCGAGCATGTGCCGTTCGCGGCCCGGCTCGTGTTCGGGCGGCCGCCGCGTAGGCGACGAAGGAGCAAGCGGCGGTCGCCCGAACACGAGCCATCAAGGGGCCGCGAACACGCAGCGCCGCAGGCGCTGCCAAAAGATTCAGCTCTTGACGCCGCCCGCGGTCAGGCCGGAGATGATGCGGCGCTGGAAGAGCAGGACCATGATGACCAGCGGGATGGTGACGATCGTGCCCGCCGCCATGATCGCGGCATACGGCTGCACCAGCGGGTTGTTGCCGGAGAAGCGGGCGATCGCGACGGTGACCGGCTCGGTCTTGTCGCTGGAAAGCAAACGGGCGAGCAGGTATTCGTTGACCGCCGCGATGAACGCCAGGATCGCGGTGGTGAACACGGCGGGAGCGGCCAAGGGCAGCATCACCAGGCGGAAGGCTTGCAGTTTGGTGGCGCCGTCGATCCGCGCGGCTTCTTCGAGTTCCCAGGGCAGTTCGGTGAAGAAGGACGCGAGGATGTAGACCGTCATCGGCAGTACGAAGGAGATGTTCGGGATGATCATCGCCTGGTACCGGCCGATCCAGCCGAGGCTGGTGAAGAGCTGGAACAGCGGGGTCACCAGGACGACGACCGGGAACATCGAGGCGCTGAGGATCAGGCCGGACACCACGTACTTGCCGCGGAAGGTGAGCCGGGCCAGCGCGTACGCGGCCATCACGCCGATCGCCAGCGCGATCACCGTCGTGATGGAACCGATGACGATGCTGTTGACCAGCGCCTTGCCGAAGTCGTTGCCGCGGCTGGTGTCGAACGCGTTGCGGAAGTTCTCCAGCGTGACGTGCGTCGGCCACGGGGTGTTGTCGAAGGTGTAGTCGGGGTCGCGGAACGCGGTGACCGCCATCCAGTAGAACGGCGCGAGACCCCAGACGAGCACGATCAGCGCACCCAGGTACACCCGCGCGGAGCCGAGGCGCTTGGTCCACGGGATCGGCTGGGCGGCGGACTCGTCGGTCACCGGCTTCTGCACCGTCTGCACGGACATCAGTGCGCCTCCCGCTGTTCTTCCTGGGTGCGAACCGCGTTGGCGCCCAGCACCTTCACCAGCACGAACGCCACGGCGAAGATCAAAAGGAAGGTGATCGTGGACAGCGCGGCCGCACTGTTGGGGCCTTGCCGGACCTGATCGACCACCAGAATCGACACCGTCCGAGTGGACGGATTGCCCAGCGTCATGATCGCGGGCAGGTCGAACATCCGCAGCGCGTCCATCGTCCGGAACAGCACCGCGACCAGCAGGGCCGGTTTCAGCAGCGGCAGCGTGATCTGGGTGAACCGCTGCCAGGCCGACGCGCCGTCGACGCGCGCCGCCTCGTACACGTCGGCCGGGATCACTTGCAGGCCGGCCAGCAGCAGCAGCGCCATGAACGGCGTGGTCTTCCAGACGTCGGCCGCGATCACCGCGAACCGGGACGGCCACGCGTCGGAGGTCCACAGGATGTGCGTGCCGAGGACGCGGTTGACCACGCCGTCGTACTGGAACATGAACTCCCACAACCGCGCGGTGACGGCGGTCGGGATGGCCCAGGGGATCAGCACGGCCGCGCGCAGCAGCGCCCTGCCGCGGAAGGTCTTGCCCATCACCATGGCCATGCCGAGGCCGAGCGTCGCTTCCAGCGCGACGGTCACCACCGTGAAGAACAGGGTGGTTCCGATGGCCAGCCAGAACTGCGAGCCGAGGTTGCCGGTCGGGCAGGCCACCGTCTCGCCGGTCGCGACCTGGCACTGTTGCAGCAGCCAGTGTGTGTAGTTGGCGAATCCGGCGTTGCCGCCCTCGACGAACATGCCGGTCGCCGGGTCGAGCCCCGGGTCCTTCTGGAAGGACATCCACAGCGCCCGGATCACGGGGTACCCGATGACGACCGCGAGCGCGATCAGCACGGGCGTGACGAACAACCAGGCTTTCCCGGCGCGTCGCAGTTCCAGCGCCAGGTTGGCGGCCAAGCCGCGTCTGGCCGGAACGAACTCGTCGTCTTTCGGCACGCTAGTCGCCGTTCCCGAAGGATCCGACACCGTTTCTCTCCTGCGGGTTCGTCGGGTCCGTTGCGCTCAACCGCTCACGATCCGGCGGTTTCGATGCCCTTTTGCATGCCGGTGATCGCGTCGTCGACGGACTTGGTTCCGTTCAACGCAGCATAAGCGTTGTCCTGGATGGCCTTGGACACCGCCGGATAGAACGGCGTCACCGGGCGCGGCACCGCGCTGGCGATGGAGTCCTTGAGCGCGGGCAGGTACGGCATCTTCGCGATCAGCGCCGGGTCGTCGTACATCGACGCGCGCACCGAGGGCAGCGCGCCCGCGGCGACGATGTGCTGCGCGTCCTCGCTGATCAGGAAGCGAAGGAAGTCCAGCGCGGTGGCCTTGTTCTTGGAGTACGCGCTAATTGCCGCGTTGTAGCCGCCGAGCGTGGAGGCGCCGACGCCGTTCTCGCCGGGCAGCGGGGCGACCGCGAACTTGTCCTTCACGGCGGAGGCCTCGCCGCCGACGTCACCGAAGGTGGACGGCCACGAGCGCAGGAACATCAGCTTGCCCTGTGCGAAGGCGTTGCTGGACTCCGGCTCCTTGAAGGTGATGGCCTCTTTGGGGATGTCGCCGTTGTTGTAGGCGTCGACCAGGACCTTCAGCCCGGCGCGGGACTGCGGGCTGTTCACCGTGGGGGTCTTGCCGTCGGCGCCGACGAAGCTACCGCCGTAGGCGTTGATCACCTCGGCCGCGTTGACCGTCAGGCCCTCGTAGGGGGCGAACTGGCCCGCGTAGCAACCGATGTTCTGCTGGCGCGCGATGGGGCATTGGGCCAGCAGTTCGTTCCAGGTCTTGGGCGGGTTCGGCACCAGGTCCTTGCGGTAGAACAGCAGGCCGCCGTTGGTGTTGCGGGGTGCGGCGTAGAGGGTGTTGTTGTAGGTGGCGCTGGCGACCGGCGGGGAGAGCAGCGCGCTGGTGTCGATGGCGAAGGAGTCCTTCAGCGGCTGGATCCAGCCCTTGGCGGCGAACTCGGCGGTCCACGGCACGTCGAGGGCGACCACGTCGTAGTTCGACTGCTTGGAGCGCATGTGCTCGACCAGGTCGTCGTACTGCTGCGAGGCGTCGTTCGACTGTTCCTTGAAGGTCACCGGCTCGTCCGGGTGCGCGGCGTTCCAGCGCTCGATCAGCTGCTTGACCGCGCCGGTCTCGGTGGTGTCCTTGCCCTCGACGTAGGTGATCGGGCCGCGACCGGTGAGGTTCTGGCTGGTCGGGCTGCCGCCGCTGTCGCTGGAGCAGGCGCTGGTGAACGTCGCGGTCAGCAGCCCGACCGAAGCGACCGCCACCGCGGCCCGTGGCACGAGCGACGAACGTAGGGACGTCACCTTCTTAACAGCCATCGCAAACACTCCAGGATCATTCGTGAGCGGCAGCACACCCTGCCGGTGCACAAGGCAAGATACATGGTGTCGATCCAGCGTGCGGGACGGTGGCGCGAAGTCGAGCCCGCGCGGCGGCGGGGCGGTGCGCTCGAGTCGGCGCGGTGCCGCGGTCGGGCCTTGTTCGGCTGAGCCCACTAGGCTGGGCGCGATGTCTTCGCCGAACGCGGTTCCCGATCGGATGCTCACACGCATCGGTGGGCTGCTGCGCAAGGCCGAATCGACCGACAACGAGCATGAGGCCGAGGCGTTTCTCGCCGCTGCTCAGCGGCTGGCGACGAAGTCGTCCATCGATCTCGCGGTGGCGCGGGCGCATATCGCGGGGCGTGAGCGCAGGCCGACGCCGGTGCAGCGGATCATTCCGATCGGCGAGCCGGGCAAACGCGGGTTGCGTACCTACGTTCAGCTGTTCGTCGCGATCGCGGCGGCGAACGACGTGCGCTGCGATGTCGCCCGGACTTCGACGCAGGTCTACGCCTACGGGTTCGACTCCGATATCGATACTTGCGAAGCGCTGTACGCCAGCCTGCTCGTGCAGATGGTGCGCGCGTCCGACCAGTACATCAAATCGGGCGCGTATCGATCGGCCACGGTCGAGAAGATCGTGGTGGAGAAGCGGTGGGGTCGCCAGGTCCGGCGGCGGGTGCAGGCGCCCGTCGCGGGTGTGACGGCGCGCCTGAATTTCCAGATGGCGTTCGCCGCGCGGATCGGGCGGCGGCTGGCCGAGGTGAAGGCGGAGGTCGAAGCCGAGGTGTTGCCGCGGGACGCCGATGCGGCCGGGACCGCGCTGGCTCTGCGGAACAAGGAAATCGAGCTCACCGACTTCTACGCGAAGACCTCGGAGGCGCGCGGCACCTGGCGTGGGCCGCAGGCGTCGGCGGGGCATTCTGCCGCGGCACGGGCGGCGGGGGACCGCGCGGGCAGGGCCGCCCGGATCGGAACCTCCCCCGAACTCCCCGCTGCCCGTGCGAGGTTGACCTCCTCTGAGGGCAGCAGTTGACCAGCGTGAACAGCACGGGCGGTGGGCGAGGCGGCCATAACCGCGTGCCCTCGGCGCGAGCGGGCGATCGGCTGCTGCTCGCCGCCGCGCGACCGGTCGTGCGGCGATGACCGTGCGCGACAGCCAGCGCGCCAAGGTCTACGACGCCGAGCAGTTGGTACGCGGGGTGTTCGATCGTGCGGACGAGCACGGTGCGCGCACCGTCGAACTGTACGGTTCGCAGCTCACGCTGCCGATCGAGCGCCGCTTCGCCTCGGTGGAATCCGTACAGAGTTATACGGACAAGGTGCTGGCGCTCAATTGGGTACGGGCGCGCTGGGAGCGGGCCGCCGTGGCGGTGCGCGTCCGCTCGCGCGCCGGGGCGACCGCCGCGCACTACGAGGCGGCCGGGAACGTCCTGGCGGTTCCGCTGCACACCGGCGGCACCGCCTGGGCGCTGCGCGAACTGGTGATCCTGCACGAACTGGCGCATCACTTGGAGTCCGCGCCCGGGTCGGTGGCCGCGCACGGCCCGGAATTCTGCGACCGGTACGTCGAACTCGTCGACGGCGTCGTCGGCCCGGAAGCGGCGTTGCTGCTGCGCACTACGATGCTCGGTTGTGGCGTGCGGATCGGCTGAGCCCGCCGCCGCCTATCCAAAGCCATCCCCACCGTTCCACCCAACGGCTTCGGACGCGACAAGGTGCCGATGCGCGTGAAGGTCGGTGGCCTCGATTCGACCGCCACCGTGCCCGGCCGACTCCACGGCTGGGCACGCTGCACCGACGGCAGCTGGGTCGGCTTGGTCGAGCTACTTACCGCACGGTCACGCCGATCGCCACGGCAGGAGCCGACGAACCGCCTTTCGTCCCGAGGTGATGTGCGGGGGTTGCGACATCAGGGAATCCTTGCCCCGAATACACCACCCGAACGCCACCCACCGGTCGTCGTCATCGACGATCACATACTCTTCGGCGCCCCCGAGAATGATCGCCTCGACCGCCGCGGCCGCCTGGGACGGCTTGTCCTCGAATTGGATTTCGTAGTCGGCGACGGCGCGGACGCACCAGCCCGTTTCGATGCGCACCGCGGCGTCGCCCATATCCACCAGTTCGATGTGTGGATTGGCCCCGCGTGCTTCGGCTTCCGTGGACGAGGATCCGCTGGAGAGCACCAGGGTGCCGGGATTCGAAAATATCTGGATGGCGTAACGCTCGGCGATGGCAAACACCTCCGAGCAGAACATCTCCCATTCCGTCCCACTCACCCCGGCCTCCCAGCCCACTCGAACCTTGCCCGCCTCGGCACTACTTACCGCACGGATTCACCACCGTGTCCGAGTACTTCCACGCCGAGGATTGAGAGGGTACTCCCCCGTACACGCCGCCCCCGCGAGCAGCCGTCCGGTACTCTCCGTCCGCGCAGGTGGTGGCACCTTGGGCAACGATTTTGGTCCCCGCGGTGGGTTTGGTGGCCTCGTTGTGACCGCCAGCGACCCGCTTCCAGCTCCCACCCTCCTTGCGCTGGAGTTCGACATCGATGTACAGCGAGTCGATGTCCGCCGTGCACTTGATACTGCCCTTTCCGACGATGTCGGTCGGCGTGCCCTTGGAATTGTGCGGATTCATGGCCTTCACGGCGTCCACGTGGCAGTTCGCGTTGCCCGGCCCGGGCGCCGCGTCGGCGGCGGGCAATGCCACACAAGTAGTCATCAAGACCGTCAGCACCCCACCCGCGATCGTCCCGATGTTCTTCGCGTACTTCGTCATCGCTTACCCCCAGTTGAATCTTTGGTTCTTCATCTGGTTGGACGTCGAAGCACCCCGATCGGTTCCATCGTTCAGCGAATTCTTTTCTCCGCCCTCCGCCCTCCGCCATCGCCCGAACCCGACCCAGCACATCGGGATACCACCGCAGATGCGCACCCCGTTGAGATCGATTGCCGCCCCAATCATCCAGGCCGCTTTGTACTTTGAGAGAGCAGCGCACTGACGCGAGCCAAGCGATCCTGCCACCATGCGGTGCGCTCGGCGTCGGGGTGGCGATGGCTCTCCAGCAGTTCCGGTTCCGGCTCGGGTGGGGTGCGCAGGACGGGGAGGTAGCCGTCGACCGCACGCAGGGATCCCCGCGTCACGTCACCGATGAGCAGGCTCAAAGTGCCGAGGCCACAGGCGAAATCGAGTTCCGGGAGCGCGCCGGCCAGCGCCAGTTGCGCGGCGAGCCCGACACTGGTCTCCAGAGCGGAGGAGACCACACAGGGGAGTCCCGCCGCCTCCGCCACTTGCAGGGCGCGGCGAACGCCGCCGAGCGGCGTGCATTTGAGCACGGCGATATCCGCGGCGCCGGCGACCGCGACCCGCAGCGGGTCATCGGCGCGGCGGATGGATTCGTCGGCGGCGATGCGCACGTCGACACGGCGGCGCACCGCGGCGAGTTCCTCGATGGTCCGGCACGGCTGTTCGACGTATTCCAGGCCACCTGCGGCCTTATCGATCCGCTGGATATCGCGCACGGCCGTGTCGACATCCCAGACGGCGTTCGCGTCGACCCGGATCGCGCCGTTCGGGCCGAGGGCGTCGCGTACCGCCTCCACCCTGGCCAGATCCTCCGCGAGCGAGTCGGGATGGTCGGCGACCTTCACCTTGGCGGTGCGGCAGCCGGACCTGGCCACGATCGCGTGCGCCTGCTCCGGGTCGACGGCGGGCACCGTGCAATTGAGCGGGATGCGATCCCGGACCGGCTCGGGCCAGCCCGTTGTCACCTGCTCCAGGGCGGTGGCCAGCCAGGCGGCGGCTTCGCGGTCGTCGTATTCGGGGAACGGACAGAACTCGCCCCACCCGAGGGGCCCCCGGATCAGCATCCCTTCCCGCACCGAGATGCCACGGAAGCGGGTGCGCATCGGGATGGCGTAGACGACGTTCTGCGCTGCGGAGTCGCTCATCGCCGACCAGCTTAGGCGGCTACGGGGCCCATCGCGGGATTGCGCAGGCGGACTCGAGTAGTTTCCCGGAGTCGGCGAGACGCGCTGGAGGGGATCGTTGGCGGCATGGTCCACACCCCGCAGCCTTGGCCGCCGCACGTCGCGCCCGCATCGCCGCCCGCCGGGCACCGGCCGGTGCGGACCTGGGACGTCGTGCTCGCCATCGTGCTGTACTGCGTAGCGGCCGTCCTCGGCTCCGCCGCCGCTTACTTCACGCTTTTCTTCGCCTTCGCCAGCGATCCATGCGGGACGGACAACTGCCGTACCGACTATCTGGGCTGGGCGTTCGCGGTGTCCTGGGGTGGAACCGCGCTCGCTGTCGTCGGGGCTACGGGGATGCTCATCCTGGCCGCGATCAAGCGCTGGTACATGTGGTACTGGCCGGTGCTGGCGATCGTGCTGATCGTGCTCTCGTTCGCCGGAGGCGTCGCATTGGCTTCCCAGGTCTACACCGGCTCTTGAGATGCCGTGCGGCCGACGGCCGGTCATGCTGATCGCATGGCGCGCAACATCCGGCAGCGAACGACCGACGCCCTGCGTGTCGCGCTGGGTACGGTGATCGTGCTCGGATTCGGCTGGCTGATGGCCTCTTTCGTGCCGCTCTACGATGTGCTCGCACGAGACGGCCGCGACGGCCGCGGCGTCGGATACCTGCCGTGGGCGCAGGTCGTCGCCTGGGCGGGCATCGCGGCGTCGGTGCTCGCCGCGATCATCTCGGTGATCGAGAAAGTGCGCGACCGACGACCGATCGCCTGGACCCCGCTCATCGCGGTCCCCTTGATCCTCGAATCCTGGCTGATCGGTTTCTTGATCGCGGTCGTGCTGGTGTCGTATTGAATTTGCCGCGCCTTCGCGCGGCGTGTTCGCGGCCCCTTTGTGGCTCGCGTTCGGGCGACCGCCGCTTGCTCCTTCGTCGCGTACGCGGCGGCCGCTCGAACGCGAGCCGGGCCGCGAACGGCGGATGCTCGGTCTCGCTTCGCTCGAAAGTCGTGGTCGAGGTGCGCTGGTGGCGTCGGTGGTGAAGCTTGCTGATCAGGGCGCGCGGTGTGGTGGTTGTGTCGGTTCGATCGACCGCCGCTGTGTTGCTTCGTCGCGTACGCGGCGGCCGCGCAAACGCGAGCCGGGCTGTGTGATCTTCCAGCGCCTGCGGTAAGGGTGTTCGCGGGCCGTTCGGAGTTCGCGAAAGCGGTTGCTCGAAGACGTAGTCGCGGTACGCCGGAGGCGTTGCGATGAAGCTCGCGGCCATTGCGGCGCGGTTCGGAGCCGCTGACCACTCGAATCAACCGATCTACGCGCCCGCCACGCAGAGGCGAACCTGGGCTGTGTTTGTTCGCAGCGCCATCGGAGCTGGCCTGGTCGAAGACGCTGTCGAGCCGCTTATTTCGGCGGCGCCCGAAGCCACCGGGCTGCGTGCTTTGTATCGAACTGTACGGACACGCAGCGCCGGTGGCGATATGGGTCAGCTCAGTCGTTCCACGATGGTGGCGTTGGCGAGGCCGCCTGCCTCGCACATGGTTTGCAGGCCGTAGCGGGCGCCGCGGTCCTGCATGGCGTGCACGAGCGTGGTCATCAGGCGGGCGCCGGAGGCGCCGAGGGGGTGCCCGATGGCGATCGCGCCGCCGTTGACGTTGACCTTCGCCAGGTCCGCGCCGGTGTCGTGGGCCCAGGCCAGCACCACCGGCGAGAACGCCTCGTTGATCTCGACGAGGTCGATGTCGGACAGCCGCAGACCCGCGCGCTGCAGGACTTTCCTGGTCGCCGGGATCACCGCGGTGAGCATCAGCAGCGGATCGTCGCCGGCCACCGCGAAGCTGTGCAACCGGGCGAGCGGCTTCAGGCCGAGCTCCTTCGCGCGCTCGCTGGTCATGATGAGCACCGCCGCGCTGCCGTCGCTGACCTGGCTCGCGGTCGCCGCCGTGATCTCCCAGCCGATTTGCGGGAAGCGGGCGGCCATGGCCGGGTCGTAGTACGCGGGACGCAGTGCCGCCAGCGTCTCCAGCGTGCTGCCGACCCGGATGCCCTCGTCGGTGGCGAGCCCGTTGATCGGGGCCAGCTCCCTGGCGAACAGGCCGTTCTTGGTGGCGAGCGCGGCCTTTTCGTGGCTGGCGAGCGCGAACTCGTCCAGCTGGGTGCGGGTCAGTCCCCACTTGGCCGCGATCAGCTCCGCGCTGATGCCCTGCGACACCAGGCCCTCCGGGTAGCGCTCGGCGAAGCCGACGCCGGAGATGTCGTCCGAACCGACCAGGTTGGAGCCCATGGGGATCCGGCCCATCGACTCCACGCCCGCGGCGACCACGATGTCGTAGGCGCCCGCGATCACGCCTTGCGCGGCGAAGTGGATGGCCTGCTGGCTGCTGCCGCACTGCCGGTCGACGGTGGTCGCCGGGACGGATTCGGGATATCCGGCGGCCAGTGCGGCCCGCCTGGTCATGTTCGCGCCCTGCTCGCCGAATTGGGTGACCACGCCGCCGATCACGTCGTCGATGAGTGCGGGATCGATGCCGCTGCGGTCCACCACCTCGCGCAGGCTGTGGGCCAGCAGGTCCACCGCGTTGACGTTGTGCAGTGCGCCGTTCGGTTTGCCTTTGCCGATCGGGGTGCGTACCGCTTCGACAATCACCGCGTCTCTCATGGTGCTTCCTTCCGGACCGAGAGCCCGGCCACCATGCCTGGCTCTATCAACACATAGTCAGACTACCTCTGGCAATAGTTAAGGCAAGTCAGCATCGGTATGATGTCGGTCATGGCAGCAGTGATGGAAGGACCGTTGGCCGATCTCAGCGCCTGGAAACCCGACGAATGCTCGATCGCGAAGGCGATGGACATCATCGGCACGCGCTCGGCGGTGCTCATCCTGCGCGAGGCGTACTACGGCACACGGCGGTTCGACGGGTTCGCCAGCCGCGTCGGCATCACCGACGCGGCGGCCGCGGCCCAGTTGCGCAAGCTCACCGAGGCGGGCTTGCTGACGAAACGGCCTTACCAGGAGGAAGGCAAGCGCACCAGGCACGAGTACGTGCTCACCCGGATGGGCCGCGATCTGCTGCCCGCCGTGCTGGCGCTGATGCAGTGGGGCGACACCTACCTGCAACCGGGGGCGGCTCCGCTGCTTCTGGTCGAGGAAGCGACCGGCGCACCGGTGCGGGTGCAGGTGCGCAGCGAATCCGGTCGCGAGATCGAGCTGGAGGAACTGGGCGTGCGACTCAACGAGGACTACGCGCGGCAGCGGCGCGCACGCCGTCGATCGGACGCGACGGACTGATGCCCGCGCCGGACAGGCGCGCCGCCGACCGGCGACGGCGCGACTGGCCGAGCAATGTGAGCGGCTTATCCGTGGGTACGAGCCGAGAACCGAAGTCGTGCGGCCCGCGCGTCCACGGAGGGCCGAGGAGCGCGCCCCTCGGCGGCGCTCAGTTGAGCCTGCGTCCTTCGGTGTCGAAGAAGTAGACGTGCTCGGAGTCGGTGGCCAGCCGCAGGCGGGTGCCCTTCGCGGGCGGGTTACGCCAATCCGCCCGCGAGACGATGGTTTCGCCCGCGCCGTCGGTCCCGCCTTCGGCGATGGTGCGGCCGTAGATGTAGGCGTCGGAACCGAGTTCCTCCACCACGTCGACCTCCATCTCGATGCCGGAGCCGTCGCCCAGCTCGAAGTGTTCCGGACGGATGCCGACCGTCACGGTGTTGCCCGCCTCGTCGGCGACGGTGCGCGGCAGCGCGATCGCGTGCCCGCCCAGTTCTACCCGGCCGTCGGTGACCGGCAGCGTGAACAGGTTCATCGCAGGCGAACCCATGAACCCCGCGACGAACACGTTGGCCGGGTCGCGGTAGAGGTCGCGCGGCGTGGCGCACTGCTGCAGCAGGCCGTCCTTCAGCACGGCGACCCGATCGCCCATGGTCATCGCCTCGACCTGGTCGTGCGTGACGTACACCGTGGTGGTGCCGAGCCTGCGCTGCAATTGCGCGATCTGGGTACGGGTCTGCACACGCAGCTT
Source organism: Nocardia sp. NPDC019219 (assembly GCF_040632645.1). Classification (NCBI taxonomy): domain Bacteria; kingdom Bacillati; phylum Actinomycetota; class Actinomycetes; order Mycobacteriales; family Nocardiaceae; genus Nocardia; species Nocardia sp. NPDC019219. The sequence continues at coordinate 329,467 of NZ_JBEYCG010000001.1, read as the reverse complement.
GGCGTCCAGGTTGGACAGCGGCTCGTCCATCAGGAACACCTGCGGCTGGCGCACGATCGCGCGGCCCATCGCGACGCGCTGGCGCTGACCGCCGGACAGCGCCTTCGGCTTGCGATCCAGGAAGGGCTCCAGGTCGAGCAGCTTGGCCGCCTCCAGCACCCGCTGCTCCTTCTCCGCCTTGGCGACCTTGGCCAGCTTCAGCGCGAAGCCCATGTTCTCCGCGACGGTCATGTGCGGGTAGAGCGCGTAGTTCTGGAACACCATGGCGATATCGCGTTCCTTCGGCTCGGCGTGCGTCACGTCGTTGTCGCCGATCAGGATGCGACCGCCGTTGACGTCCTCGAGACCGGCGAGCATGCGCAGCGAGGTCGACTTCCCGCAGCCCGAGGGGCCGACCAGCACGAGGAACTCGCCGTCCTCGATCTCCAGGTTCAGCCGATCCACCGCGGGTTTGACGGAGCCCGGGTAGAGCCGCGTCGCGTTGTCGAAGGTCACAGTGGCCATGACGAATTCACATCCCATCCCGGCAGGAACGTGCCGGACGATCCGAGTAAGGGTGCGGCGATCCTATCGGGCCGCCCGGCGACGGGCCACGTCAGCGTGCGCGTGCCTCGAAGAACGCGCGCGGGACGTCGACGAGCATGGTGTCGATCTGATCCTTGGTGACGCCGCGATCGAGCACGTAGGGGAACACGTCCTCGAACAAGTGGGTGTAATGCCACTGCGGCAGAGCCGCCATGGCGGCGGGCTCGATCCAGTCGATGTAGCAGCTCGCGTCCTGGGAGAGCACCATCCGATCGGTGTAGCCGCGGCGCACCATCTCGATCAGGGTGTCGGCGCGGGCTTCGAAGGTGGTGTCGAGGTTGATGCCGAAGCGGTCCATGCCGAGCACGAAGCCCGCGTCGGCGAGTTCGGCGAGGTGATCGCAGTCGGTGGTGTCGCCGCTGTGCCCGAGCACGATGCGGCCGGGATCGACGCCTTCCTCGTCGCACATCACGCGCTTCACATCGAGCCCGGCACGCGACTCCGGATGGGTGTGCACCGTGATCGGGACGCCGGTCTCGAGATGGGCTTTGGCGACCGCCCGCATCACCCGTTCCACGCCCGTCGTGAGCCCTTGCCGGTCGATCGCGCACTTGAGCATGCCCGCCTTCACCCCGGTGCCCGCGATGCCGTCGCGGATGTCGGCGACGAACATGTCGACCATCGGGTCGGGGACCTGCGCGCCGACGATCTCGTTCAGCGCGGGCCCGCGGTAGTGGAAGAAGAACGGGACATCGCCGTAGGTATAGATACCGGTGGCCACCACCAGGTTCACCGGCACCTGCTCGGCGATCCGCTGGATCCGGGGGATGTAGCGGCCCAGCCCGACCACTGTCGGGTCGACGATCGTGCGCACACCCGCGTCGTAGGCGACGCGCAGCCGGCGCACGGCGTCGGCGACGCGTTCTTCTTCGGAACCCCATTCGGCCGGATAGTTCTGCTGGACGTCCCCGGTGAGCACGAAAACGTGCTCGTGCATCAGTGTCACTCCGAGATCAGCGGTATCGATCGGCCCGCGCATGGTTTCCAGCATGGACACAGCGACTTCTCCTCATCTGAGCTGCGCATTCGCGGAAATGCTACGAACCGATATGTGAGGTGGGCCATAGTCGCGGGCACCGAAACTTCGTACAACTTTCGTGCGGAGCGCACGAAACTACCTCGCCCGGTCGCGGCTCAGACCGGTCGCAGCACCGCTGGTCCGAGCCAGCGCGCGGCTTGCAAGGCGAGATGCAGATGCAGCGTGCGGTCGTGATCGTCGAAGACGTCGCCGACCAGTTCGAGCGCCTGTCGCACCCGGTACTGGACGGTGTTGCGGTGCACCGCCAGCTCCTCGGCGGCGGCGGCGTAGCTGCGGTTGCTGGCCAAGAAGACGCGCAGGGTTTCGCGCAGCCAGAGATTGCGCTGGTTGTCGGTGGCGAGCTCACCCAAGCAGTCGGCCACGTAGTGGCGCAGTTCCTCGATGTCGCCGCCCAGGAGCGCGACGGCCGCCACCTGGTCGTGCGACACCGCGCGCGGCGCGCCGGAACCGGCGAGCAGCACGAGTTCGCGTACGCGGTCGGCTTGGCGCAGGCTCCGGCGGAATCCGGCCACGCCTGCGTCGCACCCGCCGAGCGCCACCCGCACCGGCAACGACATGGCCGACAGCGTGCGTTCGATGGCCCCGGCGTCGATCGTCGCGTCCTCGGCGACGGCGAACCACAGCCGGACTTCGCGTTCGTCGGTCGGTACCACCAGCGCCCGGCGCGGGTTGCCGAACAGTGGAACCAGCGCGGCGCGAACGGCATCGAGCACGTCCACCGCGGCCCGCGCCGAGAGCTGCGGCTCGGTCCAGGCGTTCACCGCGATGTGGCGGCCGGACAGCGGATAGCGCAGTACTTGCTCGGCTTGCCCGATGTCGTCGGCCGAGCCGTCGAGCACGCGCGCCACCCATTCCTGCCGCAGGGCGCCGCGGCTGCCCACCCACCGGTCGCGTTCCTGTTCGTAAGCGACGCCGACGTGCTCGCACACCCGATCGATGTACACCGCGCTGCGGTGCACGATCCGGATGATGGCCGCCGAACTGTCGGGACCGCCCAGTTCCACGGCGTAGCGCATCGCGATGTCGAGGAACCCGGCGTGCCCCACCCGATAGGCGCGAATCAGCGCGGACAGCGGGACGTCGCGCTGCGCGAGCGTGCGCGCGTACACCAGGGCCCGATCGGGGGCGTGCACGTCGTCCTCGGCGGCGTCGTTCTGCACGAAGTCGAGGGCGGACATCAGGTTGTCGGTGGTGCCCGCTTCGAACAGCCCCCGCAGCCGGGCGTCCGAGTCGAGCGTCACGACTTGCGCGCGCATCACCGCCGACAACTCGGCGATCAAATCGTCGCGATCGCGCAGCATCGTCGACACGACCGTGCGAACCACCTCGTTCTCGCCGCCGGTCACGCCGACACCTCCATCCACCGGCTTGGTCCCGCGTCCCCAACGTAGCCCGTGCCGGAGGCGCGGTGCGGCTGCCTGCGGGAACCCCCACCGCCCCGGTAGCCTCGGGGCGGGGCGGGCCGAGCGACGAGGAGAGTGCACATGAGTCGTCCAGTGCGTATCGGAGTTCAGCTACAGCCGCAGCACGCGCCGGAATACCGGCTCATCCGCGACGCGGTGCTGCGCTGCGAGGACGCGGGTGTCGACATCGTCTTCAACTGGGACCACTTCTACCCGCTCACCGGCGATCCCGACGGCGCGCACTTCGAGTGCTGGACGATGCTGGGCGCGTTCGCCGAGCAGACCGAGCGGGTGGAGATCGGCGCGCTGGTGACCGGCGGTGGCTATCGCAATCCGGATCTGCTGGCCGACATGGCGCGCACCGTCGACCACATCAGTGGCGGCCGGCTGATTCTCGGCCTCGGCGCGGGCTGGTTCGAGAAGGACTACGACGAGTACGGCTACGAATTCGGCACCGCGGGCAGCAGACTGGAGCTGCTGAAGGAGACCCTGGCCCGGATCAGCTCCCGGTTGCCGAAGCTCAACCCGCGACCGACCCGCGACCTGCCGATTCTCATCGGCGGCGGGGGCGAGAAGAAGACATTGCGACTGGTCGCGCAGTACGCCGACATGTGGCACACCTTCGCCGACCTGGACGTGCTCGCGCACAAGAACAAGGTGCTCGCCGAACACTGCGCCGCCGTCGGCGCAGACCAGGCGCGCATCGAGCGCTCGGTGCAGTGGCCGGGCCTGGAGAAGGCGCCCGCCTTCGTCGAGGCGGGCGTGACGACCTTCACCATCGGGGCCAGCGGCCCCGACTACGACCTCAGCGAGGTCGCGAAGGCCGTGCGATGGCGTGACGAGGTCAATCCGGAACCGGTCAGCGGGCTGGCCTGAGCCCGATTGCCTGCCGGCTGATCCGCTGCGCTCCGGAATTCGGATCATGATGATCGGAATTTTCGACCGCCGGGCGCACATGGTTTCCGAGGTCACCGACTCGGGGTAGCTGTGGAATAGCAGATTTCCACGGCTAGGGTTGTCCGTCATGGCTGTTCTGCCCGCTGTGCGGTCTCGTGCGTTGATCGCCGTGATATTGCTTGCCGTCGGTCTCAGCGCGACGGCGTGCGGTTCCGGCTCCGACGACGCGGTCACCGAGCGCAACCTCTGCGCACCGCCCGGCCTGGCCGCGGCCTCCGCCGCGCCCACCAACCTGGCCTCCTCGGCCGCCGCGGGCAGCGACCGCTACACCACCGCGGCCACCGTGCCGCTGACCTCGATCGACGTCTCGAAGCTCGGTTTGATCACCCCGGGCAAGCTCAGCGTGGGCACGCTGTCGGACGCGCCACCGAGCATCTGCGTCGACCGGCAGGGCACGTTCACCGGCTTCGACAACGAACTGCTGAAGGCGATCGGCGCCAAGCTCGGCCTCCAGGTGGAATTCTCCGGCACCGAGTTCGCCGGGCTGCTCGCCCAGGTGTCCGGCGGCCGTTTCGACGTGGGTTCGTCCAACATCACCACCACGGACGCGCGCCGCCAACTGGTCGGCTTCACCAACGGCTACGACTTCGGTTACTTCTCCCTGGTGGTGCCGACCGGCAGCGCGGTCAAGGGATTCGCCGACCTGAACCGGAACACCCGGATCGCGGTGGTGCAGGGCACCGTGCAGGACGAATTCGTGGTGAACCAGCTGCGGCTGGACCCGGTGAAGTTCCCGGACTACAACACCGCTTACGCCAATTTGAAATCCGGCCAGGTGGACGCCTGGGTCGCCCCCTCCGCCCAAGCCGAAGGCGCGATCAAGCCGGGTGACGGAACGTCGGTGTCGCAGAACACCTTCAGCCTGGACAACTTCGTGGGCTACGCGGTCGCCAAGAACAATCAGCCGCTGATCGACGCGCTCAACAGCGGCCTGGACGCGGTGATCGCCGACGGCACCTACGCCAAGCTGTACACCGACTGGGTGCCCCGCCAGCTGCCGCCGGGCTGGAAGCCGGGCTCGAAGGCCGCCCCCGCGCCGCAGCTACCGGACTTCGCCGCGCTCGCCGCGGGCAAGCAGAAGGACGAAACCGCGCAGAACGCGCCGAAGTCCACGGTGCGGCAGTTGAAGGACACGTTCTTCGACTGGTCGCTGTACCGCAAGGCATTTCCCGACCTGTTCAAGACCGGCCTGCCCAATACGCTGATCCTGGCGGTGGTCTCGGGTGCGCTCGGCACCGTCCTCGGCATGCTCCTCGCGGTCGCCGGAATATCACGCACCCGCTGGTCGCGCTGGCCCGCGCGGGTGTACACCGACATCTTCCGTGGTCTGCCCGCCGTGGTGATCATCCTGCTGATCGGTCTCGGCGTCGGCCCGGTGGTGCGCAACCTCACCGGCAACAACCCCTACTGGCTCGGCGCGGTGGCGCTGGCGCTGCTCGCCTCGGCCTACATCGGCGAGATCTTCCGCTCCGGCATCCAGTCGGTCGAGACGGGGCAGCTGGAAGCGGCGCGCGCCATCGGTTTCGGATACCGCCAGGCGATGACGCTGGTGGTGATCCCGCAGGGCGTGCGCCGAGTGCTCCCGGCTTTGATGAACCAGTTCATCGCCCTCATCAAGGATTCCTCGCTGATCTACTTCCTCGGCCTGCTCGCCACCCAGCGCGAGCTGTTCGCCGTCGGCCGCGATCTCAACGCGCAGACCGGGAATCTATCGCCGCTGGTGGCGGCCGGGCTGGTCTACCTGATCCTGACCATCCCGCTGACCCACTTGGTGAACTACATCGACCGCCGGATGCGCACCGGCCGACCCGACCGGCCGATCGACCAGGTGGAGGCGGCCACGATCACGGAAGGGCGCGGATAGATGAGTGCCTCCCTCACCGGTACCGGACTGCATCTGACGCTGGGGCACAACCACGTGCTGCGCGGGATCGACATCCACGTCGACGCGGGCAAGACCGCCACCGTCATCGGGCCGTCCGGGTCGGGTAAATCGACCCTGCTGCGGGTGCTGAACCGGCTCTACGAGCCCGATCAGGGCGACGTGCTGCTGGACGGCAAGTCCGTGCTCACCGAGAACCCGGACCGGTTGCGTCAGCGCATCGGCATGGTGTTCCAGCAATTCAACCTGTTCCCGCACAAGACGGTCGCGGAGAACGTCGCGCTGGGTCCGCGCAAGCTGCGCGGCCTGTCCAAGGACGAGGCGCGGGCGCTGGCCGTCGAGCAATTGGAGATCGTCGGCCTGGCCGACAAAGCGGACGCGCGTCCGGCGAACCTGTCCGGCGGGCAACAGCAGCGCGTCGCCATCGCGCGGGCGCTGGCCATGCGGCCGGAGATCATGTTCTTCGACGAGGCCACCTCGGCGCTGGACCCCGAGCTGGTGAAGGGCGTGCTCGCGCTGATGACCGACCTCGCCTCCGGCGGCATGTCGATGGTCGTGGTGACCCACGAGATGGGTTTCGCCCGCACGGTGTCCGACAGCGTGGTGTTCATGGACCGCGGGCAGGTCGTGGAGACCGGCACGCCCGACGCCCTGTTCGACGACGCGCAGACGCCGCGATTGCAGAGGTTCCTCGCCCAGGTGCTCTGAGCCCTCCAGCACACTCGAGGCAATCTTGATTGATGCGCATCTGCTAATGTATCTGTCATCACGATTCCAGCTATCCGCGCCAGGAAAGAGGGAAATTCGATGACCACAGCACATGCGCAGCACACCGGCCACGACCATGTCCACGGCCCGGACTGCGGGCACACTGCGTTCCAGCACGGCGATCACATCGACTACGCCCACGATGGTCATCTGCATCGCGAACATCAAGGTCACTACGACGAATGCGAGCGGTCCGAGCGCACCGAATGCCGCGACCATCCGCATCAGCACGGCCCCAACTGCGGCCACGAGGCCGTCCCGCACGGCGACCACGTCGACTACGTGCACGACGGCCACCGCCACGCCCCGCACGACGGCCACTTCGACGAGCACTGAGTCGCGTCGGTACCGGGTCCTAGAGTCGGGCGGGTGATCGACGAACTCGAGATTCGCACCGCGGCGGGAACCTTCGACGTGCTGGCCGCCGGTGCTCCCGGCGACCGGGAAGTGCTGTTGCTGCACGGGTTTCCGCAGGGAGCGCGCGAGTGGGAGTTCCAGCTCGGTGTGCTCGGCGGCGGCGGGTGCCACGTCGTCGCGCCGGACCAGCGCGGGTATTCCCCGGGCGCGCGGCCCGAGCGTCCGGCCGATTACCGGATCGAGGAGCTGGCCGGCGATGTGATCGCCGTGGCCGACGCGCTGGGGTGGGACCGCTTCGACTTGATCGGCCACGACTGCGGCGCGCTGGTCGGTTGGGCGGTGGCGGCGGAACTGCCGCAGCGGATCCGCACCTTCGCCGCGGTGTCGCATCCGCATCCCGCCGCACTCCAGCAGGCGATGGCCGAGGACGAGGACCAAGCGCAGCGCTCGCACCACCTGACCGAGCTGCGCCGGCCCCGGACCGCGGAGCGGACCCTGCTGGCCGACGATTGCGCCGCGCTGCGCCGGATCTTCGAGTGGAAGATCCCGGAGGAACGCGTCGAGGAGTATGTGCGCAGGCTGGCGCGGCCGGGCGCGCTCACCGCGGCGCTGAACTGGTATCGCGCCATGGATCTAGCGGGTCCGATCGGTCCGGCGTGCGTGCCCACCTTGTACGTGTGGGGCACCGAGGACGCGACCGTCGGGCCCACAGCGGCGCTGGCCACCGGGAAATACGTGTCCGGCCCGTACCGGTTCGAGATGCTCGAGGACGTCTCGCACTGGGTTCCCGAGGAGGCGCCCGAGGCGCTGACCCGGCTGCTGATCCAGCACCTGCTCGCCCATCGGGACTGAATGCGCTGCTGCGCCGCCGATCCCGGCGTTTCCCGGACAGGGCTGCGACCAGAGGGAAGGCTGAGACTCGCGCACCGAGGCCGAGGGAGGTGAACCGTGGACGTCCAGGAAGTCAATCGGCGAACCATCGCGCAGTTCCGCGCGGGCGGCGCGATCGACGGCATGCAACGCGACCGTCTGATCCTGCTGACCACGACCGGCCGCAGAACCGGCGTCCCGTACACCACCCCGCTGATGTACCACCGCGACGGCGACCGGCTGTTGATCGTGGCGTCCAACATCGGGGCGCCGAAACATCCCGACTGGTACCTGAACCTGCGCGCGGACCCGCGCGTCACCGTCGAGGTGGGCGGCGAGGGCTATCCGGCGCGGGCCACCCCGCTTACCGGCGAGGACCGTGCCCGCACCTGGACGATGCTGAAGAACACCTATCCGTTCTTCGCCGAACACGAGATGCAGACTTCCCGGATCATCCCGGTGGTCGCGCTGACTCGGGCCTGAGGACCCGGGGGCGTCGCCCTGCCGGTGGGCTAGCGGCTCGCGTGCGTGTCGGAGCGAGCGCGGGCAGTGGCCGCGTCGGCTCGCCGGTCCGCGACCAGGTCGAGCAGAACCGTCAAGTTGTCCGGGTCGGCGGGGTCGACGACCCCTTCCGGTAGGGCCAGTTCGGTGAGCCGTTGTCCCCGGTGCAAGGCGGCGGGGCGCAACGGCGGCGCGTCGTCAGGTTGTCCGAGGATGGTGGCGATGTTTCCGTCGTTGTCGTAGACGGCGTAGTAGCGCATTGTGATGGGCTCCTCAGAGGCCGGTCGAGGCGGTCATCCGACTGGTGTAACTACGTCTCCTGATCGGGAATCGTGATGGCTGAGGCGTTCGAGCTTATCCACACGTTCGACGCTGAGTGTCGGTTTGCGCATCAGTAGCGTTACCCGTTTTCGATTCGTTCTCACGGCATCGCCGCACGTAGACAGGTATATGGAGACCGGAGGGCATGGTTTGCCCGAATCAGGCGCACACGGTGGCGAAGGCCGCCCAGAGCACCGGGGAGTGCTCGATCCGGCCGGTGTCGCGCCATGCGGCCAGACGGTCGCGCTGCCATGCGGCCAGCGCGGTCACCGGATCCGGTTGTTCGTGCGCCGCGTCGATGGCGCAGACGGCTTCCTGCAGCGGGAGGGCGTGCGCGGGCGCGCCCGCGACGCGCTGGAAGGCGAAATCCGTGGGCAGCGCCCACCGGCCCGCGGTGACCAGTTCCGCGCCGCCGGTGATCATCGCGGCGGTCAGGCCGAGCGCTTCGCTGAACCGGAGGTCGCCGCCGCTCTCGCAGGCGATCAGCGCGACCCGGCTCGGCATCGGCCACAGCCGCGCACCGGCGACGGGATCCGCGTCCAGGGTGTGCGTGCCGAGCAGCAGGTCTTTGGCCGAGAGCGGCCGGTGCGTGCGGGCCGGTTCGGCGAAGCCGACGGCATCGGCGGTGCAGGCGAGGTGCAACTGGGCGTCCTCGCTGCGACCGGATTCCGGCGCGGCGGCGGAGACGTGCCCGACGTAGATCAACCGGCTCGCGCCCGCGCGCAGGGCGGCGCCGAGCCACTGGCGATCGACATCGGTGCGCCGGAAAGCCGACACCGGATCCCGTGCCTCGGGCCGCAAGCGGCCGTTCGCGGCGTACTCCGCCATGCGTCGCGCGAGCGGGGCTTCGGCGGTCATCCGGCCCAGCACCGAACCCAGCGCCGAATCGGCGCGGAAACCGGGAACGCGCGGATCCAGCACCGCGACGACCGGCCCCCCGGCGGTGTCCGTCCAGGTGCGCGCGATCCGGCCCGGCGCTTGCACCACACTCGCCGCGGCGAGCAGGCTGACGTCGGCGATGTCGATCAACCGGACGTCGCGGTCCGGCGCGATGATCTCCCACGGCACCTGGGCGACCCGCGGTGACGGTTGCAGCCGGATATGCGGGCGCACGCCGCGCTGCCACAGCTCATAGAGCTGCGCGGCCAGGCCGTAGGGCAGCAGCGCCCGGGAAAGCTCCTGTGCCACGGAGTATTCGCGCTCGTAGTCGGCGAACGCGCCGGTGGTGAGGGCCCGCTCGAGACCGCCGGGCTCGGCGGGGTGCGGTAGCGCGCCGGCCAGCAGGGCGACCGCACGCATCGCCGCGTCTTCCGGAAGCACTCCCGCGCCCCGGGGTGCGCTGTCGTCGACCCACCGCCACGACACGTAGACGTCTCCCGCGTCCGCCATGCGGACGAGCACCGTCGGTCGCGTCATACCGTCAGCACCCGATCGTCGCGGATCACCCGGCCGTAGCGCTGCTCGGCGGCGGCGATGAACGGCGCGAGCGCGATCCGTCCTTCCGCGGCCAGGGCCAGGCGCGGCGGCGGGGCGACCGGCAGGCCCGCGCCCGCCGCGACCTCGGCCAGGGCGGCGCCCAGTTGCAGGGCGACGCTACCGGGGTGATCGGTGAAGTCCTCCGGTGGATCCGGCAATTCCAGTGGAAGCCGGGTGGGAGCAACCCGCTCCGTTCGATCCAAGGCCAAAGCTGTTCCAGCGCATTGGGTTTCGATCAAGTCGGCGACGAGGACACCATTGCCGGAAAGGTAGGCGAAGCGGAACGCCAACCGCATCGCCGGATCGGCGATCTGCCGGTTCCACTGCTCGCGCTGCGTGCCGTTCGGCAACGTGTGACGGACGGCGTCGATGGCCAGCGCGGCGGGAACGGCGATGCCGACAGCACGCCCGAGCAACTCCGCGGACGGCGACGCGGTCGCGCTGATCGCGCCTTCCAGCAGCGTCGCGTGCCAGAAATCGAGCTGGGCGCAGTGCAGGCCGAGGCCGCGTTCGGCATAGATCGCGAACGCCGCCGCGAGCAGTTGCTCGCACTCGTCGACCCGCCCGGCCTTGAACGCCAGGGTCGCCGCGCGAATGCGCAGGTCTGCGGCATCGAGCACCGCGCCGGACGCGACGAAATACGCCAAGCTCCGCTCGTAGCAGTCGCGCGCACTCGCCGGATCACCGCGGCCCTCGGCGAGAAACCCCATGATCTTGCGACCGATCCCGGCCCGGTGCTCCAACCCGGCTCGCTCGAAATATGCCTGACTGGAGCGCAGCGGCGCCTCCGCCTCGTCGTAGCGCTCGAGGCGGACGAGCATGGTGGCGAGATTCTGTTCGGTCTCGGCGACCGCGTTGCGATCGCCCGCGGACTCGAACGCGGCGAGGGCTTGCCGCGCGAAATCGACGGCCAGGTCGCGGCGGCCGGTCTCGAAGTACGTGGCCGCCAGGTTCATCAGTGGATGGCCGGCCAGTTGCGGTGCGAAACGGCGTGCCGCCGCGAGTGACTCGGTGGCCAGTTCGGCGGCGTAGGCCCAGCTCTGGCGGTGCAACGCGACGGCGGTGAGGGAGAGCAGGCAGGCCACCCGCAGTACGCCGAGATCGGTGTCGGTGTTGTCGGCTAGTAAGGCTCGTGCCTGTTCCAGCGCCGCCTGCGCCGCGTCCAGCTCGCCGAGATGCTGGAGCGCTTGCGACATGTTGACGAGGGCGTTCGGCCGCAATCGCGGGGCGTCCGCGGGCATTTCGGCCAGTGCCGAGCGGTAGAGGGCGAGCGAGGCGGCGTGGTCGCCGAGTTCGTCGGCCATGCTCGCGGCGTTGATGATCGCGCCGAGCCGGATGTCGCCGGTGGTGCGTTCGGCGGCATCCTCGAACAGGCGCTTGGCCTCGGCCGGGTCCCCACGGGTGTAGGCGGCGGCGCCCGCCGCGAGCACTTCCCGGCCGTCGTCGGGCGTCTCGTCGGCCATGTCAGAAGTCCGAATCCGACGCGGCGGCGGCTATCTCCGCCAGCAGCGGCGCGTCCATCGGGTTCTCGGGTGCGTCGTCCGTGCGGCGCAGTCGCGCTGTGACCAGGTCACGGATTCGTGCGCGCCGGTTCGCGGCGTCCGGCTCCGGTTCGTCCACGCCGACACCCGGCACGTAGACGTGCACGCTCACGCCCGCTTCCGCACCGGCCGGGGCCGCGGTCTCGGCCCGCCAGAGTTCGCCGTCTCGGATCAGCGGCACATCGGCGGTGTCCGCCGGGGTGCGGATTCCGGCGCGGGGATGCAGGTGCGCCGGGATGTCGGCGGGCGCGAGCGGGGCGGCGACCGCGCTCACCCGCACGAGCGTGGTCTCCGCGGTGCGCACCACTTCCCAGGACACAGCGCTTTCCGAGGCGTCGAGCAGGCCGGGCGGGCAGCGCTGCCAATCCCAGCCCGCGGTGCCCCGCGCCAAGACGAGAGCGCCGGGCGCGGCGAGGGTGGCCGGCCCGGCCGCCAGCGCGTAATCCTCCGCGCGGCCGAGTGTTTCGGTGGCCGCGGGTTCTTCCGGAGCCGCGTCGGCGCCGTCGACGATCAGGTCGCATTCTTCGCTGAGCGCGGCGATCTCGTCCTCGAGCAGGCCCTCGTCCAGCGGGGCGATGTCGTCCAACGTCGACGCGGGCCACCAGCGCGCCGCCCAGCGGGCGTAACCCAGCCGCCAAGCGCGGGCGGCGAGATCCGGCAGCGCCGGCTCGGCCTCGTATTCCCCTTCGCCCGCTGGTTCGTCGAGGGCGAGGGAGACCTCCGCGCCGTACACCGCCCAGACCCACTCCTGCGCGAGGGCCAGGTCGTCGATCACCGCCGCCGGGGTCACCTGCCCGCTGAGCAGGCCCCACGTCAAATGGCCGCCCGCCACCTCGAGCACGAGCACGTCCACTCCGGCCGCGTCGTCCACGACGGTCGGCGCGTCGTCCGGCGCGATGATCCACAGGTCGTCTCGACGGCGGATGCGTACGGTCGTCATCAGCTCGCCTTCGATTCCGCCGCGTCCGGCTCACCGGCGCTCACCCGCACGCTCAGTGCCCGCTTGACCCGCGTGCGATGGTCCAGGATCACCGACCGCGCCACTCCGTCGAGCAGATCCCACAACTCGTCCGGATCGTAGATCGCGAACTCCCGGACATCCCTGCCGTGCAGGCGCACCCACAATCGGCGCAGGTACGGCCGCCACGGCGTGATCAGCTCGGCGGCGATGGCGGCCAACGGACCCGTGGGCGGCTCGGCGGACACCACCAGCCGCCGCGCCTGCAGCACATAGGCTTCCCGCTGCCAGCGGCTGTTGACCACCTGATGCGCCGTGGAACGCGTGGTCCCCGTTTCGGCCAGACGCAGACGCGGTCGTCCCGTCGACGGTCCGCGGCGGTGCTCGATGGGAGCCAAGCCGGTCGCGAGCGCGGTTCCCGCCGTCGCGGTCACCCGCAGCGACTCGTCCAGCAGCGCCCACGGCGCGCAACTGCGGGCGATCTCGGCGTCGACCAGCTCGGGGATCGGCGGCAGCTCCGCGCGATCGGTGGACGCCTGCAACACGGTGAACACCCGCTCGTACACGGTGCGATCGAAGGGGAGCCCGAGGGACGATTTCGAGGCCGAGGAGCCGATCGCGGGGCGTTGCGGCGCCGGATGCGCGGTCAACCCCAGTTCCTGAGCGGAATGATCGGATGCGTCTTGCCACAACCGGATCCCCGTGTGGGTACCGGCATGGGTCGCGACCAGCCCGTCCAGGATTCGCTGTCCGTCGGCGTCGGCGCCGAGCCGTGCCGCCGCACAGGCTTCCAGCAGCTCGTCCACTTCGGCGTCGTGGTCGCCGCCCGGCGGGCCGGTGATCGGACGCCGCCGCCAGGCCAGCTCGAGCAGCCCGGCCAGCTCCCGTTCCCGGTTGTGGTCGGTGAGGTACTCCTTCAGCGCCTGCGTGGTGCGACCCGCGGTGTACTCGTGGATTTCGCGCAGCGCGTCCTCCGCGACCGCGCGAGCCCGCTCCGGGTCCGGCATGCCCGAAGTGGTCGCCAGCTCGAAACAACGCTGGAAGTACAGATCCTGCGGATGCCCCTCGGTGATCCGCAGCGTGCGCCGCACCTGTTTGAGCACCGTGAACCAGGCCGCCGTCGCGCGCAGCACATCCGCCGCGGCCTGGATCCGCGCCTCCAGCAACACCGCGCCGTCCGCCGTCAGGATCGGCCCGGCGCACAGCGGATGCTGCACGGGGCGGATCACCAGCGGGTCGAGCAGGAGTTTCACGGTCCGGCGCAGCGGACCCCCGTGCGGGCCGCTGAGCGGTTCGACACCGCCGAGCTTGCGCCACACCTCATCGAGCACCATGGCGCGCGGTCGTCGCATGCGTGCAGTGTATTGGCCGCGACGCGGTCCCGGTGTGTTCGCGGCGAGCTCACGACGGATTCTTCGGCGTCGTTCGCGCACGAATCAGGGCGCGCTACATGCGCGGAGTACCCATGTGTTGAGAGGGGCTCCGCGGTATCGCTGCAAGGACATAAGTACCGCTGCCGTTTTCGGATCCAGCGGCCGTAACATCCGGCCGCTGAAGGTCGAAGACACCGTGGAACAGGAGGCATTTTCATGAAGAATGTTATTACTGCCGCCGTACGCATCGCGGCCGCTGGAGTTTCGGGTCTGGCTTTCGTCGCTATTGCCGGTTACGGGACCGCCCAAGCGGCGCCGCAGGATTGCGTCGTCGAGCGCGATCTTTTCGGTGCGTCGGCGACTTGCCGACCCGACGGAGGAAGCGACTACGTCTTGCATGTCGACTGCTTCGGCCTCTACGCCAGCGGGCCGTTCCCGCAGTACGGCGTCGGCTCCTACCAAGCGCTGAGCTACCCCTTCACGCCGACCGGCCAGCGCATCACCACGGGATGCACGGGAACGGGTCCCGGTGTGGTCGCGGTGGCGACCAACGCTTATGTCGAGATTTATCGCGGCTAGGGCCGGTGTCGAAGTGCGGGCTCGGTGACTTCGAACTGCGTGTGGCATACCCACACTTTTGACTTCGACGCCTAAGGTCTGACTCGGTCCGCCCATCCGGGGCAGCTGAGTGGAGGGATTCGAAGATGAAGCTCGAGAAAATCACCGCTGCCGTTTTCCTGGCCATCTCGGCCGTGGGTATAGCCGCGGCCACCGCCCATGCGGAACCGGTCGTTGCGGAGCAGCCGACCGCGGTGATTGCGGAGGACGCGACTTCCGGTTCGGATCATGGCATCAACTACCAGTACAACGCTGTGGACGACCGCACCCCGACACCGACTCCCACAGCGGAAGATACCGCGCAACCGCAGGACATCAGCTCCTACGACCGGCTCAAGGAGCAGATCAACAAAAATCTCCCCGGCGTCGTCGGCGGCGCCATCGTGGGCGGCCTCCTCGGGGCGTGCATGCCCCTGATCTGGGGCGTCAGCATCCCCGTGGGTGTGCTGATCGGTGGAACCGTCGGCGGGTACGCCGCGGGCGGCCCGGAGTTCCTCGACGCCGTACAGGCGTTCATCGCCAACCAGGGCAGGTGAGATAGCGGCCGACTGGACCAGCTATGGGCGGCAGTGTCAGGTAGCGCCGATGACGAGGGCGTTGCGGTCGGCTTCGACAACGCCGGTGGTGATGGTGGTGCGGGGTTCGTCGATTCAGCATCGGGTGTAGCACCGGGCCGCCGCACCGCAACGGCGAGTGGTAGATTCGTCATTGGTCCGGCGCGCCCGCTTCTGACGTGGGCTACGAACCCGTCGCCGACCGAATCAGGATTCCTGGTCGCGAAGCATGCGACCACCCCGGCGCCGGTCTTGCCGGCGAACCGTCTCCGAATCACCACCAGCAGATCGGTCTGTCTGGCGCGTGCCGGACCGGCCGAGGGAGGACCAGTCTCCGATGATCACTTCGATCCGCACCACCGGCACCGAACGAGAACTGCTCGAGACCATGCTCGACCAGGCACGCGCCGATCTCATCGATACGGCGCGCGGCCTGTCGGAAACCGACGCCAGGAGCCGGCTCGTACCTTCGCTGACAACGCCGATAGCCCTGATCAAACACGCCGCGTTCGCCGAGCGGATGTGGTTCCAGCGCACGCTCGGACGACTCACCGACGACGACTGTGACGGCCCGCTGTGGGCACACGGAGGGTTCGAGGTGGGCGATGACGAGACGGTGACCGAGGTGATCGCGGAGTTCGAACGCGCAAGCGCCCGAGCCAGGTCTATCGCAGCGCGGATCCCCCTGGACGAGACCCGCGAGCATCCACACAAGGGAGTCGTCGTCAGCCTTCGCTGGATCTATATGTTCATGACCGCCGAGTTCGCCCGGCACGCCGGCCACGGAGACATCCTGCGCGAACAGATCGAGGCCCGATGATCGACCTGGCTCCCGTGGATGGCCCGCCGGTTCAAAGCCGAAATATCCGGCCGACCGCGTCGGTCACATCAGCTTCGGTCATCGCGGTGTCCATCTCGATAGCGGGCAAATGCAGGCGGGTGGTCTCGTTGCGAATGCGGTCGGTGAACAACCGGTCGCGGTCGAGCAGATTCTGCGCGGCACGCTGCGGGTGACTTGTCCTGCCGGGGATGTCCCAGCCGCGCCGGTCGAATGCGGCCCGGCGGAACTCGGGTGTCGGCAGCAGCCACACGCCGTGCTCAACGGTCGTGAGCAGGGGCGCGACCAATCGTGGCAGCAGGCGGAACCCCTCGGCGATGACACCGGTTTCGGCAGACATACCCAGCAGGTCCTCGACTATGAACCCGAAACCCTCACCGTCGAACCAGTGGAACGTCTCCAGCATCGTCTCAGGTGATCGGTTCACCCAGCGTTCGTCCATATCCATCGCTAGAAAGCGGCTGAGCAATGGCGCGTCATCGGAGGTGCTGCGGGCCGCGTGGTCGCGCATCGCCTCATCGGTCGAATACACCCGCAGCCCGTGCCGCGTCGCGAGATCGCGTGCGATCGTCGTCTTGCCTGCGCCGCTGCCCCCACCGATCCACCGGACGTGGCGTAGCCGCTCACGCAATACGGTCGCGGGGACAGATCGGATGTCCATCAGACCGAGTATTACAGCAACCGAATCGGCTCCTATCGGCATCCGCACAACTATCCGTCCAGGTGCCCGCCGATCCCCGGAAGCCGCCCCGTGTTGCCGAGTTCCCGGCGTTCGCAGGTACACGATCCGGCTGCACCGATGAGTTTCGGGGGTATCCGCCGTCGATGTCTGTAAGGACATGATCATGGACCTTCCCGAGGGGTGGGTGCCAGATGATCTCGCAAAGCGGAGAGGAATTCAGGCATGACGAGACCGTTTCGGTTCGGGGTCGTTGCCCCGCTCAGGACTGACGTGCCGACGTGGCGAGACCGCGTGCGCCGCATCGCCGACAGCGGCTACTCGACGTTGCTGGTGCCCGACTTCCCGCAGACGCAACCGGCGCCAGGCCCGATGCTGGCCACCGTCGCGGCCCTGACCGACCTGCGCGTGGGCACGTGGGTGTACGCCTCTCCGCTCCGCCCGGCCTGGCTGACGGCGTGGGAAGCGCACTCGCTGTCGCTGCTGACCGACGGTCGCTTCGAGATGGGCATCGGCACGGGCAGGCCGGGAATCGAGGACGAGCTCCGCGACAAGGGACAGCCCGCCGTACCGCCGCCGAACGAGCGGCTGGCACAGATCCGTGAGACCGTCAGGAGGCTGCGAGATCTCGACGGCCCCGACCGTCACACGCCCGTAGCGATGGCCGTATACGGTCCGAAGGCCCGGGCGTTGGCGGCCGAGGTCGCGGACACCGTCACCTTCGTGCTGGGGGATCAGCCTCGGGGCGAAGTCGAGCGTCTGGCACGCGAGTTCCGCGCCATCGGGGATGCCGAACTGGCGCTCGCCGTTCCGGTTATCGGTGACACCGTCGCGCCGCACATGGCGCCCCCCGACACCGACCCCGCCGCGTGGCGTGCGGCGGACGCACTGACCGTACTTCCGGACGATCCGGCGGCCGCCGCCGAGGAGATCCAGCGCCGACGGGAGGAGATCGGCTTCTCCTATTTCGTCTTCGGCGCCGACTTCGCCGAGAGATTCGCTCCGGTCGTCGCCGAACTCAGCGGACGTTAGCGGGGCGGCTGAGGCCGTCGAGCCGACGACGAAGTGTGGCGTGGCGGCAGCGCCGATACCAGCGGCGGCCTGCCCCGCCTCCACCAGTGGAGGCTGGACCTGACCCATGGCACGGTCGTCGAGGAGCAGATCGACGACGTGGCCGTGGAATACCCCCGAGTCGCCGACACCGCGATCGGGCGCGCGCACCGCTTCGGATACGTGACCAGCTTCTCCCTCGATGCCCGACCGCCGCATTCCCGCATCTATCGCTACGACTTCACCCGCGGCGTCACCCGCCATACCCACCAGCTGCCCGACAACCACACCTGTGGCGAGGCCGTCTTCGTCCCCCGCCACGCCACCACCGGTGAAAACGACGGATACCTGCTCACCTTCGCCCACGACCGCGCCCGTGGAACCAGCTACCTGCTGATCCTCGACGCAACCGACCTCGCCGCCGCACCGGTCGCCGAAATCCATCTGCCCGTGCGAGTCCCCAACGGCTTCCACGGGACCTGGATACCCACATCCAAGACAGTGGTGTAGCACGGGAGTCTCGAAAAAAATCTTCACGAACGGCGATGAGTTTTCGGACGGTGCTCCGTCCTATCTGTTGAACGCGCTACCAACCCGGCGCGACCGACCAGAGGACCGGAAATGACCAGTGCCAACCCCACCGCCAACTTCACCGCCGACGTCACCGACCGTCCCGGCAAGGCCCGCAACCGCGTCCTGTGGACCCTGCAGATCCTGCTCGGCCTGTTCTTCATCATCGCCTCCGGCGGGCCGAAGCTCGTGATACCGAACACCTTGACGGACAATGCCCCCGAGAATCTGACCATCCCCCTCGGACTGCTCATCTTCATCGGAGTCGTGGAGGTCGCGGGCGGTATCGGCCTTATGGTGCCACGGCTCAGTGCCCTGGCCGCCGTGGGTCTGTCCGTTCTTACCGTGCTGGCCGCCGGGACGCAGGCTTTGATCGCCGACAAGCCCGCGATGGCGATCTTCCCGTTGGTACTCGCCGCGATCTTCGCCTGGATCGCCTACGAGCGCCGCGCCACCGTCACCGATCTGCGTAACGCGCTCTCGCGATGACGAACCCATAAGCACGACCGGCGATCGGGGCCCAACCACCGATCGCCGATCGTGCGTTTCGCATCGATCGCCCGTCGGGTTGGCGGCGATCGATCCAGCGGCCACCTGGTTCGCGGCGGCCCGGCCTGGGCGCCGCACCAGGTGGCAGTGCATGGCATCGCCGCCGACGAGCACGCCGAGCGCAGCCGTGGGTTCGATCGAGATCGGTTGTATCTGGGATGCGCGCGGTTCAGAGGACTCCGATATAGGCCATCACCACCAAGACGAAGGCCGTGGTGCCGGTGAACCCGATGCCGCCGTCGCGGATCGTGTCGGTGACGTGGCCCCCTCCGAAATGGGTGAGCAGGGCGTTGACCATGCCGGTGATGATGCCGAGCAGTAGTGCGATGGTGATCAGCAGTGTCTTACGCAGGGTGGGATGCATGGCTGTGGTTCTCCTGGGGCTGGTTTCGAACTGGGTCGAGTTCCAGCACAGCCCGCACGGTGGTGTTCCAGCGAACCCCGTGAATCGTTAGAGTGCATGAATGCGCATGTCAGGGGTGGGTTTTCGGCTGATTACCTGTTCGCGAGTCGTGCCGAGCCGTCGCGACTCGCGCTTCTTCGGGCAGCGATGATGGCCGAGCAGGGTGCGCGGGAGGAATTCTTCACCGCCCTGGACGCGGCCCGGGCGGCGGCGCGATCACCATCGGCAAAGCGGCCGCTGTCAGTGCAGGCGATCGCCCGGGGAGCCGGGGTACCGGAATCGACGTTGCGTAGCTGGTTTCCCACCAACCCTGCCGTGCAACGCACGGTGCCACGCGACGACGACCAGCTGATCACGGTGGTGGAGTACTTCCTGCGCCGCGCCGGTCGCCTGGCCGATCGCGCGCATCTGGACCGTCGCACCCGGGAAGACTGGCTGGCTCGCCGCGACGCCGCCGCGGCCGTACCCGCCGATCCCCCGACGGCCGCTGTGGGGAGCACCCGGATGCCGGGATGGGCAGGGCTGGTAGAGCAACTCGACGAAGGGGATCTCCCCCGTGTGGAGGCATTGACCCCGTACCGGCTGGGTGCGACGCCGAACCGGTTCGGCGAACCCGAAGATGCCCATGACGGTCTCGCTGCACTCGATGAGTACGTTGCTCGTACCGCTCGCGACGTGGATACACGGGTCGCCACCGCCTTGGTCGAGCAACGGATCGTCGTCATCACCGGACCGTCGAAGGCCGGTAAGACCAGAACCCTGTTCGAAGCCGCACGTCGCATGCTGCCGCACGCTCGGGTGCTGGTTCCCCACCCCAATACGCTGCACCGCGTCCCCGAGCATCCACGGTTCACCACCAGTACGGAGGTGATCGTGGTCTGGCTGGAAAACCTGCAGGATTTCCTGACCGCCGAGCACCCCCTCACCCCCGCCCTGCTCGCCCATCTGAACGACCGCCCCGCCCGCACCGTGGTCGCCGCGACCCTTCGCAGCGAAGCCCTCGCCCGCCTCCGCGATGACAACGGCGGTGAACTGACTCGCGACATCAGGGCTGTCCTCGACCAGGCTTGCCGCATAGAACTGGCATCGACCAGCGAAGACCCCGCCGAGCAAGCCCAAGCGGCGGTTGCTTACCCGTCTCTCCCCCTCGACCGGCACGGGCTTGCCGAGGTCCTGGCTGGTGCTCCGGAACTTCTGCGTCGCTACGACGCCGCCCGCATCCTCGAACCTGTCCTCCGCACAGTCATCGAAGTCGCCGTCGACTGGAGTCGCATCGGACAACCTGATCCCGTCCCGGAAACCGTCCTCACCGAGCTGGCCCTGGCCCGTATCGATGGACAACGTGCCGACCTCGACATCACCGACGCTGACGTGAAAGCCGCGATTCAGACCGCCTGCACCCCCACCGAGCAGGTAGGAAGAGTCGCAGCATTGCAATCCGGCCGCAACCCGGATCGCTCCCGCACCTTCACAGCATTCGATTACCTCATCGCCGCCGACGACGGACAAAACCATCCACACCGCCCCATCCCGACAGATTTCTGGCACACCACCACCCAGCAGGCGCAACCCCACACCCTGAGAAGGGTCGGCTACCAGGCCTACCTGCGTGGAGAACTCGACATCGCCGAAACAATGTGGCGCCGAACCACTATCAACGACCCGCTCTCCATGACCAACCTCGGCCACCTAGTGGAGAGGCGGGGTGAACTCGCCGAAGCTGAAACGTGGTACCGCCGCGCTCTCGACGCCGACCCCGACTACACATACGCCATGGTCATGCTTGGCCACCTACTGAGCAAACGCGGTGATTTCGCTGAGTCTGAAACCTATTACCGCCGCGCCCTCGAAACCGACACCGGCACCGGCACCGATGTTCATCACGCATTTGTCATGGTCAGACTCGGTGGCCTGTTCAAGGGGCGGGGTGATCTTGCCGAGGCCGAAACGTGGTATCGCCGCGCAATCGACGCCGACCCCGACTACGCATACGCCATGAGCATGCTGGGCAACGCGCTCAAGGAGCGGGGTGATCTTGCCGAGGCCGAAACGTGGTATCGGCGCGCGATCGACGCTGATCCCGACTACGCGTACGCCATGTGCAGCTTCGGTGACCTGTTCAAGGAGCGGGGTGATCTTGCCGAGGCCGAAACGTGGTATCGGCGCGCGATCGACGCTGATCCCGACTACGCATACGCCATGGTCGAACTCGGTGACCTGTTCAAGGAGCGGGGTGATCTTGCCGAGGCCGAAACGTGGTATCGCCGCGCGATCGACGCTGACCCCGACTACATATTCGCTATGGAGAGCCTCGGTGACCTATTCGGGACACGGGGTGATTTCGCCGAGGCGGAAACCTGGTACCGCCGTGCGATCAACGCCGAACCCGACCATGCGTACGCCATGGTTAAACTCGGTGGCCTTTTCCAGGCGCGGGGTGATTTCGCCGAGGCCGAAGCCTGGTATCGCCGCGCCCTCAACACTGACACTGGCACCACGACCACCGAATACCATGCATACGCCATGGTCGAACTCGGTGACCTCTTCCAGGCAAGGGGCGATCTCGACGAAGCCGAAACCTGGTACCACCACGCGATCCACACCAGCGCCGACCATGCGTACATCGTGGACAAACTCGACCACTTGGTTGAGAAACGCGGGAAGCGCGACGACGCCGAAAGTTGAAGGTCAGGCAGCCGGAGAGTAAAAAATCGTTCAGTTCTCCGACGCACTGCTCAGACTACGGATTCAGGTGAGGAGTTGAGGCGCGTGGTCGCGCTTCGTGCACGGTCCGTCGTACAGTCGCTCGTTCGGCAACCGGCGTAAGCCGGTTGTGTCGCCTGGGATCACCTCGACGGAGTCGACGAACCTTCGCCGGTGCTGTTCTTGGAGGAACCACAAGGCGGAGGTGAGGCAGGCGGCGAAGTCCAATCGGTGGCCGTCGATCACCACCGCTAGGCGCACGTCAGGCTGCTCCGGGTGCGGTGACGGTTGCTCTCGGGTGTGGTCGAGGGCCGGTTGGTGCTCGCGCGCCACGGTAGCGCGCCGACATCACGAGAGATGCCGCAGCTACCGCGATCGCCTCCGCCCGATCAACGATCTGGAAGATGGAGACCGGTCAACCGGTCCGCTTCAACCCGGTCCTGATCGAGCGACTGTGTCAGCTCTACAACGCCACTGAGAAGGAAACTCAGGTCTTCCTGGAGCTGGTCAAGGAAACGAAGGGTGCGAAAGGCTGGTGGCAGGCATTCGCCGAGGACACGATCCCGAAGGACTTCAACCTGTTCGTCGGTCTAGAGGATGCCGCCAACCGGATCACGTCGTACCAGACGACGTTCTTGCCGGGCCTGCTGCACACTGAAGAGTACAAGCGTGCGCTGATCTGGACGGAGTTCCCGAACAAGCCTGCCGAGGATGCCGAACGCATGTTGCAGGTCGGACTCAAACGCCAATCACGGCTCACCGACGAACGCAATCCCCTTACCTTTCATGTGTTTGTCGATGAGTCTGTGCTTCGACGCACGACAGGAAACACTGAAATCATGACTGCCCAACTCCGCCACTTGTTGGAGGTCGGGGAGTTGCCGAACGTATCGATCCGCGTCGTGCCGGCGACAGTTGGTGCGTACCGCGCTCTTCTGGTCGGCATATTCGTGCTGATGGAGTTTCCGCGCCACCCGACCGCAGATTTGACGGTGCCACCGGTGGTCTATGTGCAAGGTTTCCTGGGCGACTTGTACCTTGAGAACGCAGACGAGATCCGGCAGTACCGTCAAGCCTGCGCAGAACTGGACCGTCTGGCGCTGGATGAGGCAGGCAGTCGAACCCTCATCTTCAAGATCGCGAAGGAGTATGACAGTGAGCGTTGACCTATCCAGTGCGAAGTGGTTCAAGAGTAGCCGCAGCAGCGGGGCGAAGGATTGTGTCGAGGTCGCGCACCTCGAAGGCGGCATGGTCGGCGTCCGCGACTCGAAGAACCCGACCGGCCCGGCGCTGGTGTTCACCCCCGGCGACTGGGACGCGTTCACCGCTGGCGTGAACGACGGCGAGTCCAAGCGCTCGTAGCAGTAGGGATCACCGCGGCCCGGCCCGCTGTCCTCGAAAGGACAGGGGCCGGGCCGTTTTCTGCATCTGTATAGGTGCCGGTCCAGACTGACCGGCCCCTCTGCGTTCGAACCCGGGCCAGCGAACAGGCAGGTGCGGAGGCAAGATCAGGGAAGGAGACCTACCTCGTATGCCCAGCCAACGAAACTCTCGACCGTCGGGAGTCGCATGTGGGTAGCGAGCAGGTTTTCGTAGATCCGCTCGGCTGCCTCGGAGTCGATGTCGTCGAGGGTCTTGCAAGCTTCGGCGATGATCCACATCGACGTGACAAATCGCACGCCGCGCTGACGCGCTTGGGACCGGGCGTCGCGATCGTCGATCACGGCCACCATCTGCCGGTGGACGGCACACGCGAGCACAGCGCACTCACCGAGGTTCTTGCGTGGCCCGTCTCCCTTCATCGACGGCATGTCGACCTTGATTTGGAGTTGGGTATCCGCTTCCTCGAACGTCAGAACCCCGAGTTCGACCCAAGGAAGTTCCGTGATCGACGGGATGTCGTATCCGCGGTCGCGGCCCTCCTCCACCTCGCCGTTCACGGTGTCGGGGATCAGGATCAGTCCCTGCGGGGCGAGTCGGCGAAGGATGTCTTGGTGGCCGGCGCGGCAGAAGTGAGTGAAGGTCGAGGTATCCATCACCCAGCGGGGCCCCTCCGGTGTGGTCACAGGCTCGCGTAGTCGGCGGCCGTCTCCGCCCGCTGCGGCGGGAGATCGTCGTCGATGAGCCCACCACGCAACAGTTCCACTGCTCTCGCCGCAGTCATCCGCCGGTCGACGTATGCGTCGATGATCGCGGCGGTCATCCCGGGTGATACCGACGGCGCGCGCAGTTCGTCGGTATCACGGACGATCGCCAGCTTTGCGAACTCCCCGGGCACCGGGTTGCGTCGTTCCATGGAGCGGTACTCGTCATCGCTGATCAGATTCAGATTCCGCAGATGCAGGATCACTGACGACCATGACATCCGATACGTGCCGGCGACACGGATCGTTCGGTCACGCACCGAGTCCGTGAGATGGTCCTGCCACAGCATCGTGACACCCGCCCGGGGAGCGAGAAGGTACGCGGCAAACGAGTTGATCATCCGCTCGGCGTCGGCAGCGGCAGCATCGTAGGCGTCGCCGAACAGCCAGTGTCCGAGTTCGTGCGCCAGTGACATCCGGCGGCGCCCCGGCTTTGCGTCACCGTCGATCACCGCGGCTGCACACCCCCGTTCCACCTCCACGAGAGCGCCATCCGCCCCGCCACCGCCGAGCGGCAGCGAGCACGAGTACAGGCCGAATGTCTCGGCGGCGCGGGCGAGTTCGTACAACGGCTCAGAACCTACACCGAGGCGTTCCCGCACCTTGCCTGCGATGCTTTCGCAGTCGGCATGCGACTGCGGGGTCTGCCAGGTCGGGCGGTCGGCAATGGCCTTGATCACGCCCGTGGTCACCAGTGCAGCGACGTCACCGGAGAACACCTCCAGTGCGCGATCCAGCCGGGCGGTGGACTCGTGTGTCGGCCCTGCTTCGGAGCGGCGGCTGACCACGGCGGGCAGCGGGTCGCGCACGAACCACGACAGCGGGGTGTCGAGCGCCGCGGCCAAGTCCACAAGTTCGACCGCGGACACCTTGCGCTCGCCCTTCTCAATCCTCCCGAGCGCAGTGCGCTCGATGCCGACGCGGTTCGCGAGATGGTCCTGTGTGAGGTCAAGGCTCTTCCTCGCGGCTGCGATCCGCTCACCGAGCACCTTCCCGTCCATATGTGGGATTTTCCCACATGCAGCTGTGGACTGCCAGAACCGGATCCTGCTCATAAGGGCTCGACGCCGTGGCCGGGTCGGTTGTCGACGAGGTCGTTGCCGTCGCCGGTGCGGGGCTGAGTTCGACCGGCAGGTGTCGCTGCGTTCGAGGGCCTCGGCCGGTCCCCATCGCTTTCGTCGCACGTCGTCTACCTGCACAAACGCGGAAAACCTGGGATCGGTAGGGCGCGGATCGTTCGTACCTTTTTCTCATCGGCCCCACACGAGGGGCCGGGGAAACAGAACCAGGGGCCTCGGCTCCGCAAACGACAAGGACAGACCATGAACGCCACTTCGCTCCGCATCGCCGCCGCCGCTTTCGCCGCCACCGCCGCGGTCGCCGTGCTCACCGGCTGCGGTGACAGCAAGGGCAGCTCGCCCGCCGCGCCCGCGCCGTCCTCGGCGCAGCCGGCCGCTCCGGCGGGGAAGTCGGTCGCTTCGGTCGACGGCAAGGCCTTCGACGCGAAGTTCGACACCACGTGCGCCAAGCAGGGCGGCACCCTGGCGCTCGCGCTGACCGACACCGCGAACTCCGCCTACGGCAACCTCACGGTGAGCGCGACCATCACCGGCGACGACACCGTGCAGGCGGTCGGGATCGCGGGTAGCAAGGGCGGCGACAACGGCCTGCCGTACGCGGTGGGCTTCGGCAACGGCATGCCGGGCGGCTCCGCCAAGGTCGTCAAGGACGGCAACACCTTCAAGGTCACCGGCGAGGGCGTGGGCGCCCCCGACCTGACCAACCCGCTGGCCGCCCCGAAGACCTCGAAGTTCGACATCACCTTCGCCTGCTCGTCCATCGTCGGCGCCTGATCGCCGCATGCTCTCCCGGTCCGCCCCGTCATCCCGCTCGAACCACAGGGATGACGGGGCGCGGCGAACCCTGAAACCACACACCGAAAAGGAAATGTCATGAAAAAGATCCGTCTGCTCGCCCTCGCCCTCGGTGCCGCCGCGATCGGCTACTACGTCTACCACGCCGTCACCTACGTCCCCACCAGCGACTGGGAGCCCTCTGGAATGGGCTGGCTCGGCTTCGAGATGGCGTTGCCGATCATCGCGTTCACCCTGGTCCCCATGGTCTTCGCCTTCACCGGCGAAGGGATCATGAGCGCCTTGACCGGCCGCAACAGCGCGGAGTTCCGTGACGGGCTCACCGGCCTGGGCACCGTCCGGTCGGTGCGGCAGACCGGCGTCACCGTCAACGATCAGCCGCAGGTCCACATCGAGTTCAGCGTCGAAGGCGCGGACGGCAAGATGTTCCACTCCTCCGCGAAGATGATCGTGCCGTTCACCGAACTGGCCCTGCTGCGGGCCGGGGTGGTGCTTCCGGTGCGCTACCTGCCCGGCCGCACCGACCGAGTCGAGGTCGACCTGTCCGGCGACGCGTCCGCCGCGCAGCACGCGATGAACGAGTCGCTGATCCGCAAGGGCATGACCACCCGGCGCAAGCTCGACATCGCCGAGCGCGGCATCGCCACCCAGGCGGTGGTGCAGTCGCTGTCGGTCACCGGCACGATCCGCGATGGGCACTCCGAGGTCGAACTCGGGCTGGTGGTCACCCGGCCGGACGGCTCCACCTTCGCCACTCGGGTGACGAAGTTCCTCGCCCCGGCCGGAGTCGCCCAGGTGCAGGTGGGTCGCATCCTGCGGGCGCACTACCTGCCCGAGGACGAGAGCGAGGTCGTCATCGCCCTTCCGGTGAACGCCTGATGGGTGGGCCGGACGAGATCCGGGCCGGTCCCACCGAGAACGAGGAAGCCGCCTTCCGACACGAATGCCGCGTCGATTCGAGATCATCGAACCGGCGCGGCTTTCGTCTGTTCCCAGGTCTGGCGGTCCGGCAATTTGAGGGTTACCTAGTTGGGCGGTTGTTCACTTTGCCGTCCCTTCCGGATTGTCCGGATGGATTACCGTGCGGCCATCGGCCCAACCCAGGAGTCACCGTGAGTCTGCAGCCACTCGCCCTTTTCGTGAAGCACGACGGACAGTCGTCGCGCGCCGCCGTGACATGTGAGTACAAGTGCGCGAACGCGTGCTTCCACGAGACGCCGAACACCTCCTCGGGCGCCTATTTCGGTGACATCGTCAGCTCGCTGAACCGGCGCGGGCTGATCAAGGGCGGCGCGGCCGCCGTGCTCGCGGTGGGCGCGGGCAGCGTGCTC
Organism: Nocardia sp. NPDC019219; assembly: GCF_040632645.1. NCBI lineage: Bacteria > Bacillati > Actinomycetota > Actinomycetes > Mycobacteriales > Nocardiaceae > Nocardia > Nocardia sp. NPDC019219. The sequence continues at coordinate 302,123 of NZ_JBEYCG010000001.1, read as the reverse complement.
GCCGCCTGCGGTGACGACGAGCCGAAGGCGGCGGTGTCGGCCTCGCCCGCGGGGCCGCCCGGAACCGGCACCGATTTCACCGCCGTCGCGCCGAACAAGGAAGACGCCGTGGTGATCCCGGACGGCTACGAGCAGTCCGTCGTGATCCGCTGGGGCGACCCGCTGTTCCCGGACGCGCCCGCCTTCGACTTCGACAAGCAGACCGCCGCCGCGCAGGCCAAGCAATTCGGCTACAACAACGACTTCGCCGCCCTGCTGCCGATCGAGGGCCAGGCCAACGGCTACCTGCTGGTGGTCAATCACGAGTACACCACCAGCCCGCACATGTTCCGTGGCTACAACAAGGACACGCCGACCGACGAGCAGATCGCGGTCACCATGGCCGCCCACGGGTTGACCGTGGTGGAGGTCAAGGGTGAATCCGGCTCCGGCAAGCTCGTTCCCGCCTTCGGCAAGTACAACCGCAGGATCACCGCGACCACCGAGTTCAAGCTGACCGGTCCCGCCGCGGGCAGCGAGTTCGTGAAGACCTCGGCCGATCCGACCGGCACCAAGGTGCTCGGCACATTCGCCAACTGTTCCGGCGGACTGACGCCGTGGGGCACCGTGCTGTCCGGCGAGGAGAACTTCAACGGCTATTTCGCCAACGGCGACAAGGTGACCGAGTCCGCCGCCGCGGCCCGGCTCAAGCGCTACGGCTTCGCCGCGGGCAAGACCGCCAACCAATGGGAGCGCGCCGACAAGCGTTTCGACCTGGCGCAGGAACCCAACGAGGCCAACCGATTCGGGTACGTCATCGAGGTGGACCCGTGGGATCCGAACTCGACGCCGATCAAGCACACCGCGATGGGCCGGGTGAAGCACGAGGGCGCAACCATCTACGTCACGAAGAACGGCGACGTCGTCTCGTACACCGGTGACGACGAGAAATTCGACTACATGTACAAGTTCGTGTCCTCGCGCAAGATCCAGTCGGGCACGGGCGCGGCCAGCATGCGGCACAACCTGACCATCCTGGACGCGGGCACCCTCTACGTCGCCAAGCTCACCGGCGATCACGCGGACAAGATCGACGGCACCGGCGCGAAACCCTCGGACAAGGGTTTCACCGGCACCGGCCAGTGGATTCCGCTGCTGGAGACCGGCGCGGACGGCAAGGGCAAGTCGCTGGTCGACGGCATGAGCGCGGAAGAAGTGGCGGTGTTCACCCGCCTGGCCGCCGACAAAGTGGGCGCTACCAAGATGGACCGCCCGGAGGACTTCGAGGCCAACCCCTACACCGGCAAGGTGTACGTGGCGCTGACCAACAACGACAACCGCGGCGCGGAAGGCAAGCAGGGCCCGGACGAGGCGAACCCGCGCAAGCTGAACAAGAACGGCCAGATCCTGGAGATCGACGACAACCACACCGGCACCACATTCACCTGGTCGCTGCTGCTGGTCTGCGGTGATCCCGCGGCGGCCGACACCTATTTCGCCGGATACGACAAGTCCAAGGTCAGCCCGATCTCCTGCCCGGACAATCTGGCCTTCGACCCGTACGGCAACCTGTGGATCTCCACCGACGGCAACGCGTTGAAGTCGAACGACGGCTTGTTCTCGGTGGTGCTCGACGGTCCGAATCGCGGCCAGACCAAGCAGTTCCTCACCGTCCCGCGCGGTGCGGAGACCTGCGGCCCGGTGGTGAGCGAGGCGCGGGTCATGGTGTGCGTGCAGCATCCCGGCGAGGCCGACGACGCCACTCCGGACAACCCGTTGTCGCACTGGCCCGACGGCGGAACGGCTCAGCCGCGCCCGTCGGTCGTGGCGGTCTGGAAGAAGGCAGGCGGCCGCATCGGGGTCTGACGACCACAGCCGCGGCGCCCCACCGGCCCCCTGCAACCACGGCCGACCACCCTCCGCGGCTTTTCCCACGGGTGGAGCCGCTACTCGACTGGGCGAGTAGCGGCTCCACTCTCATCCGCTGCCGGTGACGCCGCTCATGTTCGCGAACCGGGCGAAATCGCCTTGGGCGCCGCTGTAGACGTTGAGGTCGACGCGGCCCGCTATGCCGGGGATGGTGCCGCTGTCGGTGGTCTGCCAGAACGTCCACGTGGACCAGCCGCCGGGGACTTCCGGTTGGGCGTTGCCGCGATAGTCGGCGATCCAGAGCGGGTAATCGGCGAACTCGGTGGTGTCGGCCATCGCGGTGCGCCAGAAGTTGGGATAGGTGTAGACGATCGGGACTCGGCCGGTGAGCGCTTCCACGGTGTTCAAATAGCGGCGAGTCCAGTCGATCAGGGCCGCCGGGCCGAGACCGCCGGTGTGTTCCAGGTCCAGCACCGGCGGCAGGTCGAGCGGTCCGTTCTGTCCCAGCGCCACCGCCGCGTACATGGCGGCCTGCGGTTCGGGCGGCAGGTTGGGCCGGGCGTAATGGTAGGTGCCGCGAGCCAGGCCGGCCGCGCGCATCAGCAGGCTGTCGGGCACGAAGTACGGATTGATGTAGTTGAGCCCCTCGGTGGCCTTGACCATGGCGAAGTTGTGGCCGGAACGCTTGACCGCGAACCAGTCGATCAGGCTTCCGTCGGTGTGCTGCCAGGAGGAGACGTCCGGACCGGTCGGCGCGGCGGTCGCGGGTAGCGCGGTGGCGAGGATGCCGGACAGTGCGATCAGGGGCAGCGCCGCGGCGCGGCGAGTGGTCGACCTCCAGGTGTCCATGCCGCACGACGATAGCCATTCGCTCTGGCTGTTACCAGTGTGACGGATGGGATGTCTGACGTGTCCTCAGCCGAGCCAATCCAACACCGAGGCCGCCGTCCACGACTGCTGCATGCTGCCGAGCGGTTCGCCGGTGAACGGCTCGTAGTACTCGGCGAAACTGCCGTCGCTGGCCTGCCGCAAGCCCTCGGCGCGCAGCATGAACGAGCGCTCGGCCCAGCCGCGCCGGGCGAAGACCCAGGAGAACAGCCAGCTCATCACCGGCCACACCGGGCCGCGCCAGTACTCGCGGGAACGGAAATCCTTGGACACCGGCGAAGTGGAGGGCGGCAGCGCGTAGCGCAGATCCGGATGCCCGCAGAAGCGCGGGCCCTCGAACAGGCGCAGCAGAGCGCGCTCGGTGTCGCGGGGAAGACCGCCGCACAGCAGCGGCGCGAACATCGAGAGCGTCTCGGTGTTGATCCACCGCTGCAACCGCACGTCGAAGTCGCGGGCCGCGCCGGTGCGGGCATCGGCCGTCGCGACGACGCCGGCGCGAAACCGGTCGGCCCAGGCGTAGAGATCGCGCACGTCCGCGTGCGGCTGCTTGTACTCCTCCCCGATATTGGCCAGCACCTCGCAGGCCAGCGCGAAGATCCCGGTGACGAACACGTCCTCGACGGCGAAGCTCATGGTGGAGGCGAGCTGGTAGTCGTCGTAGCCCGCGCGGCGCATCTGCTCCACCAGCCACAGATAGCGGTCGTACTCGCGGTCGGTGGGGCGCTGGGTCGGATCCGAGACCACCAGCACGTCCTCCCGCCGGTAGGGCGGCAGGTCGCCGGGCACTACGTGCTCGTAGGCACGATCCCAGCGCGGCGAGTTGTCCATCCCGGACTCCCAGCCGTGATACAGCGTGATGCGGCCGGTCTCCTTGGGATCGCGGGCATGCGCCAGCCAGCGGTGCCAGCGCACCAGATCCGGCCAGCGCCGGTTGAGGAACTCCTCGGCCACGGCCCTGGTACTGCGTCCGTGCCTGCGCGAATGATCCAAGATCCGCTGCACCGCGATCGCGTGCACGGGCGGTTGGGTGATCCCCGAGGTGTCCGGGCCGTCCGGCGCGTTGACCGCCAGCTTGCGGCACTCCCAGCGGGCCGGGCCGGGAAAGTAGCCGTCCACGCCGTTGGCGAAGACGATGTGCGGGATCATGCCGTTCTTCCACTGCGCCGAGAGCAAGGTGTCCAACTCGACCACCGCCCGCTCCACGCTCAGCGGCGCGAGCCCGACCGCGACGAACGCCGCGTCCCAGCTCCACATGTGCGGGTACAGTCGGGGCGCCGCGCTGGTCATCGTGCCCAGATCGTTGCCGCGCAGCAGGTAGGCAGCGCGGGCCGCGAGCTGGGTGGGGGTGAAGCCCGGATGTGCCATCCCCCTATTCTGCGATGTCACCCGCAGATATGCCCGCTCAGCGGTGTCCGTTTCGTCCCCATCCGATCGGCCCGTGGCCGGTTCTTGTTCGGCGGTTCTCACTTTCGCACGCCCCGTCCGTGATTCGCTGCTCGAGATTCTCACCTCGATTCAGCCTGCATCGCTAGTCGTTCGTCCAGTGCTACCGCTTTTTACGCCTTCTTTCCCCAGCCGGTTACGGTGGGGCCCATGACTTCCGCCGCGAGCCCGAAACCGACCGCGTTGATCACCGGCGCCAGCCGCGGCCTCGGCGCCGCGATCGCCCGCGCGCTCGCGCCCACGCACGACCTGCTGCTCGGCGCGCGATCGGCGGAGTCGCTGCGCGGCATCCTGGCGGAGTTGCCCACCGCGCAGGGCTGGCCGGTGGAGTTGACCGACTACGCCGCGCTCGCCGAAGCGGCCGCGCCGATCGGGAGCCTGAACGTGCTGGTGCACAACGCGGGCATCGCCGATCTCGGCACGATCGCGGAATCCACCGTCGATCAGTGGCGAAACACATTGGAAGCCAATCTCGTCGCGGTCGCCGAACTCACCCGCCTGCTGCTGCCCGCGCTGCGGGCGGGCCGAGGCCACGTGGTGCTGATCAACTCCGGCGCGGGGCTGCGCGCCAACGCGGGCTGGGCCTCCTACGCGGCGAGCAAGTTCGGGCTGCGCGCTTTCGGTGACGCGTTGCGGCAGGAGGAGCCGGAATTGCGGGTGACCTCGATCCACCCGGGGCGCATCGACACCGATATGCAGCGTGAGATCATCGCGGGCGAGGGACGCGAATACCGGGCCGAGGACTTCCTCACGCCCGAGACGGTGGCCTACGCGGTGCGTTCCGCCATCGATACTCCGCGCGACGCGCACCCCACCGAGGTCGTGCTCCGGCCGTACTGATCCCGGACGCACCCGGCGGCGCTCGCGCGGCGGAAGCGTTCGCTCGGCTGTCGGGGCGCAACCTTCCCTGGTCACGCTCGACGACGTGCTGCTCCCGCCGCGCTGACCAGCCGTCAGGCGACGATGTTCACCAGGCGGCCCGGCACCACGATCAGCTTGCGCGGCGCCGCTCCGTTGAGCAGCGCGGCGATCTTCTCGTCGGCCAGGGCGGCCGCCTCGATCGCCGCGTTGTCCGCGTCGGCCGCCACCTGAACCCGGCTGCGTACCTTCCCGTTGACCTGGATCGGGTACTCCACCGACTCCTCGACCAGCAGCGCCGGATCGGCGACCGGGAAGGGGCCGTGCGCCAGTGAAGCGGTGTGGCCCAAGCGTTCCCACAATTCCTCGGCGATGTGCGGGGCCAGCGGGGCCAGCATCAGCACCAGCGGCTCCACCACCGAGCGCGGCGCGCCGTCCGGGTAGCTCTTGGTCAGGTGGTTGGTCAACTCGATCAGCTTGGCGCCGGCCGTGTTGTCGCGCAGCGCGGCGAAATCCTCGTCCACACCCGCGATCGTCTTGTGCAGCAGGCGCAGCGTCTCGCCGGTCGGCTCGGCGTCGGTCACCCGCAGCGCGCCGGACTCCTCGTCGACCACCAGACGCCAAGCGCGCTGCAGGAAGCGGTGCGCGCCGACGACGTCCTTGGTCGCCCACGGCCGGGAGGTGTCCAGCGGACCCATGGACATCTCGTAGAAGCGGAAGGTGTCCGCGCCGTACAGGTCGCACATCTCGTCCGGCGAGATGGCGTTCTTCAGCGACTTGCCGATCTTGCCGTACTCCTGGCGCACCGGGATCTCCGCGCCGGTGGCGTCGGTCCAGAAGAACTTGCCGTCGCGCTCGACCACCTCGGCGGCGGGCACGTACGCGCCGCGCTCGTCGGTGTAGGCGTGCGCCTGGATGTAGCCCTGGTTGAACAGCCGCCGGTACGGCTCGCTCGCGGACACGTCACCCAGGTCGTAGAGCACCTTCTGCCAGAACCGGGCGTACAGCAGGTGCAGCACCGCGTGCTCGACGCCGCCGACGTACAGGTCGACGCCGCCCGGATCGTCCGGTCCGCCGACGTCGGTGCGCGGGCCCAGCCAATACGCCTCGTTCTCCTTCGCGCAGAACGTTTCCGCGTTCGTCGGGTCGGCGTAGCGGATCTCGTACCAGGAACTGCCCGCCCACTGCGGCATGACGTTGGTGTCGCGGCGGTAGCGCTTCGGCCCGTCGCCCAGGTCCAGTTCGACTTCCACCCAGTCGGCCGCCTTGGCCAGCGGCGGGGACGGCTCGGAATCCGCGTCGTCCGGATCGAAGGTCACCGGAGCGAAGTCGTCCAGCTCCGGCAGCGAGACCGGCAGCATCGACTCCGGCAGCGCGTGCGGAGCGCCCTGCTCGTCGTACACGATCGGGAAGGGCTCACCCCAGTAGCGCTGACGGGCGAACAACCAGTCGCGCAGTTTGTACTGGATGGTGCCCTTACCGTGGCCGTCGGCCTCCAGCCGGGCGATCATCGCCGCTTTGGCCTCCTCGACGGACATGCCGTCGAGATAGCCGGAGTTCACCAGCACGCCCTCGCCCGCGTGCGCGCCCTTCGCCAGGTCGCCGCCGCTGATCACCTCGACGATCGGCAGCCCGAGGACGGACGCGAACTCCCAGTCGCGGTGGTCGTGCCCGGGAACGGCCATGATCGCGCCGGTGCCGTAGCTGCTCAGCACGTAGTCGGCGATGAAGATCGGCACGGCCTTGCCGTCGGCCGGGTTGATCGCGTAGTTGCCCAGGAAGACGCCGGTCTTCTCCTTGTTCTCCTGGCGCTCCAGATCGGACTTGGCCGCGATCGACTTGCGGTAGGCCGCGACGGCGTCGGCCGGGGTGGCGGCGCCGCCGTTGGTCCAGCGCGGGTCGGTGTTCGCCGGCCACGCGGGCGCGGTGAGCTTGTCGACCAGCTCGTGTTCCGGCGCGAGCACGACGTAGGTGGCGCCGAACAGGGTGTCGGGCCGGGTGGTGAAGACCTCGATCTGCTCGCCGTCGGCGTCGAACTTCACCTGCGCGCCGCGGGATCGTCCGATCCAGTTGCGCTGCATGGACTTCACGTTCTCCGGCCAGTCCAGCCGGTCCAGGTCGTCGACCAGCCGATCCGAATAGGCGGTGATGCGCATCATCCACTGCCGCAGCCGCTTCCGGAACACCGGGAAGTTGCCGCGCTCGCTGCGGCCGTCGGCGGTGACTTCCTCGTTGGCCAGCACGGTGCCCAGGCCGGGGCACCAATTGACCACCGAATCGGTCTGATACACCAGCCGGTGCGAGTCCAACAGCGCGCCGCGCTCGGCCGCCGACATCGTGTCCCAGGACCGGCCGTCCGCGACGGCCCGCGCGCCGGAGGCGAACTCGGCCGCCAGCTCGGCGATCGGGCGGGCCCGGTTCAGTTCGGTGTCGAACCACGCGTTGTAGATCCGCAGGAAGATCCACTGCGTCCAGCGGTAGTACTCGGGATCGGTGGTCGCGAACGAGCGGCGCCGGTCGTGGCCCAGGCCGAGGCGGTCCAGCTGGCGCTGCATCGTGGCGATGTTCGACTCGGTGGTGTCGCGCGGGTGCGCGCCGGTCTGCACCGCGTACTGCTCGGCGGGCAGGCCGAAGGCGTCGTAGCCCAGGGCGTGCAGCACGTTGCGGCCGTGCATCCGGTGGTAGCGCGCGAAGACGTCGGTGGCGATATAGCCGAGCGGATGCCCGACGTGCAGGCCCGCGCCGGACGGGTACGGGAACATGTCCTGGATGAACAGCTTGTCGGCCGGGGTGGGGCCGGCCAGCGGCCCCACGGGGTTCGGCGCGTGGAAGGTTCCGCGTTCGTCCCACGTCCGCTGCCACCGGCGCTCGATGCGGCCGGCAAGCTCCGCGTTGTACCGGTGCTCTGGTACATCGCTTTCGGTTGCACGTGTGTCTTGCACGGTCCTGCCTTCTTGTGGTCGCCGATCCCCGACAAACTTCGTCTATCAGGGTAGAACGTCCCCTCCGATGGACCGGAAATCGGGCTGGCCTGGACTTTGCGGACGTGTCCGCCGTCGCACCGCCCGTCGGCGGCGCGGCGGCACCGATGCGCTAGCCTGCATGGGTGTTCGTCGTCGCTCTCGTCCTGTTCGTGCCGGCCGTCGTGGCCGTCGCAACCGGCGCACTCGGACTGACCGGCCGGTTGCCCCGCAATCGTTTCTTCGGCGTCCACACCGAGGCCGCGCTGTCCACGGACGAGACCTTCCGCGTCGCCAACCGGGTCGCCGCGCCCACCTCGATCGCGGCCGGAGCGCTGCTGTTCGCCGGTGGACTGGTCGGGCTGGCCGCGGGCGGCGTGGTCTCGCTGCTGGTCGCGGGCGTCACCGCCGTGGTCGCGTTGTTCACCCTCGGCGCGGGCGCGAACGCCGCGGCGCAGGCGGCCGCCGCCATCGCGCCGCCCCCGGAGACCGGTGGCTGCGGCAACTCCTGCGGCGCCTGCTCACTCCGCGACGCCTGCCAACCGGCAGGCTGAGGTCGGCCGCACGCGCCGGGCCGCGGTCGGCCAGCCCATAGCCGCGCGCATTCGCAGCGTGCCGAGCACGACGAGGCTCACTCCATGTCTTCCGCACACGGCGGCGGTGCGACACTGCGCGACAGCGGGCTGCCGACCGGAGTGATGTAGAGCACGCACAGCAGTACCGGCGCGGTCCCGGCGTTGCGGGCCACGTGCGGGTAGCGCGGCCCGCGCGGTTCCCGGAAGACCCGCCACCGCCGATAGGCGACCGGCGCGCAGTCCGCGCCGGGGTGATCCAGGGTTCCCCGCGCTACCAGCACGAACAGTGTCCCGTCGTGGTAATGCCACCCGCTGGTGCCGCCGGGCTCGATGAGCGTCTGGCGCAGGATGAACGCCCATCGCCCCACGGCGAGCCGGAACAGCACACGACTCGCGGTCCCGTGCGCGGGCGCCGCGTTGACCTCGAATTCGCCCCACATCCCTCGATCGAATCACCTCGGACAGGCCGCTCCAAACCTCCCGACGTGCACAGACGGCGGATCTCCTGCACAGGACATCCGGTCCGCGAGTCGTTGTCGAGGCACGGCCCCGAATTCAGCGGGCGTGCGTCGAAAGCGCTTGGAGAACCGCGTGGTCTGCGGAGGGATCGCCGACGGCGATCCGCGCGCTGCCGTCCGGATAGGACTTCGCGGCGATCCCCGCGCGGCGCAGCGCGGTGACGGTGCCCGGCCCGGGGATGTACAGGAAGTTGGCGCGACTTTCCGGTATCGCGAATCCGCGAGCCATCAGTGCGGCCCGGAGCGCGTCCCGCTCCTCGGTGATGCGGAAGGTGCGCGCGGCGAGCTCGGGTTCGGCGGCGTAGGAGGCGGCGACCGCGGCCACCGCTGCCGCGCTCATCCCGAAGGGGAGTTGCAGCTTGCTCACGTGCGCGATCAGCTCGGGCCTGCCGAAGGCGTAACCGATCCGCAGCCCGGCCAATCCGTACGCCTTCGAGAAAGTCCGCAGGACGAGCAGGTTGGGGTGTTTCGCGATCAATGCCAGCGGGTCGATGTACTCCGCCGCCCCGAGGAACTCGACGTACGCCTCATCGAGAAGCACCGGGACACGGGCAGGCACGTCGGAGAGGAACGCCTTCAACTCGTCCGCCGGAAGCACCGTTCCGGTGGGATTGTGCGGACGGCACACCACGACCAGTGCGGTGCGCCGGTCGACGGCATGCCGCATCGCCCGCAGGTCCTGATCGCCCGCCGCGTTCAGCGGCACCGGCACCGCCTCGAGCCCGGCCATCTCGGCCATGATCGGATACCCGTCGAACGTCGGCGCGCTGTAGACGATCTCTTTTCCCGGCGTGGTGAGCGTCTGCAGGATCTGCAGGGCCACGCCGGTCGCCCCCGAGCCGACCACCACCTGATCCGCCCGAACACCCACATGCCCGGCGATCAGCGACGGCAGCCGACGCGGCAGGAACTCCGGGTATCGGTTGGCCTGAGCCAGCGTCATGTGCACCGCCCGCAGCACCGAAGGCAGCGGTGGGAACGGATTCTCGCTCAGGGTGAGGTCGAAGCGGGGCGGCACCCGGGATACCTGGTGCCGGCGAGAGGGCCGGGTGCCGTCGACGACGCGCACGCTCATCGCGCGGCTCCCCAGCGAACGGCGGCCGCGCCCGCGAAGTCGCCCGCGTGCGCGAACCCGGCCAGCAGCACCAGCGATCCGTTGGGCAGCCGTCCCGCCCGGTTCTCCACGTCCAGTGTCACCGGGATGCCCGCGGCGAACAGGTTGCCGCAGGAGTCGAAGGTGTCGGGATGCCGCTGCGCGGGCAGCTCCAGCGCGTCGTGCCAGTTACGCAGGAACAGCCGGTTGGGCTGATTGGTGACGAACGTGTCGACGTCGCGTCCCCGCACGCCGAGCCGATCGCACACCGCCAGCGCCACTTCCGGAACCAGCCGGTTGCCCCGGGCGAACACCTTGGTCACCTTGGACTCGGTGAAGCTGACGCACCCTTGGCCCTCGCCCGGCTCCCAATACTTGCGCTCGCCGTTGGTGGAGAACTCCATGTCTCCGGCGAACTCGGGATAGGTGCGGCATTCGACGTCGAGAATCGGCGCGCTGTCGTCCTTGCGCAGCAGCCCCACTCCGCAGCCGTCGCCGGGCACCGGGGCCTGGGCCAGCTTGCGGATCTCGGTTTGGGTGAACACCGGTCCCGCGCAGTTCTGCGTCGCCGCGATCAGCGCGGTGCGGGCCGGGGTGGTCTGCAAGATCATGCGGGCCATCGCCATCATGTGCACGAACGCGGCGCATCCGCCGTTGTGCACGTCGTAGACGTAGGACGGACGGATGCCGAGCCGGCGCGCCACCTCGGGGCCACAGCCGAGCACCGGGTTGTCCGGCAGCTGGGTGTGCGTGATCAGCACGTCGACCTCGGCGATCGCGTCGGCGCCGTTGCGCTCGATCAGCGGTGCGACGGCACGTTCGACCATGTCCACGGCGGTCTCGTCGCGCCCCACGTGGTGGCGGCCCTTCGGCGCGCGGAACATGACGTTCTTCGCCATCCGGTCCGAGCGCGCGAATTGCGTGAAGTACTCGGTGCCGACCGGCTCGCCGGGCAGATACGAGGCCACGTCGACGAGACTGACCTGCGGCAAATTCTGGGTGCTCAATGCCATCTCATTTCATCCAGTCGGGCTTGATGGGCAGGTCGTGCGCGGCCCGGTACTCGCAGATGGCCTTGAGGTTGTCCATCTCCAGCTGATGACCCGCCGAGAACATCTCCCAGAAGTCGCCGACCCACACCGGCCGCTCGGGCGGCGCGGTCTCGGGGTAGGGATTCGCGTCGTAGAAGGGGTGCTTGCAGTTCATCCACAGCACCACCGACCCCGGCTTGTCGAACACCACTCGCGCGTCGATCACCCGCAGCAGGTAGATCATCCACAGGTGCCGTGACTGGTCCCAGGCGCAGTGATAGTCGACGGTCATGGCGTCGGGGTTCGCGACGGTGCGGGTGTAGATCTCGGTCTCGTCGCCCAGCCGGTCATAGGCCAGCCACAGTCCGGGTTCGTCGGTCTCGACGAACCCGCGCATGCTGTAGGTCCACTCCTCCAGCGACCTGGTGTCGGCGAGGTATTCGTACACCTCTCGGGGAGGCGCGGCGATATAGCCCTGCACCGGACAGTAATCGCCGTAGATCTGGTCATGCGGATACACCGACCGCAGCATGTCCATGATGATCGGCGTGGTCGCGTCCTTGTCGGAGTTCTCGATGCGGAGCACGCCCGGCACGGCCTGCTCCGGGATGTCACTGAGGGCAGGGAGGGAACTTGTCGTCACGGGGTACTCCTTCGGGTTGTGCGGGGCGTTCAGTTGTGGCTGCGGGTTCGCTCCACGGTGGTCAGGAACGGCAGGAACGGCGGGATCTCGTCGGGATCGCACTCGATCGAAAGGAACGACGGTCCCTCGGTTTCCAGGCAGTGCCGCAGCGCGGCGGCGAGATCGCCGACGGTGTGCACCGAGAACGCGGGCAGGCCGGGGAACATCGCGGCGATGCCCGCGCCCAGGTAGGCCGGGCGGAACCGATTGAAGCTGTAGCGATCCCGGTAGTACAGCTGCTCCCTGGTCACGCACATGGCGTGCGCGTTGTTGTTCAGCACGACGAAGGTGACCGGAAGGGCGTGCTCGATCGCGGTGTGCAACTCCATGCCGTGCATGTAGAACGACCCGTCACCGGCGATGACCACCGTCCGGCGGACGCCGTCCGCTCGCGCGAAGGCGGACCCGATGCCCGCGCCGAACGCGTACCCCATCCCGCCCATGCCGAGGGCGACCACGAACCGCCCGTCCCGCGGGACCCGGAGATGGTGCACGACGGCCGCGCCGGTGTTGCCCGCGTCCGCGAACACATCGGTGCCGTCCGGCAATACCGCGTCGATCGTCTCGACCGCTTCCCGATAACGCAGGCCGGGACCGGCGGAGGCGGGTACGCGCAGCGAGGTCAGCGGTTGCGCCGCGCGCACGCGTTCGGATCCGGTGCTGCCGTCGTCCAGTTCGTCGGCGAGTTGCGCGAGCGTGGACGAAAGATCGGTGCTGGTGGCGTGAATGGCGGGCAGGAAAGGCGGCGCCACACCGATGCTCGCGACCGTGCGTTCGGCGAGCGCGGTCTCCGAGCCCGCGCGGGCGGGAACCGGCATCCGGGTGCCGACCAGCAGGCACAAGGCCGAGGACCGGATGGCCGCCGCCAGTTCCGGGTGACCCATGCTGCCCGTGACACCGCAGAAGGCCGGATCGGTGTTGTCGTAGGTGTCTTTCGCGTCCGGCGCGACACCCACCGCGGCGTCCAGGGCGGTGGCCAGGCGGGCCAGTTCGGCGCGCGCGTCGTCGCGCGCGACCTGATCGCCGGCGATGACGACGATCTTGCCGGTGTGCCGGGCCGAGTCGAGCGCGGCGCGGACGCGGGCGATCCCGGCTTCGTCCGACCGATGCGTCCGCGGTGCGGGGCGCCACGGCGCCAGGTCGCCCGCGTCCGCCTGCTGCACGTCTTTGGGCAGCAGCAGCACCGCCGGGCCGCCGCGCCGGGCGGCCCGCACCGCCCGGTCCAGCCGATCCGGCAGATCGGCGGCGGCCTCCACGCGGGCGCAATAGGTGCTGACCGCGCCGAACAAGCGAACAGCGTCGATCGCGCCCGCGCGTCCGCTGGTGTCCTGGAAGGCGCCGTTGCCTTCCAGGACGGTCGGAGGCTGGCCGACCAGTGCGAGCACCGGCACCCGCGAGGCGAACGATTCGGCCAGTCCGGCAACGAGATTCATCGCGCCGCCGCCCGAGGTCGCCGCGACCACGCCGAGTCCGCCCGTGCTGCGGGCGTACCCGTCGGCCATGGTGGCCGCCGAGAACTCGTGTTTGGCGACCACTCCGGTGACGTGCTCCGGCGCGTCGAAGATCGCGTCGTACAGGTCCTCGATATTGGCGCCGTCCACCCCGAAGATGTGGCGCACGCCCAACGCCGAGACCGCTCGCACCAGATGGTCCACCACCCGAGTCCGCATCCGTGCTCCTTTCCGCTGACGAAACATCGACTGCGTACAGGAGTGATACGGACCCGGCCGCCGGACGGTTCAACGGCGGGCCGAAAGATATGGCGCCCCGCTTGCGTGTACGTATACATCTACGTATAGTCGGAGTATGCCCAACAAGACGATCTACGTTGCCGACGACGACCTCCCGCTCTTCCAGCGCGCGCAGGAACTGGTCGGCGGCAACCTCTCGGGGGCGGTGGTCACGGCGCTGCGCCGGTTCATCGAACTCGAGGAGGGCCGCCTGGAGGGTTACGACGAAATCGTGCTCAAAGTCGGTCGCGACGGCGTGCGTCAGGTCCGCTTCTCCGGCACCCTGCTAGGGGAGTGGCACGAGGTCAACGATACGCGGATCGAGCACGTCCAGGTGTATCGCAGCCGCAAGGGCAAATTCGTGATGCACGCCCAGTATTCGAACTGGGACGAATACCCGGCCGACGTGGGTGCGAAGTGGCTCAAGGACTGGCGGGACCCGAAGAGCTGGCGCCGCTTGCTCGGCGTCGGCCAGCAGGACTGGGGTGACTTCGTCTTCGTCGTCGTCGATTCCCTCGACGAACTGAAAGGGCAGTTGCCCGACAAGCTCTACCGGCGGGTGGTCGACGTGGCCGAGGGGCCGAAGATCGAAGACCTGGACATCTAACCGCCGCAACCGAATCGATCAGCACCGCATCCCCGAGGGGGCGGTGTGAACTACACATGCCCGAATTCGCATAGTCGCATGTATCTCAGAAGGGAAAGACCATGGTGAACGGCCATCGCACGCCCGCCGTCTCGGCGCGGGGCCTGCGTAAATCGTTCGGCGAGCAGGTGGTGCTCGACGGGATAGACATCACCGTCCCCGAGGGCACGGTCTTCTCGCTGCTCGGACCGAACGGTGCGGGCAAGACCACCACCGTGCAGATCCTGACCACGTTGATCACCCCCGACGCGGGCGACATCCGCATCGGCGGCCACGATCTGGCCGCCGAGCGCAAGCAGGTGCGCGCGCGGATCGGGGTGACCGGCCAGTTCTCGGCCGTCGACGAGCTGCTCACCGGCCGGGAGAACCTGCTGCTGATGGGCGATCTGCACCATCTGCCGCGGCGGGACGCCCGCAGGCTGGCGGAGAGCCTGCTGGAGCGCTTCGACCTGGTCGACGCGGCGGACAAGACGGTGGCCACCTACTCCGGCGGCATGACCAGGCGCCTGGACCTGGCCATGACGCTGGTCGGCGACCCGCGCATCATCTTCCTGGACGAGCCGACCACGGGGCTCGACCCGCGCAGCAGGCGAGCGATCTGGGACATCATCCGCGGGTTGGTGGACGATTACCGCGTCACGGTCTTCCTCACCACCCAGTACCTGGAGGAGGCCGACCAGCTCGCCGACCGCATCGCGGTGCTCGACCACGGCAGGATCGTCGCCGAAGGCACCGCGGCGGAACTGAAGCGCCTGGTGCCGGGCGGGCACATCCGCCTCGAGTTCGCCGATCGCCCGGCCCTGGCGGCGGCGGCCGACGCGCTCGGCGTCGCCGCCCCGGCGTCGGACGACGACGAGAACCTCACCCTCGCGGTGCCCAGCGACGGCGGCGTGAAATCGCTGCGCTCCGTGCTGGATCGGCTCGACTACGAGCAGATCGAGGTCGAGGGCCTCGCCGTGCACACCCCCAACCTCGACGACGTCTTCCTCACCTTGACCGGCCACCCCACCACCGAGAAGGAAACCGTGCGATGAGCATGTCCTACGCCCTCGCCGATTCGGCGACCATGCTGCGGCGCAATCTGCTGCACGCGAAGCGTTATCCGAGCCTGAGCTTCGGCGTCATCGTGATGCCCACCGTGCTGCTGCTGGTGTTCAACTTCGTCTTCGGCGGAGCGCTGGAGAAGTCCTCCGGCGGGAACTACATCGACTATCTCGCACCGGGCATGCTGCTGATGATTCCGGCGTACATGACCGTCTCGGTCGCGGTGTCGGTCGCCACCGACACGACCAAAGGCATCGTGAACCGGTTCCGCACGATGGACATCGCGCAGTCGGCCATGCTGACCGGTCACGTGGTCGGCGCGTTGATCCAAGCGCTGGCCGGCATCGCCGCGATGGCGGGCGTCGCACTGCTGATCGGCTTCCGCCCGAACGCCGACCCGGTCGAGTGGCTCGCCGTGTTCGGCCTGCTCGCTTTGGTGATGTTCGCGCTCACCTGGCTGTCGGTGGCGCTGGGCCTGCTCGCGCCGAACCCGGAGAGCGCGAGCAACACGCCCTTCCCGCTGGTGATGCTGCCGTTCCTCGGCAGCGGCTTGGTCGGCACCGACACCATGCCCGCCGGATTGCGTCAGTTCGCCGAGTACCAGCCCTTCACCCCGTTCACCGAGACCATCCGCGGTCTCCTGATGGGCACCGAGATCGGCGACAACGCGATCATCTCGATCGTCTGGTGCGTCGGTCTCACCGTGGTCGGTTACCTGTGGTCGTCCTCGATCTTCCGGCGTCGGACGCGCTGAGCGAGTCATGCGCAGGCGATCCCCCGCGAGCAGTGCCCGCGGGGGATCGTCCGATCGGTCACACCGTGCCGGTGAGCAGCACCTTCCCGGAGTTGGTCGCGCGGATCTCGACCGCGCGGACCTGCTCGGGCGCGCCGTCGATGGTCCGGTCGATGGTCAGCTCGGTCCCGGGGCCCGCGGGCCAGGCGTCGAGTTTCTCCTGTTGACCAGTGGTGCGGGTGACGTACAACGCGAGCTCGGTGCTGTAGCGCAGCTGTTCGCCGGGCGGGTAGCTGCAGGTCATCACCACTCGCGTCCGGTCGCCCGCAGGGACGAGCTTGAAGCTCGCCGAGACCGGCGTCGGCTCCACCGGAGTCATCTGGCGTTCGACGAACGCCTGCTCGCTGGTGCCCGGCTCGGTCGACTCGTTCGAACCCGACACCGAGACGGCGATCGGGACCGCGATCGCCGCCGCCGCCGCGGCCGAGGCCACCGCGATGCCGACCGACGTCCACCCGCTGCGCCTGCGGCGGCGTTCGGCCGCGTCGGCGAGTCGCGCGGGTGGCGGAAGGGAGGGCATCGGCGGTGGTGGAGGCAACTCCGGCGCAGGCTCGCCGGGGTGGGCGGGCGGCTCGATCATCGCGTTCGCGATGTCGGTGTCCACGAGAGCGAGCATTCCCGGCAGCCCGGCCAGTTCGGCCACGGCCGCGCGGCAGTCGGGGCAATCGGCGAGATGGCTCTCGTACTGCAGGCGCTCTTCGCGGGTGAGGGAGCCGAGCACGTACGGGGCGTCCCACGTGCTGTAGTCGTCGGTGATCTCCGTCACTGGTTCGTCACCCCCATCTCCTGTAGTGCCAGGCGCAATGCGCGCATACCGTAGTGCATCCGGGACTTCACCGTGCCCGGCGGAACGTCGAGTTCCTCGGCGATCTGGTGCGTGGACAGTCCGCGATAGTAGGCCCGCACGATCACCTCGCGGTGATCGGCGCTGAGCCTGCCGAGCGCGTCGGCGACCAGCCAGCTGTCCAGCGCGCGGTCGGACTGGTCCGGGGCCGGTTGTTCGGGCGGACTGTCGGTGCGGACCTCGCGCCTGCTGCGGGCGCTGCGATGCTCATCCACGGCGAGATTGCGCGCCACGGTGAACAGCCACGCTCGCGCCGACGCGGTGGACTGGTCCAAGACGTTGGGCCGTTGCCAGGCCCGCAGCAAAGTCTCCTGCACGATGTCCTCCGCCCGTCCGGAATCCCGTACCAAGCCGAGCGTGTACCGCCACAGCGCGGTGGCGTGTTCGCGATAGAGAGCCCGCAGCAATTCGGACCGATCGTCGGGTCGACCTGTCTGGCCGCCTAGGTTGCGCACAACTGGGTACCTCTCCGCTCGAGTTGCGGGGCCGGTCGGTGGGCGCAGTCGACAAGTCACCCATGCTCTTGCCGGTTCAGTTGTCGTGTCTCATATCGTGTCTCCTTCGGTCCCTTCGAGGAGTACACGTGCTCAGTTGCGTTCGAGTTCAATCGGGTGTGTCGCCAGCAGGGACAGCGGCAGCGGCTGGCGGCGTAGCACATGCGCCCACAGGTCCGCGCGGCCGCTGCTGATCGGGTCGGACGGCAGTGCGGAGACCACCATCCAGTCGTTGTTCTCCAGTTCGCCTTCCAGCTGGCCGAAGGTCCAGCCCGCGTAGCCCGCGAAGATCCGGATGCCCTCGACGAGCGGGGCCACCCGCTCGGGATCGGCATCCAGGTCCACCAGGACGACGCGTCCGTCGATGCGGCGCAGGCCGGGGACGCCCTCGATCCGCGCGCCCACCCGGACGGTGCCCAGGCACAGCGCGGCGTCCCGTTTCACCGGGCCGCCGATGAACAGCGTGCGTGGCGCCGCGACCGCGTCCGTCCAGCGCGGCAGCACCTCGTGCACCGCGGTATCGCTCGGGCGGTTGAGCACGACGCCGAGACTGCCCGCCTCGTTGTGCTCGATGATGTAGACCACGGTGCGCCGGAAGGTCGGTTCCACCAGTTCGGTGGCCGACACCAGCAGCGTCCCGGCACGAACCACCTGGTCACCGTGCCGGAATTCACGTCGCCTGCGGCCACTGTGCCCGCCGCGAGTCTTGCGATCGTCCGGGTCTTCTGCGCGTGCCACTCCGACATCATCGCAGCTGTTCGCTCAGATTGCGCCTTCTGTGGCCGACTTCTGCGTTCCGGATTTGCCGAGCGGGCGGCGGACGCCCCGTCGCCCCGTCGCCGCGACATCGTAGAGTCCAGGTCATGGAACCGCCCGAGGTGCGCCTCGAGAACAGCGACACCGTGTACGACTTCTATCGCGATCATCGCCAGAATCGCCTACAGGCTTGGGGGGCTTACGCCATTCTCGGCCGCCGCTACCATCCCCGCGTCACCTACGCGGAGGGCGCGCGCGCAGCGCTCCGCACAGCGATCAGGCAGAACCGGCCGCTGCTCATCGCGATCAACCATCTCTCCGAGAGCGATCCCTACACCGTGGCCGCGGCCGCCTGGCGCAGCGGGCTACGGCGGGTGATCGGCCGGGTGCGCGTGCTGGCCAAGGACGAGTTGTTCGCCGATCCCGATCAGCGGCGCAAGATCGACATGATGGGCGGGATCCCGGTGTTCCGCGGCAAGGACCACGGCATCCGCGCGGTGAACGCCGCGGGCCAGCGCATGATGGACGTCTGCGCGGAGCGGATGGCCAGGGGCGACGGCATCGCGGTCTTCCCCGAGGGCACGTGCAACGACGTGGATCCGGCCCGCGTGCAAGCGGTGGGCAGCGGCATCGGGCACATCGCGTTCCGGGCGATGAAGCTCGGCGCCGAGCCCGTGCTGGTGTCCATGGCGCTGAGCTACGGGCCGCGCCACGATCCCTCGGTGCCGCCGACGAAGGAGGAGGCCAAAGGGGCCAGCTTCCACTTCGGCGTCCCGGTGCTCGAGCTGCCGCCGCGGCCCGGTGACATCGCCC
This sequence comes from Nocardia sp. NPDC019219, assembly GCF_040632645.1. Lineage (NCBI taxonomy): Bacteria > Bacillati > Actinomycetota > Actinomycetes > Mycobacteriales > Nocardiaceae > Nocardia > Nocardia sp. NPDC019219. The sequence goes on along the minus strand of NZ_JBEYCG010000001.1, from coordinate 283,107 downwards.
GGCTGGTGCGCGCGGATCTGCAGAAGGCGCTCGACGCCGCCGTCGCCGCGTACTGACGGCCTTACTGCGGCAGATTCAGCCGGTCGCGCGCCCAGTGCGGCACCATCCCGAGGTATTCGGGACGGGTCTCGATGAAGTGGTGGACGGTCCGGCACATGGGCAGCGCGCCGAGCTTGTCGTCGCGCGTGCTGTTCAAGGCCGTCTCGACCAACAACCGCGCGTAGCCCTGGCCCTCGTAGCGCGGGTAGATCTCGGTGTGCACGAACGCGCGCTCGGACGCCGTGTCCTGGTATTCGGCGTAGCCGGCGATCGCACCGTCGACGTAGATCTCGAAACGGTCCAGTGCGGTGTTGTTGTTGACCTCGGTCGACATGGCTCGACGCTACTCTGTGCCCCGGTTTCCCGGTAAATCACGCTCCGGACCGGGCGGAATCCCGCCACCGACTTGTCTGACCCGGCGGCCCTGCGCAGAATGCTCTTGGTCGGGTCCGTCGTCGTGCGCGAGCGGGCAGGCTCGGGGAGGTACGAACATGACGAGAACACCGCGGGTTTCGCGGGTCGCGGCCGCCGTCGTCGCCGCGGGCCTGCTCGGCGGATCGATCGCCACGGGCGGCGCGGAAGCCGCGCCCGCGGTGGCGTTCGGCCGGTGTCCCGCGGGGTCCGTGACCGCCGATCGGGGCGTGCACTGCGCCGTGGTCTCCGTCCCGATGAATTACGCCGACCCGGACGGCGCCCGGATCGAGTTGACCGTCAGCCGGATCCCGGCCACGGGCGAGCGGCAGGGTGTCCTGTTCGCCAATCCCGGCGGCCCCGGTGCGGACGCGCTGGATTTCTGGGCGCGTCGGGTGGAGGTGCTTCCCGCGGCGCTCGCCGAGCACTACGACCGGATCGCCGTCCAGCCGCGCGGATTGCGCTGGGCGACGCCGCTGGAATGCGGGACGAGTTCGAAGGACGGCCCGGGGCAACAGGTCTCGCTGGGCGGCGGCAATCGCGACGAGATCAAGAAGGCTTGCGATGCGGCGCAGCCCGGGTACCTGGACACGATCACCACCGAGAACACCGCGCGCGACATGGACGCCGTACGCGCCGCGCTCGGGTTGGAGCGGATCGGCTACCTCGGCACCTCCTACGGCACCTACCTCGGCGCGGTCTACGCGGCGCTGTTCGGCGAGCGGGTGGACCGGATGATCCTGGACTCCAACGTCAACCCGGACTGGGTGTGGACCGAGGAATTCGCCCAGCAGCAGGTCGCGGGCAAACAACGCCTCGACGACCTGTTCACCTGGATCGCCGAACACGACGACGATTACCACCTCGGCGACACCGCTCTGCAGGTCTATCGCACCTGGGTGCGGTTGGCGGCCGCCCAGGGCGGCGGCTGGTACGCCAATCTGACCCCGCCGCCCGCCAGCATCGCCGACCTGCCCGGCGCGCTGCCCGAACCGCTGGCCGAGATCGCCAGGGACGGCTACACCGGGAGCGTCGAGCAGCTCGGCAAACTGCAGAATCTGTTGCGCACGTTGGTGAGCGGCGGTGTCTCCGCGCAGGTGCCGTTGCTCGGCGCGACCACCGTGGCCACCTATACCCGCAGCTTCTGGCCGACCTTCGCGCGCGCGATGGCCGACGCCGCGGCCGACCCGGCGAATGTGCAGCGCCTGCGGGCCATCGAGGGCGCGACTTCGACCGACCCCACCGGGCGGTTCGTGTTCAGTGCGATCACCTGCAACGAGAACGCCGTGCCGGGCAGGCCCGAACTGCTCGGCGCCGCGGCGGGCACCATCGCCTCCGGCGGCAACGCCATGGACGCGCGCGCCGACCTGGTGCGCTCGGGAATGGCCTGCGGTTCCTGGAAACCCGTGACCAAGCCGGTGCCGATCACCGGCGCGGGGCTGCGCACCCCGCCGCTGGTGCTGCAGAGCAAGCACGACGCGCTGACCAAGTACGAAGGCGGCCCGGCGATGGCCGCGGCGCTGGGCGGCAGGCTGGTCGTCGTGGACGGCGGCGACCACGGCACCTTCGGTCGCGGCAACCCCGCGGTGGACGAGGCGGTGCTCACTTACCTGCGCACCGGGAACGTGAACATCACCCGCGCCGACCAGGCGCCACTGCCCGTCGGCTGAGCGTTCCCACACGCGAGTGCAGTTCATGTCGGTCGCCATCGCGGGCGTGGCGGGTGTCGTGACTTGCGCCGACCGGGCCCCGCTGCCTGTCAGCTGAGCGTCCCTACGCGCGAGGGCAGTTCATGTCGGCCGCTATTGCGGGCGTGGCGGGTGTCGTGACTTGCGCCGACCGGGCCCCGCTGCCTGTCAGCTGAGCGTCCCTACGCGCGAGGGCAGTTCATGTCGGCCGCTAT